>NZ_JBEAAJ010000029.1:0-6499 GCF_040446465.1 Streptomyces sp. RG80 | reverse complement strand
CTCCCCGACCGTCGCCGACCGGTTCGCGACCCGGAACAAGCGGGCCCGCCCGCTCCCCTTCACCCTGGCGTCCATCGCGCTGCTCGCCTTCTGCGTGATGCCGGGCGCCGGCAGGCTCTGGAAGACCCTGCACGCGAAGGCCCTGCACACCGGCGCCACCAGCTGACGCCCACCCCGATGGCCGGCCCCCGCACCCGCGGAGCACCGGCCATCGGGGGGTGAACACTTCCCCGCCACCCGTTACCGTTTTCGTGGCTCCGCAACGGGGTCTCCGCCCTTCGGGCCTGGCATGACTTCCCCCTCCTGCTCTTGATCTGGGGCGTGGTGTCACTCACCGGGTCCGCAGGCATCGACAGGCCGCTGATGAAGGACTCGAGTACCGGCTCGTCCGAGCCGGAAGTCCTCGTCGATGCCAGGAGTCGGCGTCAGGACCGGAGCCCGCATCCTGATCGAGGTCGGCGTCGACAGCACCTTCCCGACCGCGGGCCACCTCTCAGCCTATGCGGGTCTCGCCCCGGCAACCCGGAACTCGATCTCCTCGATCCGTGGCGAACAGCCCTCCCGGCGAGGAAACAAACAGCTCAAACGGGCACCTTCCTCTCGGCGGTCGCCACCCTGAGCGACCCGGCATCGCGGGCCTACTACAACCAGAAGATCGCCCAGGGCAAGCACCACACCCAGGCCCTGCTCTGCCTCGCCCGACGCAGAGCCGGCGTCCCTTCGCGATGCTCCGCGACGGCACCTTCTACGAACCCCAGCCGGCCACCGGGACATGAACATTCAGCCGATCCTCACCAGTCACTCAGACGGGCAGACCGAACACGGCGCTGACCAGCGAAGCGGTGGCCAGAACACCACAAACGAACCTGACCATCGTCGGCGTGAGGAACCGATTGACCCCCACTGTGTTCGACATGAAGCCATGGATCCGCCACGCCGCATCACGATAGTTAAACGCCACCACCAACATGGCGGCACCGAACACCAGACCCCACCCGAGCTCTGCCCACGTAGCCATCGATCCCCCACACAGACGCCCACAGCCCAGTATCAATCCTCGCGCTCGACCAAACCCACAGGGGCACCCCGCCCCGGGGGGCGCCCCGCAACCCTGCGGGACTGTCCGCCAAACTCAAGCGCTACAGCCTGCCCGCCCGCGCAGCCCGGAACACGGCCATCATGCAAGCGCTCGCCGACCTGCCACCCGTCATGCTCTCCGACCTGATCGGCATCCAGCCGAGAACCGCAGAACGCGTCGCAGCCATCGCCAGCGAGAACCGGTCCGACTGCCTGGCCACGTCTCGTCCCGCACCAAACCATAGGACGGGACGTGACTGAAAGCAGTTGCAGGAGCGGCCCCGGGTCGAGGTCGTCCGGGAACATGAGACATGCATCCGGATGACTGGCACCTCACCCAGGACGTCGACACCTTCCTTGCCCGAGCTGGGCACTTCCTGCGCTCGCGCGCTGCCCTGCATAACACGCCGCTGACGGACATCGAGAAGCTGCGGGCACACAGGGCGGCCCAGTCCGACGACGAAGCCGCCATTTTCGGCCGACTAGAGTCACAGGGTGAGGTTCGCGCGATCTTCTATCTCACCCCCCTCGGACGTCTGGGCCTCACTCCACTCTCTGCCGCGCAGACCGACACCCTCGCTGCACACCTGGCCAGCCTGGGTCACTCACCCGCCCATGTCATCGCGGAGCACGACACCGCCGGCGCCTTCTCCGAGTCATGGCACAAACACACGGGCGCGGCGCCGGCACTTTTCTGGAAGACGCATCTCTACCGTCTCGGCACGCTCACCCCGCCGCAGCCGCGCCCGGAGGGCCAGGGCCGCCTCACGGGCCGTCAGGACCGTGCCCAAGTCGTGCGCTGGTGCCGTGAGTTCTGCGTCGACGTCGGGGAGCAGAGTTCCATCGACTTGATCGACGCCGGCTCCTGGGACGACTCGCGTTTCGGCGACAGGCACTTCATGTTCTGGGAGACCCGAGAGGGCATCCCCGTCTCGATGGCGGCCTCGACCTCGGTCATCGGCGGCATGGTCCGGGTGGATCCCGTCTACACCCCGGCCCGCCTCCGCGGCCGCGGCTACGCCGCAGCCGTGACGGCCGCGGCGAGCAAGGCCGCACAGACCGCAGGGGCGAGGGACGTCGTCCTGTTCACAGACCCGGACAACCCCACAAGCAACGCCCTCTACCAGCGCATCGGCTACGTCCATCTCGCCGACTTCGCCGGATACAGGTTCTCCTACGGCGCACCAAAGGCCGGATGACCAGCTCCCCTGGACAACAGCCCAGGAAGGCTCGCCCGCCGCTCCCGCATCAGCGATACGACGGGCCTTACGCACCATCTGCCACGGACCGCTGCGCGAATAGTTCATCGATCGAATGCGGCCTCTTCGCCAGCAGGCCCGCAGACCACGGAGGCCCTCGTCGGCGAGGTCACCGGCAGCCTCCAGGCACCCACCACCGCGCTGTTGGAACGCTACGACGCACACGACCAGCTCTCGTACACCGGCCGCACCACCACGCTGCACACGGCCATCCGGCACGCCCTCGCTACACCACCCTCGCCAACACGTCACATGGCAGGCCGTATGGTGTCCCGCCGACCAGTTCCACCCGTCAGGGGTTGAGCCGAAGCTGGCCCGCGCGCCTCAACTTTGTCCAGCCACTCGGCGTTGAGGCGCATGGCTGCCTGACCAGGCCGAACAGCGGGTGTGCTGCAGATCACAGGGCGTCGCCCAAGATTCTTTGCCGCTCGGCCCCTCTCTCGGGACCGAATAGTGAAGCTCCCGTTCAATCAGAAAGGGCAACACCTGTGGGACTCACTGACCCCGAGCGAGAGTGGTGGGATCAGCTTTGCGACCAGCTGTCATTGATACAGCGCTGGTATACAGAGACCGCCTACGTCCGCGGAGGCCGCGGCCGCATCGACGCAAAGCGCGTCGGGCTCCGCACTGATACAGCGCCAACCAGGTTCCTGCCCGTCAGCGCTGAAGCGGACGGCACGCTGCGGCTGACGGTAAACGATGCCGACGCTTCCCTGTTCGCCCTCCGCCCAGAACACCTCGTGACGAACGTCAAGCGATATGCCGTTGATGGACGCACGGTCTACAGCTTCGACGCCGTCGAACCGCCCCACGGTGCGACCGAAAAGGGCGCGCCAGATCTGATCCGGCTACTGAACGCTCGCGAGGGCATCCTGGAAGATCGGCCTTGGTGGATTCAGGACGTCACCTCACGTGTACTGCACTTACCGCAGAGCCCGCAGTGGAGCGAAGCCGTCTACACCGCGCTCCTCGGCAACTGGCCCGACCCACTGACGCATCAGCAGGAGCTCACCCCTCAGGCCATCAGCGTGCTGCGCGCCGAGGCCCGCACCTTTCACCGGCAGTCGACACCCCTGTGGCGACGGCGTACGCGGCACGGTCGGGTTCTGTCGCTCGACGCCGACCTGGGAGACGGCTACTGCCTACTCGACCTCTTGGCGGCACAGGCAAGCCCCCATCTGGACCTCGCCCACTGGGCGATCGACGATCAACGAATCGGGGCCCTGCTGCGGTCTCTCACGCCACTGGAGCGACGTCTCGTGCTCGCCCGCGCTGCGGGCGAAGCGACGACCTGGACCGAGGCCGCCATGGTCAGTCTGGTCGGCAACCCCCAGGCCGTCGGTGACCAGGTGCGCCGCAAGGTGCTACGGCTGATCAAAGAGCAGGAGCGGCGGCGCGAGCAGAGCAATGGCCTGTGGCTTTCCGGACGGAAGCAGGAGTCATGAGGCTGTGGGAGGACGCAGCCGCCGAGTTCTTCGGCGGCTGCGCTGCAGCAGGAGCGATCGCCCTGGTCCGCGCCCTCTTCCAGCGGCTGTGCCTCAGGCGTTCTGTGGACGAGGCCGAAGAGCCGGCGGCTCGTCGAAGGCGACGTAGATCTGGACCTGATCGGCCCGCACTCGCCGACTCGCGCCCGGAATTCAGGTGCCGCGCTTCCTGCGTCCCCCAAGCCGCCCAGCAAGACCCGTGCGCCGGGGGCTCGGTGGCAGGAGCGGCCGAAACCCGGGCATAGGTGAGTGCGGGCGTCGGCAAGGGCTGAAAAAGTGAACCAGTGGCGAACTCAGGTGCCGGGACTGGTTCACTTTCAAGCGTCGCCGACACAACCTGTACGAGCGGGCGCAGGGGGTTCGGCGTGGACCTGGACGGGTGCCTATCTTGGCTGGGCTGCCGCGTCCACGGGCACACCCATCTCCACCAGACGGACGCTATCGACATCCTCGACCACGCCCTCAACTGCCCCTGACACACGTACGGCAGCGGCGGCGGACGCCCTGGCGTCCGCCGCCGCCGCTGCCGTCAACTACTGCCGTCAACTACTGCCGTCAACTACTGCCGTCAGGTGACGGCATAACGACCTCAACAAGACAGGCGCCAGCCCCGTCTATTTGCTCGCACGAACATCACGAGCACTCCATGTGCCGACAAAGAAATACTCGACTTGCAGGTCCGCCGATGAGTCAGCCAGCCCGACCCCCTCCGTCATAGACAAGAGGTTGTGCACGATCCTTACGAAGCCATGAAGGTCAGAGGACGGCAGTCGATCAAGCCCTTCCAGGAAGATGGCGACCGGCGGCTCGCCTTCCGCCGTAAGGAGATCCCATAGGCGATCTTCGAAGGCTGCCCAGCTCCCGGCCCCCAGATCCGAGAATCCAAGCTCCGCGGTCAATTGCACCAGTACGGCCTCTTCCGCATTCTCTATTCCCAGCGGAAGGTGGACCTGGATCACGCGAAATCCAAGCTCTGCAACCAATCGCGCGACCAATTCCGAATCCTCTACGAGGAACGGCCTTGACTTCAGTTGCGGCAGTTCAGCGACCATGTCGACCCACAGCCTCGGAGGCTTCGACGATTCAGCATCCACAGTTCGCCCCTCGAAGTTGCACGAATCCATCCTTATAATGCCCCGTATACCAGACTTCGCCCCTGGCCCCGAATATCAATCGTCCACTGGCGGGCCGTTTGGATCCTGGCGCAGTCGGCAGGATATCCGTTTCGACGTAATATCTCGGAGGTGCCGCCGGAAGGCCCTCGCCGCCATAAATCCCAGGGCGCGCATGTCCGCAGGCGACGTTCGCCGAGCAGGTCGACGGGCTGACGTTCCGGCACGGCAGACGAAGTGCCGCTCTGCAGACAGTGCCTGAGCGAACTGGTAGTGGTGCTGGCGGGCCGTGCCGGCTCCCGGCCGGCACACACGCTCGCAGTCCGGGCGAGCCGGTCGACGCTGCTGCGGCTGTTACGCCGCCTGCCGGAACCCCAGGCACACACGTCGCGGGTCCTCTGAATCGATGAGTTCGCTCTGCGCAAGGGGCACAACTACGGCACGATCCTGATCGACATCGAGACGCACCAACCGGTCGAACTGCTGCCCGACCGGGCCAGATCGACGGTGTCCCAGTGGCTGGTCCACCATCCGGGCATCGAGGTGATCTGCCGCGACCGCTCCGTCGCCTACACCTAGGCCGGACGGATCGGCGCCCCGCACGCAATCCATGTCGCCGACCGCTGGCACATCTGGAAGAACCTCGTTGAAGCCGTCGAGAAGACGGTCATCCAGCACCGGGCCCTGCTACGCGAGCCCGAGCAAACGCCCCGATCCGCACCGCGGCGCCCCTGGACGCCACGGAGCTTGAGCCGCGTTGCCCAGGCGGGCCACGACAGTCAGGCCGCCTGTCCGATCGAGTGCGCGAGCAACACGCGGCCGTCCATGCCCTGCTCGACGAAGGCATCGGGCTGCGGCCGATCGCCCGTCGGCTCGGCCTGGCGCGCAACACCGTCCGCCGCCTCGCCCACGCGGCCACCGCGGACGAACTCCTGATCGGACAGTGGACGGGCCGCACCAGCATCCTCGACCCCTACAAGCCCTACCTGCACCAGAGGTGGACCGAGGGCAGCACCGTCGCGCGTCACCTGTTCGAGGAACTCCGCGAGCGCGGCTACGCCGGCGGCGAGAGCGTCGTGAAGAAGTACGTCCACAGACTCCGCGAAGCCATTCCGCGCGATGACCCGCCTCGCGGAAACCCCTGGCGCGTGGGCAGGGACAGCCGGGCCGGGCGCCCCGCTCCCTTCCACACCAGGAGACTCCCTTGCCCACAGCGTCGAAGATCTCGCGCGCCGTTCTCGTCGCCGCGGCGGTCGGCATCGTGCGCATCCTGCAAGCCGAGCGATACCACCGCCGGACCTACCTGCGTAGACGAGGCATCCACTGCACCATCCGGGACAAGGCCGGCCGGCCGCGTCACCGCAAGCAGCGCGGCTCCCGCGGCGGTCGGCCGCCGAAGTTCGACCCGGTCGACTACCGCGAGCGCCATGCGGTCGAGTGCGGCATTACTGACTTCGGCGTATTAGGGTCCGTCCGGTCTGTCGAAAGCGAGGCCCGTCTCGGCGAAGAATCCGTCGAGGATGCAGTGCCGGTACTGCAGCGCCTTGAGCCGCCTGCGGAGCAGAGT
>NZ_JBEAAJ010000028.1:0-17980 GCF_040446465.1 Streptomyces sp. RG80 | reverse complement strand
GACTCTGCTCCGCAGGCGGCTCAAGGCGCTGCAGTACCGGCACTGCATCCTCGACGGATTCTTCGCCGAGACGGGCCTCGCTTTCGACAGACCGGACGGACCCTAATACGCCGAAGTCAGTAAAGGGCGTCCCACACCTTGAGCCAACCGATGTTGTCGTTCGCTTGGCCGCCGACGTTCGGCGTGCCGAACCCGTAGTAGTAGACGGCGCCGCCGTTGTTGAGGACGGCCTGCTGGCCGTCGCAGTTGTTGTAGGTGATGAACGAGGAGATCTGGTCACGCCACCACACGCCCGCGGTCAGGACGTAGCCGGCCGCGTCGCAGGGGCCGTAGTCCCCGTACACGTCGGTGCTGGCGCCGCCGTACTCGGCGTGCTCGTACCAGGTCACGAGCAGGGTGCGGCCGCTGAGGGCGGCCGCGGCGGTCCCGGTGTCGGAACAGGTCCGGCTCTTCACCCGGGAGAACTTCTCACCGGGCTTCACCCGCTCCACCACCACGGCGCAGTGCGTGCCGTCCGACGGCTCCGCCGCTGATGCCTGCGGTGCGAGTCCGACGAGGCCGATGAACGAAGCGGCCACGCTCAGCGTGGCGGCCATACGCGTGAACAGGGACATCATGCTCCTCGCGGCAGGGCTGACAGGGCATCGCGCACCGCAAGCCTAGGAAGGCGAATCGCGCAGCGGTCCCTGACAGTTGTCAGGGGCTGGGGCTGGGGCTGGGGCTGGGGCTGGAGCGGGGCCGCCCCGACCCCGCCGCTCCGGATCGGCTCGCCGCCCAACTGGGCAGCCCTGGGAGCGTCGTTGCCAGGAACCGGCCACCGGCACCTAGGCTCCTCGCATGCAGCAATCCGAGATCATGCGACGCGTCATCGGCATCCTGACCGAGGCCATGGAGATAAGGCGACAGGTAACCGAGAACCCTGACGCCGAAGTCGCACTCACCGGCGCGATCTCCGGCCTCCTCGCCGAAACCCTCCCTGAGATCCGCCTCCCGGCGGACGCGACTCCCCAAGAGGCCGCGGACATCATCGTGAGGGCTCTTGGACCTGCCATCGTGACGCTCTCCAACTGTTTCTCCTACGCCTTCGTCCACCTGGGCGAGGTACACGACGGAGGGCGCCCCGAGACGTCGACGACCGATGTGCTTCGCTCACTCTCACTCCGGTTCTCACAGCAAGACGGCGCCTGACAGGGCCGCCTTCGGCCGCCTCGGTGACGACCCGAGAGGTCATCGTCATCGAAAGCAGTTGAGATGGCGCCTTGGGTAGGGAAGGGTCCATGGCCATGGAGTTCTTCTGCTACCACCGTGATCGGCCCGGCTCCCTCGCGCTACGCGAGGAGTTGCTGGAGGAGCACTGGTCCTACATGGATCGGTACGCGAAGGAACTGATCGCCCGCGGCCCGACCTTCGCCGATGACGGTGAAACACCCACCGGCAGCGTGCACATCGTCGACCTGCCCGATCCCGCCGCCGCCCGCGCGTTCGCCTTCGACGAGCCCAACTACCAGGCCGGCGCCTACCGGGACGTGCTGCTGCGCCGATGGCACAACGTGCTGGGGCGCACCATGTGGGATTTCCCCGGTGGCCTGACCGGTGGCAACCGGTACCTGGTGCTCGGCCTCGGCGAGGGCCCGGCCCCTGACGTGGCCCCGCCGCTCGACCGGGACGAGCTGGTCGCGTACGGGCCGCTGCTGTCCGACGACGGCGACACCTGGCTGGGTACGGCGGTGCTGCTCAGGGCCCCGGATCCGGACACGGCACGAGCCGTTCTGAGTCCGGACCGGTACGCGGATATCGAGGTCCACGACTGGGAGTGCGGCGGGCGTCGATGAGCCACGAAGGCTCCGGGCCGATGGCGTCTTCGGACCCCATCGACCTGGGACAGGGGCGGTGACGGTGGTGATGCGGGAGGTGCCACTGGTGGGCGGGCCGGTGGAGTTACGGGGCGCCCTGGACGTGGAGACCACACAGACCGGGGTGATGCCGCGCCGGTTGCCCGCGTGGACCAAGGAGCAGTATCAGGACCCGTCGGTCTACGGGGTGACCGTGATGCCTTCGGGCGTACGGCTGGTGTTCCGCACCGATGCGCGCGCATTGGAGTTTGACGTACTCACCTTCACCGGCCAGCTCGATTCCGACCCCCATCCTCGCCCGACCGGGATGCTGGAGTTGCTGGTGGACGGCGCCTTGGCCGGGCGTCAGCAGGCGCCGGTGGGCAACGTGCTGCGGATGGCGGGCCCCACGGCCGTACAGCGACTCATCCCGGGCAAGCCAGGGACCGTACGGTTCGCCGGGCTGCCGGCCGGCATGAAGGACGTCGAGTTGTGGCTGCCGCAGCAGACGCCGACGGAACTGGTGGCACTGCGCGCTGACGGCGACGTGCTGGCACCGCTGCCGGACGGGCGGCGCCGATGGGTCCACTACGGCAGTTCCATCAGCCACTGCATCGAGGCAGACGGTCCGACCGGGACCTGGCCGGTGGTAGCGGCCGCGCTCGGAGCAGTGGAGGTGATCAACCTCAGCCTGGCGGGCAACGCGCTGTTGGATCCCTATGTCGCCCGGACGATCCGCGACATGCCCGCCGATCTGATCAGCCTCAAGGTGGGCATCAACATCGTGAGCCTGTCCGCCTTCCGGCTGCGGACATTCGGCCCGGCGGTACACGGATTCCTCGACACCATCCGGGATGGACACCCGGACATCCCGCTGCTGTTGATCTCTCCGGTGAGCTGTCCGGCCCTGGAGGAGACCCCCGGCCCGACCACGACCGGCCCGGACGGCAGGCTCGCTGCCCTGGGCGACCCGGCCGACGTGGCCGGCGGCGCATTGTCGTTGGCGGTGGTCCGTGCCGAGCTGGCTCGGATCGCTGCGGCACGACAGGCGTCCGATCCCCACCTCCACTATCTGGACGGACGCGAGCTGCTCGGTCCGGACGAGACGGAGGACCTCGCCGACGGCCTTCACCCCACCGCCGCCGCATACCGTCGAATGGGCAAGCGCTTCGCAGCCCACGCCTTCGAGACCGATGGTCCCTTCCGCTGAATGAGCTGGGCTGCGCACTCTGGACCAGCACCGGGTGTGGAGCTTCCGCGCTCTTCCTGCCGGAGAGGGGCGGTGGAGGCACTGCGCAAAGGAGTGCCGCTCGCCTACGTGCTCCGCTCCAGCGTTCTGGGTTTTCTCGTTACCCCACAGCGTGGCCGATGAGTTTCCGGCTCCCGGCCGGTCCAAGCTCGTGACACCTACGAAGGGACACTGCCATGTCGGAGCTTCTCGTCGACTTCATCACCTCCCTCGACGGCTACGCATCGGGCGAGGGATGGCCCGGGTTCTGGGGTCTCGAGGGCCCGGAGTATCTCGCGTGGCTCGGCGAGCAGCCCGAGGTCACCTACCTGATGGGAGCGAACACATACCGCCTGATGTCGGGCTTCGCCGCAGGCGAGATTCCGGGTGGCCAAGACGAGTTCAGGCCCGAGGAAGAGGCGTCCGTCGACGAGCTCACGCAGGCGTCGAAGGTGGTGTTCTCCTCCTCCCTCAAGGGGCCACTGAACTGGGCCAACTCCACCCTCATCCGCGACGACGCCGTCGAGACCGTCCGCGAGATGAAGTCGAGTGGCTCGGGGCTCCTGAGCACGATCGGCAGCCTCAGCCTGTGCCGGTCCCTGCTGCGTGCCGGTCTCGTCGACCGCTTCCGGGTCGTGATGTTCCCGGTGATCACCGGAGCCACAGGTCAGGAACGCATCTACGACGGCTACCCGGACGTCGCCCTCGAGATGACCGAGCACCGCACCTTCGACGGCCGCATCCAGCTGGTCGAGTACAAGCCCCGCGTACTCGAGCACCCGCCGCTCGGCGCCCCTGCGTGAGTCGACCCGTCCGCCGGTCTGGACGGCCGCGAGGCCGTCGCCGGCGGGCGCGGACCAAGACCTGACCGACGACCAACGTCAGGACGCCCGGCCCCATTGCGGACGCGGCCGCGATGGTCGCCGCCTCGTGCTGATTGATGCGCTTCAATCAGGCCGTCGGTGGGAAGAGTGCACGCACCGGTCGGTCGTCAAGACCTGACGCGCCGATTGGGCGGTTCACCTCGCCATCGCCCGGAATCCAGGCAGGCTGTGCAGTCGCCGGTGATCTGCGGGGTGATCGGAGGGTACGCGGCGGAAGCGGGAATCTGGTGGCGCTTTGACCTGCTGTTATCGCTCGCTACGCTCGGTCCGACGGAAGGTCGGCGCGCGCCGCGTTTGGAGCGTTTCAACGCGTGTCATGTATCCTGCGCCTTGTCGGCGACAGCCTGGTCACTGTGGGTGCCGTGCGGTCCCGGGTTGGAACGAGACCGGAGGTCGAGGAGCGCTGTGGCAACCGCCCGTCCGCGAGCAGTTCAGGGGCATGCCAGTCCGAGCATGCAGGATGTCGCCGACGCCGCCGGCGTCTCGGTCGGCACGGTCTCCAACGTGCTCAACCACCCGGCGAAGGTCAGTCCTGCCACGGCCGAGCGGGTCCGGGAGGCCATCAGCCGGCTGGGTTTCGTGCGCAACGACGCGGCCAGGTCCCTTGTGTCGGGGTCGACCAAGAGCATCGGTATGGTCCTCGCCGACATCGAGAACTCCCTGTTCATCGACATGGCGCACGGTGCGCAGGACGCCGCCCGCGCCGTCGGGCAGAACCTGCTGCTGGCGAACACGGCGTGCGACATGCGGCTTCAGGACGACTACCTGGATCTGTTCGACGAGTCCCGGGTGACCGGCGTGCTGCTGGCGCCGATGGAGGACTCCACGGCCGGCATTGCCCGCATCCGTTCGCACGGCCGCCAGGTCGTGCTGCTCAACTACGCCCCCCGGCCCGGCACTTGCTGTTCGGTGCTGGTCAACAACGAGCACGTGGGGTACCTGGCGGCCCGCCATCTCATCGACACCGGGCGCACCCGGCTGGCGTACGTGGTCGCGCACGACGACTACCAGCCCGTGCGCGACCGGCGCAGGGGAGTGCGTGAGGCGGTGGAGGAGGCGGGTCCCGGCGTCACCCTGGAGGAGATCGACAGCGTCGGGCTGACCACGTCCCACGGGCATGTGGTCGGGGCGGAGCTGGCCCGGAGGGCGCCCGACGAGCTGCCTGACGGCCTGGTCGTCGTCACCGACGAGCTGGCCAACGCCATCATCCACGAGCTGCATACCGTGGCGGGGATCCGGGTGCCCGACCAGGTCGCGGTCGTCGGTTGCGAGAACAACCGCGCGGCGGGCGCCGCTGCGGTGCCCCTGACCGCGGTGGACATGCCGGGCCGAATGATGGGCCAGGAGGCGATCCGGCTGCTGATGGACGAGGTGGCGTCGGGCAAACAGCACCGGCATGCCACGGTCGTCCTGGAACCGGAGTTGATCGTCCGCGCCAGCGCGCCCAGCTGATTGTCAGCTGCTGAGCTGATCGTCCACGTCACCGTGCAGCGTCGCGCTGATCGTCTGCGCGGGCGCGCCCGGCTGGCCGCGTCTACCGGAGCGCTGCCGGGAGCTCGCGAACCGAGGTCTGGCCCACCGCCGCGCTGATCCGCCAAAGCACCACACCGCGCTGATCATCCGTCTCGGCGTGCCCCGGCCGACCGCCCCCACCGCCTGGCCAGCCCTTTCTCCCCCCGCCCCACCGACAACCCCCGCCGCCCACCCCACCCTCAGCGCTCAGCCGCGGTTCGGAAACGTCCCCGACAACTCCTTGACACGCGCTGAAACGGGTCATAGGTTCCCCGCATCTCCCCATTGAAGCGTTTCAACGCTCTGTGTGCCGAGGAGCACCCGTGCACAAGACCCTCAGAACCCGCCGTATCGCCCTGCTCGCCACCGCCGCCACCTCCAGCCTGCTGCTGAGTGCCTGCGGCGGCGGGAGCGGCTCGGGCGGTGACGCCACGGCGTTCACCCTCACCATCAACGACGACAACCACATCGTTCAGGAGGAGCTCACCACCCTGGGCAAGGGTGCGTGCGCGGCGCAGAACAAGGCCCTGCCGCTGAAGATCCAGACGCTTCCGATAGGCAACGTCGACCAGAAGGTGCAGCTGCTCGCCGGGCAGAACGCGCTGCCGGTGCAGTTCGCGGCGGGCGGCACCCCCCAGCTCACCAAGACCCTGGACAAGGCGGGCCAGGTCCTCGACCTGGAGAAGACGCTCAAGGACCTCGGCGTGTGGGACGACCTCCAGCCGGCCGCGGTCAAGACCGTCGAGAACCTGTACGGCAAGTTCAACGTCATGCCCTACCAGTTCAACATCGAGGGCATCTGGTACAACAAGAAGCTCTTCGCCGACCACGGCATCGCTGCCCCCACGACCTACGACCAACTGGTCGCAGCGGCCAAGAAGTTCAAGGACGCCGGCATCACGGCGTTCTCCGCCGACGGCAAGGACGGCTGGCCCCTCACCCGCCTCGTCAGCGGTTACCTCTACCGCGATCTCGGCCCGGACGCTCTCCAGGCGGTCGCCGACGGCAAGGCCAAGCTGACCGATCCCGCCTATGTGAAGGCCGCGCAGGCCATCGCCGACCTGGGCAAGGCCGGCTACTTCGGCAAGGGCGTCGGTTCGATCGACTACGACACCGCGACGCAGCAGTTCCTCACCGGTAAGGCCGCCATGTTCTACATGGGCAGCTGGGCGCTCGGCGACTTCAACGACAAGACCAAGAACAAGATCGGTGCGGACAACGTCGGCTTCATGCCGTTCCCGACCGTCGTGGGCGGCAAGGGCAGCGCGGACCAGATCCCCGCCAACGTCGGCCTCCCCGTCGCCGTCTCCGCCAAGTCCTACGACGCCAAGGTCGGCGACTGGCTCAAGTGCATCACCAAGAACTACGGCGCAGCCTCACTGAAGGACCAGGGCACCATCTCCGGGTTCAAGCCCAACGGCGACACCGGCACCCTCCCGCCGCTGACGCAGACCGTCCAGGACACCATCACGAAGACGACGACCAGCACTCTGTGGTTCGAGGCGCTGTTCAACACGAAGGCGACGGAGACCAGCCAGACGAACGCCGCGCCGCTCGTCACCGGGTCCCTCTCCGCCAAGGACTTCATGCAGAAGGTCCAGACCGACCTCGACAACGGCTGACCGCTGCCGCACCATCGCCGTCCGCACCGAACCCTTCGTGAGAGAGCCGTCATGCGTTCAGTTCTGGGAGACCGCCGTGCCATCGCCGTCCTGCTCGGCCCGGCGCTGCTGGTGTACACCCTGGTGATGCTGGTACCGATGGGCTGGTCCCTCGGGTACACCTTCTTCAAGGGCAACGTCATCGAGGGCTTCACCTTCGGCGGCCTCGGCAACTTCGAGAAACTGTGGCACGACCCGCAGGCCCACTCGGCGCTGTGGTTCACCTTCAAGTACGCGATCGCCGTCAGCGTCGGGCAGGTGCTCTGCGGGTACCTGCTCGCGCTGCTCTACGTGTTCGTCCTGCGCAGGTCGTCCGCGCTCGTCCGTACGCTGGTGTTCTTCCCGGTGATCCTCCCGACGGTCGCCGTGGCCCTGATGTTCCAGAAGCTCTTCGCTGTCGCCCCGCAGAACGGCCTGGCCAACGTCGCCCTCGAAGGGCTCGGCCTGCACCACGGCGACTGGTTCGCGAGCGCCGGCGGCTCCTTCGCCGTCCTCGTCGTCATGGACGTATGGCGCTCCATGGGCTTCTACGGCGTCCTCATCTTCGCCGGACTCCTCGACATCCCCGACGAGACGCTCGAGTCGGCGCGGCTGGACGGCGCCACCGGCTGGCGGCTGGTCCGGCACATCGTCCTGCCACTGTCCGCGCCCGTGCTGCTGTCCTCGATCGTGTTCAGCATCAACGGCACCCTCAAGGTGTTCGACTCGGTTCTCGCCCTGACCGACGGTGGCCCGGGCAGCGACACGACGCCCCTGACCCTCTACATGTTCCGCACCGCCTTCTCCTACGGCGACTACGGCTACGGCAGCACGATCGCCTCGCTGCTCACCGTCGTCTGCCTCGGCGTCACCCTCGTCGTCTTCCGCTTCTCGCGCCGCGACCTGACCAAGGGCTGAACCCCATGACTGACACCATGACGGCCCCGCCGCGTGAACTCCCGCCCAAAACACGGCCGGCCAGAGTCCGAAAGCCCGGGTACGGCCGCCGCCTGACCCGCAACCTGCTCGTCGCCCTGCTGGTGATCGTCGAGTTGACGCCCCTGCTGTGGCTGCTGCTCAGCTCCTTCAAGACCCAGTCGGAGTTCGTCAACGACCCCGCGTGGTCGCTGCCCGGGAAGTGGGACTTCCAGAACTACGCCGACGCGTGGACGACCGGGCATGTCGCCCTCTACGTCCGCAACAGCCTTCTGGCCACCGTGCCCTCGCTCGCGCTCATCATCGTCCTGGGCACCGCCGCCGGCTTCGCCCTGGAGGTCATGATCTGGCGCGGACGCCACCAGGTGCTCCTCGTCTTCCTGTTGGGCATCATGGTGCCGAGCCAGATGATCCTGCTGCCGTTGTTCCGGGTGTACTTCCAGAGCGGACTGTCCGGCACGATGTGGCCGCTGATCATCACGTACACCGCGGTCGGCCTCCCGCTCACCGTCTTCATGATGGCCACCTACTTCCGGGCGGTCCCTCGCGAGATGTTCGAGGCGGCCACCCTCGACGGGGCCGGCATGCTCACCGCGTTCTGGCGGATCGGATTCCCCGTCGTCCGCAACGCCGTCTTCACGGTCGCGCTCGTGCAGTTCTTCTTCATCTGGAACGACCTGCTCATCTCCCTCACCTTCACCACGGACGACGACTTGCGCACCATCCAGGTGGGACTGCTCAACTTCACCGGCCAGTACGGGGAGACGGCCTTCGGCCCCCTGTTCGCCGCGATCAGCATCAACGTCGTCGGCGCCCTGGTGCTGTACCTGCTCATCAACCAGCGCATCATCAAGGGCCTGACCGCCGGGGCGGTGAAGGGATGACCCACGAGCCCATACCCACGGTGGCCGCACCGACGGCGGAGCACCACCGGGAACCGTTCGGCATCGGCGAGTCCTCGCCCCGGCTCTCCTGGAAGACCACGGCACCGACCGGCTGGACACAGCACGCCTACCAGATCGAGGCGACGCGCGCCGAGGGGACGTGTCGCACGGACTGGGTGACCTCCCAGGACTCCGTACTGGTTCCCTGGCCGCTGGAGCCCCTGACCTCCCGCGAAGCGTGCGCGATCCGGGTGCGGGTCCGCGGAGCCGACGAGGTGGCCGGCGACTGGAGCCCACCGCTGCACATCGAAGCGGGCCTGCTGGCACCCGGCGACTGGACGGCCCGGGCGGTCTCGCCGCAGGACACCGGCGTCGAGCGGCGTCCCCCCTTGCTGCGGAAGGAGTTCACGGCCGCCGCGGACATCGAGCGCGCCCGGCTGTATGTCACCGCCCACGGCCTGTACGAGATCGAGATCAACGGCCGACGGGTGGGCGACCACGCCCTCGCACCCGGATGGACCAGCTACCACCACCGGCTGCGCTACCAGACCCACGACGTCACCGAGCACCTGCGCGCGGGCGCCAACGCCATCGGCGCCTGGCTGGCCGACGGCTGGTTCCGGGGACGCCTCGGCTTCGGCGGCGGCCACGCCGACCTCTACGGCGACCAGGTCGCACTCCTCGCCCAGCTGGAGATCGTCCACCGTGACGGCAGTGTCACCATCATCGGCAGCGACACCTCCTGGCGGGCCGGCCGGGGGCCGATCCTGTCCGCGGGGCTGCTGGACGGCGAGACGTACGACGCCCGCGAGGAGCTGCCCGGCTGGTCCAGCCCCGGATTCGACGACAGCCACTGGTCACCGGTGGACCTCGTCACCCGGGACCCGGCGACCCTGGTCGCGCCCACCGGACCCCCGGTGCGCTGCACCGAGGAGACCACCCCGGTGCGGGTGACCGCGCTGGACGCCGACCGGCTGCTGGTGGACTTCGGGCAGAACCTCGTCGGCCGGATCCGCCTCACGGTGTCCGGTCCGGCCGGGCACACGGTCGTCATCCGCCACGCCGAAGTGCTCCAGGACGGCGAGCTGTGCGTCCGCCCGTTGCGCGGCGCCGCGTCCACCGACCGGTACACCCTGCGCGGCGGCGGCCCCGAGACCTGGGAGCCGCGCTTCACCCTCCACGGATTCCGGTACGCCGAGATCACCGGCTGGCGCGGCGAAGGCCTGCTGGAGCACGCCATCGTCGCCCGCGTCCACCACACGGACATGGCGAGGACCGGCTGGTTCGCCTGCTCCGACGACCAGGTCAACCGCCTGCACCGCAACGTGGTGTGGAGCCTGCGCGGCAACTTCGTCGACCTCCCCACCGACTGCCCCCAACGGGACGAACGGCTCGGCTGGACCGGCGACATCCAGATCTTCGCCCCCACCGCCGCCTTCCTGTACGACTGCCACGGCATGCTCACGTCCTGGCTGCGCGACGTCGCCGTGGAACAGCACGACGACGGGACCGTCCCCTGGTACGTCCCCGAGATCCCCGGCGGCGAGCAGTGGACCCCGGCCAGACCGGGCGCCGGCTGGGGCGACGTCGTAGCGCTGACTCCCTGGGATCTGTACCGGGCCTCCGGCGACACCGGACTCCTCGCCGCCCAGTACAACAGCGCACGACGGTGGGTCGACCTCATCACCGAACTCGCCGACGAGTCGGGCCTGTGGAGCCGTGGTTACCAACTCGGCGACTGGCTGGACCCGTTCGCACCCCCGGACGACCCTGGCGCCGGTCGCACCGACCGCCACCTCATCGCCACGGCGTACTACGCCTGGTCCCTGCGCCATGTGGCGTGGACAGCCGGTGTCCTCGGACACCGCGACGAACGGGACCGCTACGAGGCACGCGCACAACGCGTCCGGCAGGCGTTCGTCGAGGCGTACGTCCTGCACGGCGGCCTGATGACCAGCGACACCCAGACCGCCTACGCCGTAGCCCTCCAGTTCGACCTCCTCCCGGACCCGGAAGCCCGGGCCGTCGCCGGCCGACGTCTGGCCGAACTGGTCACCGAGGGCGGTCACACCATCCAGACCGGCTTCATCGGCACCCCGCTGGTGGCACCCGCGCTGAGCGCCACCCGCCACGACGACACCGCGTACGCCCTGCTCCTGCAGCAGGAGTGCCCGTCCTGGCTCTACGCGCTCAAGCATGACGCCACCACCGTCTGGGAGCGCTGGGACAGCATGCTGCCCGACGGCACCGTCAACCCGGGCGAGATGACCTCGTTCAACCACTACGCCCTCGGCGCCGTCGCCCAGTGGCTGCACAGCACGGTCGCCGGACTGGACGCGAGCGGGCCCGGCTACCGCGACATCGTCTTCCGCCCACGACCGGGCGGCGGCATCACCTGGGCGCACGCCGCCCACGAGTCGCCGTACGGGCGCGTCGAGATCCATTGGGAGCTCGACGGGAGCGAACTCACTGTGGCGGCGACCGTGCCGACCGGAGCCACGGGACGCATCGAGTGGCCCGACGGAGACGTGACCGTCCTGCAGACCGGCACGACGACCACCCGGCGGGCGGACCTCGGTTCCCTCACTGCCTGACACACCCCACTACCGGGCCAACACCGCAGCGGACAAAGGAGTTTCGCATGCTCAGATCCCGAACAACCGGAGAGCGGCACGGACGCGCGGGGCGTTCCGTCCTCGCCGCGATCACGGTCGCCGTGCTGACCGTTCTCGGCCTGGTCACCGCCGGTCCGGCGCAGGCGCTCAGCGGCGACCTCCGGATGCACGACCCGAGTGTCATCAAGGTCGGCAGCTGTTACTACGGTTTCTCCACCGGGTTCGAGAACGACTCGCTCAACCCCAGCGGATCCGTCACCATCCGCAAGGCCTGCGGTGGCACCGCGGCCTCCGGATGGACCAAGGTCGGCAACGTGTGGTCGTCGACCCCGTCCTGGATCACCGCCAAGCTGGGCTCGACCCCTCCGAACATCTGGGCCCCGGACATCAAGTACTTCAACGGCAAGTACCACCTGTACTACGCCGGTTCGCTCTGGGGGACGAACTACGCGGTGATGGGCCTCGCCACGGCCACGAACATCGAGGGCCCGTGGACAGACCAGGGGATGGTCACGGACGTCAACTACCCGATCGACCCCAACGTCGACTGGGGCCCCGACGGCCGGCTCTACATCTCCTGGGGTTCCTGGACCGGTTCCGGCACGTACATGCACGTCCTGGACCAGTCCACCGGCAAGCTCTCCACCAGCGACAACAACCTCTGGCACATTGCCGTCGAGATCGAGAACCCCACGATCATCCTCAACGGCGGCTACTACTACCTCTTCGGCTCCAAGGGTCTGTGCTGCAGCGGAGTCAACAGCACCTACTACACCGTGGTCGGCCGTTCCACCAGCATCACGGGGCCGTACCTCGACCAGAACGGCACCGACATGGCTTCCGGCGGCGGAACCACCGTACTCACCGGGGCCTACCCCAAGGTGGCTGCGGGCGGTGCCGACGCCTACGACGACGGCACGTCCAAGTTCCTCGCCTACCACTACTACGACGGCGACAACTCCGGCCGGGAGACCCTCGACATCCGCCAGGTGAGCTTCGCGGGCGGCTGGCCGGTCATCGCCGGTCCGCTGGGCGCCGCGAACAACCACCTGCTCAACCGCAACAGCGCCAAGTGCGCGGACGTCTGGTCCCTGAGCACGGCCGATGGGGCAGCGGTGAACTCCGGCAACTGCAACTCCGGCGCCAACCAGCAGTGGGTCCCCACCCCGGTGGGCTCCGCCTACGAGCTGGTAAACGTCAACAGCGGCAAATGCCTGCAGATCTCCGGGGCCGCCATCACGGACGGAGCGGTCGCCGTCCAGTCGACCTGCACCGGCGCCTCCCACCAACTGTGGACGAGGACGGCCGTGATCGGCGGCTACGTCCGCTTCACCAACGTCAACAGCGGCAAGTGCCTCGAAGTCGCCGGGGCATCGACCGCCAACGGCGCGGCCCTGGACCAGGCGACCTGCACCGCGAGCGCGAACCAGCAGTGGATGATCGTCTGACAGATCGGCTCGAAGGTGTGAAGCCCGCGACGCCGTAGGGAAGAGCGTGGAACACCAGGACCAGGGCACGCCACAAGCAGACCCCCTCCGGTGTTCCACGCGCAGGGCCTGACGAAGAGTCACGGCCGGGGGCACCCGCGGCATCCTCGGCTCTGGCGCTGCTGAGCTTCGCTCCGACCGGCAAGGGCCCCCTTCCGCATCGTCTTCGAAGGCCAACTCACCCGGCTAACAGCTGAACCTCAACAACCAAGATCAGCCGGTGAGTTGACACAACCCCGGTCGCTCAGAGGGCGTTGAGTCGGTCTCAGCCGGATTTTCCGTAGCTGGCGGCAATCGCGGCGGCGCGGTTGCGTAGGGAGGTGCGGAGCGACTGCGGGGACAGGGCTTCCGCGTCCGTGGCGAGCTGCCACAGTGCCCATTCTGCGTGTCGGGAGTCTTGGAAGGTCACCTTCAGCCGCAGTCGGCCGTCTGGGTCGGTTTCTTCGGTGAGGACGGCCAGCGCGGTGCCCACCAGGTCCTCCCGTCGGACTGGGTTCATCCGTACCTGTACGGTGACTTGGTCGCCGCCGGTCCGGAACCGTGTGCTGCGTTCCTGCCAGGCCCGGTCCAGATCGACTCGGTCCGGTCGCTGTGCTGGTTCGGAGAGTTCCTCGGCGGCCAGAATGCGGGACAGCCGGTAGGTGCGGTCCGCGCCGGACCGGGTGGCCAGCAAGTAGCCCTGGTCGCGCACGGTGACGAGGCCGATCGGGTCCACCGTGCGCCATTTCGGGGTCTGGTCCACCGCCGCGTAATGGATGCGCAGCTTGCGTCCGGCGAGCACCGCGCTCCGGACCTCGGCCGCTACCGGGTCAGGAACCTCCTCGGGGACCAGCCGACGCGCGAGGAGGTCGGCCTCGGGGTCGATCAGCAATCGTTCAGCCACGCCGGCCGCGGTGTCCCGATAGCTTTCCGGGAGCGCGTCGACCACCTTGAGCATGGCCGAAGCGAGCGCCGAGCCGAGGCCGAACGCCTGCGCGCCGCGCCGCGATCCGGCGACCAGCAGGGCGAGGGCCTCGTCGCGATTCAGTCCGGTGAGCTCGGTCCGGAAACCGGGCGACAACGCGAAACCGCCGTGCCGGCCGCGTTCGGCGTAGACCGGGACACCGGCGGCGGACAGCGCCTCGATGTCGCGCAGCACAGTGCGGGTGGATACCTCCAGCTCGCGGGCGAGTGTGTCCGCTGTCAACTGACCACGCTGACGCAGCAGCAACACCAGCGAGACCAACCGGTCGGCGCGCATGCGAAAACTCTAACGAAATACGTGACCAAGGGTGTCGTGATTGGTTGGCAGGCTCCTCAGCACACGACGTCGAAAGCAGCGACTGTCGAGCCGATGGACGTACGTACTCCCCATGAATCGAATGGAGCTGATGTGGCAGTGGAGCGAACGGCGGTCAACCCGGTGACGTGGTCGGTGGAGATGGGATTCAACCAGGGTGAGGTCGTCTCCGGGCACACCCGGACCCTGTACATCTCGGGGCAGACCGCGATGAACGGCGACGGCAAGCCTCAGCATGAGGGTGATATGGCGGCACAGTTGGCGCTGAGCATCGACAACCTGGAGGCCGTACTCGGCGAGGCCGGCATGTCTCTCGCCAACCTCGTCCGGCTCAATGTCTACACGACCGACGTCGATCTTCTTTTCCCGCACTACGGCGTGCTGGCGGCCCGGTTGGGCGCCGCCGCAGTGGCGCCGACCACCACGATGCTCGGCGTGACGCGACTTGCGATCCCCGGCCAGATGGTCGAGCTCGAGGGAACCGCCGTCGCTTGATGCGAGCTCGCCCCCTCTGCTGGAGTGTGACGCGCTTGAGGCGGCGTCGGTGTCCTTTTGAGTTCCGCCGTGGTCCGCTCGGCGCGCGCCCGCACGTGCCGAGCGCGTTCGTGGCGCGGTGAGGCGGGCGTCGCGGAACGCCCCAGCCGGATGCCGGTCATCTCAACTCGGTTGACCGGGGGAGCCGCGGTTGCTCTACTGCGATGCCGAACCGGGGAGGGCCTGTGGCAGAACTGCCGGAGAGCGTGGATCGCGACATTCGGGAGGGACGCGCCATCCTCGCGGTGAAGGCGATCCGTGAGACACAAGGATGCTCGCTCCGCGAAGCGGTTGATCTTTACCATCAGCGCTACGGAGAGCTTCATCCTGAGCCGGAATCAGCCCGGGAAGCTTCCCGGCCCCGTGTGCTGCGGTTCGAGGGGGACGGGTCTTTGGTCGTGTTTGAGGGAAGGCCAGACAGCGCCACTCGGGGCCATCGTTAGTGTGATGCGCCAGAAATCCTGAGGGTTAGTTCTGCTCTGTTTTCTGACCGGTGGTTCCGATTTTGGTGAGGTAGTCGGCGAGGGAGTTGAGGATCTCGTCGGCTGTCTTGGTCCAGGTGAAGGGCCGCGGGTTCTCGTTCCAGGTGTCGATCCACGCAGTGATGTCCTCCTCCAGTGCCTTCACGGAGGTGTGGACGCCGCGGCGGATGAGCCTGTCGGTGAGCAGGCCGAACCACCGCTCCACCTGGTTCATCCAAGAGGAGCCGGTGGGGGTGAAATGGACGTGGAAGCGGGGGTGTTTGCCGAGCCACGTTCTGATCTCGGCGGTGTTGTGGGTGGCGTAGTTGTCGCAGACGAGGTGCACGTCGAGCCCGGCGGGCACTGCCTTGTCGATCCGGATCAGGAACTTCTTGAACTCGATCGCCCGGTGGCGGCGGTGCAGTGCCGATATGACGGTTCCGTCGGCGATGTTGAAGGCGGCGAACAGGCTGGTGATGCCGTGCCGCAGGTAGTCGTGGGTGCGGCGTTCGGGCATGCCCGGCATCATCGGCAGCACCGGCTGGGACCGGTCCAGTGCCTGGATCTGGCTCTTCTCGTCCACGCAGAGCACAACCGCCTTCTCGGGCGGGTGGTGGTACAAGCCGACGACGTCGACAACTTTGGCGACGAACTGCGGATCGGTGGACAGCTTGAAGGAGTCCTGCAGGTGGGGCTTGAGGTCGAACCGCTTCCAGATTCGTCCGATCGTCGACTTGGACAGGCCGGTGCGCTGGGCCATCGAGGCCCGTGACCAGTGCGTGTCCTGGCCCGGGAGCGATTCCAGGGTGGCCACGACGACCTCCTCGACCTGGTCGAGGAGGATCGAGGGCGGCCGGCCCGAGCGTGGCTCGTCCTGCAGACCATCGAGGCGCTGTGCGATGAACCGGGCCCGCCAGCGGTCCACGGTCGACCTGTCGATGCCCAGGTCGGCCGCGGCCTGCTGGTTCGTCCCGCCCTCCGCGCAGCGCAGCACGATCTTGGCCCGTAACGCGAGGAACTGGGCGGTCTTGGCCTGCCGAGCCCACTGCTGCAACTGCCTGCGCTCAGCATCGTCAAGGATGAGGTCGGCCTTGGGCCGGCCGATCCAGCCGGCGTCCTCGAGCCCGGCCATCCGCTCTGCGGCGAATGCCCGACGCCACTTGCCGACCGTCTTGGCCTGGACACCGACGAGCCGTGCGACGCCCGCGTTTGACATGCCGTCAGCGCACGCCAGGATGATGCGGGCCTTCTCAGCCGAGCGCCGGTGCGGCATGTGCGTCCGGCGCACCAACTCGGCGCGCTCGGCCTCGGACAACGTGATCGCCACAGCAGAAGGCCCCGAATGCGACATGTCGGTAGGGTACTTACTAACCCTCAGGATTTCTGGCGCATCACACTAGTTAGGAAGATCGCGTATGCGGATCGGCGCCCAGCTGGCGAGACGCTGACCTCGGTGTTACCGAGGCGTTAGCCGATGTTCCCCGTGGGTCCCCGCTCGTTGCTGCCCGAGTCATTGCGGGGCCGCAAGCGGTTGGATGACCGAAGGATGCTCAACGGGATCGTGTGGAAGTTCCGCACGGGCACGGACTGGCGCGATGTGCCCGACCAGTACGGCCCGTGGCAGACGCTGCACACCCGCTTTCGCCGTTGGGCCCTGGACGGCACGTTCGAGCAGATGCGCCAGGCAGCCCAGTCCCAGGCGGATGCGGCCGGCGGCATCGACTGGCTGGTGTCGGTCGACTCCACTGTCGAACGCCCCCACAGCATGCCGCCAGGGCTCGAAAAGGGGGCTCCGCAGCCTCTGCCTCGGACGCACCCCGAGCGCCCCCCACCCTGATAGCTGTCAGGGTCACGACGACCCTGGTGCGGCCTACGGTTCGAGTCGTCGGTTACGACTACACAGGAGACCCCATGGGACTGAGAAAACGAGCGGCTGCGACGGTCGCGACGCTGATCGCCGCGCTCCTTCTTCCGCTGGCCGCGCAGGCACCGGCCCAGGCCGCCGCCACCGCGTGGACACCGGGGATCTCTCCCATGTACCCGGGTGAGCAGGTATGGCGGGACATACCGGGTGGTGAGCAAGCTGAGTCGTGGCTCAAGAATTGCGCCCGGGCATCAGGGATCGCCTGTGTATCGGTCGGTCAGGGCGACGGCAAACAGAGCATCTTCCACCTGTACAAGTGCGGTACGCGGTCGCTCTCGAACTTCATCGACGCGCTCTCCGTGCTCAACAACCAGACGGGCGGAGCCGAAGTCAAATTCACGGGACCCAATGTGGGTACGTACCGCGCCCCTGCCAACCCCAACGCCATCTGGGTGTTCAAGAACGAGGCGACGTACGACTTCAACACCATGTCCGTCTGCTGAGGTCACACCGCCCCGGCCACGCCGGTCAGGGTGTCCGGGGCGTCGCCCCGTACGACTCCTGAGCTACTCGACGACCCTGCCCCTGGTCTCCGTCGCCCCGAACGCCCACAGCGCGGCGCCGTCCTCCCTGTGGAGGCGGATGCCGCCGGTCTGGGTGCCGGCGGGGGCCGGGGCACTCGTGTGGTGCACTCTCCCACGCGATTACTGACTTCGGCGTATTAGGGTCCGTCCGGTCTGTCGAAAGCGAGGCCCGTCTCGGCGAAGAATCCGTCGAGGATGCAGTGCCGGTACTGCAGCGCCTTGAGCCGCCTGCGGAGCAGA
>NZ_JBEAAJ010000027.1:0-19782 GCF_040446465.1 Streptomyces sp. RG80 | reverse complement strand
ATCTGCACGGTGGTGGTCTTGCCCGCCCCGTTCGGGCCGAGCAGCGCGAACACCGAGCCGGCCGGGATGTGCAGGTCGATGCCGTCCAGGACGCTCTTGTCGCCGTAGGACTTGCGCAGACCGTTCGCCGTGATGGCCAAGCTGGTCATGAGGAGTGCTCCTTGTCGGGGACCGTGGTGGTCGCTGTCGGCGGTGGTCAGAGACTGCGGGCGGTGATGTCGCCGTGGGCGGTGGTGGCGTGCAGGGCGAGCTCGATGGCGCCGTCGTTCTTCAGGGAGTTGTCGACCCGGCCGTATCCGGTGCCGGCGTCGAGGCTCGCGGAGACGCCGCGGGCGGCACCGACCGAGATGTCGCCGGACTGGGTGCGCAGGGTGACGGTGCCCTGCAGGGCCTCGGTGACCGTCAGGTCGCCCCTCTGGGTGCTGATCTCGGCGTCGCCACCGAGGCGGCCGATGGTGATGTCCCCGTCCTGGAGGGTGAGTCGGGCGCCGGCGGCCTCGTCGAGCTTGACCGGGCCCTGCGCACTGTCGACGGTGACGTCGCCGAGCCGTCCGACACCGCGCAGTTCACCGCAGGCCGCGGTGGCCCGGACGTGGGAGCCGGCGGGCAGCTGGACGGTGACCTCGACCGAACCCGAGGGACCGAACAGCTGCTTCTTCGCGTCCGGGGCCGCGATGCGCACGACACCGTCGGTGTGGGTGACCGTGATCTGCTCGGCGGCCTTCACGTCCCGGCTCTTGGCGGAGTCGGCGGGCCGGACCTCGACGGTGGTGTCGGTGCGGTCGGCGGCGATCAGCTGGATGCGTCCGGCGGGGATGTCGAGGACGGTGGTGATGGCGGCCGGGGTGGTGAACTTCTGCATCGTTGTCTCCTGCGACTCGTTGTCTTCGTCGTTTCCGATGAACGAAAAGCTACGTTGCATTCACGACTTAGGCAACAAGCTCGTTGCGTCCTTAGAGAATCAACGCAGCTCAGAGCGTATATTTCGTTGCAGTGACTCTCGAAGAAAACGCAACGTTAAGCGTCGAGTCGTTGCAATGGAATGAAGGTGAACGCTATGCTGGAGCTCTCACGCAGCACAAAGGAGACCGCGATGCCGGGAGGCAGACTCACCCAGCAGGAACGTCAGCAGATCGCGCTGGGGCTGGCCGACGGCCTCGCCTACGCCGAGATCGCCCGGCGCCTGGACCGTCCGACCTCGACGGTCACCCGCGAGGTGATGCGCAACGGCGGCCCCACCGCCTACCGCGCCGAGGTCGCCCACCGCGCCACCGAGCGCCGCGCCCACCGCCGCCGACGGACCGCGCTGCGGGACCCGCAGGCGCCTCGACAGGCTCACGGGCGCGACGCCGAGGCGGTGCGCGCGTACGAGGAGACGTTCAACGCCGTCATGACGGGCTCCGGCATGCCCCCGATGATGTCGCGCGTGATGACGTGCATCACCCTCACCGACAGCGGCAGCCTGACCGCCGCCGAACTCGTCGAGCGCCTCAACATCAGCCCGGCGTCCGTGTCCAAGGCGATCGCGTTCCTGGAGAGTCAGGGCATGGTGCGCCGGGAGCGCGACGAACGCCGCCGCGAGCGCTATGTCGTCGACGACGACATCTGGTACCAGTCCATGCTGGCCAGCGCCCGCGCGACCGCCCAGATCGTCGAGATCGCACGCGAGGGCGTCGGCGTGCTCGGCCCGGGCACCCCGGCGGCCGTGCGCCTGGAGAACGTCGCCCGCTTCCTCGACTTCGTCTCCGAGAGCATCGCGCGCGCCGCGGAACAGGCCCGCGAGATCCTCCACACGAAACCCGGGACGGCGGCCGGGGACGACCACGACCCCGCGTGAGTCGCCCCGCCGGGGCGGCTCAGCCCGCCCGGTCCGGCTCCGGCGGCAGGATCAGCGTGGGTTCGAGGACGACCCGGGCCGCGGGCTCCTCGACGGGCCGCGCCAACTCGGGCCGTACGCCCCGCTGTTGACGCCAGCCCGCCTGGGCAGCGACGACGGCGACGTAAGGGATGACGACCCCGCCGGCCAGGGCGCAGAAGGCGACCACGGGCCAGCGGTTCCAGGTGAGGGCCATCACGACCACGCAGGCGGTGCGCACCAGCATCGCGGTGACATAGCGGCGCTGACGGCCGCGCAGGTCCTGGGACAGGCCGGTGCGAGCCCGGGTGATGGACTCGGCCGGGGACGCGTCCCTCTGCCTTGACGTGCGGTTCATCGGGCCTCCGTGGCTGTTCCGGCGGGGCCGCCGGACGGGGTGGCCGGCCGGCGGTGGAACGACGGCGGCGCGGGTGACCGTCCCCTGATCACCCGCGCCGCCGTATCCGGCCCGGTGCGGTACGTGGTGCCGCCGGGTCAGTGCACTTCCTGGTCGGACTCCCGTCCTTCGACCGCGGCCCGACTGCCGTTGCCCGCATGCCCGTTGGACGAGGCGTGCCCGTTGGACGAGCCGTGCCCGTTGGACGAGGGCAGGCCCGGCGCCTGACCGAGGTGCTCCACGGCGTGCTGCATCTCCTGCACGGTCGGGTGCGGGATCTGCGGGCCGTGCAGCCAGCGGCTGATGCGGTGGCGCACCATCTGCTTGCGCACGTTCGGGTTCGGCACACCCTCGTCGTCGTGCGTCGCGGGGGCCGGCAGAGCCTCGGGGATCTCACGGGACAGCAGGAAGTACTCCCGCTCGCGGTCCAGACGCTCGTGCACCTCGACGAACTCGCCGTGCGGCAGCCGCTTGATCCGTCCGGTCTCACGGCCGTGCAGGAGCTTGTCGCGGTCGCGCAGCAGGAGTGCCAGGCAGATCCGCTTGGTGACGATGTACGTCACCACCGGGACGACGAACATGCCGATCCGGACGGACCAGGTGATCGCGTTCAGGGACAGATGGAAGCGCTCGGCCAGGATGTCGTTGGCGCCGCCGAAGAACAGCACCAGGTAGAACGCGACGAAGGAGACGGCGAACGCGGTACGGGTGGGACGCTCGCGAGGCCGGTCCAGAAGGTGGTGCTCGCGTTTGTCACCGGTGACCCAGGCCTCCAGGAACGGCCACAGCGCGACCACGGCCATCATGATCGTGGGCAGGACGACCGCCGGCAGCAGCACGCCCATGTTGACCGTGTAGCCGCCCGGCAGCACGAACTCCCAGGCGGGCATGGCCCGTAGGGCGCCTTCGAGGAAGCCCATGTACCAGTCCGGCTGGGAACCCTGGGAGATCTGGTCGGAGCGATAGGGACCGTAGGTCCACACGGGGTTGATCTGCGCGATGGCCGCCATCACCGACAGCACACCGAAGACGAGGAAGAAGAACCCGCCCGCCTTGGCCACGTAGATCGGCATCAGTGGATGACCGACGACGTTGTTCTCGGTGCGCCCCGGACCTCGGAACTGGGTGTGCTTGTGCACGACGACCAGGATCAGGTGGACGGTGACCAGGGCGACGATGATGCCCGGCATCAGCAGGATGTGCAGGCTGTAGAACCGTGGAATGACATCGGTGCCCGGATACTCGCCGCCGAAGAGGAACATCGTGGCGTAGGTGCCGACCACCGGGATGGCGAGCGTGACGCCTTCGGCGATGCGCAGGCCGGTGCCGGAGAGCAGGTCGTCGGGGAGCGAGTACCCGATGAAGCCCTCCAGAGTGACCACGACCAGAAGCACGAAGCCGATCAGCCAGTTGATCTCACGCGGCCTGCGGAACGAGCCGGTGAGGAAGTGCCGCAGCATGTGGATGCAGAGCGTGGCGATCATGACCAGCGCCGACCAGTGGTGCAGCTGCCGGATGAACAGACCACCGCGCACGTCGAAGCTGATGCGCAGCGTGGACTCGTAGGCCCGGGTCATCGGAATGCCCTGCAGCGCCTCGTGCGATCCGTGGTAGGCCGTCTCCGACATGCTCGGGTCGAAGAACATCGTGAGCCAGACACCGGTGAGGAGCAGCACGATGAAGCTGTAGAGCGCGATCTCACCGAACATGAACGTCCAGTGGTCAGGAAAGGCCTTACGGATCAGAAAACGGAGATTGTAGATCCCGAGTCGCCCGTCCACCCAGTCGGCGACTCGCACGCCCTTGGGTGGTTCGGTGCGCGCACTGTGCGGCGCCCTTTCGGTCGTGCTCATACCCGCGCGCCCTCCCCTCGCCGCTCGTCCGTGACAGGCATCGTGGCCTGCCGCGGCGCAAGCCGGCCGGTGCCCTGAAGCGGTTGAAACGCTATCCACGGGTCCGTGAACGGGACAACCGCGCTCAAGTGATACTCAAGTTCCAACTCAAGCGTTTCTCGAGTGAGTTGTGGGATGTCAGAAGTCAAGTGGGTCTCGCTGTCGGTCATTTGATCCACAGCAGTCATGCCGTCGAGCGTATGGCTGGGCATTTTCGGCCGCGACGGCGTATTACGCGCCACCCGGCCGAAACCCGACGGCCTCACGGTCCCCGCCGTTCGCCGGCCGGTGCCGCGAGGGGCCAGTGGGCCGAGGATCCGGTGGGGCGGGGCCTGGCCGCGGAGCCGGTGGAGACCCCGATCACGGGTGCCGACGGTACGGCGGGCCGGCGCCCGCGGGACTCGGGGCCGTGGGTGAGGGTGGGCGGCGCGGTGGCCGCCGGATCACGCCGGGGGCTCAGGGTGGCCCGCAGGGCGCGTGAACGCAGTGCCGCGGGCGGGGCGAGCGTCTGCTCCTGGTGGAGCAGGAGGGCCGCCGCGTGCGGGTCGGTGGTCGCCGCGGCCGCGATCCGGGACGCGTAACGCCTGCCGAACCTCGCGCGCAGTCCCCGCACCGGCCGCTGGGCGCGGATGCTCGACTGCCAGACGGGGGCGACCTGACGGGCGAGCGCCCGGCGCAGCCGGTGGCTGATGCCGACCGCGGTGCCGTGGGCGGTGAGCAGATGGTCCAGGACCAGTGCGGACTCCACCGCGAGCGTCATGCCGTGCCCATGTGCCGGGTCCAGGGCGGCGAGGGCGTCGCCGACGACGAGGAACTGGTCGGGCCAGCGGCGCAGTCTGTCGTAGTGCCGCAGCCGGCTGTCGGTGCGGCCGCGGGTGTAGACGGGGCCGAGCGGGGTGGCCGTCTCGATGAGGTCGTGCAGCAGCGGGTGGCGCAGGGTGCCGGCGGCGCGCAGCAGTTCCGCGTGGTCGGTGGGCGCCAGGGTGCCGTCGCCGACGGCCAGCGTCACCGACCAGCGGCCGCCTTCGACGGGGTTGAGCACGGCCTGGCGCGGGTCGTGAGCGGTGGCCATGAGGAACAGGCTCTTGAAGTCGGCGACATGGCCGACGGGTGGCGCGTACAGGGTGGTCGCGTACGAGGTCCCGGACTCGGCGACGGACTCCGCGGGCGGTGCGTAACCGAGTTCGGCGAGCCACTCGGGGGCACGCGAACCGCGTCCGGAGGCGTCCACCACGAAGTCCGCGGGGATGAGGTGCTCGGGGTTCCAGCCGTCGGGTTGTCCGCGGTTGCGGCGGCAGGCCCAGACGCCGATGACGGTGTCCTCGGGGCCGGGCTCCAGGGCGACGACCTCGTGGTCCTGGAGGAAGGTGATCCTGGGGTCGGCGCGCAGCCGGTCCCGTACCACCGCGTCGATGAGGTCCCGGCCGGCGCTGAGCATCGACAGGTCGGTGGCGCAGCGGGGCAGCCAGCCGGACGGGCCGAGCAGCAGCATGTCCTCGGGGACGCGCACGGGGACCGCCCCGGCGCGTACCAGGTCCTGGCAGATGCCGGGGAACAGCTGCTCCAGGCCCTGCTGGGCAGCGGTCATGAGGCTGTGGGTGTGCCGTGCCTGCGGCACACCGCGGCGGCGGCCGGGGCCGCGGGGCAGCCAGTCGCGCTCGATCACGGTGACCCGGTCCATGAGGCCCGTCAGTGCCCGGGCCGCGGTCAGCCCGGCCAGGCCGGAGCCGATCACCAGACCGTGACCGTGGCCACCGCTCCTGCCCCCGTGTTTGTCCCTGTCCCAGTTGCTGTCCCTGTCCACAACACGTGCGTCCACCGTCAACTCGGCCGCCTCCCCAGTGCGTTGTGCTTTGCATCATGCGCCGCACGACAGCTCGCGCCACCAGGTTCGACACCGCCTCAAGCAACATTCGAGACAGCCGCGACGAGGACTCGAGTGACGGGTGGGGCAGGGAGGTCGACACCGGGGGTCCGACCAGGGCGGTCGCCCGGCGGGGAGCGGTCATGAGGGGGACGGCGGGCCGTGGGACGGCCGGTGCGTGCGGCGGGTGTCAGGTCCCTGGCGTCGCGCACCGGCCGTCCTCTCAGGGCGCCGGGGCTCGCCCGGGCCCCGGCGCGGTCAGTGCCCGGTCCACCAAAGGACCGGCGACGCCCGTGTAGCCGGCCGGGTCGAGGAGGGCGGCGGCTTGCTCCCGGCTCAGTACGCCCGCCAGTTCCGGGAGTTCGGCGAGCACCTCGGCCAGCGGCAGCCCGGCTCGGGTGGCGAGCAGGGAGGCCCGCGTGAGCAGTTCCTTCGCGGCCGTCCTGCCGATGCGGGGCGCCAGAACGGCCGAGACCCGCTCCGAGACCAGCTGGCCGCCGGTCGCCTGGAGGTTGGCACGCATCCGTTCCGGGCGCACGCTCAGACCCCGGGCGAGTTCGACGGCGGTGTGCGCGGCGCCGCCGGTGAGTCGCAGCGCCTCCCGCAGCGGCTGCCACTCCGCGTGCCACACTCCGGCCGACCGTTCGTCCTCGGTGGGCAGGCACTGCATCAACACGGTGGCCAGCGCCGGTACCTGGAGTGCGGCGGAGCGGATCAGGGTCGCCAGCACGGGGTTGCGTTTGTGCGGCATCGCCGAGGACGCGCCCCGCCCGCTGACCGCGGGTTCGGCCACCTCGCCGACCTCGGTACGGGTCAGCACCAGCACGTCCGCGGCGATCTTGCCGAGCGCCCCGGTGGTGTGGGCGAGCGCGGCCCCCAGGTCGGCGACGGGAGTGCGCAGGGCGTGCCAGGGCAGCACGGGCACGGCCAGCCCCGTCTCGTCGGCGAACGCGGCGCCCAGTTCGTCGAGGACGGTCGCGGGGTCCGCGCCGTCACCGGCGTACTGGAGATAGCCGGCCAGGGTGCCGGCCGCGCCGCCGAGCGACACCGGCAGCCCGCCGTCGGCGAGGCGCTCCAGGCGCTCGACGGAGTCCAGCACCAGCGCGCGCCAGCCCGCCGCCTTCAGCCCGAACGTCGTGGGCACGGCGTGCAGGGCGAGGGTGCGGCCCGCCATCGCGGTGTCCCGGTGGGCGGCGGCGAGTGCGGCCAGCGCCTCGGCGACGGCCCGCAGGTCGGCGACGATCAGCCGCAGGGCCCGCTGGGCCACCAGCATCGCGCCGGTGTCGAAGACGTCCTGGCTGGTGGAGCCGCGGTGCACGTACTCGGCGGCCTGCGGGGAGCGTTCGGCGACCACCGCCGTGAGCGCCTTGACCAGGCCCACGACCGGGTTCGCGGTCTCCCGCGCGGCCAGCGCCAGTTCACGGACGTCGAGCAGTTCCGCACGGGCGGCGGCGGTGATGGCCGCGGCGGCCTGTGCGGGGACCGTGCCGCAGCGGGTCTGGGCGCGGGCCAGGCCCGCCTCCGCGTCCAGCATCGCCTGGAGCCAGGCGCTGTCGCCGACAGCCGCCTCGACGGGGGTGCCCGCCCGTACCGGCGAGAGCAGCCCGGCGTCCAGATGACCGGTGAGGTTCCCCGTCCCCGGGGGCGCGGATACGGACCTCATACTCCCGCCCTCACCTTCTCGGTCGGCAACTGCGTCTGCGGATAGGGCAGTTCGGGCAGGGCGAGGACCGCGGCCGCGATCGCGTCGGAGTCCTCCAGGGTGACCGAGCCGACGCCGGGCCGGATACCGGCCGCCGTCACCCAGTGCACGGACTCGGTGGGCACCCCGTAGGCGAAGCGCCGCGGGTGCAGCACTCCCCTGGCGTCGATGACGTGGTAGGGCCGCTCGGACACGGTGAGGCCGCCGGTCTCGTAGTCCGCGCCGCTCGTGCCGTCCCCGTCGGGGATGCGGTAGGGATGGCACTGTCCGGTGCGCAGCATCTGGTTCATGAGCGGGTCCGCGGTGCGCCTGAGGTCGATCTCGGGCAGCCGGGCCTCGATGAGGACCGTGGCCCGCACCCGCACGTCCGGTATCTCGCTCGACGTGCCGCTGAAGCCGGGGCCGAGCGGATGGTCCGGGTCGGGGGTGACCCGCATGCCGGGGCCGATCACGTCGAGGACGCCGGCGTCCAGGAGCGCGGCCATCTCCTCTATCCGCAGGGCCGGCGGTCCGATGGACAGATAGGCGTTGAGCGGGGTGTACCAGCCGTCGAGGTCGTCGCGGTGGGACGCGGCGGTCAGACCGGCGTGGTCGACGGCGAGCCGCAGTTCGTTGCGCAGGTCCCGCAGGACGTCGAGGGCGGCCTTGACCGGTCCGCTGACGTTGCCCTGGCGGGCCAGGCGGACGTCGTCGTCGAGGTGGTCGCGCAGCCAGGCGCGGAAGGCGGCCTGGTCGGTGAAGACACGGTCGCCGTAGGGGCGGGCCACACGCTTCCAGTCCCAGCGCTCGGCGACGTCTACGCCGCTCGCGTCGAGGAGCACGTCCTCGTCCGTGCCCGGTTCGGCCTCCAGATAGGCCTCGACGAACTCCTCGACCACGTCGGGGAGTTCACCGCGTGCGTCCAGCAGCGCGGCGTAGTAGACGCTGCACACCTCCTTGGAAATGAGCGGCCACAGGTCGGCGGCGAAGTCGATGGCACCGTGATGGGGGGCGCGGGCGCGCAGCGCGGTGATGTACCCGGTGGTCAGCAGGCGCGGGTAGTAGCGGCCGTGGGCGCCCTTCTCGTTCTCGCCGCGCGCCTGGTAGGGCACGCCGCGCCGGGAGCCGGCGTACAGGCGCGGCTCGCGGCCGGAGGGCCGGTAGACGAGTCGGCCCTCGACGCGGGCGAAGACGCCGCCCCGGCCGTGGGTGAACAGGGCCAGGTAGTCGAAGAAGTTGAGTCCGAGTCCGCGCAGCAGCACCGTCTCACCGGGCCGGATGCCCGACAGGTCCACGTCGGCCGGGTTGGCCGGGGGCAGGTACGTCAGGCCGTTGCTCTCGGCGTACTCGGTCAACTCGCGTTCGGTGTCCGACAGTTGGGCCGGGACATGGCCCTGTGCGAGGACGACCGCGGACAGGCCGGTGAGCCGGGTGCCGTCCTCCAGGACGATCGTCTGCTCCCCCGCGGGCCCCTCGTCCGCCAGCGCGACGGCCCGTACGGGGTGGGTGCGCACCGTGACATGTGCGGCCGCGCCCGCCACGACCCGCTGGAACGCCCACGTCAGATAGCGGCCGTACAGGGCGCGGGTGGGGTAGGAGTCGGGGCCGAGCCGTTGCGCCTCGGCGACGACCCCGTCGTCGTAGCCGCCCCGCGGGGCGTCCTCGAGGGTGCGGGAGACCAGCGACTTGGCCCACTCGTACAGGCTCGGCCCCTCGTCCAGCGGGCCGTCGATCCGGACACTGGCGTCGGTGTAGACCGTGACCTGCGAGGACACGGTGTTCATCAGCAGATGCCGGGACTGAGTGGGACGCCACACCCGTCCCGAGCCGGGCGGGTCAGGGTCGACGACATGCACGGTGACGGTGTCCCAGCGGGGCGACTTCCGCTCCTGTGCGCAGAGCCGTTCCAGTACCGACAGACCGCGCGGGCCCGCACCGACCAGACAGACCTCCAAGTGCGCCGCCGTGTCCTGACGGGGCTGGGCGGATACCCGGGTGTCCGGATGGCCGTAGGGCACCGGATCGTCCAGGGCATACTGACCGGCCGCCGTCTCCGGCGGCCCTGTGGTGAGTCCGACGCCAACTGCGCGTTCGCCTCCATGCGTACCGTCCACAGTGCCTCCTTCCTCCGCCACCGTCGGTGCAGGCGCTCAACCAACGCTCGGCCCCGGACGGAAATCCGCTGGAGAAATGGCAGAGGCATTCACCGGCCGCCGGCGACGGTGTGCAGTGCGCGGCGCAACGCCATCTCCGGCAGGCCGCGAACGGGGCTGTATCAGGACTCCAGCACCGCTCGCTACGTTCGGGAGAAAGGCGTCACCGGATCGACCCGGCCATTCGGCGCACCACGGTCGCGGAGGGCGAGCCGCCGCATGAAGGGGATTCGTTGATGGTCCACCCGTGCTCCAGAAATCACTCTCATGAGAGCCACGCCGTCCCCGGTTTCGTCCTTTGCGCCTCCTGTATCAGCCAGGTGGAACGCAATCTGCGCGCACTCCCCGTACTGCATCAGGAGTGTCTGCACCATGTGTCGCCGACCCATCGGCGGACCAATCCCACGCGGGTGTCGGGAAGCCGTAACCGGGACCACCTGAACATCTCGGTGCTGGACGCCCGTCACAACATCCTCGCGACGTTGGAGTCCTGGTCGGAGATGGTCGTGGAGCGGCTCGGCGTCACCGCGCCGGCCCGCTCCGTGCCGCAACTGGCCCGGTTTCTGACCCGGCATCTGGAGTGGCTCGCCGGGCAATCCCCGGCCGCCGACTTCGCCGACGAGGTGGGAAGTCTCGTCGCCGAGCTGCGCGGCACGATCGACCCGGACCCCGGGTCGCCGCAGACGCTGATCAGGCAGTGCGTGGTGGACGACTGCGGCGGCACGATCAGCGCCTCGCCGGGGGACTGCGGCAAGCCGGGCGGCCGCAGCATCGAATGCTCGGCGGGACATTCCTGGGAAATGCACGAATGGCTGACGCTGCGTCGGCTCATGGAGCGACAGCGAAAGGGTGTCACGGTATGACGAAACCGCCACGCCACAGGCTTGTCCCCACGAATGTCGCCGCACTCGCCGTTGGGGTGTCGGAAGCGACGATCCGTAAATGGGTGAGCCGCGGGAAGATCACTCGCTACGGCGCACCGAACTGCCGCTCGGAGTTCGACATCGAGGAACTCACGGAGATCGCCATGCGGCGGCGTACCGCGGCCCGGTGACTGAAAGTCCAACTGTCCGTCCCGAATTTCTTTCGTGAAACGACAACGTGAAACGACAAGGGGAGTGAGTGCGTTGACGCTACCGACCTCAGTGGAGGGGGTTTCGGAAAACCGTCGGGCTCGCTCGGTCGGCATCGGTCGCGCCCACGCCAAGGCGATCCTGCTGGGCGAGCACGCGGTCGTGTACGGAACCCCGGCTCTCGCGCTGCCGATCCCGCAGCTGACGGCCACGGCGAGCGCCGGATGGTCCTCGCACGCCTCCGACGCCCAGGGCGGCTTGTCCTTCACCATGACCGGTTCCGCCTCGCGGGCGGTGGTGACGCTGGCCTCCGACGGTCTGCAGCGGCTGGCCGCGGCCTTCAAGGAGCGCATGGGCGTGCCGGGCAGGCCGCATCTGGACGTGATCCTCGACGGGGCCATCCCGCCGGGGCGCGGGCTCGGCTCCAGTGCCGCGAACTCGCGGGCGATCGTCCTGGCGCTGGCCGATCTCTTCGGCCACGAGCTGTCCGAGACCACGGCGTTCGACCTGGTGCAGACGGCCGAGAACATGGCGCACGGCCGGGCCAGTGGCGTCGACGCCATGACCGTGGGCGCGGCGGCCCCGCTGCTGTTCCAGGCGGGCCGGGCCGAGGAGCTGGACATCGGCTGCGACGGCCTGTTCATCGTCGCGGACAGCGGCACCGCGGGCAGCACCAAGGAGGCCGTGGAGCTGCTGCGGGACGGCTTCCGGCGTGCGGCGGGCGCCGAGGAGAGGTTCCTGGGCCGCGCCACCGAGCTCGTCGAGGAGGCCCGGCGAGCCCTCGCCGACGGCTCCCCCGAGGAGCTCGGCGCACGACTGACGGACTATCACGAGCTGCTGCGCGTGGCCTCACTGAGCACGGAGAAGATCGACGGCCTGGTCGCGGCCGCGATGTGGGCGGGCAGCCTCGGCGCCAAGATCACCGGCGGTGGCCTGGGCGGCTGTGTCCTCGCCCTGACCGAGCCGGAACTGGCCAGTCAGGTCGCCCGGGGGCTCCACGACGCGGGCGCCGTCCAGACCTGGGTCGTTCCGCTGAGGAGGCTCGCCGCCCATGCGCACTGAACAGCTCGACCGAGCCCGCGCGGCGGGCGGGGCGGCGACGGACGCCGTCGCCGTCGCGCACCCGAACATCGCGCTGATCAAGTACTGGGGCAAGAGCGACGAGCGGCTGTTCCTGCCCCGCACCGACAGTCTGTCGATGACCCTGGACATCTTCCCCACGACCACCCGGGTCCGGCTCGCCCCCGAGGCGGACCAGGACACGGTCGTCTTCAACGGCGAGCGCGCGACCGGTGAGGCCGCACGGCGTATCACCGCCTTCCTGGAACTCGTACGGGAGCGGGCCGGCAGCGCCGAACGGGCCGTCGTCGACACCGAGAACACCGTCCCCACCGGGGCCGGTCTCGCCTCCTCCGCCAGCGGCTTCGCCGCCCTCGCCGTCGCCGCGACAGCCGCCTACGGCCTCGACGACGACCCGCGTTCCCTGTCCCGGCTGGCCCGGCGCGGCTCCGGTTCGGCCTCCCGGTCGATCTTCGGGGACTTCGCCGTCTGGCACGCCGGCACCGACGACCTGACCTCCTACGCCGAGCCCGTCGACGCCGCCGCCGACCTGGACCCCGCGCTCGTCGTCGCCGTCGTCAACGCGGGCCCCAAGGAGGTGTCCAGCCGCGAGGCCATGCGCCGCACCGTCGACACCTCACCGCTGTTCGAGCCGTGGGCGCTGTCCAGCAGGGACGACCTGGTCGACATGCGGGCGGCACTGACCCGCGGCGACCTGGACGCGGTCGGCGAGATCGCGGAGCGCAACGCGCTCGGCATGCACGCCACCATGCTCGCCGCCCGACCCGCCGTGCGGTACATGTCACCGGCCTCCCTGACCGTCCTCGACAGCGTGCTCCAGCTCAGGCGGGACGGCGTTGCGGCCTACGTGACCATGGACGCCGGACCGAACGTCAAGGTGCTGTGCCGGCGCGGGGACGCCGACCGGGTGGCCACGGCCGTCCGCGGCGCCGCCCCCGACGTCGCGCTGCACGTCACCGGCCCCGGACCGGGCGCCCGCCTGCTCACCGAGGACGACCGATGACGTCGCCGCGCACGGTCGTACGGCGCGCCCCGGGCAAGCTCTACATCGCGGGCGAGTACGCGGTCGTCGACCCCGGCAACACGGCGATCCTCGTCGCGGTCGACCGGTACGTCACCGTCACCGTGTCCGGCACGGACCGCACCGGCGTGGCGATCTCCTCCGACCTCTGGCCGCGCCCCGTGCGCCTGCACTGGCAGGACGGCCGTCTGAGCGGAGACGACGGCGAGGCCGCCCACGTGATCACCGCGATCGAGACCGTGGCCGACCTGCTCACCGAACGCGGCCTGTCCGTGCCCCCGTTGAGCGTGTCCGTCACCAGCACCCTGCACGACAACGGCCGCAAATACGGCCTGGGCTCCAGCGGCGCGGTGACCGTGGCGACGATCGCCGCCGTCGCCGCATACTGCGGGCTGGACCTCTCCCCCGACGCCCGGTTCCGCCTCGCCCTGCTCGCGACGGCCCGCATCGACCCCAAGGGCTCCGGCGGCGACCTCGCCGCGGGCACCTGGGGCGGCTGGATCGCCTACCGGGCACCCGACCGTGCCCTCGTGCTCGACCTGGCCCGCGCCCGCGGCGTCGACGAAGCGCTGCGCACCTGCTGGCCGGGCTTCGAAGTACGGCAACTGCCGCCGCCCGCCGGCCTGTCCCTGGAGGTCGGCTGGACCGGGAACCCCGCCTCCACCACCTCCCTCGTGGCCGGCCTGCACCGCAGGACCTGGCGGGGCACCCCCTCGCACCAGAAGTTCGTGGAGACCACCGCCGACTTCGTGCACGCCGCGATCGGCGCTCTCGAGGCCGGCGACGGCGAAGGCCTGCTGCACCAGATCCGGCGCGCCCGGCAGGAACTGGCCCGCCTGGACGACGAGGTCGGCCTCGGCGTCTTCACGCCCGAACTGACCGCGCTGTGCGACGCCGCCGAGGCCGTCGGCGGCGCCGCCAAACCCTCCGGGGCGGGGGGCGGCGACTGCGGCATCGCCCTGCTGGACGCCGACGCCCCGCACCACATCGCGCACGTACGGCAACGGTGGGCCGCGGCCGGAGTACTGCCCCTGCCCCTTGGTCCCGCCCCTGAAGGGAACGAAGAATGAGTAGCGCTCAGCGCAAGGACGACCACGTCCGGCTGGCCATGGAGCAGCAGCACGCGCACAGCGGACGCAACCAGTTCGACGAGGTGTCGTTCGTCCACCACGCCCTGGCCGGCATCGACCGGCCGGAGGTGTCCCTGGGCACGGCCTTCGCCGGCATCGCCTGGCAGGCGCCGCTCTACATCAACGCCATGACCGGCGGCAGCGCCAAGACCGGCATCATCAACCGGGACCTGGCCGTCGCCGCCCGCGAGACCGGGGTGGCCATCGCCTCCGGTTCGATGCACGCCTACTTCAAGGACCCGTCCTGCGCGGACACCTTCCGGGTGCTGCGCACCGAGAACCCGGACGGGTTCGTCATGGCGAATGTCAACGCGACCGCCTCGGTCGACAACGCGCGGGCCGCCATCGACCTGATCGAGGCGAACGCCCTGCAGATCCACCTGAACACGGCGCAGGAGACGCCCATGCCGGAGGGCGACCGCTCCTTCGGGGCCTGGGCGGCGCAGATCGAGCGGATCGCGGCCGCCGTCGACGTCCCCGTGATCGTCAAGGAGGTCGGCAACGGACTGAGCCGCGAGACGATCCTCGCGCTGCCGAACCTCGGCGTACGGGTCGCCGACGTCAGCGGCCGCGGCGGCACCGACTTCGCCCGCATCGAGAACGGCCGGCGCGAACTCGCCGACTACGCCTACCTGCACGACTGGGGCCAGTCCACGGTCGCCTGTCTGCTGGACGCCCAGGACGTCGGCCTGCCGGTGCTGGCCTCCGGCGGGGTCCGCACCCCGCTCGACGTGGCCCGCGCCCTCGCCCTCGGCGCCCGTGCCGTGGGCTCGTCGGGGGGCTTCCTGCGCACCCTGCTCGACGGCGACGTCACCGCGCTGGTCGCGAAGATCTCCGCGTGGCTCGACCAGTTGGCGGCCCTCCAGACCATGCTCGGCGCCCGCACCCCCGCCGACCTCACACGCTGCGATCTGCTGATCCACGGCGAGCTCCGGTCCTTCTGCGCGGACCGGGGCATCGACACGCGGCGGCTCGCCCAGCGCTCCAGCTCCATCGACGCCCTTACCGAGATGACGGGAAGCACACGATGACCGAAGCACACGCGATCGCCGGGGTCCCCATGAGGTGGGTGGGCCCCCTCCGCATTTCGGGGAACGTCGCCAACACCGAGACCCAGGTCCCGCTCGCCACCTACGAGTCCCCGCTGTGGCCGTCGGTCGGCCGCGGCGCGAAGGTCTCCCGGCTGTCCGAGAAGGGCATCGTCGCCACCCTCGTCGACGAGCGGATGACCCGCTCGGTCCTCGTCGAGGCCACCGACGCGCTGACCGCGCTCACCGCCGCCCGCACCATCGAGGCCCGCATCGACGAACTGCGCGAAGTGGTGCGCGGATGCAGCCGGTTCGCCCAGCTGATCGGCATCCGCCACGAGATCAACGCCAACCTGCTGTTCATCCGGTTCGAGTTCTCCACCGGCGACGCCTCCGGCCACAACATGGCCACCCTCGCCTCCGACGCGCTCCTCGCACACCTGCTGGAGACGATCCCCGGCATCTCCTACGGGTCGATCTCGGGCAACTACTGCTCGGACAAGAAGGCCACCGCGATCAACGGCATCCTCGGCCGCGGCAAGAACGTCGTCACCGAGCTCCTCGTCCCGCGTGACGTGGTCGCCGACGTCCTGCACACCACCGCCGCGAAGATCGTCGAGCTGAACATCCGCAAGAACCTCCTCGGCACCCTCCTCGCCGGCGGCATCCGCTCGGCCAACGCCCACTACGCCAACATGCTGCTCGCGTTCTACCTGGCCACCGGCCAGGACGCGGCCAACATCATCGAGGGCTCGCAGGGCGTCGTCATGGCCGAGGACCGCGACGGCGACCTCTACTTCTCCTGCACCCTGCCCAACCTGATCGTCGGTACGGTCGGCAACGGCAAGGGCCTCGGCTTCGTCGAGACGAACCTGACCCGGCTCGGCTGCCGGGCCGACGTCGCGCCCGGCGAGAACGCCCGCCGGCTCGCCGTCCTCGCCGCGGCCACCGTGCTGTGCGGTGAGCTCTCGCTGCTCGCGGCGCAGACCAACCCCGGCGAACTCATGCGCGCGCACGTCCAACTGGAACGCGACAACAAGACCGCAAAGGTTGGTGTATGAGGCATGTCCATATCCATCGGAATCCACGATCTGTCCATCGCGACCAGCGAGTACGTCCTGCCGCACACCGCGCTCGCCGAGTACAACGGCACCGACATCGGCAAGTACCACGTGGGCATCGGCCAGGAGTCGATGAGTGTGCCGGCCGCCGACGAGGACATCGTCACCATGGCGGCGACGGCGGCCGCGCCGATCATCGCCCGGCACGGCAAGGACCGCATCCGCACGGTCGTCTTCGCCACGGAGTCCTCGATCGACCAGGCGAAGGCGGCCGGCATCTACGTCCATTCGCTGATCGGACTGAACTCCGCCACCCGTGTCGTGGAACTGAAGCAGGCCTGCTACGGCGCGACGGCCGCCCTCCAGTTCGCCATCGGGCTGGTGCGCCGCGACCCCGCCCAGCAGGTCCTCGTGATCGCCAGCGACGTCTCCAAGTACGAGCTGGACAGCCCGGGTGAGGCGACCCAGGGCGCGTCCGCGGTGGCCATGCTGGTCAGCGTCGACCCGGCCCTGGTCCGCATCGAGGACCCCTCGGGCCTGTTCACCGCCGACGTCATGGACTTCTGGCGGCCCAACTACCTCTCCACCGCGCTCGTCGACGGGCAGGAGTCCATCGGCGCCTACCTCCAGGCCGTCGAGGGCACCTGGAAGGACTACTCCGAGCAGGGCGGCCGCGCGCTCGAGGAGTTCGCCGCGTTCTGCTACCACCAGCCGTTCACGAAGATGGCGTACAAGGCCCACCGCCACCTGCTGAACTACTGCGGCTACGACACCGACAAGGACGTCATCGCGGGCGCGCTGGGCCAGACCACCGCGTACAACACGGTCATCGGCAACAGCTACACCGCCTCGGTGTACCTGGGCCTGGCCGCGCTGCTCGACCAGGCGGACGACCTGAGCGGCAAACCGCTGGCCTTCCTCAGCTACGGCTCCGGCAGTGTCGCCGAGTTCTTCTCGGGGACGGTCGTCGCCGGGTACCGCGACCACCTGCGCACCGAGGCGAACCTCGAGGCGATCTCCCGGCGCAGGACGGTCGACTACGCCGGCTACCGCGAACTGCACGAGTGGAAGTTCCCGACGGACGGCGGCGACCACGCCACCCCGGAGCAGACCACCGGACCGTTCCGGCTGGCCGGCATCAGCGGCCACAAGCGGATCTACCAGGCGCGCTGACCGCTCGTCAGTTCCTCGCGGGCGCGCGGCACCATGGGCGGCCCCTTCGGGGGCCGCCCACCGCCGGCCCGTACGTACCGCCCATCACCGACCACTTGAGGGGAGGGCAGCCGCATGACAGACGCCACGATCGCCGCCCACGGCAGCCCCATGAAGGACATCAGGATTCTCGGCACGGGCTCCTATGTGCCGGACCGGATCGTCTCCAACGACGAGGTCGGCGCACCGGCCGGCGTCGACGACGAATGGATCACCCGTAAGACCGCGATCCGGGAGCGGCGCTGGGCCGCCCCCGGCCAGGCCACGTCCGATCTGGCGACGGCCGCGGCACGGGCCGCGATGCGGTCGGCCGGCATCACCGCCGAGCAGCTCTCCATGATCGCGGTCGCCACGTCCACACCGGACCGGCCGCAGCCGCCGACGGCGGCCTATGTGCAGCAGAACCTCGGCGCGGCCAGCACCGCGGCGTTCGACGTCAACGCGGTGTGTTCCGGCACCGTGTTCGCGCTCTCCGCGGTCGGCAGCGTGATCCTGCGGCGCGGCGGCTACGCCCTGGTGATCGGCGCGGACACCTACTCGCGCATCCTGAACCCGGCCGACCGCCGCACGGTAGTCCTGTTCGGCGACGGTGCCGGCGCCATGGTCCTCGGCCCGACCACCCACGGCCCGATCGTCAAGCATGTCGCCCTGCACACCTTCGGCGCTCTGTCGGACCTGATCCAGGTGCCCGGCGGCGGCAGCCGTCAGCCCCTCGACGAGGCCGGTCTCGACGCCGGGCTCCAGTACTTCGCGATGGACGGCCGGGAGGTGCGCCGCTTTGTCGTGGAGCAACTGCCGCAGCTGACCAAGGGGTTCCTCCACGAGGCCGGTGTCGAGGCCGCGGATATCAGCCACTTCATCCCGCACCAGGCCAACGGCGTCATGCTCGACGAGGTCTTCGCCGACCTGGCCCTGCCCCGCGCCACCATGCACCGCACGGTCACGCACTACGGCAACACGGGCGCCGCCTCCATCCCGATCACCCTCGACGCGGCCGTCCGCGACGGCGCCTTCCGCCCCGGCGAGCTGATCCTGCTGGCCGGCTTCGGCGGGGGCATGGCCGCGAGCTTCGCGCTCGTGGAGTGGGGGTGAGCAGCCCGGCGGACACCACCACCCCGGTCCGGCGCACGGTTCCCGATCCCCCCAGCCATCCCCGTCGAAAGGTTGCCTCCCATGTCGCTCGTGCTCGACGCCGCTGCCCAGGACCTGCTGTTCCGTGAGGCCCGCACGGCGAACACCTTCACCGACGAGCCGGTGACCGACGAGCAGATCCTGGCGATCTACGACCTCGTCAAGTACGGCCCGACCTCCTCCAACCAGAGCCCGCTGCGCATCACCCTGGTCCGCTCCCCCGAGGCCCGTGAGCGCCTGGTGCGGCACATGGCCGAGCTGAACCGTCCGAAGACGGCCGCCGCCCCGCTGGTGGCGATCCTCTCCACGGACAACGAGTTCCACGAGGAGCTGCACAAACTGGTCCCGCACTTCCCTCAGGTCAAGGACCTGCTGTTCGCCGAGCGTCCGACCCGTGAGGCCTCCGCCGTGCTCAACGGCGCCCTGCAGGCCGCGTACTTCATCATCGGCGTCCGTGCCGCGGGCCTCGCCGCGGGTCCGATGAGCGGCTTCGACGCCGCCGGCGTCCAGAAGGAGTTCCTGGACGACGACCACACCCCGCTGATGGTCGTCAACATCGGCAGGCCCGGCCCGAACGCCTGGTTCCCGCGCGCACCCCGCCTGAACGCCGACGAGGTCATCACCACCGTCTGAGTCCGGTCACGACACAAGGCCGGGTGCGGAGAGCTTCACGCTCTCCGCACCCGGCCTTTCCGCTTGCCACGGGCCCGTCAGGTGCCCGTGGCGGTCAGCGGCGGTCCCGGGCGCGCTCCTCGTAGGCGGGCCACACCTCGCGAACCAGGAACAGCTCCTGCGAGGACAGCGGCACGTCCTCACGCAGCCGCTCGGGGTGGGCGGGCGGCGGCCCGCCCACACCCGGTGGCAGCACCAGGAACCGGTTCTGCGCGTAGCGCACCAGGCGGTTCTGGGAACGCGAGGCGGAACGGGGCGGGTCCACGGCCTGTAGAGCCTCAGGGCCGACGTACATGGCTCCGTAGGACGCCAGGCCCCGCCACAGAGGCCGCAGGCAGCGGTTGATCAGCATCCGCAGAACGCCACGCAGCATCCGAATCATGTCTGCACCTCCACGCCTCCACTCGTCGTTTCCTATAGAGACTGACAAGGTTCACTAGTGGACCGGTCGAGAAGTCTTGGCGCGCGCTTGTGCTGTTTGAACGGCCTCGGGACACAACGAAGAGGCGCGCCGCAACAGGTGTGCGGCGCG
>NZ_JBEAAJ010000026.1:0-24914 GCF_040446465.1 Streptomyces sp. RG80 | reverse complement strand
GAACATGTTCTTGCTGCGCTCGGCCTCTTTGCGGCTGAGGTCGAATTCCTTGAGGGCCTCGACGGTCAGCGTGGTCAGAGGGACCGGATGGAGGCTGTAGCCGTCGAGGGAGCCGTCCTCCAGTGGCGAGGCCGCGTAGCCCACTTTCTGCATGGCGCGTTTGGTGAACTCGTCGGTGTTGAGGATGATCTCCGCGCCGCGCGGCAGGTCGCCGATGTTGGCTTTCAAAGCGGCGGGGTTCATGGCGACGAGGACGTTGGGCGCGTCGCCGGGGGTGAGGATGTCGTGGTCGGCGAAGTGGAGCTGGAAGGAGGAGACACCCGGCAGGGTTCCGGCGGGTGCCCGGATCTCGGCGGGGAAGTTCGGCAGCGTCGACAGATCGTTGCCGAAGGACGCCGTCTCGGAGGTGAACCGGTCACCGGTGAGCTGCATACCGTCACCCGAGTCCCCCGCGAAGCGGATCACCACTCGGTCGAGACGCGTAACTGGCTTGGCCTGAAGGCTCACTGTGGTCGGCCCCTCGCTTCATTCCGGACTCTCACGCGGCCGCCCATTCGACCGCCCCGTACTTGTGAAGGGCTAAATCCGCCAGGGGCCGCCTCGATTCGACGCCACCGCGAAATGGCTGGAACGAGGCCCCTCACCGGGTTTTCGGCCTGGTCGGAGCGGTCGTAGCGAGCCACCGGGATCAAACGGACGTCCGGATTCTTCAGAGGGCCTTAAGTCATGGTCGAGTCGTGGTCCCTAGCGTTCAGTCGCACACCGTGGAGTACCGGGAGTACCCGAGCCTGTGGCGCACATCGGCGCCCGGTGGTCCTGAGGGGAAACATGCTGACCGATTTGCCGGTGCACGAGCCGACGACGGAGATAGTGGGTCGCGAGCTGGAGCTGACGTCGGTGTGCGGACGGCTCGAGGACGCAGGCCTTCGGCTGATCACACTCGCCGGCGCCGCAGGCGTGGGCAAGAGCCGCCTGGCCGCCGAGGCCGCCCATCTGCTCGACGGCGCCTTCCCCCGCGGCATCCGCACCGTGGACCTGCCCGCCTGCCCCGGCCCCGAGGAGGCGGTGGCCGCCGTCGCCCGGGCCGTCGACGCCCTGCGCGGGCCTCTTCCCGGGGCGCACGAGCCCTCCACGGCGGGTGACGCCGCTGCCGTACAGAACCCGGTGGGCGGCCTCGTGCCCCGGCCCCGGGCTCTGCTGATCCTCGACGGGGTGGAGCACATCGCCGCCCGGCTGGCCCCCGTCGTCGCCGACCACCTGGCCGCCCACCCCTGGCTCACGGTCCTCGCCACCGGCCAGGAGGTGCTGCGCATCTACGGCGAGCAGGTGGTCCCGGTGACGGCGCTGTCCCCGCCCGGCCCGCTCATCGAGCCCGACGTCGCCGACGTGCAGGACAACCCGGCCGTGCAGCTGTTCACGCGCCGCGCCCACGAGGTGAACCCCGGCTTCGCGCTCACGGCCGAGAACGTCGCCTCCGTCGTCGACATCTGCAACCTGCTGGAGGGCGTACCCCTCGTCCTGGAACTGGCCGCCCGCCGGCTGCGGTTGTTCCCGTTGCAGGAGGTGCAGTCGTGGCTGCACCGGGCCGGCGACAGCCACCTGTCCGGACCGGTCGACGTACCGCCCCGGCAGCGCTCCCTGCTCGCCGCCGCCGAATGGAGCTGCCAGGGACTGACCGCCGGGCAGCGTTCCCTGCTCGCCCGCCTCGCGCTGTTCCGGCAGGGCGCCACCCTCGCCACCGCCGAGAAGGTCTCCCCGCTGCCGCCCGCCGAGACCGCCGCCGCGATCGAGGAACTGCTCGACCGCAACCTGCTCCGGCTCGACGAACGCCGGCACACCGACAGCAGGTTGATGATGTCGCGCACCATCCGCGTCCACAGCCTCGCCGTCCTCGACAGCGACCCCGAGGAGGCCTCCGCGGCCCGCCGGGCCCACGCCCGGCACTACCAGAAGCTGATGCACTCCCTCGAGGGCCGCTTCTACGGCTCCGAGCAGCAGCACTGGCTGCGGCTGGCCGTCGCGGAGCACGACAACGTCCTGGCCGCCCTCGACCACGTGGCCGAAGGCACCGACCTCGCCGCGCGTGCCGCCCTGGTCACCGCGTGCCTGCGCCCGTGGCTGGTCAGAGGCGAACTCAAGGTGGGCCTGCACTGGTTCGACTCCACCGCACAGGCCCTGCACGAGGCGGCCGACCGGTCCGACGGCGGCGAGGAGGAGACGGAGCTGCGGCTGCGGGCCCGGCTGCACACCGGCGCCGGCCTGCTCGCCGCCGCCCTGGGCGACCACGACGGCGCCGCCCACCGGCACCGCAGGGCCGTCGCCCTGTACAAACGCCTGCGGGACGCGCGGGCCGGGGCGCTGGCCTCGGCCCGCATGGGGTACGCGCTGTTCCGGTGCGGCGACCAGGCGGTCGGCCGGTCCCTGCTGACCGCGTCCCGCACCGCCCTGGAGGGCCAGGGCGACACGGTGGGATCCGCGGAGGCGGCCGCCTGTCTCGCCGAGGTGACGGCGGCCTGTGGCCAGCCCCAGGAGGCCCTGCCCCTGCTGGAGCGGGCCGAGCGCATCCAGCGCCAGAACGGCGAGATCCGCGACCTGGCCCGCACCCTGCATCTGCGGGCCCGGCTCGCCTGGGACGAGGACGACGAGACCGGCGCGCAGGCGGCGCTGCGGCAGAGCCTGACCCTGTACGACTCGATCGACGAGCGCACCGAACTGCCCACGGCGCTCGACACGTTCGCCCTGCTCATCCAGCGGGGCGCGGGCCAGCCGCAGCGCGCCACCCGGCTGCTGGCCGCCGCCGAGAACCTGCGCCGGCGTACCGGGGTGAAGGTCGACGGCGAACGCTGGGACCGGCTCCAGAGCGCGGTCACCGAACTGCGCGGCCAGCTCGGCTGGAGCGTGTTCGCCACCGCCTGGGTCGAAGGACTGCGGATGCGGCCCGAGGCGATGGTCGCCGAGGCGCTCGCCGCGGTCGAGCCCGGCCAGGGCACCGAACGCAGCGAGGCCGCGGCCCTCACCCCCCGGCAACTGCAGGTGGCGCTCCTGGTTGCCGAGGGCATGACGAACCGGCAGATCGCCGCCCGGCTCAAGATCGCCGAATGGACGGTCGTCAACCATGTGCGCAACGTGATGCGCAAACTCGGCTGCCGCTCCAGAGTCCAGGTGGCCTGGGCCGTCGGCAGGCGACGCTGATGACGGCGTCCCGGCACGCGCCGCAGGACCTCACCCTGCGCACCGGTCTGTGGGCGGCGCAACCGGCGCCCGCCGCCGAGGCACCCGCCGGCCGCGACGGCAGCGTCCCGCTCGCCGACCTGCTGGCCGCCGTCCGGCCACCCGCCGAGCAGCAGGGCCGCTTCACCGCCGAGGGCCACTGGCGCACCGGCACCCTGCTGCACGACCTGTACCGCCACGCCGCCGCGCACCCGCACCGCACCGCGATCGTCGCCCACCGCGCCCATCACCCCGCCGCCACCCGCGTGCTGCGCATCTCCTACGGCCAACTCGCCCGCTACGTCGACCGGTTCGCGCACGCCCTGGACGCCCTCGGTGTCCACGCCGGCGACCCCGTCGCCTTCCAGCTGCCCAACCGGTGGGAGACCTGCGCCCTGCTGCTGGCCTGCGTGCGGATCGGCGCCGTCGCCGTACCCGTGATGGCGGGATACGGCGCCCGTGACCTGGAGAGCGTCCTCGGCGCCGCCCAGGCCCGGATCTGTGTCGTCCCCGACCGGTGGGAGGGCACGTCCCCCGCCCGGGTCCTGGCCGATCTGGCGCCCGCCCTGCCCTGGCTGCGCCACCGTGTGGTGCTCGGCGACGCGGCCGACACCGGCGCGGTCGACTTCACCCGGCATTTCGTGCGGACGCCCCACGAACGCTACCGGCGCCACGGCTGGCTGCCGCTGCCCGCCGGCCTCGCCGACCGGATCACCCTCGCCGTCACCTCGCTGGGCCTGCACTCCGCGCACAGCATGGCCATGCACACCCCCAACACCTTGTACGCCGGCCTGGACCCGCGGGCGCGCGCCACCGCGTTCACGGCACTGCCGCTGGCCGCGCTGCCGTCGCTGCTGCACGCGGTGGTCGGCCCGCTCACCCACGGCTCCACCGTGGTCCTCCAGGACGTCTGGGACCCGGAGACGGCACTGGACCTGATGGCCGCGGCCGAGGTGCGCGCGGCGCTGGCCACCCCCGCGCAGTGGGCGGAACTGGTCGTCGCCCAGGAACAGCGGCGGCGCCCGCCGGACGCCCTCGAGCACGCGCTGCTGCCCGGCGGGTCCGGCGCCACCGCGCGCCTGGCCCTTCAGGTCCGCGAGACGCTGCGGGCGCCGCTGGAGGTGGCGGCGAGCGAGGTGGGGGACGGTGAGAGCGCCCCGGTCCTCGCCGCCGACGGCCACCGGCGCCCGCGCGGCCCCGGCCCCGCCTCGCCTCTGGCGCTGTGGCGACGCGAGGACGGTGGACTGCGCCCGGTCTGGGAGCGGGACCACGGCCGGATGGGTGCCGTCACCGAAGAGGTCGGCGGTGTCTTCCTGGTGCCCGTCACCGAGGTCGAGGAGCACCTGCTGACCCATCCGAACGTCGCCGAGGCCGCCGTCGTCGCCGGCACCGACCCCGAACACGGCGAACTGGCCTGCGCCGTCGTGGTCCCCGAGGGCGACCCGCCCACCCTGCTCGACCTGCGCACCCATCTGCTCTCCCGCGGCATCCTGACCGCACACCTCCCCGCCCGCCTCGAACTGGCCCCGTCCCTACCCCGCTCCACCACCGGCCACGTCCTCCACCACCACCTCCGCCCCACCACCTGACCGGCGACGCCGCCTCACGGTTCACGTCCTCCGGGGCCCGTCCGGCCCGCTCACCGGTGCCGCCCGCCCTACGGTTCACCTCCTCCGCGGCCCCTCCGGCCGTCACCCGTCGACCGGCACCGGCGCCGTCCCGCCCCGGAGTCGCCTGCCGCGCGGCCCGCCCGGCCGCCTTTGGTCGACCGGCACCGGCGGCGGCCCGCTGCGCCGCCCACCTCCTACGCCGCCTGTCCGGCCGCCGCCCGTACCCCGGTGTCGCGGCGGTCGAGGGTGGCGCTGACGTGGAGGGCGATGTCGCTCGGTGTGAGGCTCAACTTCCTTAGGATCTCGGCGCGTTCGGCGTGCTCCAGGAACTCCTGGGCGATGCCGAACTTCCGCAGCGGGGTGTCCACCCCGGCCGCCCGCAGCGCCTGCGCGACCGCCGAACCCACGCCGCCGGTCAGCTCGTTCTCCTCGACCGTGACCACCAGCCGGTGCCGGCCGGCCAGCGGCACCAGATCGGGGTCGACCGGCTTGACCCAGCGCGGGTCGACGACGGTGCAGCCGATGCCCTCACCGGCCAGCAGGGCGGCGGCGTCCAGCGCGGTCCGTGCCATCGAACCGACCGCGACGATCAGGACGTCCTCCCCGTCCCCGCGGTGCAGCACGTCGATCCCGCCGACCGTGTCGACCGCGTCGAGGTCCGCGTCCACCGCCCCGTCGGGGAAGCGCACCGCGGTCGGTCCGTCGGCGGCCACCGCCTCCCGGAACAACTCGGTCAGCCGCCTGCCGTCACGCGGCGCGGCGATCCGCAGCCCCGGCACCATCTGCAGGATCGACATGTCCCACACGCCGTTGCGGCTCGCCCCGTCGTCCCCGGTGACCCCGGCCCGGTCCAGGACCAGCGTCACCGGGAGCCGGTGCAGGGCCACGTCCAGCAGTGCCTGGTCGAAGGCCCGGTTGACGGACATGGCGTGCATGGCCACCACCGGGTGCAGTCCGCCCAGCGCCAGTCCGGCCGCCGAGGTCACCGCGTGCTGTTCGGCGACACCCATGTCGAAGGTCCGCTCCGGGAACGCCTGGGAGAAGTCCGCCAGACCCGTCTGCTCCATCAGCCCGGCCGTCACCGCGACCACGTCACGGCGCCGCCGGCCCGCCGCGACCAACTCCTCGGAGAACACCGACGTCCAGGTGCGCACCGGGGCGGGCATGTCGCGACGGGCGCGCGCGGCGTAGGAGCCCGGGGCCCGGTAGCGCTCCGGGTCGTCGGTCTCGGCAGGCGTGTGACCGGCACCTTTGACGGTCACGGTGTGCACCAGGACCGGCCCGCCGTGCTCCCGGGCCTGCTCCAGCGCCCTCTCCAGGGCCGCGATGTCGTGCCCGTCGACCGGACCGACGTACTTCAGCCCCAGCCCCTCGAACGGGTTCTGCGCGACGGCCACGTCCCGCAGTTGCTGCCGGGCGCCCTGGAATCCCTCGTACAGGGTGCCGCCGGGCACCGGGGTGCGCTTGGCGACGACCCGGCCCCACTCCAGGAACCGCTCGTAGGCGGGCGAGCCCCGCAGCCTGGTCCCGCGCCCGGCGCCCGCCGCGGCGGAGCGGCCGTTGTCGTTGAGGACGATGACGACGGGCCGGTCCTTGGCCGCCGCGATGCTGTTGACGGCCTCCCAGGCCATCCCGCCGGTCAGCGCCCCGTCACCGATCACCGCGACGACCGCGCGGTCCCGCTCGCCGTTGAGCTCGTGCGCCTTGGCCAGACCGTCGGCGTAGGACAGGGCGGTGGAGGCGTGCGAGTTCTCCACCAGGTCGTGCACCGACTCGGCCTGCGAGGGATAGCCCGACAGGCCGCCCGCCCGCCGCAGCGAGTCGAACCGGTCGGCGCGCCCGGTGAGGATCTTGTGCGCGTACGTCTGGTGGCCGATGTCCCACAGGATCTGGTCCCGCGGTGACTCGAACACCCGGTGCAGTGCGAGCGACAGCTCCACCACACCGAGGTTCGAGCCCAGATGGCCGCCTTTCTCGGGGACCTTGCGCACCAGCAGGTCGCGGATCTCGCCGGCCAGCGCCCGCAGCGCGTCGTGGTCGAGGTGGCGCAGGTCGCGTGGGGAGCCCACGGTGGCCAGCAGCGAGCCGAGTTCCTCCTCGCGGGCCCGGTGTCCGGCCGTCGGCACGAACCGGATCCGGGCGCCCGGCTCCAGGCCGACGTCCGGACCGGTGCGCGGCGGATCGCAGGCGATCAGGATGTTGTAGTGGTTGGGGAAGTGGCAGGCGTCCCAGCCCAGGACCGTGCCGATGCGCTCCCGGCCCACCCACACCTCGTCACCGCGGTCCAGCACACCCGCGCCGGCGATCTCCGCGAAGCCGAGGAAGCCCACCCGGTCGACCCTGCCGCCGGGCGGGGTGTCCACCTGGTCGGTGGTGACCAGCTCGTGGACCTCGCCCTGCTGCACACACCGGCTGCGGTGCTCCTCCAGGACCATGCCCCGGTCGTCCCGGCGGTGCTTGAGGACCTTGACGACGGTGCCGTCGACGCTCTTCTTACGGCCGTTCTCCGGGTGTGCCATGACGGTCGGCTCCTTGGCGGTACGTGACGGGCGGTGGGGCGGGGGGACGGGGGGGGCTTGGCGGGGCCGGGCCGCTCAGCTGCGTGCGAGGGCCGGCTCGGCGGCGTAGACCTGGCCGACGAGTTCGAGCGTGGCCAGACCGTCGGGCCAGCTCGCGCGCTCCCCGCGCAGGACCTCGCCGAACTCCCGCAGCACACCGACGTACTCGTGGGCCAGGGAGCTCTTGAAGGCCGGGTAGCCGGCGAGCATGTCGGTCGACAGGACCCTGCCGTCGGCGAGGAGGATCTCGACGTCCTTGCGCTCGCCGTGCGCGTAGGCCCAGTCGAGGTCGACGACGGCCGTGACGCCCTCGGTGCTCTGCAGGGTGATGACGGCGATCCGGTCGATGCCGGTCTCGTCGCGGCCGACGCTGGCCTCCTTGAAGGCCACGTCGTCGCCGAGGAACAGATGGACGACGTCGATGGCGTTGGGGCCGTTGTCCGCGACGCAGCCGCCGCCGCAGCGCTCGGGGTCGAGGTACCAGCGGTCCTTGCCGACGTGCTCCTCGATCTTCTCCCAGTAGCGCACCGTGAGCCGCTCGACGGGCACGTCGGTAGGCAGGGCGGCCAGCAGGTCCAGGACGTTGGTGTTGTAGCGGCGGTGGTAGGCGGTGAACAGCGCCACGCCCTTCTCCGCGGCGAGGTCGCGCAGTGCGCGTCCCTGCTGCACGGTGATGCCGAGGGGCTTCTCCACGCACACCGCGACACCGGCGGCGAGCGCGTCCCGGCAGACCTCGAAGTGCACGTCGTTGGGGACGTTGACGACGACCGCGTCCAGTTCGGTGGAGGCCAGCAGTTCGCGGTGGTCGGTGAAGACCGGGATGGTGCCCCGGTGCGGGTCGAGGGTGGCCTCGTTCAGGTCGCACACGGCGGCCAGTTCGATGTCCTGGATCTCGCCGGCCAGGGCGTCGACGTAGAAGCGGGAGATGACACCCAGGCCGATGATGCCGATACGGATGCGGGGCTGCGTGCTCATCGGGTGCCTCCGAAGGGGGTCGGAACGGTCAGGGAGTGCTGGTCGGCGACGGCCTCGAGCTCGGCGTAGAGCGGGGCGGCCAGCGGGACACCGTGCTCACGGGATGCGCGGGCGTGCTGCGCCTCGGGCCAGCCCGGGTAGCGCACGGGGGAGCCGGGGTCGAGGGCGGGGGCGTCGAGCAGGGCGCCGAAGAGGTCCTCGGACTGCTGCAGGAACGTGCCCTGGTCGCGGAGCCTGCCCGGCGCGATGGCCAGGACGAAGAAGCCGATGTTGTCGTCGCGGCCCTTGGTGGAGGTGGGGCCCATCTCGGCGCCCGGCAGCAGCGCCGCGAGCGCCTCCACCATCAGGCTGAGCGCGTAGCCCTTGTAGGCGCCGGTCTCGGGCCGGCCGCCCAGCCACTGGAGGTGGGCCTCGCCGCGGTCGAACGCGGTCGGGTCGGTGACCGGCCGGCCCGCGTCGTCGATGAGCCAGCCCTCCGGTATGGACTGTCCGGCGCGGGCCGCGGACCGTACCCGGCCGGTCGGGACGACCGTGGTGGACATGTCCAGCACGTACGGCGGGTGGGGGCCGGCCGGTGCGGCGATGGAGAAGGGGTTGGTGCCCAGCAGGGCCTGGGAGGCGCCCGGCGGCCGGATGATCCGCTGGCCGCCGCAGTTGCCGGCGAGGAAGCCGAGGGCGCCCTGTTCGGCGGCGTGCGCGGTGAAGTGTCCGGCGCAGCCGAAGTGGGTGCCGTTGTAGAGGGAGACCATGCCGACGCCGTGGGTCTCGGCGCGTTCCAGCGCCAGGTCCATGGCGGCCCGCGCGGACCACAGGCCGAGTGCGTCGTGCGAGTCGACGAGGACGGCCGCGCCGCGGTCGGCGACGATCTCCAGGTCGGCCGTGGGGTCGGCGCGCTGGTCGTCGAACAGCGGCAGGTAGAGGCGGGTCAGGTTGGCCAGGCCGTGCGAGGTGACACCGGTCAGGTCGCCGTGGACCAGGGCGCGGGCGGCGATCTCGGCCCGGTCGGGTGCCAGACCACGGCGGGTGAACACCTCGGCGGTGAACCCGGCCAGCTCGTGGTAGTCCAGTCGCACGGTGGTGCGGTCGAGGGTCGCGGTGGTGGTCATCTTCTCCTCATTCACGTGATGTCACAGGGGTTGTGGCGGACCGGCGGGGCGTCGGGCGTTTGCCCTGTGGCCGGGTGCCGATCCGGTGCGCCCTCAGAGCAGTTCGGTGTGCGCGGTCGCGGCGAAGGCGGTCAGCAGTTCCGCCACGTCGCCCGCGAACGCCTCCAGTTCGGCCCGCTCGGCGAACTCGCCTTCGGCGTGCGCGTGGTTGGCCTCCAGGTCGCCGGGGCCGAGGACGGCGGTGAACACCCCCGGCAGATGGCCCGTCCAGATCGCGTCGCAGGTGAAGGCGGGCAGGTCGGCGGGCCAGCGGGGCAGGCCCACCCGCTCGGTGAGCAGTTCCTCCGCCCAGCTGTCGTGGGCGTCCAGCGTCGGCAGCCGCCGTTTGAGCCAGTCCACCCGGGTGATCAGCGGGCCGTCGGCGGCGGTCTTCGCCAGCAGCGGGCTGCCGGCGCACCGGCCCTTGAAGTCGGCGAGCCCCCTCCGGACCTCCTCGTGCAGCGCCTTCTCCAGGTCGGCGGCCTCGGCGGCGGAGCCGTAGGACAGGTTCAGCAGCAACTGCCCACTGCCGTACACCTTGTTGTGCAGCGGCCCCGTCTGGAGCCCCGCCACGCACACCTGCCCGCTGCCGGCCCGGGCGGGCAGCGTCCGCGCCAGATGCCCGGCCAGATGGCCGAGGAGCACCGTCGCGTTGTGACCGGCGGCCGGGGCGTCGTCGATCGCGTCGTCGCCGTCGACCTGGACGCGCGCCGTCATCGCCGCGGTGGAACGGGTCAGCAGCCGGCCGCGCGTGGGCTCGCAGAAGATGTTCAGCCGGCCCGTGTACCCCCGCTCCACCAGGGGCCGGGTGCCGCACACCCCCATGGCGCCGCCCTCCTCACCGGACACCACCTGGATCAGGACACCGATCTCGGTGCCGATCCGCGGGTCGGCGTCCGCCGCCGCACGGACACCGGCGAGCAACGCCACCGCGGGGCCCTTGGCGTCGATGGCCCCACGTCCGTAGAACGTCTGCCCGTCCAGCCGCACCGGCTGCCGTCCGGCGACGGTGTCCATGTGCACGTTGAACATCACCGTCGACTGCCGGGGCAGCTTCGGCCCGAGCCGCAGCACCAACGAGGGCTGCACCCGCAGGAATTCGGCGTCGTGGGCGATCGCCGAGCGCACCGCGGCCGGCACCTGCTCGTCGGTGAGCTCCTCCGCCGCGCACGTACCGTGCCACTCGACGGTGAACCCCAGGGCCCGGGCCGCCTCGGCGTAGGCGAGCTGCGCCTCCCACAGCCGGACCTCACCGGTGGGCGTGCCCTCCAGCGGGCCGGCCGTGTTCAACGACAGCAGATGCAGCAGCAGATCGTCGTCGGCCCGGGTCAGCGGCGCGTGACGCGTTCCCTCAGCGGTCGGAGCGGACACGACGGTCCTCCTGTCTGGCGGTACGGCGGGAATCGAGGACTTCGGTGGCGACGAGCCGCTCCAGATGGCGGCCGTACTCGGCGAACAGGGCGGGCCCGTCGTCGCCCAGCTCGGTACGGCTCTCGTGGGGCCGCAGGGCCAGATGCGGCTCGATCGACCACACGCCCGCGTAACCGGCCTCCAGCAACAGCCGCAGACAGTCCGCGACCCGGCTGTTCCCCTCGCCCGGCAGGGTGTAGGCGGCCGTGCTGCCGCTGCCCACGGCGTCCTTGACGTGGACGTGTGCCACGGCCTCGGGGCAGACCTCCAGCAGCCGCTCCAGCTCGTCGTAGGCCTGGTAGTGGTAGGCGGCGCCGTTGCCGGTGTCGAACAGCAGCCGCAGCGCCGGACTGTCGACCTCGGTCAGCAGCCGCCACATCCGCTCCGCGCTGCGCCCCGCCCAGCCGGCACAGTTCTCGTGCAGCAGCACCAGCCCGTACTCGGCGGCCCGCGCGGACAGCACCCGCATCCGGCGGATCACCTCGGCGCCCCAGTCGGCGTCGTCCAGACCGTCGTTGGGATACGACATCACCCGCACGTACCGGGTGCCGAGCGCCGCACAGCGCGGGCCGAGCCGTTCCAGTTCCCACAGGTCGGCGTCGATGCCCTGGCTGATCGGCCTCGACCAGTCGGCGATCCGCGAGTCCACGCAGGCGATCCCCAGCCCCGCCGCGCGCACCGTGCGGACACAGGTGTCGAAGGCCTCGCCGTCGAGGTCGGCGAGCGCGATGCCGTCGATGCTGCGCAGTTCGATCAGCTGCCAGCCCAGCGCGGTCACCGCCGCGATCTGGTGGTCGAGGCTGCGTCCGGCCTCGTCGCCGATACCGGCGTAGAGGATCCCGGGCACCGCCTCCCCCCGCGGAGGCGGGCCGGTGGCCACGGTCCGGTCAGGAAGCATGACGTACGACCTCTGGCTGGAAGGTGCTGACCTCGGCCCCCAGACGGGACAGCCGCGCATGCTCCTTCGCCTCGGCGAGCAGGGTCGTCACACCGGCGTTGAGCTGGAAGTCGGGCTCCAGGTCGGCGCCGTAGGCGAACTGCTCGTAGGCGTGCACCAGGAACCGGGAGAGCGAGTCGTCCCGGAACACCGGCTGCGGCACCAGGCCCTCGATCGAGGTGGTCAGGTGAGCGTGGTCGTCGCTCTCGCTGATGGGGTAGTGACCCACCGCCCAGCCCCGGCTGAAGCCGAGCCGGATGACCCGCTCCCGCAGCGGCGAGGCGAGGTCGGAGAAGATCTCCGTCTGGCAGCCCGTCGTGTGGTCCAGGAACAGCCGCGCGGCCCCCATCTCGGGCACCACGACGTTCTTCACCCGCATGTCGCGCAGCTCGGCGCCCACCGTCTTGGCCTCGCCGGCCAGCGACAGCACCACACCCACCGAGTGCGGGAGTTCCACGTCGAAAGCGGTCGGATGTCCCTCGGTGGCCAGGGTGCGGGCGATGCGCGGCTTGCGCTGGGCGATGAACACCGTCTCCAGCTCGCCCAGTTCACCGCCCTGCACCAGATCGTGCAGGCGCAGGGTCAGCGCGCTCTGGAGCCAGTGCGCGACCACCATGAGCTCCAGCTTGCGCTCACGCCGCAGGTCGTCGATGTCGGGCAGCTCGGTGACCGTGGCCACCAGCGGCTTCTCCACGAGGATCTTGCGGAAGCCGAGGTCGGCGAGCTCGGTCAGCGGCCCCAGCCGGTGCGTGGGCGGAGTGCACAGGTGGACGATGGTGTTCTCGGGATCCAGCAACTCCCGTGCCTGGGCCAGGTCGTCCACGGCGATCACATCGGAGTCCGACAGCTGTGGCGTGCGTGGGTCGGCGTCGTGGACGACGGGCGGCTCGTCGGAGAAGAGACCGGCGTAGCGCTCCATACGGCGCAGCCGGCGCAACACGCTCCAGTGCAGGCCGTGGCCGGAGCGGCCGAATCCGACGATCAGCGTCCTCAGCATGGTGGGTTCACTCCTCGAGCAGGCTCGGTCGGTGGTAGCGAAAGGCCGCCTCGGCGTCATAACAGCCCTTTTCATAGTTTTCCGGGCGGCCACAGGGCAGCGAGAGACAACGAGAGACAGCAAGAGACACAGGCGGAGAAGAAGCAGGCGGAGAAGAAGCAGGAGCGACGACGGCAGCCGGCCGACCGGCTCTCATCCGAACCGGATCAGTCAGCGCCGCTTCGCACGGAACTCCGAGCGGGAGCAAGCAGGTGTGTCGGCATGGGCAATCTCGTGTCTCCCGTGTCGGCGGATCGGGATGCAGCGAGCGTGCCGACCGACGTCAACACCCGTCAACGAAACCGCCCGTCGAGCCCCGCACTCGCCCCCCACGACGGCTTTGCCCCCCTGCCCGCTGCCACGCCCACCCGCAGCCGGCCCTTTCCTGCCATAGGTGCTACACACACGCACCGGGCCCTTGCCATGCGCTTGCCATCCCCACGCCACACCCCCGGCACACAGCGGTCACCCCACTCACGCTCCAGCGTCCGTCCGGGATCTCTCGACCCGACCCGCCCTAACGTCTTGTGACATGGCTCTGGCAACGCGGACGAACCGGCGACCGTCCATGGCACGCACCCTGTGGGACAGCTCCGTCGGCAAGAAGACCGTCATGGCCGTCAGCGGCCTGATCATGCTGATGTACCTCGTCCTGCACATGCTGGGAAACCTGAAGATCTTCTTCGGCGTCGAGGACTTCAACGAATACGCCCACTGGCTGCGCACCCTGGGCGAACCGGCCCTGCACTACGAATGGGTCCTGTGGGGCCTACGCGCGGTACTGATCGTCGCGGTGATCGCCCACGGCATCTCCGCGTACCAGCTCAGCCGCCGCGACATCAAGGCCCGCCCCACGAAGTACGTCCACAAGAAGCCACGCGCCACCTACGCCACCCGCACCCTGCGCTGGGGCGGCGTCATCCTGGGCCTGTTCATCGTCTGGCACCTGCTCGACCTGACGACCGGCACCGTGCACACAGGCGGCTTCGAGCAGGGCCGGCCGTACCAGAACGTGCTGGACACCTTCTCCACCTGGTACGGCAACGTCATCTACATCACCGCGGTCTCGGCCCTGGGCCTGCACATCCGGCACGGCTTCTGGAGCGCCGCCCAGACCCTCGGCGCCGGCAGCCGCACCCGCGACCGCGCCCTGAAAACCACGGCCAACCTTCTCGCCCTACTGCTCACGGCCGGCTTCCTCGCCGTTCCCGTGGGCGTCATGACCGGAGTCGTGAGCTGAACATGAACGCATTCGCGGACTACAGAACCGGCGAGCCACTGGCCGACGCCAAAGCCCCCTCCGGCCCGGTCAACGAACGCTGGGACAAGCGCCGCTTCGAGGCGAAGCTGGTCAACCCCGCCAACCGGCGCAAGCACACGGTGATCGTGGTGGGGACGGGTCTGGCGGGTGGTTCGGCCGGTGCCACGCTCGCCGAACAGGGTTATCACGTGGTGCAGTTCTGCTACCAGGACTCTCCGCGGAGGGCGCATTCGATTGCCGCGCAGGGCGGTATCAACGCGGCGAAGAACTACCGCAACGACGGTGACTCGATCCACCGGTTGTTCTACGACACCGTCAAGGGCGGCGACTTCCGGGCCCGTGAGTCCAATGTGCACCGGCTGGCGCAGATCTCGGTGGAGATCATCGATCAGTGTGTGGCGCAGGGTGTGCCGTTCGCGCGGGAGTACGGCGGTCTGCTGGACACCCGGTCGTTCGGTGGTGTGCAGGTGTCCCGGACGTTCTACGCCCGCGGGCAGACGGGCCAGCAGCTGCTGCTGGGCGCGTATCAGGCTTTGAGCAGGCAGATCGCCGCCGGCAACATCGAGATGCATCCGCGTACCGAGATGCTGGATCTGATCGTCGTGGACGGGCGGGCGCGCGGGATCGTGGCCCGGGATCTCGTCACGGGGAAGATTTCCACGTACTTCGCTGACGCCGTGGTGCTGGCGAGTGGCGGCTACGGCAATGTCTTCTATCTGTCGACGAACGCCATGAACTCCAACGCCACCGCCGTGTGGCGGGCGCACCGGCGCGGCGCCTATTTCGCCAACCCGTGCTTCACGCAGATCCATCCGACGTGTATTCCGCGCACCGGTGACCATCAGTCCAAGCTGACGCTGATGAGTGAGTCGCTGCGTAACGACGGCCGGATCTGGGTCCCGAAGGCCAAGGGCGACACCCGCCCGGCCGGCCAGATCCCCGAGGACGAGCGGGACTACTACCTGGAGCGGATCTACCCCTCCTTCGGCAACCTGGTCCCGCGTGACATCGCCTCCCGCGCCGCGAAGAACGTCTGCGACGAGGGACGGGGGGTCGGGCCCGGCGGACAGGGTGTCTACCTGGACTTCGCGGATGCCATCGCGCGGATGGGGCGTAAGGCGGTGGAGGCCAAGTACGGCAACCTCTTCGACATGTACCAGCGGATCACCGACGAGGATCCGTACACCGTCCCCATGCGGATCTACCCGGCCGTGCATTACACGATGGGCGGTTTGTGGGTCGACTACGACCTCCAGACGACCGTCCCCGGTCTGTTCGCGATCGGTGAGGCCAACTTCTCCGACCACGGCGCGAACCGACTGGGCGCCTCCGCGCTGATGCAGGGCCTGGCCGACGGCTACTTCGTGCTCCCGGCCACCATCAACGACTACCTGGCGCGCAACCCGCACCAGGACGCGGTGACCGAGGAACACCCGGCCGTGCAGGAGGCGTTGGCGGAGACCGAGGACCGTCTCAACCTCCTCCTGTCGGTCGATGGTGACCGCACCCCGGACTCCTTCCACCGTGAGGTCGGGGAGCTGATGTGGGAGTTCTGCGGGATGGCCCGCACCGACTCCGGACTGCGCAAGGCCCTGGAACGCATCCCGCAGATCCGCGAGGAGTTCTGGCGCCGGATCAAGGTCCCCGGTACCGGTGAGGAGTTCAACCAGTCGCTGGAGAAGGCGAACCGGGTGGTGGACTATCTCGAACTCGCCGAGCTGATGTGCCTGGACGCCCTGCACCGCGCCGAGTCCTGCGGCGGCCACTTCCGCGAGGAGTCCCAGACCCCGGACGGTGAGGCGGAACGCCGGGACGACGAGTTCGGCTACGCGGCCGCCTGGGAGTTCACAAGTACGGGCTCCGCCCCTGTTCTGCACAAGGAAGACCTGGTCTTCGAGTACGTCCACCCCACCCAGCGGAGCTACGCATGAAGCTCACCCTGCGCGTCTGGCGGCAGAAGAACGCCGACGCCGACGGAGCGATGTCCACCTACGAGGTGGACGGCATCTCCAGCGACATGTCGTTTTTGGAGATGCTCGACACCCTCAACGAGGAGCTCATCCTCAAGGGCGAGGACCCGGTCGCGTTCGACCACGACTGCCGTGAGGGCATCTGCGGTGCCTGCTCGCTCGTCATCAACGGCGACGCCCACGGGCCGGAGCGCACCACGACCTGTCAGCTGCACATGCGGTCCTTCCAGGACGGCGACACGATCGACATCGAGCCGTGGCGGGCCTCGGCCTTCCCGGTCATCAAGGACCTGGTCGTGGACCGCTCCGCGTTCGACCGGATCATCCAGGCCGGCGGCTACGTCACCGCGCCGACGGGTGCGGCACCGGAGGCGCACGCCACCCCCGTACCGAAACCGGATGCGGACTTCGCGTTCGAGCACGCCGAGTGCATCGGCTGCGGGGCCTGCGTGGCCGCGTGCCCCAACGGGGCGGCGATGCTGTTCACTTCGGCCAAGGTCAACCACCTCAACGTCCTGCCCCAGGGCGCTCCGGAACGTGAGACACGCGTGCTGGACATGGTGGCCCAGATGGACGAAGAGGGCTTCGGCGGCTGCACGTTGGCGGGGGAGTGCGCCACGGCCTGCCCCAAGGGCATCCCGTTGGTGTCCATCACCGCCATGAACAAGGAATGGCTACGAGCCACGCGCACCGCACCCCGCCACCGCTGACGGGCTCGAACGGTCAGCCGAATTTAGTGATGTGCAAGAGCTACCGGAAAAACTCTCCCCCGTACCCGAGCCGACCCACGTGTACGGACTTCGCAACGCCTTGACCAGGAACGCGACACAAGGGGGACCTGACCTGTGATCAGCAGACGCTCGCTCATACGCACCGGCGCAGGCGTCGGCGCGACCGCCGCACTGACCGTCTCGACCGGCGGCATGGTGCTGGCCGGCGCCGGCTCCGCGGCCGCCGCACCCTCCTGGGACAGCCTGCGAGCCGCGCTCACCGGCACCCTCGTGCTCCCCGGAGAGTCCACGTACGACCAGGCGATCCAGCTCCACCAAGCCAAGTGGGACGTGATCCACCCCCAGGCGGTCGCGTACTGCAAGTCCACCGGCGACGTGGCCACCTGTCTCCGCTTCGCCCAGAACAACAGCCTGGCTTTCTCGGTCCGCAGCGGCGGCCACAGCAACGCCGGTTACTCGACCACGCCCGGCCTGGTCATCGACGTCTCCCGCCTCAACTCGGTGCGCGCCACGGGATCCACGGTCCGCCTGGGCCCCGGCGCCCAGGGTGTCGACATCACCAACACCCTCTCCGCGCTGGGACTCCAGGTCATCTCCGGGACCTGCCCCACGGTCGCGATGGGCGGCTTCCTCCAGGGCGGCGGCCTCGGCCCGGCCTCCCGCAAGTACGGCACGGCCGCCGACCGCCTGGTCTCGGCGAGGGTGGTCCTGGCCGACGGCAAGGCGCTCACGGCGTCCGCCAACGACAACCCGGACCTGTTCTGGGCCCTGCGCGGCGGAGGCGGCGGAAACTTCGGCATCGTCACCGAGTACGAGGTACGCCCGGTCTCGATCCCGTCGCTCACCCTGTTCAACCTGACCTTTGCCTGGTCGGACGCCGTGGACATCGTCCAGGCCTGGCAGCAGTGGGTCATCAGTGGTCCGCGTGAGCTGAACACGCAGCTGCTGTTCACCCTGGCGACCGACCAGGGAGGCGAGCCGCACGTCATCCTCACCGGCACCTACGCGGGCGCGCAGGCGGCTGCCGAGAGTGCCCTCAACAGCTTCATGTCGGCGCACGGCAAGGCCAGTGTGACCCGTCAGGTGGTCGAGCTGCCCTACCAGCAGGCCATGATGACCATCTTCGGCTGCGGCACCCAGACCGTCAGCGAGTGCCACCGCGTCGGCTACTCGCCTGAAGCGGTCCTGCCCCGCGAGTACAACGCCACGTACCGCAACACCCTCTTCAGCAAGGCCCAGACGCGCACCTCCGTCCAGGACACCCTGGCCCGCATGGAAGCCTCGCTGCGCCCCGGCCAGTTCCGCGTCCTGGCCCTGCTCTCCTACGGCGGCCGCGTCAACGACTTCGGCGCCGGCTCGACCGCCTACGTGCACCGCACCACCCAGTTCGAGGTGGGCATCCAGCTCGCCCACACCACGGCGACCCCCACCCAGGAGGACAGGGCCGCAGGCGACGCCTGGCTGAACTCCACCTTCACCACGGTCGAGACAGCCGGCAACCACGAGTCCTACCAGAACTTCATGGACCCGGCCCTCCCCAACTGGCAGCAGGCGTACTACGGCCGCAACTACCCGATCCTCCAAGCCGTCAAGGCCAACTACGACCCACACCGCTACTTCAACTTCGCCCAGTCCATAGCCTGAACCACTCTGCTTCTCCGCCGCCTCACGCCGAGGCGGCGGAGAGGACGGAACACACACCCAAAAGGGCTCTTACACGAGCCCGGAGTCCCGCCCACCCGAGACTCGAGTCCCTCCGGCCCCTGTCAAGAGACGACACCGGCAGAACGAGCGTCGGCCAGCCATTCCGGAAACTCGCTCAGCAGCCGGTCGTACAGCAGTTGGTCGTCAACGGCTTGAGGATCACGACCGGCGTGGAAGAAGCCCGCGTTGTCGATCACACGGGTGGCCGGGACGGCCAGGGTGTCGAGCTTGCGCAGGAACGCGAACTCGTTGTCGTCGGGATCGCCGAACCCGACGAACTGCCAGAACAGCGGCAACCGGGCGGCCTTGCACAGGTAGCGCTCGGCAGCGATACGACTCGTGGGCCCGCCGTCCGTCTGGAAGACCACCAGCGCGGGGGAGCAGCTGCCGGAATCGAGGAAGTGGTCGATGACCGCGTCCATGGCCCAGTGGTAGTTCGTACGGCCCATGTGCCCCAGGTTCTGGTGCAGTTTCTCGATGCGACCCTGGTGGCGGCCCAGCGTGAGATCAGTGACGCCGTCGATGTCGGTGGAGAAGAACACCACCGGCACGATGCCGTCATCGTCGAAGTGCGCAGAAAACGTCAGGACCTGCTCAGCAAGATGCTGGACGCTGCCGTCCCGGTAGTACGGGCGCATGGAACCCGGATCGATCCAGAACGAGGTAGACCGCGGCACGCACCCCTTCCAGCCCACGCTCGCGAATACTCACTCCGGCCTTCTTGTAAAGACTGACCAGACCAGGCGCCGCTTCTTGGACCTCGGCCAGACTGATGGCAGGGCTTTGCTCGATGCCGCTCATGTCAGTAACTCTCGCGGATCCGGTCTCAGAGCAACGGCCGTTGAGGAAACGCACGATGCCCGCATCCCGTACGACGAAAGCGGCAACAACCGTCGGGCCAGTCCGGTGCGCACGGCCTGGCTGACAGGGAAGGCGCTGAGGCACTGCCGGATCCTGAGCCGAGGACGCGTAGGCCGTGGTCGACGGCCTCCTCCTCAGGCGGCCGTGGGCTGAGGCCGGTGTGCGGGGTCAGTCCTGGTCGTGGGCCTGGTCTTCTTCGAGGAGCCTGCCGGCGAGGTCGTCGGCCCACTCCACGGCCCAGACGCGCAGCGCGGTGATGGTGGGTGCGTCGAGGCCGTATGCGGCGAACGCTTCGTCGTCGGTCCATTCGGCGCCCGCGAGGTTGGCCTGGAGGTCTTCTCGTTCGAAGCGCCCCCGGGCGTGCCGCCGGCCGAATTCCTCGAGGTCAGCTGTGCTCCAGCGGCGGGAGGCGGCGAACACGTCGATCAGGTCCCGGGGCGCACCCCTGTCACCCAGGGCGCGTACCTTCGTCCCGATCACGTCCTCCTCCGCGAGAACGGGCCCGTACGGGCTGTCGGCGACGGGACGCCAGAAGATCTCCTTGAGGATGTCGACTTCGACTTCCTGGCCCGTGTCCGGGTCGCGGACGGTGAATCGAGCGGACAGCGGTGCTGTCTCCAGGGACTGCACCTGCCAGCCGAGCTGCTGAAGGCCACTGCGCAGCGCGGCAGCGATGTCAGCCATGGGAGTGGGGTTCTCGGTGGCGAGATCGAGGTCCTGACTGGGCCGGCTGACCAGCCGGTGTGCCCGCACCGCGTAGCCGCCGGTCAAGACGAGGGGATAGGGAGAACCGAGAGTGATGACGTCCGCCAGGAGCCGCGCGTGCAGCTCCGGCATGTCCTGGCTCACGCAGCCGCCCGGCCGCGCGCAGCGAGCTGAGGGAAGGCGTCTTCCCAGACGGTGCGCACAGTGCGGCCCACCAGACGGCGCAGCGTCGGCCACAGCTCAAGCAGAACATCCTGATTGAGGCAGGCGGCGAGGTCCTCACGAAGACCTTCATGCAGCACGGTGCGGTACAAGCCCATGCGCTGACGGGGCTTGTCCAGGTCATAGGACGTCAACCCGGACCACGCCACATGCAGCGGAAGGTCCACCACACCCCGTGCGGGACCCCGCAGCTCCTCCAAAGACGCGGGCAGACGCTGCTGGAACTTCTGCCGATACAGCGCCAGGTCGTCCACGTACGATCCTGCCGGACCGGTCCTGGACGCAGGGGAGTGATCACTGGCTGCCATACCTTCATTATGACGGCGGGGCGTGGCACGCACCCCTGACCAGACGACGCGCAGCAGCAACTCGACACAGCCGCGGAGGGCGAGGCACCAGCCAGGGACTACTGAGCCACGATTCAGAGTCTCCAGGCGCGCAGCTGTTCGGCAACGTCCGAGACGCGAAGCCGCGAATCACGGATCTTCCGCACGAGGTCCGACAGAGCGCCGTAGGGCGGATCGATGCCTTCCCCGGACTGGTCCATGTACTGGGCCGCGACGAACGCGGCGAACAGACTGTTGCGATAGGGGAGAGGCTCCAGCCGCACGATGGTGTGCATCAACGCGGCCGCCCGCCAGGCCACGTCCGGATCGGCGGCCTCAAGGGTAGGCAGCTTGGTCTTGTGCCGGGCAACGGCGGCAACCAGAGCCGAGTAATCAGCGACCGACATGTCCTCGGCACCGAGGGCGGCCTCCTGAACATCAAGCAGCCAGGAGACATCGACGTACAGATGCATCAGGCGACCGCAGCCCTGCCTCCACCCACGGGCGGCACCTCATCGGGAAAGGCCTCGTCGAACTCGGCCCGCAACCGATCAGCCCACACCCCGGCCCCGGCCACGAACCGCTTCCGGTGCATCTCCCGCACCCCAAGATCATGCAGATACTGCTTGAGGCTCTTCCCATCGGCAGCCGCAGCCGCCCGCACACCCTCAAGCTCCTCATCGGTGAAAGACACATTCAAAGACGGCATACCCCGATGGTACCTACTAGGTGCCACCGACGCGAGACCGAAGTCCGACAACGAAAGCCACTGGTCAGACACCCGAGCATCGCGGCCCCGCCACACGGGAGCCGGTATGGCCGGATGACCGCGGCAGGGACGCCGCGATCACCCGGCCGTACGGTGAGGCGCCGTCGGTCAGAACCAGCCGGTGCATTCGATGCTGCCGCCCCGGCCGTTGGTGCCGCAGGCACGCATCAGGAGGCCGGAGTCGTTCCACTGGGTGGTGTACGCGTCGTTGCCCGAGGTGACAGTGGTGTAGCCCAGCATCGGCTGCCAGGTGTTGCCTCCGTCGGCGCTGCGGTCGACCCAGATCTCGTCGCCGACCGTGCCCCCAGTGATGCGGCCCCAGGCGCACTCGGTGGTGCCGTTGTAGCGGAGCTCCACGGTACGGCCGAACACGGTGGTCGACTTCGCCGTCCAGGCACCCGCCGAGTCCGGCTGGGTACCGTCGCCGCAGGACGTGTTGTTCTCCGCGCCGGCCAGAGTTCCACCGATCGGTGGGAAGTCACCGCAGGACGGTACGTCCTTGAGCAACGCCGGCCCCTGGACGAAGAGATTGCTGATCCAGCTGTCGTAGTCCGGCAGATACGACCAGACGTTGTTCACCATGCCGTCGACCGTGGCCCGCTCACCCACCCGCTGGCACAGCACCCGCACCTCCACGGAGATGCCGTTGCCGTTGGTGAACTTGATCTGGCTGCCGGTGTTGGAGTCCTGCCGCAGATTGGGCTGGCCCCACGTCTTGTGGAACGAACCGCGGCCCTCCCAGTTCCACACCACCGGCATGGCCTCGGCGTGCGGACGGAACGCGCCCTTGTAGCGATCCCAGCGAGCACTGATGGTGTTGACCTGGATCTTCGCGCCGGATTCGGGTGCCTCGACCATCATTCCGTTGCCGAGGTAGAGCGCGACGTGCGTCGGCCCCGCGTCAGGAGGGCCGAAGTACATGATGTCGCCGGGCAGCAGCGCGGCCGACCCCTGCGACTTCAGCAGCTTCGTGTGCGCGTACCCCGGCGCGGCGAAGGTCGCCTGCGTCGTGCGCTCGGTGATGAGGTCCCGGCCGGTCGCCTTGTACCAGGCCCAGCGCACCAGACCGATGCAGTCGAAGCTCCAGTACGTCGGGTCCGCGGCGGTCTCCGGATACCAGCGGTCGTAGATGCCCTGGCTCGGACCGGGCATCCCCTGCGCATGACCGCCACCCCAGGCGTACTGCCGCCCGACGTAACGACACGCCACCTGCACGGCCGCCTGCGCCGCCTGGCTCGCACCGGACTGCAACGGCGCGCACCCCGTGGCAGCGGCCGCCGGCGCGGCCGAGACGACCGGCAGACCGAGACTCACCACCGTCACCAGCGCGGCCAGCAACAGCCGCACCCGACGCCCCGCTCTCCCCGTGCCCCAAGATCTACGCACTCTGCCCACAGCACTCCCCCTGGTCTCGGCGATCCCCCGCGAACGTATGCACTCGCCCTGCGCCCCGGTCCCTGACATCTGTCAGGACCTGCCCGCGCACCCACTCCGTACGGTTTCCGGCGATCACCCAAGCCCACGGGAGAGGAATCACCTTCCATGCGCACCATGCTCAGGCGCGCCACCGCGCTGGCCCTCGCCACCCTCACCGCGACCGCCGTCGCGACGGCCACCGCACAGGCCAAGCCGGCCGACGACTGGGCAGGCTGTCCGTACGGCGCGGTCTGCATCTACCCGCAGAACCAGAACCCGGCCATCTCCCCGAGCCACATCTACTGGACCTACGGCGCCCACAACCTCAACAACCAGGTGGGCAACCACTGGGTCCTGAACAACCAGTACGACGGCGCGGTCGTCGAACTCTGCCTCAGCTACAACGCCAACGACTGCACGTCGTCAATCCCAGCCGGACACGGCGAGTACCGCGACCTGGGTCCCATCAACTCGCTGCACCTGAGGCCGCACTACAACTAGACGAGCAACTCAAAGGCGCGCAGGCCCTGCCGTCCTCCGGCCGGCCGGAGGACGGCGAAGCTCGGGGGCGGAGGCCGAGCACGATCGGGCTGACATCCGGCTGCTCCGCAAGCGCGTCATCCATGAAGCCCGCTCCCGCCGCAACTTCCACCGCCCCCTGGACGATCACCAGATACGAAGCTCTTGCACGAGCCCAGAGCCGCGCTCACCCGCGATGTCAGTCCCTTCGGTCCCTGACTACGACTGTCGGACCATGGCCAGGACTCTCGAGTCGCGGAGCGTCAGGGCTGGCGCCGCCAGAGCGGACGCCGGTCAGCCATTTCAGGAACTCGCTCAGCAGCTCTCGGAGCTTTTCAGTAGCCGCGGCCCAGCCGATCCCACCACCGCGCGGCCGATGAAACGGACATGACGCTGGACCTCCCGCACGAGGCCAAGCTCCGCTGAGCCGCTCGGGACAGGAGAGACAGCTCCTGTGCAACCTGCTCGCTGATTCGCGCGTATGTATGACCGGTGACCGCATCAAGCGGCACCGGACCCCGGTAAACAACGGAGGAAAAAGTGCGCAAAGCAGCAATCGGTTTGCTCGTGGCACTGGCGGCGGTACTCGCGGTATCGCCACTCGTCAACGCTGACCAGACCGACACCGTCGCCTGCTGCGGCCCTATCCCGAAGTAGTGGGTACCCACCGCTAACACGATCTTGCAGTGAGGGTCCGTCAGCTTGCTGGCGGACCCTTCGCCTCAACCGGAACAGGCAGACACGAGACGGCGTCTGCCTCTTCTCGCCTAGGGATCGGCATAACGGCGGCTGTGTCGAATCCGTTCAGCAATGCTGTCAGCTCCGCGATCTTCTTCCGAGCCGCATCAGCCTGTGCGGCGATCTCACGTACCGCCCTTTCCCCTGGAGGGGAACGGTGTACGAGCCTGACCGTATTGGTGGGTTCAGCTTCTGACTGGACACGAGCGTTTCCCCTCTAGGGGAACCGTGCGTCCCAATCTGACACTCAAATAGCCCTCAGCGATACACAGCACCTCATCTGACCTGCAGTGATACGAGCGCTCTCTATATGCGTTGTAGTTAGTCGAGCAGATGGGGGTCGGGGTTCTTGCTGTGTCTGGTGTTGCCTCGAACGGGTTGTCGTACATCCGTGTGGATGGTGGGTGGCATCAGCGGTTCTGAGTCTCGGGTGGTGCTGGCCATGACGGACAGGCAACTGCATGGCGTGGTTGCTGTGGGTGGGGTATGGGGACGCATCGGCAGGGAAGGGGGCACGCCGGGGTGAGCTTGGCGGCTGTCGGGCGGTGGTGAGTGTCTTGGGGCACGCGGTTTGAGTGGTGGTTGTCGGTCGGCGGGGGCCGACGTCTGTAGGGGAAGGCTTTCACCTGACGACATATCAGCTGATGTGTCGTCATTTATTTCTGATGACTCGTCAAGTCACCCTGCTGTGATGTTGTGTGTTGTTGTGTCGGTGGGGTCTCGTCATTGAGTTGTCAGTGCTTGGGATGGTTTTTAGGCAGGCCAGGGCGGGTTCTTGTGGCTGACTCATGATGTGGCTCGGTTGCTGTCA
>NZ_JBEAAJ010000025.1:0-36580 GCF_040446465.1 Streptomyces sp. RG80 | reverse complement strand
CGGCGACCGGGGCCGGCGCAGCCGCGGGCGCGGCGGGGGCAGGAGCCGGGGCCGGCGGGGCCACGGGAGCGGCCGGGGCGGCGGGCGCGGGAGCCGGGGCGGCCGGAGCCGCAGGGGCAGCCGCGGCCGGAGCCGCACCCGGGGCGCCGATGACGGCCAGCTTGGCGCCGACCTCGGCGGTCTCGTCCTCGCCGACCGTGATCTCGAGCAGCACACCGGAGGTGGGCGCCGGGATCTCGGTGTCGACCTTGTCCGTGGAGACCTCGAGCAGCGGCTCGTCGGCCTCGACGGAGTCGCCGACCGACTTCAGCCAGCGGGTGACGGTGCCCTCGGTGACGGACTCGCCGAGCGCGGGCAGGACGACGTCCGTGCCCTCGGCGGAACCGGCGCCGGCGGCGGCCTCGGCGGTGGGAGCGGGCGCCGGGGCGGCCTGCTCGGTGGAGGGGGCGGCAGCGGCCGGCTCCGGAGCCGCGGCGGGCTCGGGGGCGGGCTCGGCGGCCGGGGCCGGAGCGGCAGCCGGCGCACCGGTGCCGTCGTCGATGACGGCCAGCTCGGCGCCGACCTCGACCGTCTCGTCCTCGGCGACCTTGATGGAGGCCAGGATGCCGGCGGCGGGGGAGGGGATCTCGGTGTCGACCTTGTCGGTCGAGACCTCGAGCAGCGGCTCGTCGGCCTCTACTCGCTCACCCTCGGCCTTCAGCCAGCGGGTGACAGTGCCCTCGGTGACGCTCTCGCCGAGCGCCGGAAGGGTTACGGAAACCGCCATGGTTTCGGTTGCTCCTTACGAATTGCGGAAGTCTGTGGTCGTCGCTGGGGCGCTTCTTCGACCGAGGGTCAGTCGTGAGCGTGCAGCGGCTTGCCGGCCAGGGCCAGGTGGGCCTCGCCGAGCGCCTCGTTCTGCGTCGGGTGGGCGTGGATGAGCTGGGCGACCTCGGCCGGCAGCGCCTCCCAGTTGTAGATCAGCTGGGCCTCGCCGACCTGCTCGCCCATGCGGTCGCCGACCATGTGGACGCCGACCACGGCACCGTCCTTCACCTGGACGAGCTTGATCTCGCCCGCGGTGTTCAGGATCTTGCTCTTGCCGTTGCCCGCGAGGTTGTACTTCAGAGCGACGACCTTGTCCGCACCGTAGATCTCCTTGGCCTTGGCCTCGGTGATACCGACGGAGGCGACCTCCGGGTGGCAGTAGGTCACGCGGGGGACACCGTCGTAGTCGATCGGGACGGCCTTGAGGCCGGCCAGACGCTCCGCCACCAGGATGCCCTCGGCGAAGCCGACGTGCGCGAGCTGGAGGGTCGGGACCAGGTCACCGACGGCGGAGATGGTGGGCACGTTGGTGCGCATGTACTCGTCGACCAGGACGTAGCCGCGGTCCATCGCGACGCCCTGCTCCTCGTAGCCGAGACCGGCGGAGACCGGGCCACGGCCGACGGCGACGAGCAGGACCTCGGCCTCGAACTCCTTGCCGTCGGCCAGGGTGACCTTGACGCCGTCGGCGGTGTACTCGGCCTTCGAGAAGAAGGTGCCCAGGTTGAACTTGATGCCGCGCTTGCGGAACGCGCGCTCGAGAAGCTTGGAGGAGTTCTCGTCCTCGACCGGGACCAGGTGCTTCAGGCCCTCGATGACGGTGACGTCCGCACCGAAGGACTTCCAGGCGGAGGCGAACTCGACGCCGATGACACCGCCGCCGAGGATGATCGCGGACTTCGGTACGCGGTCCAGGACGAGGGCGTGGTCCGAGGAGATGATGCGGTTGCCGTCGATCTCCAGGCCCGGCAGCGACTTCGGCACGGAGCCGGTCGCGAGGAGCACGTGGCGGCCCTGGACGCGCCGGCCGTTGACATCGACGGAGGTCGGCGACGACAGCCGGCCCGCACCCTCGATGTACGTCACCTTGCGAGAGGCGACAAGACCCTGGAGGCCCTTGTACAGACCGGCGATCACGCCGTCCTTGTACTTGTGGACCCCGGCGATGTCGATGCCCTCGAAGGTGGCCTTGACGCCGAACTGCTCGCTCTCGCGGGCCTGGTCGGCGATCTCGCCCGCGTGCAGCAGGGCCTTGGTGGGGATGCACCCTCGGTGCAGGCAGGTACCGCCGACCTTGTCCTTCTCGATCAGGGCGACGTCAAGCCCCAGCTGAGCCCCGCGCAGGGCCGCGGCGTACCCGCCACTACCACCGCCGAGGATCACTAGGTCGAAAACGGTGCTGGCGTCGTTCGCCACGTCACGTCCTCCATGCATGTGCGCCGTACGCCGGTCTCCAGTGACCGCGCGGCGGCTGGTGTCCGGCCGCTCTTTCTTCGGCCCTGTGGTGGGGGCCCTGTCCTGCCGAGCCCATCTTCGCACTTGTCGAGACCGAACGAGACGCGGGGCCGGGGTGTGAGACACCACACGCTCACATGTGAGGACAGCACAAAGTGAGATACCTGGGGGCTGACGTACCCAGGGGCGCGGGGAACTGCGCGACAAGCCACAACGGGCCCGCAGCCGCCCACGCCCCTAGAACACCCGAGCTCTCAGGCGAACGTCACCCCAGGTCACCCGCGGCAGTCAGCTCCGCCAGCCGCACCAGCGTCCGCACCGCCGTACCCGTGCCGCCCTTGGGCGTGTACCCGAACGGCCCGCCGTCGTTGAACGCGGGGCCGGCGATGTCCAGGTGCGCCCAGGTGATCCCCTCGCCCACGAACTCCCGCAGGAAGAGCCCGGCGACCAGACCGCCACCCATCCGCTCACCCATGTTCGCGATGTCCGCGGTGGGCGAGTCCATGCCCTTGCGCAGGTGCTCCGGCATCGGCATCGGCCACGCCGGCTCACCGACCTCCTCCGCGGCCTCGTACACCGCCGTACGGAAGGCGTCGTCGTTGGCCATGACACCGAACGTCCGGCTGCCCAGCGCCAGCATCATCGCGCCGGTGAGCGTCGCGACGTCCACGATCGCGTCCGGCTTCTCCGCGGAGGCCGCCCACAGCGCGTCGGCCAGCACCAGCCGGCCCTCCGCGTCGGTGTTCAGCACCTCGACGGTCTTGCCGCTGTACATCCGCAGCACGTCACCCGGCCGCACGGCGGAGCCCGACGGCATGTTCTCGGCCAGCGCCAGCCACCCGGTGACGTTCACCTCGAGGCCGAGGCGCGCGACGGCGACGATCGCGGCGAACACGGCGGCCGCGCCACTCATGTCGCACTTCATCGTCTCGTTGTGACCGGCAGGCTTGAGCGAGATGCCGCCCGAGTCGTACGTGATGCCCTTGCCGACGAGCGCGAGGTGCTTCTTGGCCTTGGAGGAGGTGTACGACAGCTTCACCAGCCGCGGCGGCGTCGCCGAACCGCCGCCGACGCCGAGGATGCCGCCGTAGCCGCCCTTGAGGAGCGCCTTCTCGTCGAGCACCTGCACCTTGATGCCGTGCTCCTTGGCCGCGGCCTGCGCGACGGCCGCGAAGGCCTCCGGGTACAGGTCGTTCGGCGGGGTGTTGACCAGGTCACGGGCCCGGTTGAGCTCCTCGGTGACGGTGAGGGCACGCTCGACGGCCGCCTTGTACGCCTTGTCGCGGGGCTTGCCGCCGAGCAGGGCGACCTCGGCGAGCGGCGCCTTGCCGTTCTTCGTGGCCCCATCTGTTCCGGCGGTCCCCTTGTAGGCGTCGAAGGAGTACGCGCCGAGCAGCGCGCCCTCGGCGACCGCGCCGGCGTCGGCGGCGTCCGTCAGGGGCAGGGCGAAGGCGGCCTTCTTGGCGCCGGTCAGCGCGCGGGCGGCGGCACCGGCGGCGCGGCGCAGGGACTCGGAGTCGAACGAGGAGTCCTTCTGGGGCTCCGGGCCGAGCCCCACCGCCACCACGAGCGGGGTCTTGAAACCGGCCGGCGCCGGCAGCTTCGTCACCTCGCCCTCGGCGCCGGAGGCACCGAGGGTCTCCAGGACGCCGGCGAGCTTGCCGTCGTAGGCCTTGTCCACGGCTTCGGCGCCGGGTGCGACGACCGGCCCCTTGGCGCCCTTGGCGACACCGATCACGATCGCGTCGGCCCGCAGGCCGGGCGCCGCGGCGGTGCTGAGAGTGAGAGCAGTCACGGTGGTGAAATCTCGCTTCCGATGTGAAGTTCAGTTGGCCGAGTGTGGGTGGGTCGACCGGGCCCGACAGCCGACCCTAGATCTGCGTCAGGGGGCGGCATCGACCGGGGCCTTCACCCCGTCGATGAACACCCGGACCGAGCCTACGCTCGCGCGGCTCGTTCGCTCATTCCTACGGTCGTTCACCTGTGAGTGGCGTCGTGGCCACTTCTCAATCCTCACTCCCGGTTACCTCGGCCACACTCGTCGTGTTCCGGCGAGTTGCTCGCTCGCCGCTTTGCATGATTTCCACTGATCCTCCTTGGATTTACCACAAGGGGATCTTCTGGGGGAGGACACACACAATGGCGCAGATTGCGCACAGATGGAGGGGCGCGACCGCTGCCCTGACAGCCGCCGGTTTGGTGGCGTTGGGTCTCGGAGCACCAGGCGCGGCGGCCGCGACGACGCCGCGCATCGATCTCAAGGTCCTGGTCGTGGACAACGGCGACAGCCCCGTCCAGGCCATCACCGCCCAGCTCAGAAGCACGGGCATCCCGTACACCACCGTCGACCTGAACGCCGCGAACCGCCCGGTCATCACGGCCGCGTTCCTCAGCGACACGGTCAACGGCACACCCCGGGCCAAGTACCAGGGCGTCGTCCTGCCCAACGAGGCCCCGTTCGGCGCCGGTTCGGCCGAACAGACCGCGCTGGAGGCGTACGAGAAGACGTACGGCATCCCGCAGGTCGACGCCTACACCTGGGCCCACCCGGGCGTCGGTCTGGAGTACAGCAGCTACTCCGGTTCGCTGGACGGTCAGGAGGCGGGCGTCACCACCGCCGGGAAGTCGGGCTACTTCGGCTATCTCGACGGCGCCCTCACCTTCGAGGACAACTCCCCGTCGGTGATGGAGAGTTACGGCTACGTGGCCACCCCCGGCACCGGCTTCACCAGCTACGTCGACACGGCGGTGCCCGGTGGCCCGGGCCGCGGCAGCCTCGTCGGCGAGTACGTCCACGACGGGCGCCGCGAGCTCGTCGTGACCTTCGCGTACAACCAGTACCAGCAGCAGTTCCGGGTGCTGGCCCGCGGCATCGTCGAGTGGCTCACCCAGGGCGTGCACCTGGGGCAGGCCCGCAACTACTTCGCCGTCCACGTCGACGACGTCTTCGCCCCCGACAGCCGCTGGGACACCGGACGCAACTGCACCCCGGGCGACTTCGACTGCGCGGGCGGCGAGGGCGAGGGGACCACGCCGATCCGCATGACGGCGGCGGACGCGCAGTACGCCGCCCAGTGGCAGCAGGAGCAGGGCTTCACGCTCGACATGGTCTACAACGCCGGTTCCGGCGAGCAGTGGAAGACCGAGAACGGCGGCACGGACGCCCTGGCCGCCCAACTCCTCGCCGACAAGGCCAAGTACCGCTGGATCAACCACACCTACACGCACCAGTTCCTGGGCTGTGTCCAGGACACCTCGACGGTGCCGTGGAGCTGCGCGAAGAACACCGACGGCTCGACCAAATACATGAGCCGGGCCGACATCTCCGCGGAGATCCGCAACAACTACAACTGGGGTGTCACCAAGGGCCTCCCGATGACCCGCGGCGAGCTGGTCACCGGCGAGCACTCCGGTCTGAAGACGCTGCCGCAGCAGCCCGCCGACAACCCCAACCTCGCCGGCGCCCTCGCCGACAACGCCATCAAGTGGACCGCCTCCGACAACTCCCGTGAGCCGGACCAGCGTTCCATCGGCAGCAGCACGAAGACCGTGCCCCGCTACCCGATGAACGTGTACTACAACGTCGGCACCGACGCCGAGATGGTCGACGAGTACAACTGGATCTACACCTCGGCGGCCGACGGCGGCAGCGGCATCTGCGAGAACAACCCGTCCTCCACCTGTCTGCCCGACCCGCTCGACCCGGCCACCGGCTACCGGTCGTACATCGTCCCGATGGAGGCCCGCACCGCCCTCGGACACGCGATCGGCAACGACCCGCGCCCGCACTACGCCCACCAGTCCAACCTGGCCGAGGACCGGACCCTCTACCCGGTCATGAACAAGGTCCTCGGCGACTACCGGGCCCTGTTCGCCGACAACACCCCGATCCAGAACCTCACGCAGACCGCCATCGGCACCGAACTCCAGCGCCGCGCCGCCTGGCAGGCCGCACTGGCGAGCGGCAAGGTCACGGCGTACCGCGTCGGCACGACGGTCACCGTCACGGCCCCGAGCGGAACACAGATTCCCGTGACGGCCCCCGAGGGCACAAAGCAGCAGCAGCTGCTCGGCACGACCACCTTCGGTACGGCGTACGCGGGAAGGCGCTCGGCCTGGACCACGCCGGCGGCACTGCAGTCCGCCTTGACTCTCAAGCTGCCGTAGGGGGAGCGCCCGTCAGGGGCGCGGGGAACTGCGCGACCAGCCACAACGCACCCGCAGTCGGCCACCATCGCGCAGTTCCCCCCACAGATTCCGCAAACAGGGGGGAACCGCACGCCCATGCGTTCGGGCAGACACGTCACCATGCTCACCGAAGGCACCTACCCACATGTCCACGGCGGCGTCAGCACCTGGTGCGACCAACTCGTCAAGGGAATGCCGGAGGTCGACTTCCACATCCTGTCGCTCACCGGCAGCGGCCGCGAACCCGTGACCTGGGAGCTGCCGCCCAACGTCTACCGCCACACCTCGGTGCCGACCTGGGGCCCACGCCCCGGCCGCAAACACGCCCCGTACGGCAGAGCGAGGCGCCGCTTCATCGACGCGTACGAGCGTTTCCTGCTGTCCTTCCTGGACCCGGAGACCCCCTGCGACTTCGGCGAGGCTCTGTACGACCTGGCTCGACTAGCCCGCGACGAACGCCTGTCGGCGGCCCTGCGCACCGAGGCGGCCCTGCGTTCGCTGATGTGGATATGGACGATGCCGCACCTCCAGACAGCCGAGGCCCGCCCCACCGTCCACGACGCACTCACCGCGACCGACCTGCTGGAGCACGCGCTCAGACCGCTGGGCGTCCGCATCCCCGAGGACTCGGTGGCACACGCCGTGAGCAGCGGCCTCGCCACGCTACCCGCCCTCGCCGCGCACCAGCTGGACGGCGTGCCGTTCCTCCTCACCGAGCACGGCATCTACCTGCGCGAGCGCTACCTCGGCTACAAGAGCGACGCCCAGCGCTGGCCCGTGAAGGCGTTCATGCTCGGCTTCTACCGCGAGCTCAACTCGCTGGGCTACCGGGCGGCCGACCTGATCACCCCCTGCAACCAGTACAACCGCCGCTGGGAGGAGCGCGGCGGCGCCGACGCCGACAAGATCCGCACGGTCTACAACGGCGTCGACCCGGCCGCCTTCCCGCACGCCGGCCCGGAACCCGAGGTCCCGACCCTCACCTGGTGCGGCCGCGTCGACCCCATCAAGGACCTGGAGACCCTGATCCGGTCCTACGCCATGGTCCGCGCCGAACTCCCGGAAACCAGGCTGCGGTTGTTCGGCCCGGTTCCGCCCGGCGGCGAGGAGTACCGCACCCGCCTGGAGAAGCTGGCCGCCGAACTCGGCGTCACCGACGGCCTCACCTTCGAGGGCCGCATCAGCGAGGTGTGGCGGGCGTACGCGGCCGGCCACGTCGTCATGCTCTCCTCCATCTCCGAGGGTTTCCCCTTCTCGATCATCGAGGCCATGTCCTGCGGTCGTACGACGGTGTCGACGGACGTCGGGGGAGTGCGGGAGGCCGTCGGCGACACGGGGCTCGTGGTGCCCCCGCGCGAACCGGAGAAGCTGGCGGCGGCGGCCCTCACCCTGCTCCGGGACGACGAACGCCGCCTGAAACTGGGCGAGTTGTCGCGACAGCGGGTGATCGACCGCTTCACGCTCCGCCGTTCCGTGGACAACTTCCGCACGATCTACCAGGAGCTCGCCGGTATGCCCGAGGTCTACGAGCCCACGCTCGAAACCGTCGCCGACTGGACCCTCGAACTGCGCGACCCCTGGTACGCCGCGGTCGCCACGGACGGAACCGGCTGGTGAGCGGCTCCGTCTGGCTGCCCCCCGGCGCCCGCCCCGACACCGTGCCCGGCATCCCCGGACAGCGCACCCCGAGCTGGGCCCGGCCCGACCCGGTCGACGAACTCGCCGAGCGCCTCGACGACTTCGTCGCCGCGGCCGTCCACCCCGACGAGATAGCCGCGCTCCTGGAATCCGACGGCATGTCCGACGACCAGATACGCGAGCGGTACGGCGTCAAGAACTCCTTCGCACTGGCCGAGGAGCTCTACGAGCGCAACGACCGCCGCTACCCCGAACCGGACGGCCCCTTCCACGACCCCTGGCAGGTAGGCCTGTTGGGCTGCTTGCTGCGGGGAGTGGTCTTCGCCCTTCCCGGCCTCGCCTACGTCCTCGGCGCCCCACTGCTGACCGGCCCCCGGGACTTCGGCCTCCCGGCGGGCACGATCCCCCTCCTCGCCGGCGCCCTGGTCGGCTGGACCTGGAACCAGGGCCTGGCCCACCGTGCGTACTCCTGGCTGAGCCTGGGCGACCGCGAGGCGGCCAGACGCAGCCTGCTCCTGGGAGCGCCGGTGGGAGCGGTGCTGGGCTCTCTGGTCGCCCTACTGGTCGACCCGGTGGCCTTGGCCTTCGTCGCAGGCCAGTCTGTGTACCTGGGTGCATCGACGGCCCTCCTGGTCCTCGGCCGTGAACGCGCATTGCTGCTGGCCTTGTTGCCGATGTCGGCGGGCGCGGCTCTGACCTTGGTGCACACCGTGCCGACGGCGGTGAGAGCAGCCCTGCTGCTGGGCTCCCTGGCGGCTGTGGTGGCTCTGGGGCTACGTGAAGTCGCGCCGAGGAGGAACGAACCCAAGGGGCGCGGGGAACTGCGCGACAAGCCACAGCGATCCCGCAGCCGACAAACGACGATGGGCCCCCGACTCCTCTCCTCTCTCCCCTACGCCCTCTTCGGTCTGGGAACGGGCGTCCTGGTCCTCTATGCAGCCCTGGGCGAAGCGCAGGCCGCCGTTGCCCTGACCCTCAGCATGGGCCCCGCCGAATACTTCCTCCACCGCTTCCGCAGCGGCAGCCTCGCGGGCCTGCGCAACACCAGCACCGCGAGAGCCTTCTGGCGCACGACAACCACCACGCTGATCGAGTGCCTGACCCTCTATCTGCTCACCCTCCTCGCCCTGGGCCTCGCCATGTCCACCCTGTCACCAGGCCTGCTCGTGCTGGGCGTGGTCCTCTGGACCGGCCTCCTCCTCCAGTCCTTCGGCGCCATCCTCACCGCGACGACGGTCTGCTGCGCGGCGGCCCTGGCCCAGACCCTCGCCCTGCTGACCCACACGGGCGACCCGCACTGGGTCGCCCTGACCGTCCACGGCACGGCAGCCGCGGCCCAGGCCGCCCTCGTCTGCGCCCTGTTGGGAAGGGCGACGGCCCACCGATGAGTACTCTCCTGGTCCCGTACTACGAGCACCCCTCCGTCCGCCCCGCCGAATGGGACGCCATCGTCGCCGCGGCACCCCGTCTCTACGGCGTCGTCCTCAACCCGGCCAGCGGCCCGGGCGACGCCCCCGACGAGGCCTTCGCCGAGGTCGCCGCGAGGCTGCGGGCGGCCGGAGTACGGGTGTTGGGGTACGCCGACACCGACTACGCCCGCCGCCCGCCCGCCGACGTGGCCCGCGACCTCGCGCGCCACCGAGACTGGTACGGCACGGACGGCGCCTTCCTGGACCAGGTCACCTCGGGACCCGAGGGGTTCGCCTACTACCGGCGGCTCGCCACCGCCGTCCGCGGCACCCTCGCCCTGAACCACGGCACCACCCCGCACCCCTCGTACGCCCGCGTCGCCGACGTGCTGGTGACCTTCGAGGGCACCTGGACGACGTACCGCCGACAACCCCCGCAGCCGTGGCGCGGCGGCATGGACGTCCGGCTGTGCCACCTGGTGTACGGCGTCCCGGAGGGCGTCGAGTTGGGGGCGGCGGAAGGGGTGGATGTAGATCTGTACTGCGCGGTGCCGGGGGTGGGAGATCATCCTTGGGGTACGTTGCCCCACACTCTGGAGCCCGCTCGGTGAGACGCGTTTTCTGGCTGGTCCCCCTCCTTCTGCTGGCCGCCTGCACGACGAGCCCCGACTCGAAACCCGGTCCACGCTGGCAGCCGGCCCCCGGCCTCGACTGGCAGTGGCAGCTCAGCGGCCGCACGATCGACACCTCCGTCGACGTCCCGGTCTACGACATCGACGGCTTCGACCAGCCCGAGTCCACCGTCACCGCCCTGCACGGCAAGGGCCGCAAGGTGATCTGCTACCTCTCCACCGGCGCCTGGGAGGACTGGCGGCCCGACGCGAAGAAGTTCCCCAAGTCGGTGCTGGGTCGCGGCAACGGCTGGGAGGGCGAGCGCTGGCTCGACATCCGGCAGACCGACGTACTGGAACCGCTGATGGCGGACCGCTTCGACATGTGCCGTGAGAAGGGCTTCGACGCGGTCGAGCCCGACAACATGGACGGCTACAAGAACCGCACCGGCTTCCCCCTGAGCGCCGCCGACCAGCTCCGCTACAACCGTCTGATCGCGAAGCTGGCCCACGACCGGGGCATGGCGGTGGGCCTGAAGAACGACCTGGACCAGATCCCGGAACTGGTCGACGACTTCGACTTCGCGGTCAACGAACAGTGCGCCCAGTACGACGAGTGCGAGGCCAACACCCCCTTCATCAAGGCGGGCAAGGCCGTCTTCCACGTGGAGTACGAACTGCCCACGAGCCGCTTCTGCGCGAAGTCACGGCAGCTGAAGCTGAGTTCGATGCTGAAGAAGTACGAACTGGGGGTGTGGCGCCGGGCTTGCTAGGACCCGAAGGTCAGGACCACGAGCGCGGTCGTCGCCGCCGTCTCCGCGAGCCCGCCGAAGACGTCCCCCGTGATCCCGCCGAAGCGCCGAGTGCAGTGCCGCAGCAGCAGTTCGGCGACGGCGAGGGCCGCGAGAATCGCGGCGCACGCCCGGACGGCGTCGTACGTCCCGAACAGCGCACCCGCACCCGCCGCCGCGAGCAGGACCAGCGCGGCGACGACCAGGGCGCCCACCCTCGGCACCACGCCTGCGACCGCCGCCCCCAGCCCCTCCGGCCGGGCGGGCGGCACCCCCGCGCGGGCCGCCAGGGTCAGCGCGAGCCGGGCCGTCGCCGCCGCGACGACGGCGGCCAGAGCGCCCTGGGCCCACGACTCGTCGTACGCCTGAGTCAGTGCCGCCACCTGTGCGAGCAGCACGAAGACGAGCGTGATCACCCCGAACGGACCGATGTCCGACTGCTTCATGATCCGCAGCGCGTCCTCCGCGGGCTTGCCGCTGCCGAGGCCGTCGGCGGTGTCCGCGAGGCCGTCCAGATGGAGGCCCCGGGTGAGGGTGGCCGGCACGGCGGCGGTGGCGACCGCCGCGAGCAGCGGGCCCGCGCCCAGGGCGAGCAGCAGGACGCCGACCAGCGCCGCGCACGCGCCCACCACCAGCCCGGCCAGCGGGGCGCACAGCATCCCCCCGCGGGCGGCGTCACGGTCCCAGCGGGTCACCTTGACCGGGAGCACGGTAAGGGTGCCGAAGGCGAAGCGCAGGCCGTCGGACCAGGGAGTCGAGGAGGAGGGCGCGGGCACCCGGCGAGGTTACCGGGCGGTCAGAAATGCAGCCACGGCCGCCCTGGCTAAAGTTCGCGTATGGGACATTGGTTGCAGCGGAACATCGTCGAGCCGGGCAAGCTGCCGCTGCTCCTCGCGCTCACCGCCTTCGTCGTCACCTTCCTGGTCACCCGGCTCGTCACCCGGCTCATCCGCGCCGGCAAGGGGCCGTTCGGCAACATCAGCTCCGGCGGGGTGCACATCCACCACGTGGTCCCGGGGGTCGTCCTGAGCGTCATCGGCGGGTTCGGTGCCGTCGGCAGTGGGCGGCACGGCTTCGGGGCGGCCGCGTGCGCCGTGATCTTCGGAATCGGCGCGGGCCTGGTGCTGGACGAGTTCGCGCTGATCCTGCACCTCGACGACGTCTACTGGACGGAGGAGGGCCGCAAGAGCGTGGAGGTGGTCGTCCTCACCGCGGCCCTGGTCGGACTGGTGCTGTCGGGCTTCTCGCCGTTCGGCGTCAACGACCTGAGCCAGGACGAGCTCCAGGACCGCGCGAACGTGATCTCGACCGTGGTGGTCAACTTCCTCTTCGCCCTCGCCGTCCTGGGCAAGGGCAAGGCCCGGATGGCGATCTTCAGCGTGATCGTGCCGCTGGTCGGCCTGATCGGCTTCGTCCGTCTGGCCCGCCCGGGCTCACCCTGGGCCCGCCGCTTCTACCGCCGCCGCCCCCGGGCCCGCGCCAAGTCCATCCTGCGCGCCTACCGCCACGACCGCCGCTGGGCGGGCCCCCGCCGCAGACTTCAGGACCTGATCGGCGGCAAGCCCGATCCGGTGGTCGCGCGACGATGACGTAGCTCCGAGATCCCGCACAGCGCGAGGACCGCCGCGATCGCCGCCAGATGCTCCTTGCCCGCGAGGTTCTCCTTCAGCAGCACCTCGACGACCATGGCGCCGATCACGACCCCCGCGGTGACATGCGCCCGATACCGCCAGGCGAGGAACACGGCGAGGCCCACCACGGCCGCCGAGGGGCCGGTGTCCACGACCCGCGCGTCCGTGCCGGGGAGGCCGATCGGGCTGTCGGGGCCCAGCCAGATGCCGAGCCTGGCGTAGAGCGTGCCGGCGAGGGTGGCGGCGTAGGCGATGACGAGCGTGCGCCACCAGCCCAGGCAGATCTCCGCGATACCGAACACGATCAGGATCTGCGCCAGCGCACCCCACACGGGCAGATCCAGCGCCGGTACGAACAACGACAGGGGAGTGCGCAGCAGGGCCAGCCAGAGCGGGTCCTGTGCGCGTACGGCCCCGACGTTCTGTACGAACTGATAGCCCCACGACTGGTTCTGCGTGAACTGGAGCAGGGCCGTCAGGCACACCGCCCCGATCGCCATCGGCACCGCCCGCCACCGCCGCCGGATCAGCGGGCCGCGCACGGTGACGTACAGCGGCCCCCATTCGCGGCGGGCCCAGCGGGCGATCCTCGTCATCGGCGCGTCTCCAGGTGGTTTCCACCGTGGAAGACCGATCCGGGGATCGAGCAGTTGACCGGCGCCCAAGTGACCTGGATCTCCCGGTATCGGACGACGAATCGGGCATGTCCCATGAATCCGGATCATATGGGTGCCCGTGTCTGTCCCGCCGGAACTACTCCTCTGTCTCCGGCTTCTCCGGTTCGCCAGTGCCTTCCTCGGCGGCCACCGGCTTCTCGGGGAGTTCGGCGGCGAGCGCGGCCGCGGCCTGCACCAACGGCAGGGCCAGCAGTCCGCCGGCGCCCTCGCCGACCGTCACCCCGTGCTCCAGCAGCGGCTCCAGGGCCATCCGGTCCAGCGCCTTGGCCTGTCCCGGCTCACCGCTGTTGTGCGCCGCCAGCCACCAGTCCGGCGCCCGGAACGCGATCCGCTGCCCGACCAGCGCACAGGCGGCGACCACGACCCCGTCCAGCACGACCGGCAGTTTGCGCACCGCGCTCTGCAACAGGAACCCGGTGATCGCCGCGAGGTCGGCCCCGCCCACGGTGGCCAGCAGCTGCAACTGGTCCCCGAGCACCGGCCGGGCCCGCCGCAGCGCGTCGCGGATCGCCGCGCACTTGCGCATCCAGGCGAGGTCGTCGATGGCCAGCCCGCCCCGCCCCGTCACCACGGACGCGTCGGTCCCGCACAGCGCGGCGACCAGCACGCCCGCCGCCGTGGTCCCGCCGACGCTCACATCGCCGAGCACCACCAGATCCGTACCGGAGTCGGCCTCCTCGTCGGCCACCGCGACCCCGGCCCGGAACGCGGCCTCCGCCTCCTCCAGGGTCAGCGCGTCCTCGACGTCGATACGACCGCTGCCGCGCCGCACACGATGCCCCGCGACCTCGCCGGGCAACGACTCCGGGTCGCAGTCCAGGGCCACGTCGACGATCCGCACCGGCACCCCGAGCCGCCGCGCGAGCACCGACACCGGCCGCCCGCCCTCGAGCACCTCGCGCACCAACTCCCCGGCGCTGCCCGCCGGTCGGGCCGAGACGCCGAGTTCGGCGATGCCGTGGTCGCCGGCGAAGAGCACCACCCGGGGCCGCTCGATCGGCCGCACCGGCACCGCGGACTGCGCCGCGGACAGCCACTCACCCAGGTCGTCGAGGCGGCCCAGCGACCCGGGCGGCACGATCTGACGCTCCCGACGCGCCTCGGCGTCGCGGCGCACCCCACCGTCGGGGCGCTCGATCAGATCGGTGAAGTCGTCGAGATTAAGCGAGCTCATTCGCCGAACAGTACCGGCACCGATCGAACAGAACGGCGCCACATCGCCACCACGCGCCCCGGACGTCGTTGCTCCCAAGATCGAGATCCCATACGTTCCGTTTTGCAGCGGATTGTCGTACGTCTCAGGGAGCCCCCATGAAGCGCCTGCGCACCCGTGTCAGCGACCTCGACGAAAGACGGCGGCACCGCTCGACGGCCCGCGCGGTCCTGCGGGTCGCCCCCGAACCGGAGAGCTGGCTGGACGTGGGCACCGGCGACGCCCGCTTCCCGGCGGCGGCCAGGGAACTCTTCCCGTACACGTCCTTCGACGGCATCGACCCGACGCCCCGCGTGGAGCGGGCCAGGGAGGCCGAACGGGTGGAGGAGGCGTACGTCGGCGATCTGACGGACCCCCACCTCGCCCGGGTCCTCACCGCGCGCTACGACGTGGTCAGCATGCGGCACTCCACCGACGGCCTCGACGCGGCCCTGACCCTCCTGCGCCCCGGCGGCCATCTGCTGCTGGAGACCACCGCGGCGGCCGCCGACGACCTCCGCGCGCAACTCGCCGCCCGGCACTGCGCGATCGTCCCGACCCACCGTCACCCGCTCCTCGAGCGACTGTCGAGGACGACCCGTGTCATCGCGCGCCGGGAGCCCTCACCCGCGTAGCGCGACCGCCTGCCCGGCCACCACGAGCACCACGTGCTCGCACTCACCGGCGAACGCCGCGTTGAGCCGCCCGAGTTCGTCCCGGTAACGCCGCCCGGAGGCGGTGGCCGGCACGATCCCCGACCCCACCTCGTTCGATACGGCGACGACGGTCCGCCGGGTCGCCCGTACCGCCTCCGTCAACTCCCGCACCCGCTCCCGCAGCGCCCGCTCCCCGCCGTCGGCCCACTCCGCGTCGTCCCACGCCCCCACGGTGTCCATCGCGTCCGTCAGCCACAGCGACAGACAGTCGATCAGCAGCGCGGGCCCGTCGTCGGCGAGCAGCGGCACCAGGTCGCAGGTCTCGGCCGTACGCCAGGACCCGGGCCGCCGCTCCCGGTGCGTGGCGACCCGCGCCGCCCACTCGCCGTCCCCGTTCCGCGACCCGCCCGTGGCGACGTACAGCACGTCTGGGAAGGCCTCCAGACGCCGCTCCGCCTCCACCGACTTCCCGGACCGCGCCCCGCCCAGCACCAAGGTCCGCCGCGGCACGTCAGGTACGTCCTCGTAGACGCCGACGGACAGCGTCGTCCCGTCGGGCACGGCCCGCGCGCCCGCCGCGGCGAGCCGGCGCCGCAACTCGGCGCCGGGCGGCACGTCGTGGTCGAGGTGGACGGCGATGACGTCGGTGGCCGGGCCCACCGCGCCGACCGCCCGCAGCTTGGCGAGCGCGTCCGGCCGCCCCACGACATCGGCGAGCACCATGTCGTAACCGTCCTTGGAGTTCTCCTCCAGCCCGGCCGGAGCGCCCCCGGGCGGCAGATACAGCAGCCGCTGCCCGTCCGGCCCGGTCACCGCGTACCCGGTGCCGGGCGAGTCCATCGCCACCGCCCGTACCCGATGCCCCGTCAGCAGCGCCAACTCCCGCCCGTCCGGCACCCGCCCCGGCTGCGGCAGCCCCGCCGGCACCTCCACGGCGGGCCCGTCATGCGGATGCGACAACAACACCTGCCGCACCTGCCCCAACGACTGCCCGGCCCGAGCCGCCGCGAACGCCGCCCCAGGCGTCAGATCGAGCAACAACGCCCCGTCGACGAGCAACGCGGTGGCGGCCCGGGCATCGGGGCCGAGCGCGACGGCGCAGGCCGCGCAGGGGCAGTCGGGGCGGGGGAGTCCCGCGGGGGCGCCGGTACCGAGGAGAGTGAGTTCCACGGCTAGATTTTCGCCGGTCGCTCATGATCTTGCGCGCGCTGGATGTCTTTAGGGGCGCGGGGAACTGCGCGACAAGCCCCCACCGGACGCGCAGACGAAGTACAACCTCCCAGCTGAGCGCATAGGCTCGGGGCACCCGTGTTCACAGAAGGAGGCCTGTATGGCGGCATGGACGTGGCGATTCGAGAAGGCCGACGGGACGGAGGTTCAGCCCGCGGTGCAACCCGAGGAGTTCACCACGCAGGGGGATGCCGAATCCTGGGTCGGTGAGTACTGGAAGGACCTCGCGGAGGGCGGCGCGGACCAGGTGCACTTGTTCGAGGACAGTACGAAAATCTACGGGCCGATGAGCCTGCACGCCGAAGAGGCGTAGGCACGAGGAACGGGGCGGCCGATTCCCGGCCGCCCCTTCTCACTGCTCGCCCAGCGTCACGTCGGCCGTCTGCTCGGCACCGTCCCGGGTGTACGTCACCTTCACCTTGTCGCCCGGCTCGTCCGCCGCCAGCGCCTCGGACAGGGACGTGATCGTCGTGATGTCCGTGTCGCCGAGCCCGGTGATGATGTCCCCGGCCTCGATCCCGGCCTTGTCGGCGGCCCCGCCGCTCTTCACCTCGACGACCGCGACGCCGGAGGCCCGGTATCGGTCGTCCACGACGGTGCGGCCCGTGATGCCGAGCGCGGCCCGGCCCGAGTCGGTGACCTTGCCGTTCTTGATGATCTGGTCGGCGACCGTCTTCACCATCGACGCGGGGATCGCGAACCCGATACCGGGCGCCGCGCTGTCCCCGAGGCCGGGGTCGGTCGCGGCGAGCGTCGGGATGCCGATGACCTGTCCGTCGAGGTTGACGAGGGCGCCGCCGCTGTTGCCGGGGTTGATGGCGGCGGAGGTCTGCACCATGTTGGCGATGGTCGCGCCCGTACCGCCGCCCGAGCGGCTCTCGGTGACGGTCCGCCCGGTCGCCGAGACGATGCCCTGGGTCACACTGGACGACAGCCCGAGCGGCGAACCCATCGCCAGCACGATCTGTCCGACCTCGACCTTCGAGGAGTCCCCGAAGGCGGCCGCCTTCAGGCCGTCCGGCACCTTGTCCAGCTTGATGACGGCGAGGTCCTGCTCCGGGTACGCGTAGACGAGCTTCGCGGACAGGGCGTCCTCGCTGTTCGCGGTCGTCACCTGGAAGGTCTTCTCGTCGCCCACGACATGCGCGTTGGTGACGATGTGCCCCTTGTCGTCGTAGACGACCCCGGATCCCAGGTCACTGCTGGCCTGGATCTGCACGACCGACGGCAGGACCTCCTTGATGACCCTCGTGTAGTCGTCCTGGAGGTCGCTGTCCACGGCGGGCGCGGCGGCGGCCTGGGTGATCGAGGACTCCGGTTTCGACGGCTTCGACGACTTCGACGAGGAGTCGGAACATCCGGACAGCAGCGCGAGGGAACACGCGAGCGCGGTGACGGGCACGACGAGACGGAGGGCACGGTTACGGGAAGCGTCCATGCCCCGAGTCTCTCTACGGGGTGAATGTCCGGCTTGTGCAGCTCACCCGAACGAGCGCACCCTCAGCCCCGCACGCCGCACAGATGCAACAACGCCGCGACCCGTCGGTACGGCTCCGTCCGCCCGGCCCGCTCCTCGGCGGCCAGCAGCGACTCCAGGTCGGCCGGGATCTCCGCCCCGTCCACCGCGGTGTCCGTGAACACCCGCACCCCGTACCAGGCGGCGAGCGGCGCCCCGATCCCGGCCAGTGTCGCGGTCAGTGTCTCCAGCCGGTCCGCCCGCACATCGAGGCCGAGCCGGTTGGTGTACGACACGGTGTCGAAGGCGCCGAGCGCACCGGCCCAGTCACCCGACAGGCCCGGCCGCATGGCCAGCGCGTCGCCGTTGCGCACGAGCAACGACAGCAGCCCGCCCGGTGCCAGCATCCGGGCCAGCCCGGCCAGCAGCGGATCCGGCTCCTCGACGTACATCAGCACGCCGTGGCAGAGCACGACGTCGAAACTGCCCGGCAGGAAGTGGACCCCGGTGTCCCGGCCGTCCCCCTCGATGATCCGCATCCGCTCCCGGATGCCCTCGGGCTCGGCGCACAGCGCCTGACGGGCCGCCGCGACCATCGTGGCGTCCTGCTCGAGCCCGGTCACCTGATGTCCGGCCCGGGCCAGCCGCAGCGCCTGGGTGCCCTGACCCATCCCCACGTCGAGCACGCGCAACCGCCGCCCGACCGGGTACCGGCCCACTATCTGCTCGTCGAGCTGCCGGGCCACCAGCTCCTGTCGTACGACATCCCGCAGCCCACCCAGCCTGCTCAGCCAGGCATCCGCCGCGCCCCCGGTGAACGGCGTAGTGCTCAGGGCCGCTCTCCGCGCTTGACGTGCGGCTTGGGCAGCCGGAGCCGGCGCATCTGGAGGGAGCGCATGAGGGCGTAGGCGACCGCGCCCTTGCGGGACTGGTCCGGGAAGCGCTCGGCCAGGCGCTTCTTCAGACGGAAGACCGTGAGGACCGAGTCGAGCACGATCAGGACGATCACGACGAGCCACATCAGCAGCGCGATGTTCTGGAGCGAGGCCACCTGCACCATGCTCAGCACGAGGATGAGCACGGCCATCGGCAGGAAGAACTCGGCCACGTTGAACCGCGAGTCGACGAAGTCGCGGGCGAACTTGCGGACCGGGCCCTTGTCACGGGCGGGCAGATACCGCTCGTCACCGCCGGCCAGCGCCTGGCGCTGCTTCTCCAGCGCCGCGCGACGCTCGTCACGCTGCCGCTTGGCGGCGTCCTTGCGCGTCATCGACGTATTGGCCACGCTGCGGCGCTGCGACTGGGCCTCGCTCCGCTTGGGAGTGGGGCGGCCCTTCTTCGCCTCGGGGTGGCGGATCTGACTGGAGTCGGTCACCTGCGCCTTGTCGGCGGGGGCGGCCTTCTCGTCCTTGGTGGAGCGGCTACGGAACACAAAACCCAAGGGTAAGGGGTGCCCGGGGTTGGACCCCAGCCCGGTGGGGAACGATCCGGCAACACCAGTCGTCATGTAGGGGGACAGAGGGGACGTCCGGTGACCGACTGCTCACCCTGAAGGTCACCTACTCCTTACGCCGGAGCAAGGCCTTGGCCAGTCGTCCTTGGGGAGGAGCGCATCCGTCCCCGAACAGTGCGTCAATGGATGCAGGGCCCGTACTGTGGGTTCTGTCGCAGAGCTGAAGCTGGACTCGGTCAGAAGGGGGCGCGCGAAGCCCATGAGCGGTGTCATGAAGCGTATGGGGATGATCTTCCGCGCGAAGGCGAACAAGGCCCTTGACCGGGCCGAGGACCCGCGCGAAACCCTCGATTACTCGTACCAGAAGCAGCTGGAGCTGCTCCAGAAGGTGCGCCGAGGCGTGGCGGACGTCGCCACGTCCCGCAAGCGTCTGGAGCTCCAGCTCAACCAGCTTCAGAACCAGTCCTCCAAGCTGGAGGACCAGGGCCGCAAGGCGCTGGCGCTGGGCCGTGAGGACCTGGCCCGCGAGGCGCTCTCCCGTCGCGCCGCGCTCCAGCAGCAGGTGACGGACCTCGAGACGCAGCACGCGACGCTCCAGGGCGAGGAGGAGAAGCTCACCCTGGCGGCCCAGCGGCTCCAGGCCAAGGTCGACGCCTTCCGTACCAAGAAGGAGACGATCAAGGCCACCTACACCGCGGCCCAGGCACAGACCCGGATCGGCGAGGCGTTCTCCGGCATTTCCGAGGAGATGGGCGACGTCGGCATGGCCATCCAGCGTGCCGAGGACAAGACGGCCCAGCTCCAGGCGAGGGCGGGCGCGATCGACGAACTGCTGGCCTCCGGGGCGCTCGACGACCAGTCCGGCATGCACAAGGACGACATCCAGGCCGAGCTGGACCGGCTCTCCGGTGGTACGGATGTAGAGCTGGAACTGCAGCGCATGAAGGCCGAGCTCGCCGGAGGGTCGTCCCAGCAGGCGATCGAGGGCGGCACCGGTCAACCGCAGTCCCAGCAGCAGCCGCAGGACACCCCGCGCTTCGACAAGCAGTAGGCCCACGCCTTAGGAGGGCGACATGATCGTCAGGATCATGGGGGAGGGGCAGGTGAGACTGGCCGACGGCCACCTCGCCGAGCTGAACAAGCTGGACGACGAACTGCTGGCCGAGATGGAGAACGGCGACGGCCCAGGCTTCCGCCGCACCTTCGAGGCTCTGCTGTCCAAGGTCCGAGAACTGGGCGAACCTCTGCCGGACGACGCCCTGGAACCCTCGGACCTGATCCTCCCGTCCCCGGACGCCACCCTCCAGGAGGTCCGGGACCTGCTCAGCGACGACGGGCTGATCCCGGGTTGAGAGGCTTTGCCGGGAGCGTGGTTTGTATTTCAGCCCGTCCGGCACCTTTCGACGCCGGTCCACATCATCCAGCCCGTCCGGCGATTGAGGACAAGGCCCCTTAAGGGCCGAAGCGGGGGCCTGGGGGCGGCAGCCCCCAGCGAGGGCACGCGTAACACCGCCCACGAACACAGGAAACCGACAGCCAACCCCCGTTCCAAGCCCCGCAGGGCCCCCGTACCGTTGGCAGACGTGAGCACCCTCGACCGCGTCCGGCACCAGCTGAAGGCGCACCCCATGGCGCTGGACGCCGTACTCGCGGCCGGCGTCCTCGGCTGCATGGTGGCCGGCTCGTTCGTGGACCCCCGCGGTCCCGACGGCGTCACCTGGGGCTTCCGCACACCGGCCCCCCTGAGCCTGGTCCTCATCGGCCTCAGCGCCGCCGCCCTGGTGTTCCGCCGCCGCGCCCCGATGACCGTGCTGGCCCTCACCGGCGGATTCTCCATCGTCGAGTGCGTCACCGGCGACCCCCGTGCCCCCGTCGCGATGTCCGCGGTGATCGCCCTGTTCACCGTCGCCTCCGCCACCGACCGCCCCACCACCTGGCGGGTCGGCCTGCTCACGATGACCGTCCTGACCGCCGCCGCCATGCTCGGCGGCCCCCTGCCGTGGTACGCGCAGGAGAACCTCGGCATCTTCGCCTGGACCGGCATCGGCGCCACCGCCGGAGACGCCGTCCGCAGCCGCCGCGCCTTCGTGCAGGCGATCAGGGACCGCGCCGAGAAGGCGGAGCGCACCCGCGAGGAGGAGGCCCGCCGCCGGGTCGCGGAGGAGCGTCTGCGGATCGCCCGGGACCTGCACGACGTCGTCGCCCACCACATCGCCCTGGTCAACGTCCAGGCCGGCGTCGCCGCGCACGTCATGGACAAGCGCCCCGACCAGGCCAAGGAGGCCCTCGCCCACGTACGCGAGGCCAGCCGCTCGGCGCTCAACGAACTGCGGGCCACGGTCGGCCTGCTCAGACAGTCCGGCGACCCCGAGGCCCCGACCGAGCCCGCCCCAGGACTGGACCGCCTCGACGAGCTCGTCGGCACGTTCCGCAGCGCCGGCCAGCATGTCGAGGTGGCCCGCGCCGACGGCGACACCAAGCTCCCCGCCGCCGTCGACCTGGCCGCCTACCGGGTCATCCAGGAAGCCCTCACCAACGTCCAGAAGCACGCCGGTACCGAGGCGAAGGCCGAGGTCAGCGTCGTCCGGGTAGGGCCGAACATCGAGATCACCGTCCTCGACAACGGCGCCGGGGACGACGAGGACCCGGCGGACGGCGGTGGCCACGGCCTCCTCGGCATGCGCGAACGTGTCACCGCCCTGCGCGGCACCCTCACCACCGGTCCCCGCTACGGCGGCGGCTTCCGCGTGCATGCGATCCTGCCGGTCAAGACCCGCAGCCGCGCCGCCGACGACACCGTACGACCCGCCTGAATACCCGGGCGCGGAACTCACGGGCACCCCGCAGCAGTTGTCGTAGCACCAAGCCGCCCGCCGTACGCCCCGCAGAGGACCCCGTATGACCATCCGCGTCCTGCTCGCCGACGACCAGGCCCTGCTGCGCAGCGCCTTCAGGGTGCTCGTCGACTCCGAGCCCGACATGGAGGTCGTCGGCGAGGCGTCCGACGGCGCGGAGGCGGTGCGGCTGGCCCGGCAGGAGCGGGCCGACGTGGTCCTGATGGACATCCGGATGCCCGGCACCGACGGTCTCGCCGCGACCCGCCTGATCAGCGAGGATCCCTCACTCGCCCAGGTCCGGGTGGTGATCCTGACGACCTTCGAGGTCGACGACTACGTGGTGCAGTCGCTGCGCGCCGGAGCCTCCGGCTTCCTCGGCAAGGGCAGCGAGCCCGACGAGCTGCTCAGCGCCATCCGGATCGCGGCCGGCGGCGAGGCCCTGCTCTCCCCGGCCGCCACCAAGGGCCTGATCGCCCGCTTCCTCGCCCAGGGCGACGCGGCGGACGAGACCGCCGACCCGGCCCGCACCGCTCGGCTCGAGGCCCTCACCGTCCGCGAGCGCGAGGTCCTGGTCCAGGTGGCCGGCGGACACTCCAACGACGAGATCGCCGAGCGCCTCGAAGTGAGCCCGCTGACCGTGAAGACGCACGTCAACCGGGCCATGGCCAAGCTCGGTGCCCGCGACCGGGCGCAGCTCGTGGTGATCGCTTACGAGTCCGGGCTGGTACGTCCAAGGGTGGACTGACCTCCACCCGGTCGTACTGCGGCCGGAGTATGCGCGGCATAAGGAACGGGACCTGGGGGCTACGGAACACCCGCCCCACAGGGCACAGGGTGTAGGGGCCACTTCTGCCGCTCACAGAATTGAGAACCCTCACCCATGTCCTGGCTGTCGAGATTCAGCCTCGCGCAACGTGCCCTCATAGGCCTGATGTCGATCATCGCGCTCGCCTTCGGAGCGATCGCGATACCCCAGCTCAAGCAGCAGCTGCTGCCCTCCATCGAACTGCCCATGGTGTCCGTGCTCGCCCCCTACCAGGGCGCCTCCCCGGACGTCGTGGAGAAGCAGGTCGTCGAGCCCATCGAGGACGCCCTCGAAGCGGTCGACGGCATCGAGGGCGTCACCTCCACGGCCGCAGAGGGCAACGCCGTCATCATGGCGTCCTTCGACTACGGCAGCGGCACCAAGCAGCTCGTCGCCGACGTCCAGCAGGCCGTCAACCGGGCCCGCGCCCAGCTCCCGGACGACGTCGACCCGCAGGTAGTCGCCGGTTCCACGGACGACATGCCGACCGTCGTCCTCGCCGTCACCTCCGACACCGACCAGCAGGCCCTCGCGGACCAGCTCGACAAGACGGTCGTACCGGACCTGAAGTCCATCGACGGCGTCGGTCAGGTCACCGTCGACGGCGTCCGCGACCTCCAGGTCACCGTCACCCCCAACGACACGAAGCTCGCCAAGGCGGGCCTCACCTCGGCCGCCCTCGCCCAGGCCCTCCAGGCGGGCGGCGCGACCGTCCCGGCCGGCTCCTTCGACGAGGGCGGCGCCAACCGCACCGTCCAGGTCGGCGGCGGCTTCACCTCGGTCGAGCAGATCCGGGACCTGATGGTCACCGGCACGGGCAAGCCCGTACGCCTCGCTGACGTGGCGGCGGTGAAGCAGGAGCAGGCCGCGGCCGACTCCATCACCCGCACCGACGGCAAGCCGAGCCTCGCGGTCATGGTCACCATGGACCACGACGGCAGCGCGGTCTCCATCTCGAACGCGGTCGAGGACAAGCTCGCCGACCTTCGGGGGGACCTCGGCTCCGGCTCCGAGATCACCGTCGTCAGCGACCAGGGCCCCGCGGTCTCCAAGGCCATCGAGGGCCTGACCACCGAGGGCGCGCTCGGTCTGCTCTTCGCGGTCCTCGTCATCCTGGTCTTCCTGGCGTCGGTCCGCTCGACGCTGGTCACGGCGGTGAGCATCCCGCTCTCCGTCGTCCTCGCGCTGATCGTCCTGTGGACCCGCGACCTCTCGCTCAACATGCTGACGCTGGGCGCGCTGACCATCGCCATCGGCCGGGTCGTCGACGACTCGATCGTGGTCCTGGAGAACATCAAGCGCCATCTCGGCTATGGCGAGGAGCGCCAGGAGGCCATCCTCAAGGCGGTCCGCGAGGTCGCCGGAGCGGTCACCTCCTCCACCCTCACCACGGTCGCGGTGTTCCTGCCGATCGGCCTGGTCGGCGGCATGGTGGGCGAGCTGTTCGGCTCCTTCAGCCTGACGGTGACGGCGGCCCTCCTGGCGTCGCTGCTCGTCTCGCTGACGGTGGTCCCGGTCCTGTCGTTCTGGTTCCTGCGGGCCCCGAAGGGCACCCCGGCCGACGCCGAGGAAGCCCGCCGCCTCGCGGAGGAGAAGGAGGCGAGGAGCAGGCTCCAGCGCCTCTACGTCCCCGTCCTGCGGTTCGCGACCCGGCGCCGTCTCACCAGCGTGCTCATCGCGGTCGTCATCCTCGTCGGCACGTTCGGCATGTCCGGTCTGCTCAAGACCAACTTCTTCGACCAGGGCGAGCAGGAAGTCCTCACCGTCAAGCAGGAGTTGAAGCCCGGCACCAGTCTGGCGGCCACCGACGAGCAGGCGAAGAAGGTCGAGAAGCTGCTCGCCGACACCGAGGGCGTCAAGGACTACCAGGTCACCATCGGCTCGTCCGGCTTCATGGCGGCCTTCGGCGGCGGCACGGACACCAACCAGGCCTCGTACCAGGTCATGCTGGACGACTCGGCCTCGTACGAGGACGTGCAGGACCGCATCGAGGCGGGCCTGAAGAAGCTCGACGGCATCGGTACGACGACCATCGCGGCCGGTGACGGCTTCGGCAGCCAGGACCTCAGCGTGGTCGTGAAGGCGGCCGACGGGGACGTGCTGCGCGAGGCGTCGGAGGAGGTCCGCAAGACGGTCGCGGGCCTGGACGACGTCACGGACGTCACGAGCAACCTGGCGCAGAGCGTGCCGCGCATCACGGTGAAGGCCAACTCCAAGGCCGCCGCGGCGGGTTACAACGACCAGACCCTCGGCGCGGCCGTCGCCGAGGCGGTCAAGGGCACCACGGCCGCCCGGGCGATCCTGGACGACACCGAGCGGGACGTCGTCATCAGGTCTGCGAAGCCGGCGCGGACCCTGGACGAGCTGAGGAACCTGAAGCTCGGAGCGGTGAAGCTGGGCGACATCGCCACCGTGAAGCTGGCGGACGGCCCGGTCTCGATGACCCGGATCGACGGTCAGCGCGCGGCGACCATCACCGCCAAGCCGACCGGCGACAACACGGGCGCGGTGAGCCAGGACCTGACGAGCAGGCTCGACGCCCTGAAGCTCCCGGCGGGCGCCACGGCCGAGATCGGCGGCGTCACCTCGGACCAGGACAGCGCGTTCAAGAACCTGGGCCTGGCGATGCTCGCGGCGATCGCGATCGTCTTCATGCTGCTGGTGGCGACGTTCCGTTCACTGGTCCAGCCGCTGATCCTGCTGGTCTCGATCCCGTTCGCGGCGACGGGCGCGATCGGCCTGCTGCTCCTCACGGGCACCCCGATGGGCGTCCCCGCGATGATCGGCATGCTGATGCTCATCGGCATCGTGGTGACGAACGCGATCGTGCTGATCGACCTGATCAACCAGTACCGCAAGCAGGGTTATTCGACGGTGGACGCGGTCATCGAGGGCGGCCGGCACCGGCTCCGCCCGATCCTGATGACGGCCCTGGCGACGATCTTCGCCCTGCTCCCGATGGCCCTCGGGGTCACCGGCGAGGGCGGCTTCATCGCCCAGCCGCTCGCGGTGGTCGTGATCGGCGGCCTGATCACCTCGACCCTGCTGACCCTCCTCCTGGTCCCGACCCTCTACACGATGCTGGAGCTCCGCAAGGAGCGCCGGGCGAAGAAGCGGGCGGCCAAGCGGGAGAAGAAGGCGGAGGTACCGGCGCAGCCGGAACCGGCCGGAGTGTGACGATTCCGTAGGAGTGGGAGGGCGGCCGGGCACCCGGCCGCCCTCTTGTTCTTCCCTGCGTATTCTGTGGCCTCGAACTGCCGTGCGCGGGAAAGGGATTCGGGCGTGCCATTGCACAAGGACGACCCGAAATCGGTCGGCGGGTACAAACTGGTCGATCGGCTCGGATCCGGCGGCATGGGCGTCGTCTACTGGGGCAGATCGCGCTCGGGCCGTGACGTCGCTGTCAAGGTGGTGCACGCCCAGTACGCGGAGGACAAGGTCTTCCGCGCCCGCTTCCGGCAGGAGATCGAGTCCGTCCGCAAGGTCAGCGGCGCCTTCACCGCGCCCGTGGTGGACGCCGACCCGGACGCGGCACGGCCCTGGATGGCGACCCAGTACGTCCCCGGCAGCTCCCTCGCCGAACGGATCCGCGACCACGGCGGCCTCAAGGGCACCGAACTGCGCCGCCTGGCCCTGGGGTTGGTGGAGGCCCTCCAGGACATCCACCGCGCCGGGGTCGTCCACCGGGACCTCAAGCCCGCCAACGTCCTGATGGCCGAGGACGGCCCCCGCGTCATCGACTTCGGCATCTCCCGCGCCGCCGAGAACCACCAGACGCTCACCGAGACCGGCCAGATGATCGGCACCCCGCCCTTCATGTCACCGGAACAGTTCACCGACGCCCGCACGGTCGGACCCGCCTCGGACGTCTTCTCCCTTGCCGCGCTCCTGGTCTTCTCGGCCACCGGACGCGGCCCCTTCGACGCCGACAGCCCGTACCTGACCGCCTTCCGGGTCGTCCACGAGCAGCCGGGACTCGACGGTGTACCGGGGCCGTTGCGCGCGGTCCTGGAGCGCTGCCTGGTCAAGGAGGCCGCCGACCGGCCCCCTCTCGACGTACTGGCGAAGGAGTTCGCCGAGGCCCTGCCCGAGACCGACCCCAGGGACCCGGACACCACCACCCTCCGCCTGACCGACCTGAGGACGGTGGAGGAGACCTACGGCGGCGCCGACCCGGCGGCGGCGACCGGCCTGCCGAAGCCCCGCGGCCGGGCCCGGTGGAGCCGCCGCCCCGGCCGTCGCCCCCTGCTGATGACCGTCGGCGCGCTGGGCGCGGTGGGCCTCGGCCTGCTCGGGTACATACGCTTCGGCCCGGGATTCTCGGACACCCCCCAGGAGACGAGCGTCGCCGCGTCCGGGGCCACCCGCTGGTCGACGGTGCCTCAGGGCTGGCAGGCCTGGCAGTCCACGATGTTCGAGACCGCACGGTCGGGCGAGGTCAACCCCGTGGCGAAGGCCGGCGAGGACACGAGCGACGCCACCTGCCGGACGTACGAGAACGCGGTCTACTGCGCGGGCAACACCATCCTCCCGGTCCGCCTGGACGGCCGTACCGGCGCCACCGTCTGGCGTGCCGCCCTCGCGACCGCCGCCGAGGGCACGGACTCGTCCGGGAACAGCTTCACTCTCCTCGGCGTGCGGGACGACGCGATGATCCTTCAGCACGACGTCTTCGCCGCCGACGGGAGCACCAGGTCGAGCATCGTCGCCCTCGACCCCCAGACCGGCGACCAGCTGTGGGCCCGCGACCGGGGAGGGCCGAGCGCCGACCAGCTCATGGCCGGCGACCTCGTCATGACCCCCGACGCCAGTGGCCGGCTGGTGACGGCCCGTTCCCCGCGTACCGGCACCGACCTCTGGACCACCCAGCTGCCCGCCGGCGACTACTGCACCTTCGAGACGGCGGACTCCCGCCTGTACGCGCACTGCTTCCCGGACGACGAGTCCAAGGACGCCGTACTCCTGGAACTGGACAAGACCGACGGAACCGTACGCCGACGTCTGAGCACCCCGAACGGGAGCGGCCTGCTCGGCACCGTCGACGGCCGTCTCGCCGTCGCCGTCGCGGTCGATGCCGGCTCCGGCCCGGCCCGCCTCGAGGAGAACAGCTACGACGGGATCCGGCTCCTCGACCCGGACACCGGCGCCACCACCACGACCGAGCTCACGCGGACCTACCGAGGCTCGATCCGCCTCGCCGCCGGCACCGTCTGGATCACCGGAGCCAACGGCCAGGTCACCGCGGTCTCCCCGCTGACCGGCGAACAGCTCTGGCAGACCCGCACCAGCGCCGAGGACTCGGGCCGGCCCGCCTACGACCCCACCACCCACACGCTCTACCTGGCCAGCATCAGCGGCCGGGTCGCCGCCCTCGACTCCCGCGAGGGCACGCTGCTCTGGGAGACGGGCGCCCAGGCCGACCAGCTCGCCAGCGGCGAGACGATCAAGTCCACGGTGTCGCTGTACGGCGGGGCGGTGGTCGTGAACACACCGAACGGGACGGTCTTCAGCCTGGACCCCGCTCACCCCGAGGGGTGAGCGGGCGCCGCAGGAGTCCTACGGCAGGGCCAGCATCCGCTCAAGGGCCAGCTTCGCGAACGCCTCGGTCTCCTTGTCGACCTCGATGCGGTTGACGAGGTTGCCCTCGGCGAGGGACTCCAGCGTCCACACCAGGTGGGGCAGGTCGATGCGGTTCATGGTCGAGCAGAAGCAGACCGTCTTGTCGAGGAAGACGATCTCCTTGCCCTCGGGCGCGAAACGGTTCGCCAGGCGCCGTACGAGATTCAGCTCGGTCCCGATGGCCCACTTCGAGCCGGCCGGAGCCGCCTCCAGGGCCTTGATGATGTACTCGGTCGAGCCGACGTAGTCCGCCGCGGCCACGACCTCGTGCTTGCACTCGGGGTGCACCAGGACGTTGACGCCCGGGATCCGCTCGCGCACGTCCCGCACCGACTCCAGGCTGAAGCGGCCGTGCACCGAGCAGTGGCCGCGCCACAGGATCATCTTCGCGTCGCGCAGCTGCTCGGCGGTCAGCCCGCCGTTCGGCTTGTGCGGGTTGTACAGGACGCAGTCCTCCAGCGTCATCCCCATGTCCCGCACGGCCGTGTTCCGGCCGAGGTGCTGGTCGGGGAGGAAGAGAACCTTCTCGCCCTGCTCGAAGGCCCACTCAAGAGCCTTCTTGGCGTTCGACGAGGTGCAGATCGTGCCGCCGTGCTTGCCCGTGAACGCCTTGATGTCCGCGGACGAGTTCATGTACGAGACGGGCACGACCTGCTCGGCTATCCCGGCCTCGGTCAGCACGTCCCAGCACTCGGCGACCTGCTCGGCGGTGGCCATGTCGGCCATCGAGCAGCCGGCGGCGAGATCGGGGAGGACCACCTTCTGGTCGTCGGAGGTCAGGATGTCCGCCGACTCCGCCATGAAGTGCACACCGCAGAACACGATGTACTCGGCCTCCGGGCGCGCGGCCGCGTCCCGGGCCAGCTTGAAGGAGTCGCCCGTGACGTCGGCGAACTGGATGACCTCGTCGCGCTGGTAGTGGTGGCCGAGCACGAAGACCTTGCTGCCGAGCTTCTCCTTGGCCGCGCGGGCCCGCTCGACCAGGTCGGGGTCGGACGGCGAGGGCAGGTCGCCGGGACACTCGACACCGCGCTCGCTCTTCGGGTCGGCCTCCCGGCCGAGGAGCAGCAGGGCAAGAGGAGTCGGCTGTACGTCGAGCTCCGGGGTCTGGGCGGTGGTCACGACACGCACCCTTTCTGTTCTGCGGCTCGCCGGCCCGTTGGCCGGACCGGCGGTAGTTTTCGTCGAATTGACGTTATCTATCATAACCGCTTCACGTCACTTTGACGATGGCCATAGTGTCGGTGTGACATGAATCCCGGTGCCATAGCGGCGGCTCGGACCGACGGTCGCTGTTCGCTTCGTCGGCGGTGTGCGAGCATGAAGAGACAGGGCGGAAAGACAAGTCGCTCGGCCCGGAATGAATCCGCGGCCCCGACGGTTGCAACCGTCGGCAAGCAGTCTCCGTACAACCCGGGAGAGATGTAGATGTCCGTATCGGACGAGACCGGCACCGTCACCGACGGCATCATCCTGTCCGACGCCGCCGCGGCGAAGGTCAAGGCCCTGCTCGACCAGGAAGGCCGTGACGACCTGGCCCTGCGCGTCGCCGTCCAGCCCGGTGGCTGCTCGGGCCTGCGCTACCAGCTGTTCTTCGACGAGCGTTCCCTCGACGGCGATGTCGTCAAGGACTTCGACGGCGTCAAGGTCGTCACCGACCGCATGAGCGCCCCCTACCTCGGTGGCGCGTCCATCGACTTCGTCGACACGATCGAGAAGCAGGGCTTCACGATCGACAACCCCAACGCGACGGGCTCCTGCGCCTGCGGCGACTCGTTCAACTAGGTCCTGCCGGACCACGCTGAACAACCGAACACACGCGAAGGCGGCGGCCCCCTCCGACAGGGCCGCCGCCTCCGTGCGTTCCGGGACGTGAAACGCGTTACCGCGCCCCGGACGTCTCCGGCACCCGGGCGCCCGCCTTCTCCAGCGGGATCCCCTTGCCGTCCGAGCCCACGACCTCCCGGTCGCCCAGCGGTGCCTTGAGCCGCAGTGTCTCCTGGTAGTACTTCGCGATCAGGATGCAGACCTTGTCCGGCAACGGCGTCCCGGTCACCCGGACCGTCACCTTGTCCGAGCTCTCGACCACGGACGCCTTGTAGTCGGAGCAGACCCCGCCCGTGTAGCTCACGGTCAGCTCGTCGCCCTCGGCGGTGTAGCCACTGACCATCACATCATGGGGCGCCGGCGCCGCGGTCGGCTGGTCGGGGTCGGGCTCCGGGCCGGTCGGCCGGGGGCTCGGCCGATCCGTCGGCTCCGCGGACGGCGTGGCCGAGGCCAGGTACTTCGGGTCGATCGCCGGATACGTCACCGTGAAGGCGTCCTGCGCGCCCGACGCCCGCACCTCGAACAGCCACGACGGCACCAGCGCCTGCCGTGCGTCCACATAGTGCGAGGCCAGCCCGAACACGGCCTTCTCGACGGTGATCGTGTCCTGCCGCGGCGCTCCACCCGTCGACTCCGACCCGCAGGGCGCCTCCAGCCGGTCCTTCTGCGGTACGGCCGTGGCGCAGCCGCCGATCCCCATCCGGTGCCCGCCCGCCGGCTTCGCGTTCAGCAGCTCCAGCGCCTTCTCGGCGCCCACGACGGGGTACCTGTCGCTCTTCGCCGGCGCCTTCAACTGACCGCTGCCGCCGACCACTTCACCCTGCGCGTTGACGGTGACCCCGGTCGTCCAGCCGTACGTCGGCAGCCCGCCCACCACCGGATCGGCGTTCACCACCCGCTGGGCGCCCATGATCTGGCTCGCGTCGACCTTGGCGTCGTCCTGCCCGACGGCCTTCAGGATCGGCGCCGCGGCCTTCTCGGCGACGTCCTCGCTCACCGGGTCGTCGGCCGGGGCGGCGGGGTCGCTCGCACACACGGTCTCGCTCCGGCAGTCGTCGGTGCCCGGCGCGTACCGGTGGAACGTCCACGCCCCCGGCACCTGCTGGTTGACCTGGAGACTCGGCCCGGCCGCGTCCTGCGCGCCGACCTTCCAGGCCTTCCCCTCGAGGACGGGCGTCCCGTCCACCCCGAGTGCCTCGGCCAGCAGCTCCACCTCGTCCTTGGTGACCTCGCCGACCGCCCGGTAGACCGGGACCTCGTCGGGGCCGTCCGGAAGCATGCCCTCGGCCTGGTAGGTCACGCCGTACGGATTGGGCTCACCCGGCGCGATACCGATGGTGCCGCCGTCGTCACCCCCGGTGTATCCGTCGAGGTGGAGCGGCGGGGGAGTGTCGTCGCCGTTCGCCCCGGACGTCGTATCCCCGCCCGACCCACCGGGAGCGGACGCCGCGAGATACGCCCCACCGCCTCCGACGAGCAGCACGGCGGCGGCGACGGAGGCGATGAGCACGGGGGACCGCCGCCGGACGGAGTGCGCGGGCTCGGGCTCACCGTCCCGGGGGATCTCGTCCGAGTGAGCCTCGGAGGGCTCGGGGACGGCGGGGGCGGCAGGCGCCCGGGCCGGCTCGGCAGCCTCGGGCACCTCGGAGGACGCGGAAGCCGCGGCGAGCTCAGGAGCCTCGGTCACCTCGGACGCCTCGGAAGACCCGGAAACAGCTCCGGAGGGCTCGGTGGCCTCGACAGCCTCCACAGGCTCGGAACCGCCAGAGGCACCCTCCTCGGAAGCCTCGGAAGCCTCGGAAGCCTCGGAAGCCTCGGAAGCCTCGGAAGCCTGCGGCCTCGCAGTGCCCTCCGCCGCAGTACCGTCCTGGCCCTGGCCCTCGTCCTCGGCGTTCCCGGCGCCCTCATCGGCGCCCGTGGTCTTGCCGACCTCGGCGTCGTCGTCGTTCTCGGGTCGCTCGGTGTTCACCGCATCGCTCCTTCGGCCGCGCAGATGTCCCTATGACCCTGACCCGACCACGTCAAAACGGCCGGCTGGAGGGTCGTATCCCATGTCCCCTTTACAGGGGACAGCGATGGGACGCAGCGGGGGAGCGCACGGTTCCCCTGAGGGCGCCCGGTTTCAGTCGCCGTAGTCCGACATCGCGTCCAGCAGCCGGGCGGACTTCGTCGGCACGGTCACCCCGTGGATGAGCGAGGGCGAGACGGGACGGGCGGCCACCCGGTCGGGAGCGGCCCAGTGCGGGGCCATCCGGGCGCAGTCCCCGCGCAGGGACGCGAGATCGCCGTCCAGGTCGGCCGGAGCGGGGGCGTGGACCTTGAGGTTCGTCATGACGGCACCGTATGCAGGTCGGAGCCCGCGAAGAAAGATCTACTATCGGGTAGTTTTGGCGGCTTCAGAGGTCACCGAGGACCGGGTAGCGTGAACCGTCAACCCAGTTTCTCCCCACAGGAGAGTCCACGCCGTGCGCATCGCAGTCACCGGCTCCATCGCCACCGACCACCTCATGACCTTCCCCGGACGCTTCGCCGACCAGCTCGTAGCGGACCAGTTGCACACGGTCTCGCTCTCCTTCCTGGTCGACAACCTTGACGTACGCCGGGGCGGCGTGGGCGCGAACATCGCCTTCGGCATGGGCCAGCTCGGCACCGCGCCGATCCTGGTCGGGGCCGCGGGCTTCGACTTCGACGAGTACCGGGCCTGGCTGGACCGCCACGGCGTCGACACCGCCTCCGTCCGTATCTCGGAGACGCTGCACACCGCCCGATTCGTCTGCACCACCGACGCCGACCACAACCAGATCGGCTCCTTCTACACCGGTGCGATGAGCGAGGCCCGCCTCATCGAGCTGAAGACCGTCGCCGACCGCGTGGGCGGCCTGGACCTGGTCCTCATCGGCGCCGACGACCCCGAGGCGATGCTCCGTCACACGGAGGAGTGCCGCTCGCGCTCGATCCCGTTCGCCGCGGACTTCTCCCAGCAGATCGCCCGGATGAACGGCGACGAGATCCGGATACTGCTGGACGGCGCCACCTACCTCTTCTCCAACGAGTACGAGAAGGGACTCATCGAGTCCAAGACCGGCTGGACGGACGAGGAGATCCTCGCCAAGGTCGGCCACCGGGTCACCACCCTCGGCGCGCAGGGTGTGCGGATCGAGCGCGTCGGCGAGGAGCCGATCGTCGTCGGCTGCCCGGAGGAGGAGCGCAAGGCGGACCCGACGGGTGTCGGCGACGCGTTCCGCGCGGGCTTCCTGTCCGGACTGGCCTGGGGAGTCTCCCTGGAGCGCGCGGCCCAGGTGGGCTGCATGCTGGCGACGCTGGTGATCGAGACCGTGGGCACGCAGGAGTACCAGCTGCGGCGCGGCCACTTCATGGAGCGCTTCACGAAGGCGTACGGGGACGAGGCCGCGGCCGAGGTGCAGGGCCTGCTGGGCTGAGTCCGTCAGGTGAGCCGGCGGACCAGATAGGCCGTTCCCCTGTCCGCCGGTTCCTCTCCCACGTACTCCTGCTCCCGCATCTCGCACCACGCCGGGATGTCCAGGCGGGCCGCCTCGTCGTCCGAGAGGACCCGGACGAGCCCGCCGACCGGCACATCCCCGATGACCTTCGCCAGCTCGATGACCGGGATCGGGCAGCGCTTGCCGAGGGAGTCGACGAGGAACTCGTCCGTCTGTACGGCCGGCGTCGTCGTCGACGTCGGCGCGCCGAGCTTCTCCCGCACCCCCGCCACCGTTCCCGGCAGAACGGCGAGGAACCTCTCCACATCCTCCTCCGTCGCCCCGAACGGCAACGACACCCGCACATTCCCCTCACTCAGCACCCCCATCGCCTTGAGCACATGGCTCGGCGTCAGCGTGCTGCTGGTGCAGGACGAGCCGGACGAAACGGAGAAACCCTCCCGGTCCAGCTCGTGCAGCAGAGTCTCCCCGTCGACATAGAGACAGGAGAAGGTGACGATCCCGGGCAGCCGCCGCTCCGGATCCCCCACCACCTCCACGTCCGGCACCAGCCGGGGCACCCGGCCCCGGATCCGCTCCGTCAGCTCCCGCAGCCGCAGCGCCTCTTGGTCCGCCTCGGCCCGCACCGCCCGTAGCGAGGCCGCCGCCGCGACGATCGCCGGGAGGTTCTCGAAGCCGTATCCCCTTTCGTCCGTGGGCCCTTGAGCGGCGAACCGCACCCCCTTGCGGACGACGAGCAGCCCGACCCCCGCCGGACCACCCCATTTGTGCGCACTTCCGGCGAGCACCGACCACGCACCCTCGACCGGGCCCCAGGCCAGCGACTGTGCCGCGTCCACCAGCAACGGCACCCCGGCGGCCCGACAGACCTCGGCGACCTCCGCGACCGGCTGCGCGGTCCCCACCTCGTGGTTGGCGGACTGGAGACAGGCCAGCGCGGTGTCCGACCGAAGCCCGGACGCGAACCCCGCGGGGTCCACCCGCCCCGTACGGTCGACACTCACCCGGGTGACCGAACCGCCCTCCCGCTCCTGGGCTTCGGCCGAATGGAGCACGGAGGAGTGTTCAACCGCTGACACGATCAGGTGACGCCCGACGCGCCGCCGCCCACCCAACGCCCCAGCGATTCCGGCGTGCACGGCGTGGGTTCCGGAGGGAGTGAAACGGAGTTCGTCCGGCCGACACCCGACAGTCTCGGCAGCAGCCTCCCGAGCGGCATCCAGCAGCAACCGAGCCCGTCGCCCTTCCCGATAAAGCCGAGAGGGATCAGCCCACCCTTCATCAAGGGAGGCCAACAGAGCCTGACGAGCAACGGGATGGAGAGGCGCACTGGAAGCAGCGTCGAAGTAAGACACCCGCCAACGCTAACCCCGCCAGGGGCGCGGGGAACTGCGCGATCAGCCCAAAACAACCCGCAGCCGCCAATCCAGCGAACCACCCACTCCAGTAGGCACCCCTCCCCGCGAACCCTCGGAGAGCGTCGGCTAGGGTTTGGTCCGCATAAACATCCAAACCCCTGCCCGACGCAGGGCGGCGACCGACCACCGAGTAAGGCAGGCCGCAGCCAATACGCGCGGGCGAGACTCTCGGGAAGGCGCTACGTGAGTCCCAACGGCTCCGACCGCTCGCCGCGGCGCCCGATGCGGCGGAAGCTGCTGCAGGCAATGACCGCGGGCCTGGTCCTGGCGACCGCGACCGGTTGCACATACAAGGACTTCCCCCGCCTTGGTATGCCCACCCCCACCACCGAAGAGGCTCCGCGGATCCTCTCCCTGTGGCAGGGCTCGTGGGCGGCCGCGCTCGCCACCGGCGTGCTGGTCTGGGGCTTGATCCTGTGGAGCGCCATGTTCCACCGGCGCAGCCGCACCAAGGTCGAGGTTCCTCCGCAGACCCGGTACAACATGCCCATCGAGGCGCTGTACACGGTGGTCCCCCTCATCATCGTCTCGGTGCTGTTCTACTTCACGGCTCGTGACGAGTCGAAGCTCCTGAGCCTCGACAAGAAGCCCGATGTCACCGTCAACGTGGTCGGCTTCCAGTGGAGCTGGGGCTTCAACTACGTCGAGAACGTCGACGGTTCCACCGGCGACGCGAAGACCGACGAGAACCTGGACGCGATTCCGGACCGGTTCAAGAAGGACTTCCCGGCGAACGCCGGCGGTGTCTACGACGTCGGCACGCCCGGCACGCGGAACCCGCAGACCAACAACCCGGGTCCGACCCTCTGGCTCCCCAAGGGCAAGACGGTCCGCTTCGTCCTCACCTCACGTGACGTCATCCACTCCTTCTGGGTGGTGCCGTTCCTGATGAAGCAGGACGTCATCCCGGGGCACACCAACTCCTTCCAGGTGACCCCCAACAAGGAGGGCACCTTCCTGGGCAAGTGTGCCGAGCTCTGCGGCGTCGACCACTCCCGCATGCTGTTCAACGTGAAGGTCGTCTCTCCCGAGCGGTACGAGCAGCACCTCAAGGAACTCGCTGAGAAGGGGCAGACCGGTTACATTCCCGCGGGCATCGAGCAGACCGCCCATGAGAAGAACCGGGAGACGAACAACCTGTGAGCATCCTCAACGAACCCCAGGGTGCCGCGGCAGAGTCCCACTACGCGGACGAACTGCCGGTCCGGCGCAAGCAGCCCGGCAACGTCGTGATCAAGTGGCTCACCACCACTGACCACAAGACGATCGGAACGCTGTATCTGGTCACGTCGTTCGCGTTCTTCTGCATCGGTGGTCTGCTGGCGCTGTTCATGCGCGCCGAGCTGGCCCGGCCGGGTCTGCAGATCATGTCGAACGAGCAGTTCAACCAGGCGTTCACGATGCACGGCACGATCATGC
>NZ_JBEAAJ010000024.1:0-49292 GCF_040446465.1 Streptomyces sp. RG80 | reverse complement strand
ATGACAGCAACCGAGCCACATCATGAGTCAGCCACAAGAACCCGCCCTGGCCTGCCTAAAAACCATCCCAAGCACTGACAACTCAATGACGAGACCCCACCGACACAACAACACACAACATCACTTCGGTCAGATGCGTCTCGTGCCGGCCTGCTCCGCAGTCCTGTACGAGACCCGGCATGCCCTCCGGGCCTGCCATAAAGGCGGCTGGCTGCAAAGGGCCGGTCCTCTGGGCGAGTTGGGGAGGGTCGCAGTCCTCACTGCGCATCAGACTCTGCGTCAAAGTGGGTGCCAGATGAGTTTTGGGATTAAGAGCCACCCTCCTCTCCCCGTTTGAGGGTCTGGTGTTGACGTTGGGTCAGCTTCCTTGCGGGGTGTGTCATTTCGCGTCTCGGCTGCATTCTGGGTTCACTTCGCATGTCCTCCGGGCCTGTATGGGAGTCACGAACAGTAACTGTCCTAATTCCGCCCCTGCTTGATTGATCGCTCTATTCCGATGGGTCTGGGGCCGTAATAGAATTACTGCGTTCGGTGAGGCGGCAACCTCACCGGGTGGAAATTCCCTCAAAGTAAGCGAAGGGGTAGTGCAATGGCGAAGCTGAAGCCGATTTCTCCGACCCGGATCGCGGAGGCCCGCGAGGAGGCCTATGGGGTGCTGGCCCGTCTGATGGGCCAGCTGGCACCGGGCGAGCATATGGTGCGGCTGGGCGTGACCATGGACGGCCAGGAGAAGCCGCTGTGCGCGGCGCTCCCGCTGAGCGTGGAGGGTGAGGGCGGCCCGGATGACCTGGTGGGCGCCGAGGAGAAGTACCTGGACAACATGGCGTTTCTGCTGATGGTCGGGCTGGCGCAGCCGCTGTCGTACGGCACGCTGTTCCTGCGTTCGCCTGCGCAGGGCACGGAGGGCGCGTCCGTGATCCGGGCCTGGCATCTGGCCTACTGCACGCTCAACGAGTGCACTGCGTCCGAGGCGGCCGCGCTGATCGGCGACCGCGAACCGGCCGTGTTCCTGGATGCGTTCGGGCTGCACGGCAGCGACAAGGATGAGGGCGAGGCGGTCTACCCGCCCGTCGCCTACACCGTCCTGTAGCTGCCCCGGGGCGGGCTGGGATGGCGACCTGGCCCGCACCCTGCTCCGTGGACCGCCGGGCGGGGCAGGGTGGGTGGGGGTGCCGGTCAAGGGACCCGGCACCCCCACCCACGACGACGCGAAGCGTCGTAGAGACCAAGTAGGGGGTGGCCCGCATCAACGGGCCGCCCCCTACGTCGTGCATCGCGTAGCGATGCCACCGCTGCTCTCGTCCGGGCGCGGAGCAGCCCGGGGTCTCCGCCGCGTAGCGGCGGCGCCCCGTGTCTGCGGAGCAGACCGCGCGCAAAGAATTCGGGAAGTGGAGCGAAAATATGCAGGCGCCCTTATTGGTGCCGTATTTCGCTGTTCCCTGTGTGTTGTTGAAGTTTGCCTGCTGGCGGGGAATAGCGAATCCGGTGGGTCGGCAAACCCGGGCCGGAAATCCCCGCCAGCAGTGCTTCCCTCAAAGAAGCATCTTCTATCCTAGGCGATGTCTTCCCGGCGCAGGGTTGGTGGGTGCCTTTTGATCGCGTCGGTTGATCTGCCGGGGTTGTGCTGCGCCGGGCCGCGCGGGCCGGCGTCGGCGGGCTGCGCGCTGTGATCGCGTCGCTCGCGCTTCGCGGTGAATCCGTCGAGCGGACTGAGCGCAGGTGTGCGGTCGGACAGGGAAGCGCGCTTGGCGAGGAGGTTCAACGGCGCCCCACGCTGCCAGTGCCCGGCCTGTTGCGCCGGCTGCGTCCGGCGCCGAGCGCGGAGGCCCCGCCGACGCGCAACACTAAGAGGACGGCGCCCCGATCCCCCGAGGCGCACCCTCACCCGTCCCCGCCCTTCCCTTTCCCTTCCTTCTTGTCTCGTCGGGGGCGTGGGGGTGTGCAGAGGGGGATGTCGGGCTGCAGACCACGCCTGGTCAGGGGTGGTGAACTGCGGATACACCGTCAGGCCCGGTAGGGGCGCACACAGTTGTCGGCGGGGTTGTGGGAGGGGTAGCCGGTGGGGATGCGGGTGCGGTCGGGGGCGGGGTTATCGCAACCTGAGCGTCGTGGCGGGGCTCAGGACGCTGGTCAACTGGGCCTGCCCCGGTCGGTGGCGGGCGTTCGCAGACGCCTGGGATGTCTGGGCTGACGGGTTGTTCGTCCGCCTGGTCACAGGTGAGAGAAGTCGCCTGCGTGGTGGGATCACGGTGGTGATGATCGGAAGATGGCAGGACTCAGGGGACGCCGCCGACGGCGTAAATGGCAGGCGATCGGGACTCTGGGCGCCCTGGCGATCATGGCGAGCGCCGTGTACGCAATTCGGCAGCTGATGCACGGCGGTCTGGAACCGTCCGACACGGCCGGGCTGCTGGGCCTGCCCCTGGGCGTGGCCGGGCTGGTGGTCGCGGTGGTGGCGCTGCGCAAGCCCATCGAGGGCAACGATGCTGAGCTCGCGCGTGGTTGGGCCGCGACGCTGGCCCGGCAGGTCGAGGACGGGGAGAGCGGGGTGTGGCGGCAGCTGCTGGGCGACGACACCCGGCGCATCAACCTCACCTACAACCTCCACCCCGCCGCGGCCCGCCCAGCCGTGGCGCCGGCTGCTGGACGCCTGACCACCGACGGACCGGGCCCGGTGACGCTGCCGGACATCGTCACCTACTACCGCGCCACCCAGCCGCTGCGCCTGGTCGTCACCGGCGCCGCCGGCGCGGGCAAGACCGTCCTGGCCCTGGAACTGATGCTGGCCCTCATCGACGGCCGAGCCGAGGACGCCCCCGTCCCGGTCCGGATCCCACTGTCCCGGTGGGACACCGAACACCAGTCCCTGCCCGATCTGTTGCAGCAGCGGCTGGTCGAGGCGTACGACTGGCCCATCGACCTGGCGGCCGGTCTGGTCCGGTACGGCATGGTGCTGCCGGTCCTGGATGGCCTGGACGAGATGGACCCGCTGGCCCCCGACGGCTCCCCCGACCCCGCCGCGCCCCGCGCCACCGCCGTCGTACGCGCCCTCAACGCCTACCAACGCGGCCGTGATGCCGGGCCTCTCATCCTGACCTGCCGCACCCACCACTACGACACCCTGGCCACGCATATCGAGGTCCTGGACGCTGCCCGCATCGCCATCGCCCCCGTCCACACCAGCGACGCCCGTGCCTATCTTGCCGACCGCGCCCTCAACCCGGCCCGCTGGCAGCCCTTGCTCGACCATCTGACCGCCCATCCTGGCGGCCTCCTGGCAACGGCGCTGTCCACCCCCTGGCGGCTGTGCCTGACCGCCACCGTCTACCACCGTGACGGCGACCCCGCCGAACTCCTCACCCTCCCCGACGTCATCGCCCTGGACGGCTACCTCCTGGCCCGGTACATCCCCGCCGCCACCCGCACTGTTCCCAACCCTCGCGGCTACGCCCCTCAGGACGTCCACCGCTGGCTGCACCGCCTCACCACCCACCTCGACCCCACCGGCACGCTCTCGGCCACGGCCCCCACAGCTACGGAGGCCACCGACCTCGTCCTGCACGAACTGTGGCCCCTCGCCGGACGCACCCGTGTCCGCACCACCGACGCCCTCCTCACCACCCTCACCCTCCTCCCCCTCGCCTGGACAGCCCCCCTACGGCTGACAGGGCTGACCGCCCTGGCTACTGGACTTGCCCTCATCTCCGGAGCGCTCGCCACCACAACCGACCACCCCACGAGTGCGGCGAACCCGCTCAGGACTCCTCAAGGACCCAGGGAGCTCGCGTTCGGGCTCACGGTCGGGCTCGTGGGCGGGCTCATGATCGGGCCCACATTTGGGCTCGCGGCCGGACTCACAACCGGGCTCGGAGTCGGGCTCGGACTCGGACTCGCCGGCGGGCTCACGCGGGAGCCGGGCACAAATCTCGGAGCCCGGGCCGTCATCAGGAGTGACGCCAGGGCCGGGCTCACGTGCGGGCTCGCGGTCGGCCTCGGGACCGGGCTCGCAGCCGGACTCACAGGCGGGCTCGCGTTCGGGCTCGCACTCGGGCTCCCACTCGGGCTCGCGACCGCGCTCTTGAGCGGCGCGCAGGCTTCGCGGCGGTATGCGGTGTTCCTGCTCTGCTCGCGCCGCCACCTACCGTTCCGGCTCGGCCTGTTCCTGGACTGGGCCGTCACCGCAGGACTCATGCGCTACAGCGGACCCGCCTACCAATACCGCCACCGCGAACTCCAGCACTGGCTCCGTCAACACCCCCAACCCCCAGACCTGCCCTGAGCGCAGGGAACGTCGCCCTGCTGGACGTCGCCACGCCGCTCAACTCCGTACGTGGGTGGGGTTGTGGGCGTGGTCGGGGGTGGGGTTATCGCATCGTGACGCTGGTCGGGCCCTGGTGGTCTGCTTCCTGGTCGGGGCCGGCTGCTGGCCTGTCCCGTACGCGCGGCGCCGCAATCGGTGGTGCCGCCTTGTACGGGAGGCGTCGGGTGATGGTGAAGGTGGATGCGGGTGGTGGGGACCGGCTGGCGTTGGCGGTGCTGGCGCAGTACCGGATGGCGACGACCGAGCAGATGCATGTGTTGATCGCGCCGGGTGTGCGGATCGAGCAGACCCGGCGCCGCCTGGCGAAGCTGCGGGATGAAGGGCTCGTGGACCGGGTCACGTTGCCTCAGGCGGGCCGGACGCGGGCCTGGTTCGCCACCCACTACGGCGCCGAGGTCGCCGCCGAGTGGCCGGAACTGCGGGAGTGGCAGCCGGCGAAGCTGGGTGCTGACCGCACCGCCGCCCGGCTGAAAGTCGGGCACTCCCTGACCGTGACCGAGACCGGCCTGGCGTTCGTGCAGGACGCCCGTCGGCGTGGGGATGTGTGTCGGCCGTTGGACTGGATTCCCGAGGTCTACCACTCCCTTGGTGGCGGGGAGGCGGTGATACCGGACGCGCTGCTCTACTACCGGCGCGAGCGGGACGACGGCGAAGGATGGTCGATGCTGCGGGCGTTCGTCGAGATCGACCGGGCCACCATGGGCCCCGAACGCCTCGCCTCAAAGATCCACGCCTATCAGCGGCTGTATGAGTACGTACCGGTTCCCGTCGGCCGGCCCCGGGGCGGGCAGCAGCCGCTGGAGCAGGCCTGGCAACGCCGCTACCGCAAGTTCCCACGCCTGCTGTTCGTCCTGGACGCCACCGGCCCGACCGGGGTGGCCAACCGCATCAGCGCCCTCGCCGCCGGCGTCGGACTCGCCGGGCCTGGCTTCCGTGCCGAGGTGCCGATGCTGGCCGCTTCCCTCACCGACCTGCTCCGTGACGGGCCCTCCGCGCCCGTCTGGCGGCCCCTCACCAACCCCGAACAGCAGACCAGCTGGCACGCATGAAGCGAGGACCCACCCGGCCCATCCTGTGCGGGCTCCGACCACGGCCGGGCACAGCCGTGGTCGGGGGCCCGCAGAGCGCGCTGTTACGGATGGCCGGGCGGCATACCGCAGCAGGCCACGGTCCGGGACTGTTCGGCGCCGGCGAGCGGTACTACCGCGAGCACCGCCGCTAGGGCGAGGAACAAGCCGATGACGGCTTTACGCATCACACCTCCTCGTCGAGTTGAGGGAAGATCCGGATGGAGCGCCCCTCCACCGGCGGCTGCCTACGGTTGGCCAGGGGGCTTACCGCAGCAGGCCACGGTCTGGGTCTGGTCGGCACTGGCCAGCGGTACGACGGCGAGCACCGCCGTCAGCGCTATGAAGAGGCCGAGTACGGCTTTACGCACTGTCTCCTCCTGATAGGGATCGAGATGGTGAACCGCTCGAAGCGGTCACTCCACACACCCGCTCAACCGCGGTCGGGTTGCACGGCGGTCCGATCTCGTACGTCCCGCCGCCGGGTGCGAGTGCGCAAGGTGTGCGAGCTCGAGGACCGCGAGGTCACCCAGGCCGAGACCGGCAAAGGATACGAGTACGCCCGCGACCAGGTCGTGGCGATCACCGACGAGGATCTGAGCGATCTGCGGCTGCCGACAGCGAAGGCCATCGAGAGCGCCTGGCCATCCCTCGATGCGGCCGAGCCGGGAGTTGGGCCGGTGTGCGCGTGGCCTTGCCTGTGTGCGTCCATCCCCTCCCCCGACCACGATGCTCAACCGCCCCCGACCACAGACCAGACCACGGCCCCCACCACCCCCCACCACTCCCGACCACGGACCAGACCATGCAGGTCACAGACCTGCGCAGTCATCACGTCCGAAAGGCTGCGCAATCGGGTTGGTCACTGCGCATCGCACGAAGCCAGCCACCGCCCCGCGATTGCGCAGACTGCGCAGCGACCTAGACCGTTGCGCACCGGAGTGCGTCTGGTGTGCTGGCGCTGCGCGTTGGACACCGGCACGCTGCGCAGCGATTGCGCAGGCTGTCCGCGTGGCCTTCCGTGGGTCTCGTGCTGGCAGAAGGCCCCAGAGGTGGAAGGCGTTGAGCATGCCCTCGCCCACACCCGCCTGGCCACTGCCCGAGCCGATGCGCGCTATACCGGTCAACGACCCCGTGCTGCCCGCGGGGTGGGCTGCGCAGTTGAAGTGGGACGGCTACCGTGCGCTGGCCGGCCGGTGTGATGCGCAGGTCCGGGTGGGGCACTGCGCAGGTGCCCGGTCAGGCCCGGGCGGGGTGTGTCTACGTATCGGTTGGCGGGGTCGGGTGGCCGCACGCGGGTGGTCGCACAGCGATCCTGGCGCGCCGTGCAGGGCTGGCCCCGGTTGCCGCTCAATTGTTCGCGGCGAACCCGTGGTCTGGTCGAGGCCGACGGTTTTCCTCAAGGTCAGCAACGTCCGTTCTGACCATGGAGTTTGACCATGTCCCGTGCCAAGCAGGCCCCGGAGTGAGGCGGCTGCTGCAATGGCGGCCGGCGCCCGGCTGGAGACGATGCGGCGCCGTGCCCGCCTCTCGCGCCTGGCGGTTTAGACCGTCGTCGGGGCCGGCCCGATCGCCCTGGGGGCGCCGTCGCCTCCATCCCGACCATGGTCGAGACGGCTACCCCCGGCCCCGCTCCCTGCCGTGCGCACGCCGGCACTCGCCGCCGACCCGAGTGGCCATGCGCAGTTGTGTCGGCGTCGTGCGAACTTCTGAGGCGTCGCCGACACAGTTGTTCGTCAGTGCGTGGTTGCGCAGTAGCGCAACCACGCCATGAGTGCGCAGACGCGGCTTGCGCAGTCACTGGCACCCGGCGTCGTGATGCCGAATCCGGCCACGGGTGCGCAGTCGCCGCATTCGGTGACGGCAGTGCGCAGCGCTCCGGCGGGAGGTGGTCGGTGACGGTGGCTGCGCAGTACGACGGCGGATCGGTGCGCTACTACGCGGTGCCGGTTGCTGCCGCAGGCGAGGGCGCCTCATTCGGTCGGCTCGGTCCAGCAGGAGTCCGCTGTCGAGAAGGCTGCGGCCGCCGAGCAGGTGCCGGCGGATGGCACGAAGGTGCGGGTCCTGGTCCGCGGTGCGGCCCGGGCGTCAGGTGGCCGGTGGCGTACGAACTCAGTCACCTGGCAGACAAGCGGGTGGTTACTGAAGGCCCTCCGCTCTGGTGGAGCCCGGCCGAACCGAGGCGGAGGCTCAGGTGCCCGTCGACGATGGCCGCGATGAGCGCCACCTGTTCCGCTGCTGGGAGCCCGTCCCGCCGCTCGTGCTCCTGTAAGGCGGCGTGGAGGTGCAGTGGCACTTCGGCGGCGTCCGGGCGACCTTCAGCCACGGGTGATGGCCGGGTGCGGCGAGCAGGCGCAGGCCGTCGGCGGCAAGGGCCAGGTGTTCGGTGTGTGTCATGACGCTCTCTGTCCTGGGATGGGCGGGGCAGTGCCCCTGCCCGGGTGGTGACGGGGAGTCCGGGCAGGGACACACCGCAGGTCCGCGACGGGGGCGCGGACCCGCGGGTCTAGGGGTGGCCGGTGGTGATGAACAGCCTCTGGGTGGGCCAGTCGTCGCCCGGCAGGGCGAGCGTCGCGCACATGCAGGGTGGGGGCGTGGTGGCGCCCCAGTAGCGGGCCGACTCGTGGAGGGTGGCGGTGGTGGCCGGGTCGATCAGGTCGTAGTGGTCCTGACTGCACGCGACGGAGAGGACGTGCACGGCGGCCCGGCCCTGATCGAGGGTGGTGGTGACGATGACCCGGTCCCCTGTGTGCTTCTCGACCGCCTCGGCGACGAGGTCACGGGTGCGCGTAACGAGGGCCTCGACGATCCGCGTGGGGACCTGCCATCCCCCCAGCACCGCACCGGCATCGAGTGCGGCGCGCTCGATCGTGGTCGGCTTGGTAGTGGAGTAGTGGCGGGTCTCGCGCCGGCGGGCGCTGTCGATCACGTGCACCTCGGCGTGGCGGCCCTCATGGATGGTCGTGACGATGACCCGGTCCCCTGCGTACCCCTCGACGGCCTCGGCGACGAGGTCACGGGTGCGCGTAACGAGGGCCTCGACGATCCGCGTGGGGACCTGCCATCCCCCCAGAACCGCACCGGCGTCGAGCGCAGCCCGCTCGGCCGTGTCCGGGTCGGCGGTTGCGTACCGGCGGGTCTCGCTCCTCGTTGCTGAGGGCATCAGTTCCTCCGCCAGGGACTCAGGTTGACGATGGCGTATCGGTACAGGCCGGGACCTAAGCGGGCCTCGCCCCAAGAGCTCTCCATGACCACGTCGCGGCAGGGCAGAGGAACGACGGCAGTGCGTTCGGGGAGCACCGCCGGGATAACGCTGACCGTGGCGCGCACCCCATCGCACGCCACGGTCACGGTCACATACGGCTGAGGTGTGGCCTTCAGCACCGCGATGACGAAATCGACGGCGAGATCGGCCAGTAGATCGGCCTGGTGCTCCGGCGTGCCCCACCTGGTGTAGGCGCTGGCCACGCAGTCCCAGACCAGGTCCGTTACCACGTCAGTGACGGGCCATGTCCAGCGGATGGCCTCCGACAGGCGCCGCTGGCGGGTCACGGCCACGGGGTCAGTTATGGCTACGGGCGGCATCGGTGGCGTCTTCCAGAGGGTGGGGGGCGGAGCCGTCAGGCGTGGGGGTGTGGATGGTGGGGGCGGCGGTGTCCTGGTGCGAGCCTGGGAGCGGGAGGCAGGCACGTACGGCTGTGCCGTCTCCTGCGGGGGTGGCCTCAAAGCGGGTCGCGAGTGCGTCGACGAGGAACAGGCCACGGCCGTGTGCGTCGTCGGCGGCAGCCTGCTGCGGCTGGAGCCGTCGGTGCGGTCCCTGATCCACCACGATCACCCACACCTCGAGGGCGGTGAGGGAGACACCGACGCAGATGTCCGGCCCGCTGGCGTGCGTGACCGTGTTGGTGGCGAGCTCCGAGACAATGAGCGTCAAGTCCTCGACGAGCCGGTGCGGTACGTGCCACACCCGGCAGACCTCGGCCGCCCAAGTGCGGGCCTCGGCCGGTGTACGCAGGTCGTGCCCCGGAAAGCGGCGGACTTGGTCCAGGGACTGAACCGTCGACACCTGGCGCGGCGGTCGGTTCGCGGGGCCGGTCAAGCCGGGTGACGGTGCGGGCCGTGCCTGGGGAAACGGACCCCAGACGATTTCCAGCGGCGGGGCCTCGGTGCTGGCGACGCCTTCGGGGTCGGTCATGGCCGCTCCTTTCTGTTGCGGGCTGGTGTGGGGCGGTCGTCGGCCCATCCCTCGATCCGCCCTCTGAGGACGTCGCGCCACCGGGCCAGCACCTCGGGGACGGCTGCGGCGAGCGCAACGGCGCTGGTGGTGGCGGGAATGGTGCCGGGTGAGCGTGTCGGGGTCCGGCCTGCCACCCATCGGCCGCTTGCCCGGGTCACCTGGGGGGCCGGACACCTCATCAGGGCAGTAGCCGAACAGACCGTGTGCCGCTGCAGGAGCGGCCAGGCGGCGGCCGAGCCGCGCGGCACTAGGACCTCGACGCATCGACGCGGCAGGTTGATCAGCGGCCCCAGGGGATGGCCTCGCTCGGTTGCGAGGGACATCGTGTCGGCGGCGATTGAGCGCGGACGGCGGGCGCCGGCGTGGCCGTGCAACTGCCGGCCCTGCTCTCCCGTCATCCGCAGGGAGTCAAGCAACCCCGCCCAGATGTCAGCGTCGGCGGGAACAGCCGAGTAGTGGCCCTGGGCTGTGGCCTGCGCCAACGGTGGCATGTGCGCTCCCGATCACCTGCGGGCTGTGTGCAACCGGCCCGCTACCTGTCGTGTTCAACAGGCCCTAGAGTGACCCTATGCGCACTTGCTGCGCAAGTGCGCAGCAAGTTCTCGACAGGTTTCCAGCAAGTACGCACATGCATGCGGAATATGCATCAGGGAGGTCGGGCCCGTGTGTGCAGCACAAAGGCCGGGTGAGGCAGACTGTGCGCAGGAAGCTGCGCAAGTTGCGCGTACGCTGCGCACGCGAGGGAGGCGATGGCGAGTGGCACAGACGGCGGCCAACAGACGTCAGCTCGGCTCAGAGCTGGCCCGGCTGCGAAAGTCCCGCGGCCTGAAAGCCGCCGACGTGGCACGGCATCTGGGGTGCAGCGAAACCCGGGTCAGCCGCATCGAGACCGGCTCCGGCCGCACCCGCCTGCGCGACGACGAACTGACGTCCCTCTGCGAGCTGTTCGAGATCTCCGATGAGCAGCAAATCCAGACTCTGCGCAACCTCGCGAGCGGCGCTACCGGCGGATCAGCCTGGTGGGACGGCTACCGGGAAGTTCTCCCAAGCGGACTTGAGCCTCTGCTGGCATTCGAGAGTGACGCAACGACCGAACGGGCGTGGGAGCCGGTGCTGGTGCACGGACTCCTCCAGACCCCGGGCTACGCGCGCGAGATCCTGGCGGCCTGGCCCGCGAACCGCCCTCTCGACATCGAGGACCTGGTGAACCTGCGGACCAAGCGCGCCGAACTCCTGACAAGGCAGGACGGCAATCCGCTGGAGCTGTGGGCGGTCCTCGACGAGACCGTGATTCAGCGCCCGATCGGTGACGCCGGCGTCATGCGCGAGCAGATCGGACACCTCCTAGAGATGGCGGCTCTGCCCAACGTGACGTTGCAGATGATGCCGATGACCAAGGGGGCACACCCCGGCCTGGGCGGGGCCTTTGCCATCCTGGAGTTCGAGGATGCGCCGCCCGTGGCCTACGTCGACTCACCGGCCGGAAACCTGTACCTCGACCGACCACATGACGTGAAGAAGTTCAGCCGGTCACTTGACCTGCTGCGGGCACACGCGCTGGACCCCGACGATTCGGCGGCTCTCCTGCGGACAGCCGTCAGGGAGAAACCATGAGCAACACCAACCTTGACGGCTTGAACTGGTTCAAGGCCTCGGCCTCCTCCGGCAGCGGCGGATGCCTGGAGGTTGCATTCCTCGACGACGGCCGGGTAGCACTGCGGGACAACGAAGACCCGAGCAACCCTCCCTTCATCGTCTCCGCCCACGTCTGGACATGCTTCCTCGACGGCGCTGGCCGCGGCGAGTTCAACATCCCGACCTGACGCCATATCGGCACACGAAAGAGGAGCGCTTCGACCGTGCGCGCTTCAGGCCCGGTACAGGCACGGACAGTTGTCGGCGGGAGTGTGCGCGGGGTTATCGCATCGTGCCCGTGGTCGGACCTTCGTGGTCGATACTGGGACTGCCTCCTTGTACCCACTGCATCCCCGTCCAGCAGTTCGGCGTGCTTGAGGAGCAAGGCTGGCGCCCGAGTCCCATCGTGAAGACTCTTTGTGATCTTGTTCAGAGGGGGCGGGCGCCGGGCTCCGTTACGTGGGTGGCAACCGTGTCCAAGACGATCAGGTCGTCCTCGCGCACCAGATCGAAGCGCGGCGCCAGCGACACAAGGGACTCCTTCTTGCTGTTCATTGGAGAAAGACCGGCAAGTCCGGTCGCTGGTCGACGTATTCGACCGCCTGAGGGCGGCCGCACTCGACCCCGAGGAGTCCGCGACACTCTTGCAATCCCTGGCCGCAGAGGAGAAATGATCATGAACTGTCCCACCCTGCACCCGTACGACGCACGCTCTCTTGCCTGGTACAAGAGCTCGTACAGCTCCGAAAACGGCGCCTGCGTGGAAGTCGCGCAGGTGCCGGACGGCCGGGTGGCCGTGCGGGACTCCAAGGTGCATGCCGGCCCTCACCTCGCCCTCGACGCGCAGGCCTTCGCCGCCTTCATCGGCGGCATGGCAGGCCAGACCGTCTGACACAACCCGTGCGCGAAGGAGGGGCCGCCCCGATCGGGGCGGCCCCTCCCGTATTTGTGCAGTGCCATGCCGCTTCCCCGGTTACACGAGAGCGGGCACCTGGTCGACTGTGCGGTCGCGCGCATCCTTCTGCGCAGGCAGTACGACGGCGGTCGTCCGAGCGAGCTCGGCACGGGACTTGGCGGATGGTGTCCCTTGTCGTGGTGTACGGGATCAGCGGCTGGGAGTGCGCGGGCGTCTGCCCCTGTTCCCCATCGACCATGCCTGCCATCCAGTTCATCGCGCAGGGAACCCGGGACGGGTATAGGTCCTCCGGAGATCTTTTTCTAAGGCTCCGCTTCACTCGCGGGACTGACAGCGGCGGACTCAGCGTGCCGGTACTGCGCTCACGGTGAGTTCATGACGGCGTATCCCTCCGCCATGATCCACCATCCGATGATCTTTGAAGACGGGCCCTAGTGTGCGCGTGGTCCAACCTCGGTGTGGCCGTCGCCTACGCGGGGGTCGGCGCGTGGTCGGTGTCCGTGAACGCCTTCGCGCTGGCGTTCCACGCCGCGATGGCCTTTCCGGGGCTCGCGCTGGTGGCCGCCCGTCCGTAGGTCGGGCGGTCGCGGGCGCAGGAGGCGGTGGTGGAAGGCAGCGGGGCGTCGTCGTAGGCCTTATGACGGCTGGTCAGGGTGTGGGGTGGTAGGCCAGTCGCGCAGCAGGGTGTCGAGGGCGCCGAGGACCCAGGTCCAGGTTTCCTGGGTGTCGGGGGCGCTGTGGCTGAAGCTGCCGCCCATCTCCAGGCTGATGTAGCCGTGGAAGGTGCTGCCCAAGAGACGGACCGCGTGGGTCTGGTCGGGTTCTGTCAGGTCGTAGCCGCGCAGGATCGCCCGGGTCATCTGGGCGTGTCTCGCGCCAGCGCTGGACGCTGCCGACTCGGGGGTGAGTCTCATCTGGGTCGCGGCGTAGCGGCCGGGGTGTGCGCGGGCGTAGTCGCGGTAGACGTCGGCCAGGGCGGTGAGGGCGTCCTTGCCCGCCCGGCCGGCGAGGACGGTGGTGCCTTTGTCGGCGAGTTCCTCCAGGGCGAGGAGGGCGATCCTGGTCTTGAGGTCGTGGGAGTTCTTCACGTGCGAGTACAGGCTCGCGACCTTGACGTCGAGGCGGCGGGCGAGTTCCGAGACGGTGACCTGGTCGAAGCCGATCTCGTCGGCCAGGTCCGCGCCGACGTCGGTGAGGCGTTGTGCGGTCAGTCCTGCGCGCGCCATGGTTCTGCCCTTTCAGGTGGCCGTGGGCCAGGTGCGCAGCTGGGCGGCGATCCTCGCGGTGGTGCAGGCGGGGTCGCGGAGCAGGTCGCGCAGGGCGAGGGCGTCGTCGCGGGTGGGTTTGAGGGGGATGCCGGAGGCTTCCAGGTACATGACGCCGGTGGCGGCTGCGACGGCCATGTTGGAGCGTTCCAGCCAGCGGCAGTGGCCGAGGACGTGGACGAGGGCGGCGGCCCGGGCGTACGGGCCGTCGTAGACCGGCTGGTCAAGGAGTTCGGCGCGGTGGGCGGCGACGGCGGCGACCGGGATGCCGTAGTCGTCGGGGGCGGGGTCGCGGGCGCCGGCGAGCTCGGCGACCTGAAGGATCCAGGGAACGTCGATGTGCAGGTCCATCAGGCGGCGTGGGCTCCCGGGGCGGCGGCGCGGTCGGCGTCCTCAGCCTCGTCGAAGAGGGTCTGGTGTTCGTCGAGGAAGCGGCGGGCTGCGTCCAGGCCGCGGGCGCGCAGGCCGTCGGTGTCCTCGCGGACGAGGGCGGCGATGTAGTCGCCGACGCTCAGGCCACGGTCCTTCGCGCGGGCTTTGGCTAGCTCGGCGACCTCGTCGTCGACGCGGGCGCCCAGTTGGGTCTTTGCCATATGAGCATGGTAACAGCCGTTACCAGATCTTTGGGGGCGCTATACACGGGCGAAGGTCTCAAACACCTTCCCACTCCCCTACCAAGTCCTACCCCCTACGACCCACTGTCCTGAGTCCTTGAAGACTGGTACCTGGTACCTGGTACTGGTGCTCGGTGGAGGCAAGGTCCAGGCATCCGTAACAGCCCGCCAGACACAGACGGTTGCCGCTACCACCTGCCCGTCCCCAAGCCCAGCCCCGGAACGGGAACCCCTGAAAGCGGGAGCCGGAGTTCAGCGTGCGGAGGTCACCCAGCCGCGTGGCCCCCTAGGGCCGTGCGGCGGCACCCAACGATGGCCGCAACCACGCCTGCTGTTGCTGTTTGTCCGTCACGGTCGGCACCACCCGAGACTCAGAGCCGTTGCTGCCGTCCACTGCCTGTAGGAGCTGTACGGAGCCGCACGCGAAGCCACATGCACCACTGATGTGTGGGGAGATGGTGGGGCAGGTGAGGTCGGAGCTGAACTGAGTTCACCCTGTATAAGAGGACGCCGAACTAATAACGTTCTGACCTGCGAATATGTGAGGTTCTCACCGATCCTGAGGTCGGGTAACCCGATCGCAGCCTCGGGTTACCCGACCTCAGGATCGGTTGCACCCGATCGTAGGGTCGGGTGCAACCGATCCTGAGATCTGTTGAGATGAACGTGAAGTACATGTCTGGGGCCGGAGATCAGGCTCTCGCTTCTCTCGGATGGATGGCTTTGGCGGACATGCGACACGACCGAGGGAGCGGAATGCATTGACGGGAGGTGCATGTACGTTAGGTTCATCTCAGCCGATCCCTGAGTCGGTTCGCATCGCTCGATCAGCAATGCCTGAGGTTCGGAGGAACGTTGGCATCAGCACGGCCCGTACGGCGCGTGGTCGATGAGTTCGGCAACGACGTCCCCACCGCCCCGTACGCCTACAGCGGCTGGCATGCCACCGTCGACAAGGAGCGAGTGCGCGCGATCACGCGCAAGTCGTCGGGCTTCACGCCGGCTGAGAAGTTCATGGTCTTGTGGTTCATCGGCGTCTCGCCTCCGGGGATGGAACCGGTCCAGCGAACCGGTAAGGACATCGCCGAGGAAGTCGGTATGACGCCAGACGCCCTGGGGCGGATTATCAAGAAGTTGGCCAGGCACCGTCTCATCGTCGAGACTGGGAAACTGGGCAGGATCAAGCTGTACAGGATCAGTCCATACATCGCTTTCCATGGATCAGGCCTCGAACAGAGGGAAGCGGTGAGGGACTGGAATCCGCCCGACATCCCAGGATGGACGGCAACGGGGCCGCGGGGCTGGGAGGGCCAGTGAACGCAACCAACGGCACGTACTACCGCACGCTGCTGCGGCGCACCGCAGGCCTGTCCGCGAGCCAGCGGCTGATCGTCCTCATGTACGCGATGATGCCGACCGACCGGGCCGGTGCAGTCCGTATGACAGGACAGGAACTGGCGGCAGAGGTCGACATGACACCCACCGTGTTTTCCCGGATGCGGCGGCAGCTGGTGGAAGCCGGCTGGTTGGAGCAGTCAGACCGGTTCTCCAACATCGTCTATTACCGACTGACTCCCCGCGCGACGGGTGAGGAGAACGTCGTGCCCATGCGGCGCGCACTCTAAAAGCTCACCGGCTGATCGCTGGAGTTCCGACCCAGGCATGTACGTATCGTTCATGTGAAACGACTTCTCGGTCGGTCAGCATGTCGGGATGCGCGCCTGAAAGCGTCGAGAAGGCGCCGCACCTTGGATCTGGTGCGGCGCCTTTCAGGCGGCTCGGGAGACGCTCCGTGAGTCAGGATGCGTTGCGCCGGGGCAGGCGCCAGTTCGGGCGCGGGAAGTGGCAGGTGTAGCCGTTCGGGTAGCGCTGAAGGTAGTCCTGGTGCTCCGGTTCCGCCTCCCAGAAGGGGCCAGCCGGTACCACTTCGGTCACTACCGGTCCCGGCCACAGGCCGGACGCGTCGACATCGGCGATGGTGTCCTGCGCGATGCGGCGCTGCTCGTCGTCGAAGTAGAAGATCGCGGAGCGGTAGCTGAGGCCGATGTCGTTGCCCTGGCGGTTCCTCGTGCTCGGGTCGTGGATCTGGAAGAAGTACTCCAGGATCGTGCGGTAGTCGGTGGCCGTGGGGTCGAAGGTGATCTCGATCGACTCCGCGTGCTTTCCGTGGTCGCGGTAGGTGGCGTTGGGCTTGTCGTTGTCGCCGCTGTAGCCGACCCGGGTGTCCTTCACCCCGGGCAGGGCCCGGATCAGCTCTTGCATGCCCCAGAAGCAGCCGCCTGCCAACAGCGCCTTCTCCTCGGCGTCGCTCATGGCACCTCACCTTTCCGTTCGCGTCTTTTCGCGCAGGTTCCAGGCTCGCACGTCGGTCCGGAAAGGTCGTACCTCGGGCGTCGTTTCGACCAGTGAAGGGGGCCGTCAGCTCTTCAGTCGGTGCGGGTGAGCTGGGTAGACCCCGAGAATGCGTACCTCGGTGGAGAAGAAGCGCAGCTCGTGCAAGGCGAGGGCGACGTGCTCCTCGTCGGGGTGGCCTTCGATCTCGACGTAGAAACGGCTCGGGTTGAACCCTGCGCCCATCTGATAGCTCTCGATCTTGGTGAGGTTCACGCCGCTGCTGGCGAAGCCGCCGAGCGCCTTGTACAGGGCGCTGGGGATGTTGCGCACGCAGAAGAAGAGGCTCGTCATCGTCGGCTCCCCCGTGTGCGGAGCCAGGGCGGCGTCCCGGGACAGGACGACGAACCGAGTGGTGTTGTCGGGGTCGTCCTCGACCTCGGGGCGCATCACCTCGAGGCCGTAGAGCTCGGCTGCGGCGGGCGGGGCGAGCGCCCCGTGTCGCGGGTCGCCGAGCTCGGCCACCTCGCGGGCGGCTCCGGCGGTGTCGTCGCTGACGAGGGTGCGCCATCCGCCCTCTCGTAGCACCTTGCGGCACTGTCCGAGGGCGTGCACATGACTGCGTACGCACTCGATGTCGTCGAGTGTCGCGCCGGGTACGCCCATCAGGTCGAAGCGGATGGCGAGGAAGTACTCGGCGACGATGAACAGCCCCGACTCAGGCAGCAGATGGTGTACGTCGGCGACGCGCCCGGCTGCGGAGTTGTCCACCGGGATCACGGCGACGTCGGCGTCGCCGAGTGTCACGGCTTCCAGGGCCTGCTCGAAGCCCGTGCAAGGCAGCTCGTCGGCCTCGGGGCAGAGGGCGTGTGCGGCGGTCGCCGAGTTGGAGCCGGGTTCACCTTGGTATGCGGCGGTCGTCACCGTGTTCAGCCTTCCTGAGGGAGGTCCTGTCGTGGGCACCAGAAGCTCCGTCACGTAGTGCGCCGGCGGAGTGTCGGTGAACCGGCCTCGATGAGGATCACCAGGGGTACCAGGCGCTGCTTCAGTCTGACGTCCACGCGGGTGCGGTTGCCATGGCGACCACATGGTGGACCGTGTCTGGACTGGCCTGTTTGGGTGCGCGTGGTGAGCAGCTGCTCGTCGGACGGCCAGGCGAAGCCCTCTCCCCCTATTACGGCGTAATAGCCAGAGACCCTATTACGCCGTAATAGGGGGAGAGACCTCTGTGGTGGGCACGAGCACTGCTCGTGCCCACCACAGAGGTGATGATCAGGAAGCAGGGGGCCGAGATCCGGCTCGCTGGTTCTGATGCTCGTTGAGGATGTCCAGCATCTTGTCGAACTCGGTGCCGTTCATCTTCTGGATGAGATGCATGGCGATGAACGCGCCGTCGTCGTAAGGGAGTCGGCGAGCCGTTCCGGCGTCTTCCTTCAGTGGGTTCGCATCGCCGGACGTGGTGTCGGCTGCCTGGGGAACAGGCGCCTCCTCGACGGCTGCCGGCTCGCCGACGGCTTGGGAAGGCACTGGAACTTCCGGCGCGGGGTCTTCGGAGGGTGCGGCCGGTGCGGGTACGGGCACCCGCCGCTCGGCGTCCTTGCGAGCACGCTCGGCCTTGAGCTCCTGGAGGACTGCTCCCTGCCGGTCGTGCGGTTCCTTGGCGACGGACCGCAGGAGTTCGACGGGCTCCTCCCCCACTGCTGCCTGGAGTTCAGGGCTCAAGTTGAGCAGAGCCAGGCGCTGGGAGACCCAACCCTGGGATTTGCTCAGCCGCTTGGCAAGCTTGACCTGCGACCCGTGGATGGCGAGCAGGCGCTGCAGGGCCCGTGCCTCGTCGAGAGGGTCGAGGTCGCTTCGGTGGATGTTCGCGACGAGGGCGGACTCGAGGATGGCGTCGCCGTCGCTCCCCTGCTCGTCGTCGACCATGACGTTGAGGTGCGTGAGGCCCGCCTCGCGGGCGGCTGCCAGTCGGCTGCTGCCGTCCACGACGACGTGGGTGGTGTCGGGTTCGAGGTCCTTCTCGCGCGCTGGGTTGGCCTTGACGTAGGCGTCCCGGTTCATGACCGTGAGAGCCTGCTTCTGGCCGTGCTCCTTGAGGCTGCCTGCGAGGTCGGTCAGATCACCGAGGGCGGAGCGCGGGTTCTCGGGGTTGGGGCTGATTCGCCTGACCGGGAGTCGGGTCGGAGCTGCCACTCCTTCTGTGGGTACGCCGGTGGCGGCACCGATGGCGGTCCGGCGGGCGCTGACAGGCCGGGCACCTCCTCCGAAGCGGCCTGCTCCCAGTTGGTCGGCCTTGCTCATGAGATCTCCCGGGCCAGTGCGCGCATGGCGACGGCCTGCTGGGAGGCGGGCGCGTAGCTCAGCAGTGGCTGCTTCATGCGGACGGCTTCCTTCTGTTCCTTGAGGTCGTTGATGAGGCCGACGACGCGCGGATCCTTTATGTCGACCCATCCCTGAAGCGAGGATGTGGCGATGTAGCCGCGCCGACCGTCGTAGAGGTTGACGACGATGCCCAAGTAGTCGATGTCGAGGGCGAGGTCGTTGCGGAGATCCTCTATCTGGTTCGTCAGCAGGTCGTAGGCGTCAGCGGAGCTGTCCTCAGCCTGGACGACGATGAGCGCTCCGGACTGGCCCGGCCTTTCGCCGTCCCGTCGGCGCCCGTAGTAGGCGGCTGCGTCCATGCTGAGGCCGAGGCTGGGCGGGCAGTCCACGAGGATTACGTCGTAATCGGCTTCGAGCGGTGTGAGGGCCCGCTCGAGGGCGGCCTCGCGGGCGCGCACCGCGGACAGGCGTACGTCGAGGAGGAAGGCGTCATGGCATGCGGGCAGGAGGTGCAGTCGGCCACCGAAGTGGTCCTCGTCGATGGAGACGATCAGGTCCTTCAACTCGCCCTTGGGGTCGCCAGCCATGTGGTTGGTGAGGCTGTCACCGTTCATCGCCAGGGGGGCGGCGCCGAGTTGGTTGGTGAGGTGGCACTGGGGGTCGAAGTCGACCAGGAGAACGCGGAGTCCGTGTCCGGGGAGCTTCTCGATGTCGAGGGGGTCGGCGTCGATGTGGCCTACGTCGGCCTCGGCGTCGGGGTCACCGGCCCGGAGTGCGGCGACCAGTGCCTTGGCCACGCGCACCGGGAAGAGCTGGTTGGGGTCCTCCGACAGCGCCTCGCCCATGCCGGCGGTGATGGCGGTCTTGCCCACGCCGCCCTTCTGGTTGCAGACGACGATGCGGCGGGTGATGGCGGGACGTTGGACGTCGGGCGCCGGGTTGGTGTCGAGCCAGAGCTGAACGGACTGGGCGAGACCCTGAATGAGGGAGACACGACGCCCCTCCGCGACGCTTCGGAACGTCTCCCACTGCCCTGGTGGCAGGAAGGTGGAGAAGGACTCGGCTCCCGCGGTGTCGACCGAAGCGGTGGCCGAGGCAAGGTCGCACCAGGCGGCGATGCCCTGCTCGACGGCGGTCTGGATCTCGATGCCTAGTTGGGCGGTTCTGACCTTGAGGTTCTGCCGGAGCCATCCCGGCAGCTTGGAGACGACCTTGGCCCGGTCGCCAGAGGTGGCTGGCATAGTCATGGCGCTACCTTACTAACGTCGTAGATCATCTACTGTAGCGACACGTTAGTTAGTGCGAGTTTGGGTTGCGGGTGAGCCAAGACAGGGGGCCGACGCCCTTATTACGGCGTAATAGCCACAGCACATCAGAGGGGGCGGTGGGGGAGCTGTGCTTGAAGCGGCGACCGAGCCGGAGGCCAGCGGGTCTTGAGGGTTCCTCTTCCTAAGCAGCTGGGCCAGGAGGGCAGAGAGCGGCGCTTGAGTGCCGCGACTGAGTGGCTGGTTCCCGGGAGGGGAGAGGTGGTGCGGCGCACCCCCCTATTACGGCGTAATAGGGGGGTGCTTGGACTGCTCGAGCTGCGGACTGGCCCGTCGCCTATTACGCCGTAATAGGCCTAGCGGTCCCGTGGGGGAGTGGCTGCTCCTGCGGAAGAGGGCTGTATGACGCTACTCCCTCCTCGGCCAGAGATGGGGACTGCGGTGGGAGGGGGTCAGTCGGCGTCCGGCTCCATGAGGGTGTACAGCACGGACCGCTTCTGCTTGTGCCGCCTGATGCGTCCCTTGGCTGCGAGGGACTCGAGGATGTTCCGCACGACCTGAGGCGTGGGGGTGCGGTGGGGGTGCTTCTCAAGGAGTTCATCACGCAACTCCTTTGCCAGACGCGGCTCGTCGTGGTTGCCGAGCAGATCCGCCAGGAGGTCACCAAGCAGAGGCTGGCGCGACTTCCTCGACGCATCCGACTTCGCCGTCGCTTTCTTGCCAGCCGTAGCGATTCCGCTCGGGTGTCGGGCGCTGGGAAGAGGCTGCGCGCGGGACTTGCTTCATCTCTGCTACGGCCGGCTCGTCCTGCAACTGCCCGGGCAGGCGGGTCTTGTCCGCGAAGTCCTCATACTGCTGGGCGAGTCTGAGGGTGTCTTCCAGGAGACCTTCCGGCCTGCGACCCCATAGAGATACGTGTCTATGGCTCGGGCTACGCACCGTCACGGGTCACAACTCAGGCCGCGAACCCGACGTTGGTGACGTACTCGTACTGGCCCCACTGCGAGCCCAGGTCCACGATCTGGTCCACCCAGGCGTCGTCGAGGGCCTGGATGTTGTCGGTGGCCCAGGCCTCGACGATGCGGTCCCAGTGGCGGATGTTGAGGGTGCGGAACTCCACCACGCGCTGGCGGGGGCGGGGGACCTGTGACTGGTTGAGAGGGTGGATCTCGACGCGGGTGCCGCGGCCTTCTCGGTTGAGGCGGGCCAGGAGATAGCGAGCCACGTTGTGGCGGCGGACGGTGCGGTACGCCGTTTCGATGCGTTCGAGGTTCTTCCTCGCCGGACTGCGCTTCCCGTCGAGCCACGCTTTGAGGGTGCGGTCCGTGACCGTCAGACCAGCGGCACGCGCGGAGCCCCGGGCGTGCTCGCTGCGGGTGAGGTAGTGCAGGCGCGCCAGCAGACCTCGGCGGGTCGTGACCGGCGTGACGATGTATCCGGCCAGGGCGTCCAGGCGGCGGGCGACGGCCTCGTGGCCCTTGATGCCGCGGGCACCGAACACGCCGAACTGATGAGTGCGCTCCGGCATGCCGTCTCCTCCCTCGCCCCGGGTGGGTGTCGGCCCGCGGTTCTGGACGGGCTCGGGGTTCTTGCAGGAGATCAGTATGGGCCAGGAGGGGGAGAAGTCCCCAGTAGGGGGCAGGGGTGTTGGCGCGCAGGGCCCGGGACGGCGCGGCCTTGAGTCGCTCCCGGTCGTCCTCGAGACGACCCAGGTCACGGCGGCTTCGGCAGGCAGACAGCGACTGAAGCGATTGAAAGTCGGAGATGTCCGAGGGACACGCCCGCACCGGTGCTTTTCGGACGGAGGGCCCGGGTCGCCTTCAGGTCAGGTCCAGAGTCGCTTGAGTCGCTTCGATCGCTGAGTCGCTGAGGGCTCCCGCTTCGGTCGCTGCCCGCGGGTGGGCCTGTGCGGCGGGCAGCGACCGAAGACCAGCGACCGACATCGGCTTGGGTCGCCTTCGGTCGCTGAGAAGAAGTACCAGGTCAGACGGCATACACCCTATGAGACAGCGACTGAAGCGACTCAAGTCCCAGGTATATGAAGACATTCGCGTATGCGTGTGTGTGCGCGTGCGCGTCATATATACGGTCGCTCAGTCGCTTCAGTCGCTGTTTTGGTCTCTCCTACGTCACTGACCTGTGGTTTTCCCCGAACGACTGAGCGGCTACTGAAAACGCCCGGTCGCTGGGCCCCGACTCGGTCAGTCGCTGGGCCCATCAAACGAATCGAATCTTTGTTTTCCACAGGGGGCTCTCCGCTCCCACTTGCTTCGCTAGGCTGTTCCGGTCGCTCAGTCGCTTCGGTCGCTGGTGGGGGGTGCGCATGGCCTCTGAGCTGCACAACTCACGTAGCTACTCATCTCTGTCCGCCCCGGTCGCGGGCGCGTTGGTGACGGCTCGGTGGTGTGCCAGCCGGGGATGGCCCGTCCATCCGCTGGCCCCAGGGCGCAAGACCCCTGCGGGCAACTGCGAGGACTGCCGTCGACCCGGCCATCACCACAGGGGCTGCGGCTGTCCGGCCGCGGGTCGCTGGTGCCACGGATTCCACGCCGCCACCCTCGACTTCGCCCGGATCGAGCAGTGGTGGGGCGCCAACGCCGGCTTCGGCGTCGGCATCTCCTGCGGGCCCGCCGGTCTGCTGGTCGTCGACATCGACGCGCACGAACGCCAACTCCCCGACCGGGACCGCCTGCTGCCGGGCATCACGATCTCCGGCAGCATCGACCTGAGCGGGCTGGCCAACGGCTTCCACACCATCGGCGTGCTGGCCGCCCTGCGCGGCTTCCCGAGCCCCGCCGACGACGAGACGACCCTGCGCGTCAGGACCCCCTCGGGCGGCCTGCACGTCTGGTACCGGGCCCACAGCGGGCACCGCTGGCAGTGCTCCACCGGCTCCGGCGGCCGCGGCCTGGCCTGGCAGGTCGACGTTCGGGCGCACGGCGGGTACATCGTCGCGCCCGGCACCGTGACCAGCGCCGGGGTGTACGAACCCGTCGGTCCCGCCCGGGAGCCGGCGCCGCTGCCCGACTGGCTGGCCCGCGAACTGGAGCGCACCGGCCATCTGCCGCCCGCGTACGTGCCCACGCCGCGACCGGTGCCCCCGAGGGCCCGGCAGGCCGTCCTTGCCGCCGGAGGCGGCCGCGGAGCCGTCAGCCGGGCTCTGGGGGCGCTGCTGGCGGAAGTGGCCGCCTGTGCCGCCGTGGCCGAAGGAGCCGCGTTCTCCGAGAAGTTGAACCGTGCCGCCTACACCGCGGGCGGACTCGTCGCCGGCGGGGGGCTCGCGGCGACCGAGGCCGAGCGGATCCTCAGCGAGGCCGCCGAGCACGCCCGACCGGGTCAGGAACGCCGATACACCGCCATCATCCGCAGCGGCCTGAACGCCGGCCGCAGGCGCCCACTGGCCCCAGGAGGACGCGTATGACGTCCCGCCAGGACGACGCCCTCTTCGACGCGCAGGCCGTCGCCGCGCAGATCCTCGCCCAGCCCGTGCCGCACCCGCGTGCCGAGGAGGACGCTCCCGCCGACGCGCAGCCGCAGGCACAGGCGACGGCCGACGGGCTGCTGCCCGACACCCTCAGCGACCGCGGCAACGCCAAGCTGTTCGTCAAGCTCTACTCCAACGACTACCGGCACGTGCCCGGTCTCGGCTGGTTCCGCTGGGACAGCACCCGCTGGCAGATCGACGAGGACGACACCGTCATGTGGGCCGCCGGGGATCTCGCCGAATCCCTGGCGAGCAACGACCCGCGCGGCGTGTTCACCACCACCGCGCTCCAGCAGCACCGCCGCCGGGCGCTCAGCACCAGCGGTATGAACGCCATGCTCGCGCAGGCCCGGTCCGCGCCCGGCATGGTGCTCAACGCGGCCCGCCTGGACGCCGACCCGTACGCGCTGTGCACCCCGGCCGGTGTCGTGGACCTGCGCACCGGACTGATCCGTACGCCCGACCCCGACAAGGACTTCCACTCCCGGTCCACGACCGCGGCCCCCCAGCCGATGCCCACCCCGCGCTGGGACCGGTTCCTCGTCGACACCTTCGGTGACGGGCCCGAGGGCGCCGAGATGATCGACTTCCTGCATCTGCTGCTGGGGTACTCCATCACCGGCGACGTCGGCGGGCAGGTCATGCCGTTCCTGTTCGGGTCCGGCAAGAACGGCAAGTCGGTGCTGCTGGACGTCCTGATGAAACTGGTGGGGGACTACGCCGACGCCGCGCCGCCCGGCTTCCTGATGGCCCGCCCCTACGAGGGGCATCCCACCGACCTGGCCGAGCTGCACGGCCGGCGGGTCATCGTGTGCAGCGAGGTCAAGCCGGGGGACCGCTTCGACGAGGCCCGCGTGAAGCTGCTGACGGGCGGCGACCGGATCAAGGCCCGCCGCATGCGCCAGGACTTCTTCAGCTTCGAACCCACCCACAAACTCTGGCTGCTGGGCAACCACCGGCCCGAAGTCGGCACCGGAGGCTTCGCGTTCTGGCGGCGGATGCGGCTGATCCCGTTCGAGAGGGTCGTGCCCGACGACCGCAAGATCGACAACCTGGCCGACATCCTCGTCACGGAGGAGGGCCCGGGAATCCTCAACTGGCTGATCCTGGGCGCCCGTCGCTACCTGAGAGGCGAGAAGGACCTCACCGGTCCCGAACGCGTACGGATCGCCACCACGGCCTACGCCGAGACCGAGGACCACACCGGGCGCTTCCTCTCCGAGTCCTGCCGGCTCGCCCCGGCCCTGAGAGCGGAACAGGCACAGCTCTACGCGGTTTACAAGGCGTGGTGTCAGAATGAAGGGGCTCCGGCGATCTCGTCCCGGGCCTTCGCGGCACGGGTCCGAGAGGTGGTGGGACTGGCGTCGCCCAAGGAAATGATCCTGTCCAACCAGCGCAAGTACTATCCGGGCATCGGACTGGTTGCCGACGAGGAGACAGCATGAGCGCGCTCATCGCCGAGGACGAGCTCGTTCACGAGGACGACTTCGTCTGGCTCGAGGACATCAGCACGCTCGACTACGTGCGCCAGAGCCTGGACCGGCTGCCGACGCGCCGCGGCAAGCCCCCCTATCACCGCGACGGACGCATGGTCGGCTACGCACTGCTGGGTCCCGATGCCAAGCCGTCGCGCTCCTCGGGTACCTTCCGCCGCCGGGTGTTCTGGCTGCTCCCGCACGACCGCGACACCGACCCCGAAGGCCTCTACGCGACCGGCGCGCCCGCCGAGGCCGTGGATCCGCGCACGCTGGCACCGGGCAGCAAGGGGTGCAAGACCGAGCGGTCGGAGGGCGGGCCGCCGTCCTCGGCGATGCGGGAACTGGGGATCACGCTGCCGCTGTAGCGGTGGCCGGGAGGCTGAGCAGGGACTGGCAGGCTTTCGGTTCCGCGCGCAGGGCGGGAGTCAGCTGCTTCGCGTACCAGGCGGAGCAGGCCGCGAAGCGCCGCTCGAAGCCCGGGCCCGGGTTCAGGCCCGTTCGCTGCCAGATGCTGCTCGAGTCGAACCAGCAGTCCTCGGTGAGCAGGGCGTACTGGTGGTCGGAGAGGTCGGGCATGAACTGCCGCACCAGCGAGCGGTGGTCGCCGATCGGCACCTCCTGCGCCACCGGCAGCCGCAGCAGGGCGCGCAGGCCCGAGTGGAGGCTGTTCATGAGCAGAGGTCGGGGGTCGGCCACGTGATAGGTGCCGCCGCCCCAGTGCGGCCCTGACTGTCGCGCCAGCGCGACGATGACACGGGCCAGGTCCTCGGCCGCGATCACGGAGGCCTGGGGCGTGGTGTCGGCGGGCCAGAAGGGCACCTGGCGCAGCACCCGGGCCAGGGTGGGGATGAACCAGTCATCGCCGATGCCGTAGACGAGGTGGGGGCGCAGGACGATGCCGCCCGCAGCCCGGACCGCCTCCTCGGCCCGCAGGCGCGAGGTGCTGGCCGGCGAGGTCGGCGAGGGTGCCAACTCGCCCTCGGCGGCCCCGCGATGGGGGCCCATTCCGTAGACGGAGGCGGTGCTGACGTAGATGAAGCGCCGGACGCCGCTGCGGCGGGCCTCGTTCAGCAGGGCCTGTGTGCCCAGGTAGTTGATGTCGTGGCACTTCTGCTGGTCGCGTCCCACGTAACTGGCGGCGTGGATGACGGTCTCGATGCCGGAGCAGACGCCGCGCAGGCTGGACGGGTCGGTGAGATCGCCGGCCACATGGCGCACTCCGGTGGCCGCGGCTACGCGAGGCGGCGTGCGGGACAGTACGTGGAGCGAGGACGCGGCGTCGGGTGAGGGGTGTTGTCGGGTCAGTTCCCTCAGCACGGCGCCGCCGATGAAACCGGTGCCCCCGACGACCAGGACCGGATCGGTGCCGTTCCTGGTCGTGGTGGTGGTGCTGGTCGGCCTCGATGTCAGAGAGAGCATGACTGGGCTCCTTGTGAAAAGGCAGGCATCCTGACGCTCTGGCGAGCGTGGCCTCCCAGATCAGAAACATACCGCACATACGGTTTGTTATAAAGGGGTGCATGGCCATGCGGGTCGGGCCACGGTCGCTCAGGGGGAGCGGAGGGGGCTACGGCGTGGCGTCAGGGAGAGGGGAGCCGCCGTCGGCGTCGAGGCGCCCGCCGGTGATCCAGCGGGATGCGCCCGACGTAGGGAAGGACGGAGAGTTCCGGTGCTACGGCGTCCGCGGTCGCCCGCGTGCGCGCGTTCACTCGGTCTCCGTGTGCCCGGGGTCGACCGCATTCACCGTGCCGCCACCGGGGCCGGCGTGCAGGAGCTCAAGGACCTGTCGTCATCGAGTTCACGACGGACTCGGGGTACGCGCCCCGGGCGGCCGTCGGCGGGACGTCGACGGCACGGGCGCCGGTGCGCGGATTCTTCAGGCCCCGCGGTGAGAGAAACCGCGGTGACCTGGTGTTCGGGCAATGGAGGGACGGCCCGCCCTCCTGGCCGGTCGGCTCGGGGGTCTCACAGGCTGCTTGTTCGTCCGCGCCGTCGTGAACCGTGACCGAGGCTGTCTTTCCGACAAGCGATCTCATGTCCCAACCCCCCCTGGGCAGCAGACGTCGGATGCACTGGCCGTGCATACTTCCCGGCGTTCGCTGAGGGGCGTGGGGGAACCCCTGCCACCGGCACCGCGCGTCAACTGCCGAACGTCTCGAAACCGGATGTGACTCTGGAGCCCAAAGTACACGCGGACCGGGAGTGACACGGCCCGTCACATGACTCTGCCGCTCAGTCGACCGCTACCGGTTCCTTCTGCTCCGCCATCACGCTCTGAGCCTCCTCGAACACCTCGGCCCCTCGGGAGGCCGACAGCCGCAGCGAGGCGATCACGGAGGGCTGCGCCAGACTGGGCAGCAGATGGCGCATCAACTCGCTGACCCTGCCGGTGAGGTCCTGGTAGCCGCTCAGGACCTGGGACATGGACTGGACGCCGGTGAAGGCTCCCACGAACACGTCAGAGGTCTTGCTCAGTACGACATGGGGCAGCAGTTCGCCCCGGTCGTAGGCCTGCTTGAGCAGATCGTTCGTGAGCTCGCGCCAGCGCAGGAACGGGCCCGTGCGGTCCAGGCCGGTCGCTGTCTGGTCCATGGCCAGACGCACGCTGGCCCGCACCATGGGGTCGCTCTGCAGCCGGTACGCGAGCAGCATCGCGGTGTCCACGAGCTCCTGCAGCTTGCAGGGCCTTTCGGGGATCAGGTACTGGACGTGCTGCGCCTCGAGTACGCCGAACGCCAACTCTTCCTTGGAGTTGAAGTGAAAGTACAAGGCTCCCTTGGTGACGCCGGCCGTGGAGAGGATCTCGGAGATCGTGGCGGCTTGGTAGCCGTGCTCCTCGAAGACCCTTGCCGCTGCCGTGAGGATCGTCTGCCGGGTGCGGATAGCCCTGTCCTGTTTCGCCACTTTCGGCCTCCTCTGATCGATGAGCCCGGAGACCCACTAAAAAAACCGCCCAGTTTGTATCTTACAGGCAATCGGAGATCGCGCACCCCTCTGGCCGTACGGCATTCAATGAGTTGCGGAAAACCACCGGGTCGGGGATGCGGGGCGCAACCAGTCGATCATGGTGCGCGGCGGCGCCGCACGCGACCGGGCGGGGGCGGAGGATCTCGTGATCCTGGCGTCGGAGAGTCGCCGGAACGGTAGGCGGTGAAGTGGTTGGGCGGCTTCCGGCCGAACTACGTGTCCGCCTCATGGCCAGGGAATTCCGCGAAGGGCGCGGGGGCGGTCGTGGCGGAGGCGACGGCGGCCGGACGCATCGAGGGCCTGTGATCACCGATGGGGGAGCGCGGCTGGTGATCACAGGCGTCGTCCGCGTCGCGGGTGACGACGGGCCCCGCTTCGTCCGGACCGCATAAATGGCTGGAGTGCGACGGGTGGCAAGACCACCTCGCCGGCCCTTCTCGGGGGCCGGGCCGACGGCGTCCGCTCTCGGTGACACGGCGTCGGTCAGTGGGCGTCAGGCGCCTACGGCAGGGCGCGGACCTGCCCGTACCTGCGCAACGGCAGCCTCCGGGCCGTCGGCACGCCTTCGATGCGTCGGGCGCCTCGATCAGTGGCTGGCGCCCGGCGAGCTCCTCGCGCGGAGCACCGTCCTCGGGCTTTCGCGAAGGGGCCCAGGCTCACTCGCGGACCGCGGTGCCATGGCCGGCCCGGTGGGAGCGGGGCTCCGCCGGGCCGGCCGGGTCGTCACTCGGCGACCGGTGCCATGGTGACGGTGGACCGGAACACCGGCGCTTCGTCCTGATAGGCGGTCACGAGCACGCGCTCCCCTCGGTCCGTGCCCGAGTCGGGCAGGCGGCGCGCCTCGATCACACAAGGAGCGTCCAGTTCCACGTACTTCTTGAACTCACTGGTGATGTCGAGGGGCAGGCAAGGGTGGCCCAGGAGCGCGGTCCCGGCCTGGCGGGCAGCCTCCAGCAGAACCATGCCGGGCACGTGGTCGACGGGGTGGTCGAAGAGGATGGGGTGGCGGGTGTCCACCCTCAGCAGCCAGCGGTCCGGCTCTCCGATGGGTGACAGAACGACGTCCATGGGGGAGACCCGGCCGACGTTCTGAGGCGCAGTGGGCGCGGTGAGCGGCAGCGGCTGGTGCATGGCATCGCCGTGCTCGCCGCGCAGTCGCTCGTAGACCTTGGGGGAGGCGCAGGTGAAGTTGGCGCTTCCGGTGACGGCGACCTGGCCGTTGCGGCGGATCACCGCGTTGTAGCGGCAGCCTGCCAGCCTGTCTCCGCGTCGCTTGACGTCCTGGCAGGTCATCTCGACGTCGACCGAGGCCGGCGTGGTGCCGACGTGGAGGTTCGTCGGCTGCACGGAGACCGAGAGGTCCCACATGAGGAAGTGATGACCGAGGGGGACGCCGAACTCCGCGTGAGCCAGGAGCGTTCCGGCCTGCCGGATCGTTTCGGCTGCGATCAAAGGATCGTGGCAGCCGTCCACGTTGGCGAAGAAGCTGTGTCCGCGAGGCCACTGGGCGGCGACGCTGAAGTGCTCGTCGTGCACGCGTTCCCAGTCGGTCAGCATGACCTCGGCGACACTCGCCCGGTGGACGAGTTCCTTGGGAACAGTGGTGGTCAGAGACCTGTAGAGCAGGGCACGAGCCTCGATGGAGGTCATCGTGTCGCTTTCGATGAGCGCCGCGCCGGGTTTCACATCGTTCATGTGGAACGTGCTCGCAGACATAGCTCCCCCTGAGCCGCCTCGGCTTGAATGTGAGTGGTGGATCCCTCAGGAGAGCGAAGATACATACCATCCGGTTTAATTTCTAGAAGGAACGCGTCGCTCAACCGTGCGATAAATGGAACGGTGCGTTCCTGGATGTGTAGATGATCACGGGGTGGCTCCTGGGGTGAGGGACCCCCGTCCACGCCTCCCGTGGTGCGCCGATCTGTGGGGTGCCCGCCATCGGTCCGGGTTTGCGGAACACGGCCCGGCCCCTACCTCGAGTGATCCGAAAGTCGTCCTTGAGTGGCTTCCCCGACCGTGTCTCCAGGCCCGACATAAAGGGGGATCGGTGGCATGGAGACGGGAGAAGCCCTGATCAGGGTGGAGCGAGGCCATCCTGACGAGGTCGAACTGGCCGCCGTGGTCGCGGTGCTGCTCGGCCTGCGGCCGGGCGCGGAGGAGGCGCCCGAGGAACCGCCGACGGCTGAAATCAGCTGGTGGCGAGAGCCGGATGCCTACGCGGCGCCCGAGAGTTGGCGCTGATGGCGAGGTGCATCTCCCGAATTCCTTCACTTCTCAACCAGAAACCGCATGAGCGGTTTGTTACGATGGCTTCACGGACTCGGGGCGGGACCTCCTCGGCCTTGTCCCAGGAAGGCACCTGACATGGCTATGACGAGCCGGGCATCGATGGCCCCGGGAGCCGCCGACATCCGCGGGCGCGTGGCGGAACTGGACAGCATCCGGGAGAAGGCGCTCGCCGGCCCCAGCCAGCAGGCGACCGAGGCGCAGCACGCCAAGGGCAAGCTGACCGCCCGGGAGCGCATCGAACTGCTGCTGGATCCGGGTTCCTTCCAGGAGGTCGAACAGCTGCGCCGGCACCGGGCAAGCGGTTTCGGACTGGAAGTGAAGAAGCCGTACACGGATGGTGTGATCACGGGCTGGGGGACGGTCGAGGGACGTACCGTCTTCGTGTACGCGCACGACTTCCGGATCTTCGGCGGTGCGCTGGGCGAGGCCCACGCCACGAAGATCCACAAGATCATGGACATGGCCATCGCTACTGGGGCACCGCTGGTGTCGCTGAACGACGGCGCCGGCGCCCGCATCCAGGAGGGTGTGTCGGCGCTCGCCGGGTACGGCGGCATCTTCCAGCGCAATACGAAGGCGTCGGGTGTCATCCCGCAGATCAGCGTGATGCTCGGCCCGTGCGCCGGCGGCGCGGCCTACAGCCCGGCCCTCACCGACTTCGTGTTCATGGTCCGCGAGACCTCGCAGATGTTCATCACCGGCCCGGACGTGGTCAAGGCCGTGACGGGTGAGGAGATCTCCCAGAACGGTCTGGGCGGCGCGGACGTGCACGCCGAGGTGTCGGGTGTCTGCCACTTCGCCTACGACGACGAGGAGACCTGCATCGCGGAGGTGCGCTACCTCCTGTCGCTGCTGCCGCAGAACAACCGGGAGGCTCCGCCCAGGGTGCGCGGCGACGACTACATCGACCGCCGCTCGGACGCGCTCCTCGACCTGGTGCCCGCCGACGGCAACCGGCCCTACGACATGGCCAAGGTGATCGAGGAGGTCGTCGACGACGGCGAGTACCTGGAGGTCCACGAGGGCTGGGCGCGCAACATCATCTGCGCGCTGGCCCGCCTCGACGGGCAGACCGTCGGCTTCGTCGCCAACCAGCCCCAGACCCTGGCCGGCGTACTGGACATCGAGGCCAGTGAGAAGGCCGCACGGTTCGTGCAGATGTGCGACGCCTTCAACATTCCGATCATGACCCTCCTGGACGTCCCCGGTTTCCTCCCCGGCGTCGACCAGGAGCACGGCGGCATCATCCGGCACGGCGCGAAGCTGCTGTACGCCTACTGCAACGCGACCGTGCCGCGGATCTCGCTGGTCCTGCGCAAGGCCTACGGCGGCGCCTACATCGTCATGGACTCCCAGTCCATCGGCGCCGACCTCACCTACGCGTGGCCGACGAACGAGATCGCCGTGATGGGCGCCGACGGCGCCGCCAACGTCATCTTCCGCCGGCAGATAGCCGAGGCCGAGGACCCCGAGGCCATGCGGCAGAAGATGGTCAAGGAGTACAAGGCGGAGCTCATGCACCCCTACTACGCGGCCGAGCGCGGTCTGGTGGACGACGTGATCGACCCCGCCCGGACCCGCGAGGTCCTCGTCCGCTCCCTGGCCATGCTCCGCAGGAAGCACGCCGAGCTGCCCTCCCGCAAGCACGGCAACCCACCGCAGTAGCAGTACGTTCCGAGGGACCGGGGATGTCGGTGCGGTGCCGGCTTTCGACGTCCCTGTTCTCAGGAGACAGCACATGGTCAAACAGGAGCGAGCGGCTCGCACCCGGCAGGCACTGATCCAGGCCGCGGCCGAGGTGTTCGCCGAGGAGGGCTTCGTCACCGCGGCGTTGAGCACCATCAGCAGGCGGGCCGGTGTCAGCAACGGCGCGCTGCACTTCCACTTCGCCAACAAGGGCATGCTCGCCGACGCGGTCGAGGCGGAGGCCGCCAAGGCCGTCCACCGCATCACCGAGACGGCGCGGGCCTGGCAGGGCGACTCGCTCCAGGCCGTGGTGGACGCCACGCACGAACTGATGGGCAGCCTCGCCCACGACATCGTGGTCCGCGGCGGCTTCGAACTCGCCGGCGACTGCACCCGCCGGGGGGAGACCTCCCTGCGGACCCAGTGGCGGCACTGGGTCGAGGACAGCCTCCGCCGGGCCGAGCGCAGCGGTGCGCTGGCGGAGGGGGTGTCCTGGGCGGACAGCGCCCGTGTCATCGTCGCCGCGACCACGGGCTTCGAGGTTCTCGGCGGCGACGACAGTTCCTGGCTGTCGCGGCAGAGCGTCACCCGTTTCTGGGACGTGCTGCTGCCGCGGCTCGCCCACGGAGGGGACCTGCACCGGCTGGTGAGCGCCGGTTCGCGGCCCGCGGCCGGCCTCTCCTCGTCCGCTTCCTCGCCGGAGCGCCCCGCGGGCTGAACTCCCGCTCTAGCAGACCACATGGTCTGTTTCTGTATCGTTCTCCCTCCATGTCGCCCTGTTGCGCCCTGGAGGGCAGATCCAGAACCCCTTGAGCCGCGCTAGAGACCATATATAAGTGCAGGTCAGTGGCGTTGAGCCGCTATGCCTCCACTAAGAAAATACAGGATGTGCGGTTTGGTATTGACAGACCGCGCGTGCGGTTTTTACTCTTGTCATGGCGCCGGACTGGCATCTGCTGACGGCCGCGGACCGACCGGAGCACTCGGGCACAAGACAGGGGAGATCACGTGGACATCGAGGTACTCGGCGCACTGGCCGTACAGGAGAACGGAGTCTCCATCACACCGACGGCCCCCAAGCCGCGGCAGGTGCTGGCCCTGCTGGCGCTGCACGCCGACCGGGTCGTGCCCGTCACCGCACTGATCGAGGAGCTGTGGGGCACCACCCCGCCGCGCAGCGCCCGCACCACCCTGCAGACGTACGTCCTCCAGCTGCGCGAACTCATCGCCGTGGCCCTGGAGAAGGACGAGCGGGACGGTGCGGAGGGCGAGAGCCGGCCGCGCACCCCCAAGGATGTGCTGGTGACGATGCCCAGCGGCTATCTGCTGGCCAGCGGCGGCGGCGAGAGCGACGTGCGCACCTTCGAGCGTCTCGCGGGCGTGGGGTACCGGGCCATGGACGCCGGTGACTTCCCCGGCGCCGCACGGCAGTTGAGGGACGCGCTGATGCTGTGGTCGGGGACCGCCTTCGCGGACGTCCAGGCCGGGACGCAGCTGGACATGGAGATCAAGCGTCTCGAGGAGAGCCGGCTGTGCGCGCTGGACCAGCGCATCGAGGCCGATCTGCGGCTGGGACGCCACCGTGAGCTGCTGGCCGAGCTGACCGTACTGGTGAATCGTTACCGCACGCATGAGAGCCTGCACGGCCAGTTCATGCTCGCGCTCTACCGCTCGGGACGACGCGGCGAGGCCCTGGAGGTCTACCAGCGGCTGCGCGCCACGCTCGTGAGGGACCTCGGTCTGGAGCCGTCGGCGGGGCTGCGGCGCCTTCAGCGGTCCATCCTCACGGCCAACCCCGAGACCACGACGGCGGCACCCAAGACCACCAAGGACCGCCTCGTTCCCACGAGTTGAGTGCCTGCCTCCCTTTCCCAGGGCCTCCGCGCGGTCGGTTCGTCCGGTACGCCGACGCCTTGGGAAGCGGCATGTCCGGGCCCGCAGGGGCCGCCGACAAGCGGGGCCGCACATTCCGCAATTCGGTTTCTCCGCAACGGAATTCAATGGAAAAGGTAACCCGGCCAATCATTTCGTGATAGTGCGGGACACTTTCTTCCAGTCGTCGTTCACATGCCCTTGAGTGGATCAATTTCCGGACTGTGGCCTTCGGTTGAAACGTCCTCAAGCTCCGGTTGAGGAAAGTCGGGTGTGACGCGAATCCGGCTAGTGTGCTGACGGTGATGGAATTCAGCCACGAGAGGAACTCGACGAGGTACGGAGGAAAGCAGTGAAGATTCAAGTTCTGGGTCCGTTGAGTGCCGAGGTCAACGGGGGATCGATCGTCCCGACGGCCGGTAAGCCGCGGCAGATTCTTTCCCTGCTCGCTCTCTACCCCGGACGGGTGATGCCTGTCCCCATGCTCATGGAAGAGATCTGGGGAACCGAGCCGCCGCAGAGCGCGCTCACCACCTTGCAGACCTACATCCTGCAACTGCGCCGGCGCCTGGGCACCGCGATGGGACCCGACGCACCCGGCGCGGCCAAGGAGGTGCTGGCCACCCGGCACGGCGGCTATCTCCTCCAGATATCGCCGGAGAGCGTCGACGTCCACGAGTACGAGCGCATGGTCACCGAGGGCCGGTCGGCGTTCGAGGCCGGGGACGACGAGACTTCGGCCAATTGTTTCCGCAAGGCACTGGAACTGTGGCGCGGCCCCGCACTGGTCGACGTCCGGGTCGGACCGATCCTCGGGATCGAGGTCATGCGCCTGGAGGAGAGCCGGCTCGGCACCGTGGAACGGCGCATCGACGCCGATCTGCGGCTCGGAAGGCACTCCGAACTCATCGCGGAACTGGCCGAACTGACGGCCCGCTACCCGCAGCACGAGGGGCTGCACTCGCAGGCCATGGTGGCGCTGTACCGGTCGGGACGGCAGGCCTCGGCCCTCGCCGTCTACCGCAAGCTGCGCATCCGGCTCATCGAGGAACTGGGCGTCGAGCCCTCACCGCAGGTGCAGCGGCTGCACCAGGCGATGCTGGCCGTCGACCCGCAGCTGGATGTCGCCGCCGGTGTCCGGCGCAGCTCGACCTTCGATCTCTACGCCGCCTGAGGCCGGCCGGAGCGGGGGCTCGAGTCGTACTCAGAGGCCGATTTCCACCATCGCCTCGTCCTGTGACCCGCCGGGGGACGGCGGGCCGGCGGACACGGCCCCGACCAGGTGGAACGCGCCTCGGGACAGTGTGCGGGACGGAGTGGCCGCGGGCCGGGCGGCTGGGGGAACAGCGCCGGCCCGGCATCCGTTCGACCGGCCGGCGCCGGTGCCGGCCCGAAGACCTCCGTGCGCGGACCTCTTGGAGGCTCGCCGCAAGGGAGGTCTTCTCCATGATCACACCGTTCGGCGGTGCGGCACAGCCGACGAAGGTCGACCTCTGGCCGTTCTCGAGCGGCCTTTGAGGTCGTCCGGCGATTCTCGAACCCCGCCCCCGTGTGTCCAGGGGCGGCGGGAGAGGAGGATGCCATGTCGGACGGACAGCCGGTGCGACTGCACTGTTTCGCGCACTCCGAGGGGGGCCTCTCGATCTTCGAGCACTGGGCCGCCCACACCGGCCCCGGTGTCGAAGTGCTCCCCGTCGCCCTGCCGGGCGGCGAACGGCGGCGCTCCGAACCCCGGGTGACCACCCATGAGGCGCTGCTCGCCGAGGTGCTGCCCCGGTTCGCGGACCCGCGCCCGCAGCCGTACGTCCTCTACGGCCACGGTCTCGGTGCCATGGTCGCCTTCACCGTGACGCGCGCCCTGCACGAGGCGGGTCTGCCCGGCCCGGCACTCCTCGCCGTGGGCGCCTGCCCGCCACCCGACACTCCCTCGGAACTGCCCGACGCCCGCGCGGTGACGGACGCCGAACTGCTGCACGTCCTGGGCGGCAAGGGCGCCGTGCCGCCCCAGAGCGACGAAGGGCTCTGGCTGCGGGCCATGCTGCCGGTGCTCCGCGCCGACCTGGAGCTCGCCCAGGCCCTGGAGGAGGCGGCCCGCAGGCCCTCGTCCGCGGGGCCGCTCACCACGCCCGTGCTCGTGGTCGCCTCGCAGGACAACCCGCTGGCGCCGCCCACGATCGCCGAAGGCTGGCGGCGGTGGACCGAGGGACCCACCTGGCTGCGTACCGTCCCGGGCCACCACTTCTTCGCACGGGGCCGTGAACTGCCCGGGCTGCTGGGCCGGGCCTGCCGTGTCAGCAGCCGCCTCGCCCGGGAGAGCGTGCCGGTCGGCTGAGCCCTCGGCCCCGGTCTCCCGGTGCGGGCACGCCCGCCCGCCGGCCCCTGAATCCTTGCGCGACGCGGCAGTCGACGGCTGACGGGACCAGCATTGTTCGATCTGCTTTCCGCTCGTTCTTCAGCGGTTTTCATCCGGCCGTCTGAATTCTGTTCGCGTACTCGTCGGCGCAATGTAGGAGAGGTGTTCACATGTCTGTTGAGTTCGCGGAGAAGACGACACACGAGAAGACGACGCACAAGGTCCGCGTGTCCGCGTCCGCCGGTGTCGTCTACGCCCTTTTCGCCGACGCGGTGAACTGGCCGCTCTATTTCTCCCCGAGCGTTCATGTGGAACGCCTGGAGTTCGACGGCGAACGGGAGCGGTTGCGGACGTGGTGTTTCCTGGACGGCGAGCTGAAGTCATGGACGTCGTGGCGGCGCCTGGACCCGGTCAAGCGCCGGGTGGAGTTCCGGCAGGAGCTGCCCGCGCCTCCGCTGAGCGCGCTGGGCGGCATCGTGACCGTACGCTCCGACGGGCCGGACAGCTGTGAGCTGGAGCTGGTCTACGACTTCAGCGTCGTCGACGGCCTGCCCGCCGACGTGGCGTGGGCGGAGCGGGCCGCGGAAGGGCACACCCGCAGCCAGCTCTCGGGCCTCAAGGCGATCGCCGAGCGGTGGGCGCGTCTGGACGAACTGATCCTGACCTTCGAGGAGTCGGTGCACGTCAACGGCCCGGCCGAGCTGGTCTACGACTTCCTGTACCGGGCCGCGGACTGGCCCGAGATGGTGCCGCACGTCACCCGGGTCGACCTCACCGAGGACGAGCCCGGAGTGCAGCGCATGAGCATGGAGACCCTGACCGAGTACGGCACCCAGGCCGCGGACTCGGTGCGGATCTGCTTCCCGCACGCGGAGCGCATCATCCACAAGCAGGTCACCACGCCCGCCCTGATCCAGGCACACACCGGCGAGTGGTCCGTCGTCCCGGACGAGCGGGGCGTGACCGTCATCGCGCAGCACACCGTCGTACTGCGCGAGGAGGACATCGCCACCGAACTGGGCGAGCACGCGACCCTGGACCACGCCCGCCGACGGGTGCGCGAGGCGATCGGCCGGAACAGCCGGGTCCTGCTCGCCCACGCCAAGCAGCACGCCGAGACCGCCGTCCGCATGCTGTGACGGCGCCCCGGGCGCGGGAGAGGGATATCCGGGCCGGCCGCTCATGGATGGGCCCTGACGGGCTTGGGCACCGCTGCACACCCGCTTGGGAAAACGGACGGGGGGCCGGTGCTGCCACTAGCGTGCTGAGTCGAAGGATTGTGGATATCTGCTGACCAGGAGGCGTCATGGAAGCGAGGCAGCGTGGCAACGCCCCCGTGCGTCCCGCGCCCCGCCCGCCGTGTCGCAGCCACTCCGTGCGTCCTGGCCGTACCGGCTCCACCGGGCACGCACGCGGCCCGTCCGCACCGCCGACCACCCGTCCTCGGGCGCTTCCCTGTCTTCGCCACGGCCCTGCACGGCGCAACCGGACGCGAACCGTCCAGCACGCCGGCAGGGCCGGCCTCCGTACGTCGGCCACCGCATCGGTGGCACGGTCCCCGCGGGGGCCGGGCGTCGCAGCTCATCCAGCGCCTACAGAGGAGAGGAGGGAGGGGACCGCGCCGGTCTCAGCGGACCGCACGTCCCCGGACACGCATGACTGTTTCCCGCTCCTCCCACGCGGCGATCTCCGTGATCGTCGACCCCGGACCCCCTCCGCACACGGCCCCGTGGGACCTCGAGTTGCGCGGACCCCTCGATGCCGCCGCGCTGGAAGACGTCCTGGGCGAACTCGCCTGCGGTGACCCGGGCCGGCCCGGCTGGCAGCACCGGCTGCTGCGGCACGGGCCCGACCACCACACGCTGCGCTTCATCCAGCGGGACGGCGCGATCGCGGCGTCCGTGGTGGGCCGTATCGCCGATCTGCTCACCGAGCCGCCGCTCGCCGACCGTCCGCTCGTCCCCGCCCAGTGCGCGGTCCTGACCCGTCCCGTACGGCACCGCTACGAGGCGGTGTACATCGAGCCGGACGTACCGCTGGACGCGGGCACGGTCCGGGAGGCGCTGCGGGCCGTCGTGGCCGCCCACCCTCAGCTGCGCTCCCGTCTGGACGCGACGGGCGGCCGGCTGATCGGACAGGTGGCGACCGGAGACGGTCAGGACCCGTTGGCGGAAGGGGAGTTCACCGACGAGGCCGGCTTCGCCGCGGCCGTCGCCTCCATCGGCCGCGCCCTCGACGCGGGCAGCGGGGTGCAGCTGCGGGCCCTGCTCGCCCGGGACCGCCGGGCGGCGGGGCCGCGCACCGACCGGCTCGCGGTGATCGTCCATCAACTCGCCGTGGACGCCGCGTCCTGGCAGACCCTCCTGGACGACCTGTCGGCCGCCCTCGGCACCGCCACCGTCCGGCCGCGGCCGCGGCGCGTGCCGGACGGACTGGCCGACTGGGTCGGTGAACTGCGGGATTTGGCCCGCGACCCCGACGAGGTCCGGCACTGGTCCCTCGTCGCCGACCGCAGGGCCCGCGCGCTCAGCTCCCGGCGCTCCGCCGCGGTGACCCGGTCGGGCGACATGCCCGACAGCGCCCCGGCGGCCGTGTGGGACAGCGGGCCCGGAGGCGAGCGGCACCTCGAGTTCGTGGTGGACGAGGAGCTGACCGGGCGGATCACCCAGGGGCTCGCGCGCCGGCTCTCACTGACCGCCGGGCAGGTGCTGACCGGGGTGTTCGCCCTGGCACTCGCCCGCTGGCAGCGGGTCGACGACATCGGATTCGACGTGCGCAGCGACCCCCGCGAGGGCCATCCGGGGCTACGGCGTCACGTGGGCCGGCTCACCGGCGTACACCCCGTGCATCTCGCCCTCGACCCCGGACTGGACCCCCTCGGTCAACTGGCGGCGGTGGCGGGCCCGTTGGCGGCCGCCGCCGGGCAGGCCGCGGGCGGCGCCGGATTCGGCGCCTGCCGGGAGTGGAGTCCCGACCCGCTGCTGCGCGACACCCTGCGCGCTCTGGCGCCCGCCCCGGTCTGCCTGGTTCTGCACGGCCCGCAGGAGGCGCTGCCCGGCGCCGCCCGTCCCGTGCCCGGCAGCGCGCCGGGCCGGCCCGCGCACGGGCTCGAGGTGCGGGTCCAGGTCACCGGCGGCCAGCTGCACCTCGGCCTGGACTGGGTGCCCGACCCCGCCGAGGGCATCACCGACACCTCCGTGGCCGCCCTCGCGGACCTGCTGCGCGAGACGCTCGGGGAGCTGGCCGACGCGGCCGACGCCCCGATCCCGTCCGTCTTCCGGGCCACCCCCCAGCAGACGGCCCTGTACACGGAAGGCGACGCGCAGCCCGGCACCGGCCGCCATGTCGAGCAGCTCGTGTGGGTCTGGCACGGCCCGCTCGACGTCGAACGCTTCACCTCCGCCTGGCAGTCGGTCTTCGACTGCGAAACCGTGCTGCGCACCTCCTTCACCGGCGGCCCCGAACCGCAGCTCATGGTGCACAGCCGGGTCGCCCCCGAGATCACCGTCCGGGTCCGGCGCGGCGACGAGGACCTGTCGGGCCTGCTGGAGCGGGACCGGCTGCGCGGCTTCGACCTGCGCTGTCCCGGACCGCTGCGCCTGACGCTGCTGGGCTCGGAGGGCAGCCCGCTGGAGGGCGCCGCCTCACCCACCCGGATCGTGCTCACCTATCACCGGGCGCTGCTGGACACCTGGAGCGCGCACATCATGCTGCGCGAGTTCCACCGGGCGTATCTCGCGGGCGGTTCCCTGCCGGGCGGGGAGCGCCGTCCCGATCTGCGTGACTTCACCGCCTGGATCGCGGCCCAGGACCTGGAGCCCGTACGGGGGTTCTGGGCGCGGTCCGTGCCGCCGGCCGACGCCGCATCGAGGCCGGCCCGGCCCGGCGGGGCCACGGGGCTGACCGGGGTGGGCCGCACCCGGCTGCGCCTGGACTCCGCAGAAACCATCCGCCTCGCGCGTTGGGCGGGCATGTGGGGCATCGCGGAGAGCAGCGTGCTGCAGGCCGTCTGGGCGATTCTGATCCACCGGGCCTCCGGCGCCGGCGGACCGGCCCCGGTCTGTTTCGCGGTGACCGTCCCGGGGCGTGGCATCCCCCTCGACGGCGCGGCCCGGATGCTGGGACCGCTGCGCAACTCGCTGCCCATGTCCATCGAGGTGGACCCGGCCGGAACCCTGCCCCACCTGATGCGGCAACTACGGGACAACGCCCTGGACATGGCCGCCTACGAATGGGTCCCCGCCGACTGGATCCGGCCCCCCGGTAGGCGCGGCACGGGCACCGACCCCGCCGCCACCGTCATCGTCTTCGAGGACCCCCCGCACCCGGTGGAGGGCCTCGAGAACGAACTCGCCGCACAGGGGATCAGGGCCGAGTTCTCGGGCACCGTACCCGCACGCTCGGTGCTGCCCATCGGGCTGCTCGCCCACCACGACAGCACCGGTGGCCTGGTCCTGACCGGGGTGCACGACCGTGATGTCCTCGACGAGGAAGCGGCTGCCGAACTGCTGATGCAGAGCGCCCTGCTGCTGCGCGAACTCCCCTTGTGGGCAGGGGAGTCCACCACCGTCGCGGACGCCGTGAAGCTCCTGGAGGGCAGGGCCGTACCGCAGATGGCGGAGTCTTCGGGGGCGGACCCGGACGGGCCGCTGCTCACCCTGCGTCCGGCCGCGCAGGAGCAGGCGGGCACCATCTGCCTGGTCCCGCCGCCGGGTGCGCCCGCGACCTGCTACGACCTGCTGGCGCACACCTACGACGGCTCCCGGGAGCTGCTGGTGCTCACCGGCGACGCCGACGGCGCCCGGCCCGCCCTGGCCGCGCACGGCACCGGCCGGTCCCTGCTGCTCGGCGGCTTCTCCGGGGCCGGCGCCCTGGCCTGCGACCTCGCCCGACGCATCGCCGCGGACGGCGGGCGGCCACCCCGCGTGGTGCTCGCCGGTGCGGGCGCGGACGAGGAGGAACGGGCCCGCGATCTCGCCCGGGCGCTCGAGGACGCCACCGCCTCACCGGACGGCTGAGGCGCCCGCCCCGAAGTCCGGGGCGGGCGCCACGACATCGGCGTACCACGGCTGACATGGCGGTACGGCCGGCGGGCCGGCTCTCTCCGCTGGGGTTCCGCCGCTCTTCGAGTGCTCCTCGTTCGAAGTCGTACATCTTTGGCTGTGTCACGGGTGACCACGCCCGGATTCTGACCCCCTTTCAGGCTTTGAGCCGCAGCCATCAGGAGAGCCATGTCCCGTCGCCTGTTCACCTCGGAGTCCGTGACCGAGGGTCACCCCGACAAGATCGCCGACCGGATCAGCGACACCATCCTCGACGCACTGCTGAGCGAGGACCCCACCTCGCGTGTCGCCGTCGAGACGCTGATCACCACCGGTCAGGTGCACATCGCCGGCGAGGTCACCACGACCGCCTACGCGCCCATCGCCCAACTGGTGCGCGAGGCCATCCTCGAGATCGGCTACGACTCCTCCGCCAAGGGCTTCGACGGCGCCTCCTGCGGTGTGTCGGTGTCGATCGGCGCGCAGTCGCCGGACATCGCGCAGGGTGTCGACACCGCCTACGAGAACCGCGTCGAGGGCGACGACGACGAGCTGGACAAGCAGGGCGCCGGTGACCAGGGCCTGATGTTCGGCTACGCCACCGACGAGACGCCGAACCTGATGCCGCTGCCCATCGAGCTGGCCCACCGGCTGTCCCGCCGGCTCACCCAGGTCCGCAAGGACGGCACCGTCCCCTACCTGCGCCCCGACGGCAAGACGCAGGTCACCATCGAGTACGACGGTGACAAGGCCGTCCGCCTCGACACGGTCGTGGTCTCCTCGCAGCACGCCTCCGACATCGACCTGGAGTCGCTGCTGACCCCCGACATCCGCGACGAGGTCGTCGAGTACGTGCTGAAGCAGCTCGCCGACGAGGGCATCAAGCTGGAGACCGAGGGATATCGCCTGCTGGTGAACCCGACCGGTCGTTTCGAGATCGGCGGCCCGATGGGCGACGCGGGCCTCACCGGCCGCAAGATCATCATCGACACGTACGGCGGGATGGCCCGCCACGGTGGCGGTGCCTTCTCCGGCAAGGACCCGTCCAAGGTGGACCGTTCGGCGGCGTACGCGATGCGCTGGGTCGCCAAGAACGTCGTCGCCGCGGGTCTCGCCTCCCGGTGTGAGGTCCAGGTCGCCTACGCGATCGGCAAGGCCGAGCCCGTCGGGCTGTTCGTGGAGACCTTCGGCACCCACACCGTCGAGGTCGAGAAGATCCAGCAGGCCATCGGTGAGGTCTTCGACCTGCGCCCGGCCGCCATCATCCGCGACCTGGAACTGCTGCGCCCCATCTACTCCCAGACCGCCGCCTACGGCCACTTCGGCCGTGAACTCCCCGACTTCACCTGGGAGCGCACCGACCGCGCCCAGCAGCTCAAGGCAGCCGCGGGCAACTGAGCCCGACACCTGACGGCCGGGCCCGACGGTCGCGGCCGACGCCGTGCGACACCGGCGATCAGCGACCGAAGCGACCGAAGGAGTTCCCGTGCGCATCGCGGTGACAGGATCCATAGCCACCGACCATCTGATGGTCTTCCCCGGCCGGTTCACCGACCAGCTGCTGCCCGACCAGCTCGCCCACGTCTCGCTCTCCTTCCTCGTCGACCGCCTCGAGGTGCGCCGGGGCGGTGTCGCCGCCAACATCGCCTACGGGCTCGGCGGATTCGACCTGTCACCGCTCCTGGTCGGGGCGGTCGGCACCGACTTCGCCGAGTACGCGGTGTGGCTGAAGGAGCACGGCGTCGACACCGGGGGAGTGCACGTCTCCGCCGAACACCAGACGGCCCGCTTCATGTGCATCACCGACGAGGCCGCCAACCAGATCGCCGCGTTCTACGCGGGCGCCATGACCGAGGCGCACGACATCGACCTCGGCGCCCTCGTCACCGGCCCCGACCGCCCCGGCCTGGTCCTGGTCTCGCCCAACGACCCGGCCGCGATGCTCCGCCACACCGCCGAGTGCCGGGCCCTCGGCCTGCCCTTCGCGGCCGACCCCTCACAGCAACTGGCCCGCCTCGACGGCGACCAGGTCCGCGACCTGGTCGACGGCGCCACCTGGCTGTTCACCAACGAGTACGAGGCCGCCCTGCTCAAGGAACGCACCGGCTGGAGCCGCGTCGAGATCCTCGCGGTCGTCGGCACCTGGGTCACCACCCTGGGTGACAAGGGCGTACGCATCGAACGCGCCGGGCAGCCCCCGCTCGTCGTCCCCGCGATCCCCGACACCGAGACGGCCGACCCGACCGGAGTCGGCGACGCCTTCCGCGCCGGTTTCCTCGCCGCCGTCAGCCACGGCGTACCGCTCGAGCCCGCCGCCCGCCTCGGCTGCGCCCTGGCCTCCGTGGTCCTCGGCGCGGTCGGCTCGCAGTCCTACGAGGTCGACCTGGCACAACTGTCCGACATCGTCGAGCGAGCCTACGGCCCCGGTACGGCCGCCCCGCTCGCGCCAGTCCTCGGAGCACGCTCATGACCGCTGACCACCGCACCCGCATCACCGCGCTCCGCGAAGCCTTCGCCACCCGGGTGGTGGTCGCCGACGGGGCGATGGGCACCATGCTCCAGGCGCAGGACCCCACCTTGGAGGACTTCCAGCAGCTCGAGGGCTGCAACGAGATCCTCAACGTGACCCGCCCCGACATCGTGCGCTCGGTCCACGCCGAGTACTTCGACGCGGGCGTCGACTGCGTCGAGACCAACACCTTCGGCGCCAACCACGCCGCCCTCGGCGAGTACGACATCCCCGAACGCGTCCTCGAACTCTCCGAAGCCGGCGCCCGCGTGGCCCGCGAAGTCGCCGACGAGTACACCGCCCGCGACGGCCGCCAGCGCTGGGTCCTCGGCTCCATCGGCCCCGGCACCAAGCTCCCCACCCTGGGCCACGCCCCCTACACCACCTTGCGCGACGCCTACCAGCAGAACGCCGAGGGCCTGATCGCCGGCGGCGCCGACGCGCTGCTCGTCGAAACCACCCAGGACCTCCTCCAGACCAAGGCCGGCGTCCTCGGCGCCCGCCGCGCCCTCGACGCCCTCGGCCTGGACGTACCGCTCATCGTGTCGGTGACGGTGGAGACGACCGGCACGATGCTCCTCGGTTCCGAGATCGGCGCCGCGCTCACCGCGCTGGAGCCCCTCGGCATCGACATGATCGGCCTGAACTGCGCGACCGGTCCGGCCGAGATGAGCGAGCACCTGCGCTATCTGGCCCGCCACTCCCGCATCCAGCTGTCCTGCATGCCCAACGCCGGCCTGCCCGTGCTGGGCAAGGACGGCGCCCACTATCCGCTGGGCGCGCCGGAGTTGGCGGACGCGCAGGAGAACTTCGTCCGCGAGTACGGACTTTCGCTGGTCGGCGGCTGCTGCGGTACGACGCCGGAGCATCTGCGGCAAGTCGTCGAGCGGGTGCGCGGCCTGGCCCCGACCGCACGGGAACCGCGTCCGGAACCCGGAGCGGCTTCGCTCTATCAGACGGTGTCGTTCCGGCAGGACACGTCGTACATGGCGATCGGTGAGCGGACGAACGCCAACGGGTCGAAGAAGTTCCGTGAGGCCATGCTGGAGGCCCGCTGGGACGACTGTGTGGAGATGGCCCGGGACCAGATCCGCGAGGGCGCGCACATGCTCGACCTGTGCGTGGACTACGTCGGCCGGGACGGTGTCGCCGACATGGAGGAGCTGGCGGGCCGCTTCGCGACGGCTTCTACGTTGCCGATCGTGCTGGACTCCACCGAGGTGGAGGTCATCAAGGCCGGTCTGGAGAAGCTCGGCGGGCGTGCGGTCATCAACTCGGTCAACTACGAGGACGGCGACGGCCCCGAGTCCCGCTTCGCCAAGGTCACCAAGCTCGCCCAGGAGCACGGCGCCGCGCTGATCGCGCTGACCATCGACGAGGAGGGCCAGGCCCGGACCCCGGAGCACAAGGTCGCCATCGCCGAGCGGCTGATCGACGACCTGACCGGCAACTGGGGCATCCACGAGTCGGACATCCTGATCGACACCCTGACCTTCACCATCTGCACCGGTCAGGAGGAGTCGCGCAAGGACGGCATCGCCACCATCGAGGCGATCCGTGAGCTCAAGCGCCGCCACCCGGACGTGCAGACCACCCTCGGCCTGTCGAACATCTCCTTCGGACTGAACCCGGCCGCCCGGATCCTGCTGAACTCGGTCTTCCTGGACGAGTGCGTGAAGGCGGGCCTGGACTCGGCGATCGTGCACGCCTCCAAGATCCTGCCCATCGCCCGGTTCAGCGAGGAAGAGGTGCAGACGGCCCTCGACCTCGTCTACGACCGGCGTGCCGAGGGCTACGACCCGCTGCAGAAGCTGATGGCGCTGTTCGAGGGCGCCACGGCCAAGTCGCTGAAGGCCGGCAAGGCCGAGGAACTCGCCGCCCTCCCGCTGGAGGAGCGTCTCCAGCGCCGGATCATCGACGGTGAGAAGAACGGGCTCGAACAGGATCTGGACGCGGCTCTCCAGGAGCGCCCGGCCCTGGACATCGTCAACGACACCCTCCTGGAGGGCATGAAGGTCGTCGGCGAGCTGTTCGGCTCCGGCCAGATGCAGTTGCCGTTCGTGCTCCAGTCCGCCGAGGTCATGAAGACGGCCGTGGCCCATCTCGAGCCGCACATGGAGAAGTCGGACGCCGAGGGCAAGGGCACGATCGTCCTCGCCACCGTCCGCGGCGACGTGCACGACATCGGCAAGAACCTCGTCGACATCATCCTGTCCAACAACGGCTACAACGTGGTCAACATCGGTATCAAGCAGCCGGTCTCCGCGATCCTCGAGGCCGCCGCCGAGCACAAGGCCGATGTGATCGGGATGTCCGGGCTGCTGGTGAAGTCCACGGTGATCATGAAGGAGAACCTCGAGGAGCTCAACTCCCGTGGTCTCGCGGCCGATTACCCGGTCATTCTGGGTGGCGCGGCCCTCACCCGGGCGTACGTCGAACAGGATCTGCACGAGATCTACGAGGGCGAGGTCCGCTACGCCCGCGACGCCTTCGAAGGCCTGCGCCTCATGGACGCGCTCATCGCCGTCAAGCGGGGTGTGCCGGGGGCGAAGCTGCCCGAGCTGAAGCAGCGGCGGGTCAAGAGCACCACCACCGCCGTCCCCGTCGTGGCGGAGACCCCCGAGCTGGGGCGCTCCGACGTCGCGGTCGACAACGCCGTGCCCACCCCGCCGTTCTGGGGGACCCGTGTCGTCAAGGGCATCCAGCTCAAGGAGTACGCCTCCTGGCTCGACGAGGGCGCCCTGTTCAAGGGGCAGTGGGGGCTGAAGCAGGCCCGGAAAGGCGACGGTCCCACGTACGAGGAGCTCGTCGAGACCGAGGGGCGGCCCCGGCTGCGCGGCTGGCTGGACAAGCTCCAGACGGAGAACCTGCTGGAGGCGGCCGTCGTACACGGCTATTTCCGTGCCGTCTCCAAGGGCGACGACCTGATCCTGCTCGACGAGAACGGGTCCGAGCTGACCCGGTTCTCCTTTCCGCGTCAGCGCCGGGGCCGGCGGCTGTGCCTCGCGGACTTCTTCCGCCCCGAGGAGTCGGGGGAGACGGACGTCGTCGGACTTCAGGTCGTCACCGTGGGCTCCCGGATCGGGGAGGAGACGGCGAAGCTGTTCGAGGCGAACGCCTACCGCGACTACCTCGAACTGCACGGACTGTCCGTGCAGTTGGCCGAGGCGCTCGCCGAGTACTGGCACGCGCGCGTGCGCGACGAGCTCGGCATCGCCGGGGGCGACCCGGGCTCGCTGGACGGCATGTTCCGTACCGAGTACCAGGGCTGCCGCTACTCCCTGGGTTACCCGGCCTGCCCCGACCTGGAGGACCGGGCGAAGATCGCCGAGCTGCTCCGGCCCGAGCGCATCGGGGTCCATCTGTCGGAGGAGTTCCAGCTGCACCCCGAGCAGTCCACGGACGCGATCGTCCTGCACCACCCCGAGGCCAGCTACTTCAACGCCGGAGGCCGGGAATGAGCACACTCCGCGACATCCTCGACCGGGGGACGCCGTCGTTCTCCTTCGAGTTCTTTCCGCCGAAGACGGCCAAGGGGGAGCGGACGCTGTGGGAGGCGATCCGCCGGATCGAGTCGCTCGCACCGAGCTTCGTGTCGGTCACCTACGGGGCCGGCGGCTCCTCCCGGGACCGTACCGTCGAGGTGACCAAGCGGATCGCGACCGAGACGACCCTTCGGCCCGTCGCCCATCTGACCGCCGTCGGCCACTCGGTGGCGGAGCTGCGGCACATCATCGGGCAGTACGCCGACGCCGGTGTGCGGGACGTCCTCGCCCTGCGCGGCGACCCGCCCGGCGACCCCAACGCGCCCTGGATCCCGCACCCCGCCGGCTTCACCCACGCCGATGAACTGGTGCGGCTGGTCAAGGACTCCGGAGAGTTCAGTGTCGGAGTGGCCGCCTTCCCGGAGCGGCATCCGCGCTCGGTGGACTGGGACAGCGAGATCCGGCACTTCGTCGCCAAGTGCCGGGCGGGCGCCGACTACGCGATCACCCAGATGTTCTTCCGGGTCGAGGACTATCTGCGGCTGCGCGACCGGGTGGTCGCCGCGGGCTGCGACACCCCGATCATCCCGGAGATCATGCCCGCCACCGACGTACGCCAGATCGCCCGCTTCGCCGAACTCAGCGGCGCCGCCTTCCCCGAGGACCTGGCCCACCGGCTGGACGCCGTGCGCGACAACCCGGCGGACGGTCACCGCATCGGCGTCGAGTACGCCACCGCGATGGCCGAGCGGCTCCTCGCCGAAGGCGCGCCGGGGCTGCACTACATCACGCTGAACCGCTCGACGGCGACGCTCGAAATCCACCGCAACGTGACGAACTCAAGGAGTGCCCAGCATGCCCTCGCAGCCCAGCGCTGACTTCACGGACTTCAAGGTCGCCGACCTCTCCCTGGCCGAGTTCGGCCGCAAGGAGATCACCCTCGCCGAGCACGAGATGCCCGGTCTGATGGCGATCCGCAAGGAGTACGCCGAGGCGCAGCCGCTCGCCGGTGCGCGCATCACGGGTTCGCTCCACATGACGGTGCAGACCGCCGTCCTCATCGAGACGCTGGTCGCGCTCGGCGCCGAGGTCCGCTGGGTGTCCTGCAACATCTTCTCCACCCAGGACCACGCGGCCGCCGCGATCGCAGCCGCCGGCATCCCGGTGTTCGCCTGGAAGGGCGAGACGCTCGAGGAGTACTGGTGGTGCACCGAGCAGGCCCTGACCTGGCCCGGGCACGCCGGCCCGAACATGATCCTCGACGACGGCGGTGACGCCACCCTTCTCGTCCACAAGGGCGTCGAGTACCGCAAGACGGGCGAGCTGCCGGTCGCCGAGAACGAGGAACTGGCCGTCGTGCGGGCCCTGTTGGAGAACAGCCCGCTGGACTGGACGCGGATCGCCTCGGAGATCCGCGGGGTGTCCGAGGAGACCACGACCGGCGTCCATCGTCTGTACGAGATGCAGCGCGACGGCGTCCTGCTGTTCCCGGCGATCAACGTGAACGACGCCGTCACCAAGTCGAAGTTCGACAACAAGTACGGCTGCCGGCACTCGCTGATCGACGGCATCAACCGGGCCACCGACGTCCTCATCGGCGGCAAGACGGCGGTCGTGTTCGGCTACGGCGACGTCGGCAAGGGCAGTGCGGAGTCACTGCGCGGTCAGGGCGCCCGCGTCATCGTCACCGAGGTCGACCCGATCTGCGCGCTCCAGGCGGCGATGGACGGCTACCAGGTGACGACGCTGGACGAGGTCGTGGAGACCGCCGACATCTTCATCACCACGACCGGCAACAAGGACATCATCATGGCCTCCGACATGGCCAGGATGAAGCACCAGGCGATCGTCGGGAACATCGGCCACTTCGACAACGAGATCGACATGGCCGGCCTCGCGAGCGTGCCGGGCATCGTCAAGGACGAGGTCAAGCCCCAGGTCCACACCTGGACCTTCCCCGACGGCAAGACGATCATCGTCCTGTCCGAGGGGCGCCTGCTGAACCTGGGCAACGCCACCGGCCACCCCTCGTTCGTGATGTCCAACTCCTTCGCGGACCAGACGCTGGCCCAGATCGAGCTGTTCACCAAGCAGGCCGAGTACCCGATCGGCGTCTACACGCTGCCCAAGCACCTCGACGAGAAGGTCGCCCGA
>NZ_JBEAAJ010000023.1:0-92169 GCF_040446465.1 Streptomyces sp. RG80 | reverse complement strand
GTTGTGCTCGACGGCGGGCCAGAACTGCGGGTTGTTGGTGAACAGTTCCCGGAAGTTGTCCAGCCCCACCCAGTGGATGGAGTCGAAGCCGATGCCGTCCCAGGTGGTGAAGGCCAGCGCGATGGAGGCCAGGGCGGTGACCCAGACGAGGGTGACGTGCAGGATCGTCGGCAGGCCGGCCATCAGGGCGAGCGTGATCCGGTCGCGACGGGTCAGCAGGCGCTGGTGGCCCTGTGGAACCCGTCTTTTCGGCTTCGTGGCGCCCGGAGGCGGCGCCGCGGCCGCCTCCGGGGTCTTCGTGGTCGTTTCGGAGCTCATGGTGTCGGTGTTCATCCGCTTCGGAAGGGGGCGGTCTCAGCCGGACGCGAAGATCGTCTTCTTCTGCCGCTCGATCGAGGACAGCAGGCTGTCGATCCCCTTGGGGTCGCGGATGAACTTCTGGAGCGCGGGCTGCATGACCGTCGAGGTGAAGTCCGGGCGGCTGTCGCGGTCCATGAACTGGGTGAGATGCTTCGCCTGGCTGATCATCTCGAAGCCCTTCTTCTGAAGGGCGCTGTAGCCGGAGGTGTCGGCCTTCGTGGAGGCGGCGATCAGGCTCGGGTCGGCCTTGAGGTAGATCTCTTCGGCCTGGGCCGTACCCAGGAATTCGAGCAGCTTGACGGAACCGGCGTGGTTCTTGGGCTTCTTGCTGAGCATGATGCCGTCGGTCGGCGCCTCGACGGTGTCCTGCCCGAACTGCGGGTCGATCTCGGGGAAGGCGAAGAAGTCGAGGTCGTCCAGGTCCGCCTTGTTGGCGAACTGCTGGGCCACGAACATGCCGAGCATATACATGCCGGCCTTCTTGGCCACCAGCGTCTGAGCGGCGTCCTGCCAGGTGCGGCCGACCGCGCCTTCCTGGTGGTAGGGGAGGCTCTCGGCCCAGGTGTCGAAGACCTTGCGGACCTTCGCGTCGGTCCACGAAGCCTTGCCCGCCATCAGCTCGACGTGGAAGTCGTAGCCGTTGAGGCGGAAGTTGATCTGGTCGAAGGAGCCCATCGCCGGCCAGGCGTCCTTGTCGCCGTACGCGATCGGGACGAGGCCGTCCTTCTTCATCTGCTTGCACAGGGTGATGTACGCGTCCCAGGTGGTGGGGACCTCGTAGCCGTACTTCTGGAAGACGCTCTTGCGGTAGAAGACCGCCCATGGGGAGGTGGTGAGGGGCACCAGGTAGTACTTGCCGTCCTGACCCTTGCTCAGGTCATGCATGGCGCTGGGGAAGTTGGCGCCGATCGTCTTCCACACGTCGTCGATCGGGGAGGCGAGTCCCTTGGCCGCGAAGAACTGCATCCGGTAGCCGGCGAACCACTGGAACACGTCGTCCGGTGTGCCCTGCAGATAGGTGTTGATCTGCTCCTGGAACGTGTTGTGGTCCTTGGTGTTGATGTCGACCGCGATCCCGGACTGCTTCGTGAAGGCCGCGTACATGTCGCCGTATCCCTTCTTCGGGACGGCGTCGGACGCGTTGGAGCCCACGGTGACGGTCTTGGTGTCCGACGAGGCGGAACTGCCGGCGCAGGCACTCAGCAGGGGGATGCCGGCACCCAGCAGCGCGGCTCCGCCGAGTCCGCGCAGCACGGTGCGGCGGCTGGCGCCAGGCATGGGCAGATCGAGGGATGAATGGTGCATTTCGACTCCTGACAGAGCTGGCGGTACCCAGGGTTGGCACGTCAGCCGGAAGAGGGTTGGCGGAGAGGCGGCCGCCGAGTGACCAGAACCAAACACGATCAAACAAACACGATCGGTGGACGCCAGGAAGCGTGGACGCTCTGTGTGCTCGATGTCAAGACTCCGCGTCCGGCAATTCGTGATGGTTCAGGTTCGGTCAGGAACTCGGTGCGCGGGTAATCGGAGTCGGCGGACTGGGCTGGTTCGGCTGATCGTCGAGTTGCGCGGTACGGGAGAAAACACCACTTGACCTGCGTGAATTCACGCCGGTCGCGTTTCCTGGAGCGCCTGTGAAACCCCCTGCGCCCAGCTGCCGGCCCCGACCGTCCGCTCGCTCCGAAGCCAAGTGGCGCTGCGAGAACTCTTGACGAGCGCTCGGCGGATGCGTACACATTGACCGCGCGGTCAGACCGCGCGGTCATACAATTGACCTCGTTCGATGACGAACACACGGCCCTAGGGAGACTTCATGACGACAGGGGCGGAGCGCGGTGCCGGCTCCTCCACGCCGCGCAGTGAGGACGTGGCCAGGCTGGCCGGCGTCTCACGCAAGACGGTCTCCCGGGTCCTCAACAACGAGCCGTACGTCTCCGAGGACTCCCGCCGACGCGTCCTGGCGGCCGCCGAGGAACTCGGCTACCGGCTGAACAACGCCGCCAGGGCACTGGCCTCCGGCCGTACCCGGTCCATCGGTGTGGTCGCCCTGGCGACAGCCGGGTACGGAACCGCCTCCCTGCTGGTGGGCATCGAACAGGCCGTACGGGACGCCGGTTACGCGCTGCGTGTCGTCAACACCCCGGACGGCGACCCGCAGAGCATCACCGGCGCGGTGGAGTCACTCCTTGACCAGGGCGTGGACGGCATCGTCGTCTCCGTACCCATCGTCGAGGGTGAGGTCCCACTCGGAGTCGACGTACCGGTCCTCTTCGTCGGAGCGCCACCCTCCTTCGCCGCTGCCCGGGCACTGACTGTCGGCGTGGGCGCACATGAGCTGGCCCGCGCGGCCACCGAACACCTGCTGGACCTGGGGCACGCGACCGTCCACCACCTCGCCGGTCCGCGCCGGTGGTACGCCACCAAGGACCGCATCGAGGGATGGCGGGCGGCGCTGGCGGCCCGGGGCGCGCATGAGCCGCCCGTGCTCAACGGCGACTGGTCGGCGGCCTCCGGGTATGCCGCGGGCCTGGGGCTGGCCTCGGACCGCTCGGTGACCGCGGTGTTCGCCGCGGGCGACGAGATGGCCATCGGGCTGATCCACGGCCTGCGGGAAAGCGGCCGTCGTGTGCCCGAGGACGTCAGTGTCGTCGGTTTCGACGGCAACCCCGTCTTCGCCTACGTCTCCCCGACTCTGACCACCGTCCGTCAGCCCTTCGAGGAGGCGTCGAGCGAAGGGATCCGGCTTCTCCTCCACGCCATCGAGAAGCCCGACACCGAACTGCCGCCGGCGAACGACCCACCCGTCGAACTGATCGTCCGCGGTTCCACCGCGCCGCCGCCCTCCGTCTGATCCACCCCACACCTGTGGCACGGCCCCGGCGCACTCACCCGCCGGGGCGCCCCGCCCCAGTCTGCGGACGTCGCGCTCGCGACCCGCACCCGGCTGCGTCGCCCGGCCGTCCCCCGGGCGACGCGCCCAACGCACTCCGCCGCATCACTCTGGGCCGTTCCGAGTCGGCGGACATCGAAACACCCCTTCCCCTTTCCCCTGGGAGCCGCAATGTCCCCAACGCAGACAGGCGCCAGATCCGGCGCCGCTCCGCGTTCCCGTCCCCTCTCTCTGCTGTCCCTGGCCTTCGTCCTGCTCGTCGCGGCGATGGCCATGGTCCTGCCCGCCGATCGGGCGGACGCCCTGGCTCGTCCCGCGCAGACGATGTACACCCCGCCGTCGGGTGCGCCCTCGCCCGGATCGCTCTACCCGCGTGCCATGCGTATGCAGCACAACGGCTCGGCCAACGGCACGATGCTGGCGACGTTCGAGCAGTACACCTCCGGCACACCGGTCTTCCCGATCTACCGCAGCACGGACAACGGCGGCTCCTGGTCGAAGATCTCCGAGGTCGCCGACACTCAGAACGGCTGGGGCATGCGCTGGCAGCCCGAGCTGTTCGAACTGCCCACCGCCGTCGGTGACTTCCCGGCCGGCACCATCCTGGCCGCCGGCGCCTCGGTCCCCGCCGACCGCTCCGCCATCAAGATCGATGTCTACGCCAGCACCGACCGCGGCCAGACCTGGACGTTCGTCAGCAACATCGCCACCGGCGGCCCGGCGTACGACCAGAACGGCAACGGCAACACCCCCGTGTGGGAGCCCTTCTTCCTCTACGCCAACGGCAAGCTGATCGTCTACTACTCCGACCAGCGCGACCCCGACCACGGCCAGAAGCTCGTGCACCAGGTCACCACGGACCTCCACACCTGGGGTCCGGTCGTGGACGACGTGGCGATGCCCACCTACAGCCAGCGCCCGGGTATGGCCACCGTCGCGAAGCTCCCCAACGGCAACTACGTCATGACGTACGAGTACGGCGGCTCGCCCTCGGGCAACTTCGCCGTCTACTACAAGATCTCCGCCGACCCGGAGGCCTTCGACTCCGTCACGGGCATTCCCCTGCGGTCGACGGACGGCGCGGTCCCCACCAGCACCCCGTACATCACGTGGCTGCCCACCGGCGGCCCGAACGGCACGCTAGTCGTCGGCGCCTACAGCACCAGTGACTTGTTCCTCAACACCCAGAACGGCGCCGCGAACACCTGGACGCGGATCAACTCCAACGTGGCCAACGGCTACAGCCGGGGCATGGTGCCGCTGTCCGACGGGCACAGCCTGCTCGTGCTCAGCGGCGGCAACGGAGGCAGCAACCTCTCCAACCCCGTCACCTACAGCACCATCGACCTGGGCGGCGGCATCTCGGACGGTGCCACCTACACCCTGTCCAACGCGAACAGCGACCTGAAGCTCACCATCGCGGGCGGGTCCACCACCAACGGCACCAACGCGACCCAGCAGAACGCCGACAACGCCACCGACCAGCAGTGGCGCTTCGTGCAGCAGGCATCCGGCTACTTCAAGATCTTCAACGTCGCCAGCGGCAAGGTCCTCGGCGTGGAGAACCAGTCCACCGCCGACGGCGCCAAGATCCTCCAGTGGGACGACAACGGCACCCTCGACCACGAATGGGCCGTCTCCCCGCACCAGGCGGGCGGGTTCACCATCACCAACCGGGTGACCGGCAAGTATTTGGAGATACCGAACGCCTCCACCTCGGCCGGCACCGCCGCCGTCCAGTGGAGCGGCACCAGCTGCGCCTGCCAGCGCTGGAACCTCACCCAGACCGCCCTGCCACCGCTGGGCACCGGGCAGTACGTCCTCGTCAACAAGAACAGCGGCAGGTACCTGGACATCCCGCAGGGCTCGACCGCCACGAACACGGCAGCCCAGCAGTGGCAGAACTCGGCCTGCTTCTGCCAGCTGTTCACCTTCCAGGCCGCCGGCGGCGGAGCGTGGACCATCAAGAACGCCAACAGCAACCTGAACCTGGACATCCGTAACGGCTCCACCACCGCCGGAGCCGCGGTCGTCCAGAACACGCCGTCCAGCGCGAACTCGCAGAAGTGGACCCTCACCGACGCGGGCAACGGCTACTACGAACTCAAGAACGTGGGCAGCGGCTTCAACGCCGGCGTCGCCCAGTCCTCCACCAGCAACGGCGCGGCAGTCGTGCAGTGGAACGACCTGAACATCGACGACCAGTACTGGAAGATCGTCCGCATCAACTGAACGGTTTGACGAAGGGCCTCCTGCCGGCTCGGGATTCGCGATGCGGACCGAGTGGCAGGAGGCCCTGGCGGTTGACATCAGGCCGTGTGTTCAGGGTGCGGTGACACGGGCGTTGACCCGTCGCATCCAGTCCCGGTCGGAGTGCCACATGGGGTGGTGCGGGGCCGCGTTCGAGGTCAGGACGACGCCACGGAAGCCCGCGGCGAGACAGCGGTCGACGACGAACTCCGCGATGTCCTTGCCGACGGCGTCCTCCTCGAAGCGGGTGAGCAGCGGGGTGTATCCGACGACTCCTTCGCCGAGGACGGCGGGGATGCCGCGGCGGCCGGCGAACTCGGCCACGGAGTCGACCCACCCGGCCAGCGTCTCCCGCATGGCCTGCCGGTGCGCCGGATAGTTCTCGTAGAGCCACAGGTCCCAGCGGTCGGGGTCGACCCAGTCATGGGCGTAGAACAGTTCGCGCGGGATGCCGGTGGCGGCCAGTCGCCAGGGCTCGTCCGGCTGGTAGTCGGCGAAGGCGGGGGCGTCGGGGCGCAGCATGGCGGCCAGTTCGGGGGTGGGCCAGGCCGCCGTCTCGGGCGCCGCTTCGGTGCCGTGGCCGAGTCCGACCGCCTCGTACAGGGCGCCGAGCACGCCGTAGACGTAGAAGTGGAAGTGCGCGATCTGCGCCCCCTCCGGCAGGTCGTCGATCTCGCTCGGCCAGGGCTCGCCCAGCGAGTAGGTGACGGGGATGGCGGGGTGCCGGGCCCGCAGCAGCTTCACGGCGCGGTCGAGAGGGCCGTGCAGGTAGGCGTAGTGGGTGACGTTGTCGCGCGGTACCAGGGAGCAGTTGTCGACCTCGTTGTGCACTTCGACGTAGGCGACCTGGTCGGTCAGGCCGTGCTCGGTGAGGAAGTCGAGGAGGTTGGCGAGGGCTTCGGCCACCGCCTCGGCGCGGTCCGGTCCTGGGACCTCGGCGAGGGCGCGGTGCCAGGCGTCGGTGTCGGCGAAGCTGGGGGACTGCTGGTACTCCCAGGACGACACGATCACCTTGCAGTCGTGGCGGGCGGCTGCCTCGAACAGCTCGACGAGCCGTCGGCGGCCGTCCAGCGGATAGCCGCCGCGCACGTCGTACCAGCGGGTGCGTTGTCCGAACTCCTTGCCGAGGCCCCGGACCTGGATGGAGTCCGGGTCGGGGACGCGTCCGGAGAACAGCAGGAAGGGCATGGCGCAGACGCGCACGGTGTTGAAGCCCCGGTCCACCGCCTCGGCGAAGGCGCGGTCGAGGTCGGCGAAGGGCTCGCCGGGTCCTGCCTGTGTGTACCAGCTGAAGTCCCACAGGGTGATGGCCATTGCTTGCTGCTGTGTCGTCATGAGGGCACCGTAGCTCAATTCATTAATTATGAATAATGCTTGACAGGTGTCGTGGGACTGCCCAGGCTCATGTGCCATGACCGAACCCATCCACCTGTCCCGGCGCACCGTCGTCACGGCACTCGGAGCGGCCGCCGTCGTCGCCCTGCCCGCCTGGCCGGAGACGGCACGAGCGGCGGACGGCACAGCCGCGGCAGCCACCAACGGCCCGGTGCTCGACACCCACCCGGCCACCGAGCCCTCCGGCACCCATGTGCGCGACGTCGGCGGCACCAACGTCGTCTTCCAGTACGGCGGTGTGCTTCCCTCCTTCGACGGCTGGCGCACGCACGAGCCCACGCGCGACTACCTGTCCCTCGACAAACGGTGGCGTTTCCGCTTCGACCCCGCCGACCAGGGACTCGACAAGGGCTGGCACTCCCGGCACTTCGACGACAGCTCCTGGGGCCGCATCGACGTCCCGGCGGCCTGGGACCTGCTGGACACCCCCGACTTCGGCTCCGAGACCGGCCCCTTCGGCAAGGGCACGGCGTTCGACGACGGCTACGCCTGGTACCGCACCACCGTCACCGTGCCCGCGTCCTGGCGAGCCCGACACGTACGCATCGCCTTCCTGGCCGCCGGGTACAGCGCCGAGGTATGGCTCGACGGCACGCACCTGGGCAAGCACGAAGGCGCCAACTCGCCCTTCGCCCTGCCGGTGGCGGGGGCGCTCCGGCCGGGGACCCGCCAGATTCTCGCCGTGCGCGTCTTCCGCCGGGCGACCTACACCGACTACCTGGCAGCGCCACCGCAACCGGTCACCGACGACCACGAACTGCCGTACAAGCCCGTCGACTACTGGCCCTACGCGGGACTGACCCGATCCGCCTGGATCGAGGCGGTCCCGCAGGTCACCGTCGCCAAACTGCTCGTGTCCACCGTGAACGGGCGCCTGGAGGCACACGCGGTCGTCGAGAACCACGGCGCCACCGACTTCGACGGCCGGCTCACCCTGGACCCCGGCCGGGGGAGCGGCGGCCGGCCCGTCGTCGTCGCGGCCCGGATCGCGGCCCGGTCGGCAGGCGTCGTGCGCGCCTCGGTCCCGATACCCCACGCACCGCGCTGGAGCCCGGCCGCGCCGCACACGCTCACCGCCCGCGCCACCCTGAACGCCGGGAGGCATGCCGGCCCTCGGGTGGACACGCTGTCCACCGTCTACGGCGTACGCGAACTGGCCGTCGCCGAAGCCCAGTTGCGCCTGAACGGCAAGCCGCTGTTCCTCAAGGGCCTCAACTGGCACGAGGAGACGGCCGCCCACGGCAGGGCCATGACGCCGGCCGAGTACGACCGGGAACTGGGACACATCACGGCACTGGGCGCCAACCTCATCCGCAACTGCGTCTACAACCGCGACCCATACGTCTACGACTGGGCCGACGAACACGGTGTGCTGGTGATGGACGACATCGACACCATGTGGCTCAACACCGCCCAGGAGAAGCTCCAGACCGAGCGCTACGGCCTCGCCCGCGCCCTGGCCCTGACCATGGCGTGGAACCAGCACAATCACCCCTCGGTGATCCTGTGGGGCCTCCAGAACGAGTCGGAGATCGACGCCGGCGGCGCCCCCGTCTACCGGGCCTGGCTCGCCGACATGAAGGCGGCCGTGAAGTCGGTGGACCTCACCGCCCGCCCGGTGACCTGGGCCTCCAACACGAGCAACGACCCCGCGTTCGACCTCGCCGACGTCATCGGGTTCAACGAGTACTTCGGTTACTTCTACGGCAAGGACGCCGACCTCGGCCCCACGCTGGACGCGGTCCACGCGAAGTATCCCGACAAGCCGATCCTGATCACCGAGAACGGCACCTGGTCCGTGGCCGGCACCCACGGCCCCGCGACCACGCAGGGTACGGAGGAGTGGCAGGCGGCGAGCTTCACCGCGCACTGGGAGCAGGTGACCGCGCGCAGCGAGTTCGTCCTCGGGTTCACCTACTGGGTGCTCAAGGACTACAAGCAGCGGGCCGGATACAACCAGGACTACAACGGCATCTCCGTGATGGGTCTGGTCACCTTCGCCGAGGAACGGCCCAAGCTCGTCTACGACGTGTTTCGCAAAGCGGTGAATCCGCGAGGCAGGTGAACAACCATCGGTGCCCCGGCCGGAAGGTGAGAGTGAACCTTCTGGCCGGGGCCTTTTGGTGTCCTGACGGCCGGTCAGGCCTTGACGCTGCCCTCGGTCAGTCCGCTGCGCCAGAAGCGCTGCAGGGCGACCATGGCGATCATCAGAGGGACGACGGAGACGAAGGCGCCACCCACGGTCATCTGGTAGAGCTGCGGTTGGCGGTCGGCGAAGGACTGCCACGACGTCAGACCGAGGGTGATGGGGTACAGCTTGGAGTCGGACAGCATGACCAGCGGCAGGAAGTAGTTGTTCCAGATGCCGACGAACTGGAAAAGGAAGATCGTCACCAGGGCGGGGGACATGATGCGCAGCGCGACGACCCGGAAGATGCGGAACTCGCCCGCGCCGTCGATGCGGGCCGCCTCGAGCAACTCGTCCGGTATGGATGCCGCGGCGTAGATCCGGCACAGGTACACGCCGAAGGGGCTGACGAAGCTCGGCAGCAGGACGGCCCAGTAGGTGTTGGCCAGGCCCGCCTCGCTGAACAGCAGGTACATGGGCAGTGCCAGCGCCGTGGCGGGGATCAGGACACCACCGAGCACGATGTTGAAGATCGTGTCGCGGCCGGTGAAGGAGAACTTCGCCAGCGCGTAGCCGGACATCGCGGCCAGCAGCGTCGCCACGCCCGCGCCGACCCCCGCGTACAGCACGCTGTTGGCCGCCCAGCGCAGGTAGATCGCGTCGTCGTAGGTGACCACCCGGTGCAGGTTGCTCAGGAACTGCGGGTGGGAGAACCACAGTCCGAAGCTGCCGAACAGGTCGCCGGTGGACTTGGTGGACGCCACCACCAGCCAGTACACCGGGAGCAGGAAGTACCCGGCGGCCGCCACGAGCAGGCCGGTGACCAGGATGCGACTGCGTGTGGTGACGCCGGTGATGTCGCCGCGCGGCGTCGAGCCGTCGTCGTCGGAGGCAGGCTTCCCACCCTTCGGCGGGACCGTGCGGTCCGCTGTCTGGAGACTCACGCGTCCCCACCCTTCTTGTTGACCAGCCGCAGGAACCCGAAGGAGAGCACGAACGCGGCGAGGGCGAGCAGGACTGCCTCGGCGGCGGCGAGGTGGTAGTTGTCGTTGGTGAACGCCTCGTTGTAGGCGCTGAGGTTGGGCGTGTAGGAGCTGTCGATACTCGACGAGACGGGCTTGAGCACCAGTGGTTCGGCGAACAGTTGCAGCGTGCCGATGATGGTGAAGACCGTGGTGAGGATCAGCGCCGGGCGCAGCAGCGGCAGCTTGACATGCCGGACCGTCATCCACGCACTGGCGCCGTCGATGCGGGCCGCCTCGTACAACTCCGTGGGGATGGTGCGCAACTGGGCCACCAGGACCAGGACGTTGTAGCCGGCGAACTCCCAGGTGACGATGTTCGCGATGGACCACAGGACGGTGTCTCCGCCCAGCAGGTCCACCGATATTCCCAGGTGGCGCATGCCGTCCACGAGAGGGCTGACTCCCGGGACGTACAAGAAGCCCCACAGGATGGACGCGATGACCCCCGGAACGCCGTAGGGCAGGAAGTAGGCGGCGCGGAAGAACCGCACGCCTCTGGCCGAGGCGCTGTCCAGCAGCAGCGCGAGGCCGGCGGCCAGCACGACCATCAATGGCACCTGCACGACGGCGAACAACAGCACGCGACCGATGCTGCGCAGGAAGGCGTGATCGGACAACGCGTCGGAGTAGTTGCTCAGCGCCACGAAGACGGTACGGCTGCCGCCGAGCCCCAGCGGCCCGGTGTGCTCGACGTCCATGACGCTCTGGTAGACGGCGTAGCCGATGGGGACGACGAAGGTCAGCAGGAACAGCAGGAGGAAGGGCGCGACGAACGCGAGGGGCGCCAGTTTTCCGCGGCGGCGGGGTGCTCGGGTGCGGGTGGGCATCAGGGTGCTTTCTGGAGTCCGGAGGGGAGAACGGCGGCGGCCGTGTCGCGCCCTCCGGAGGCGGTCACTGGCCGGTGGAAACCTTCAGACCCTTCTTCTTCAGGTCCTCGACGGTCTGCTTCTGTGCCTGCTGGACCGCGGAGACGAACGAGCCCTTGCCCGCCACAGCGGCCTGGAAGCCGTCGTTGAGGTGCTGGTAGGTGGCGTCGATCGTCGGTATCCACTTCCACGAGGTGTCGATGTTCTTGTCCGCCTCGGCGAAGACCTCGTTGTACTTCTGGCCTCCGAAAAACTCCGACGGCTTGTCCAGCGAGGAGCCCTTGTACGCGTCGGCCCCCGCGGGCCAGCCGTATCCGCCCTGCAGCAGCAGGTCGACGCTCGCGGGGTCGGTGTTGAGCCACTCGGCGAACTGCAGGGCCTCGGGGATGTGCTTGGCACCCTTGAGGACAGCCGTGGAGGAGCCACCCCAGTTGGCGGAGACGTTCGCGCCCTCGGTCCACTGCGGCATGGGCGCCACCGACCACTTGCCGCTGGTCTTGGGGGCGTTTCCGCTGATGATGGCGTCGCCCCACTGGGCACTGACCCATGAGGTGATGGCACCGGACTGGAGGTCCTTGTACCAGCCGTTGGCGAAGTCGGGTTCGGTCTTGATCAGCTTCTTGGTGCGCAGTTCGTCCCAGTAGGCGGCGACCTTGAGGGTCTGGGGGGAGGCGATGTTCACCGACCAGGTGTCGCCGTCGACGCCGAACCACTTGGCGCCGGCCTGCCAGGCGAGCGCGGTGAACCAGGCCGAGTTGCCGGGCGGGAAGGTGCCGATGTAGGCCTTCGGGTCCGACTTGTGGATCTTCTCCGCGGCCTGGGCGTACTCGTCCCAGGTCTTGGGCGGAGCGATGCCCCACTTCTTGAACAGGTCGGAGCGGTAGAACAGGCCCATCGGACCGGACGCCTGGGGGATCGCGTAGACGGCCGAGCCGAAGACTCCCTGCTGCCACTGCCAGTCCACGAACTTCGACTTGTCCTTGTCCGCGCCGTACTCGGACAGGTTCACCAGGCCGTTCTCCAGCAGGAACGAGGGGATCTCCTGGTACTCGACCTGGGCCAGGTCGGGCGCGTTGCCGCTCTTGAGGGCGGCGCGCATCTTCGCGTAGCCGCCGCTGCTGCCCGACGGGATCTTCTCCAGTTTGACGTGGATGTCCGGGTGGGTGGCGTTCCACTTGTCGACGGCCTTGTCGACGCCGGGGACCCACGACCAGAAGCGCAGGTCGACCTTCTCGCCGGGCTTGGCGGGCGCCTGCGCCTTGTCCTGCGCATCGCTCGAACCACTGCAGGCGGAGATGAGCAGGGAGAGGGCGACAAAGGTCGTCGCGAGTGCGCCCCGGCTTCTGCGGCGGGGTGTGGTGCGGCTCATGGGAGGAGGTCCTTCCTGGCTTCGTGCTGAAGGTGCCTGTTGCGTGCCGGTCAGTCTCGGAGCGTCACCGTCGCGCCGTCAAGATATATTCATAATTAATTGAAACAGCTATGGTGGGCCCGTAGGCAGCAGCGAGGGAGGACGCACGTGATGACGGAATGCCGCAGGATGACGGGCCGCGTGGCGGTGATCACCGGGGCGGCGCACGGAATCGGCGCGGCCACGGCCCGCCGGCTCGCGGCCGAAGGGGCGGTGGTCGTGGTCACGGACGTGGACGACACGGCCGGCAAGGCCGTCGTGGCGGACATCGCGGACAGCGGCGGACACGCGGAGTACGTGCGCTGCGACGTGACCTCGGCCGCCGACTGGGAGAACCTGGCCCGCCACGTCGAGGAGCACCACGGCCGGCTGGACGTGCTGCACAGCAACGCCTTCGCCCAACTCAACAAAGCAGCACACGAGTTGACCGAGTCCGAGTGGGACGGCCAGATGGCCGTCCTGCTCAAGCCGGCCTGGCGCGGGATGAAGACCTTCGCCGCCCTGCTCCGCGAGTCGAAGGGCTCGGTCGTCCTCACCTCCTCGGTGCACGCCGTCATCGGCCTGCCCGGCCACGCCGCCTACGCCGCAGCGAAGGGCGCCCTGTGCTCACTGGGACGGCAGCTGGCCGTCGAGTACGGTCCCGACATCCGGGTCAACACGGTCCTGCCCGGACCGATCCTCACCGCCGCCTGGGAGGGCATCCCGGAGTCCGACCGGGCGCGCAGCGTGGCGGCCACCGCGGCCAAGCGCTTCGGGCAGCCGGAGGAGGTCGCCTCGGCCGTCGCCTTCCTGGCATCAGAGGATGCCTCCTATGTGACCGGTGCGAGCCTGGTGGTCGATGGAGGATGGAGTGTCATGAAGGAGTCCTCGTGAGGGACGCGCACCGCGCGGCAGTCGATGCACAAGGACCGATACGGAAACGGAGAACGTGGTGACCCATCCCGGTAGGGGGCTGCACGGCCAGGCGGTGGAGGAACTGGGCCGGCGCATCATCCGCGGCGACTACCCCCCGGGCACCGTCGTGGACCCGGTCAAGTTCGAGACCGAACTCGGCGTCAGCAAGACCGTCGTGCGCGAGGCCATGCGCGTGCTGGCCGCCAAGGGCCTGCTGGAGTCGAAGCAGAAACGCGGGACGACCATCCGGCCCCGCGCCGACTGGAACCTCCTCGACAGCGACCTGCTGCGCTGGCAGGGCAGCAGCGCTCCCACCGACGGGTTCCTGGACGACCTCGCCGAGGTCCGCGCGATCGTCGAACCCGCCGGAGCCCGGCTCGCCGCGGCCCGCCGCACCCCCGCCGACCTGGACGCCCTGCGCCAGACCCTCGACGCGATGGCGGCGGCCGGAACGGACGCGGACGCGATGGTCGAAGCGGACCTGGCCTTCCACCGCGCCCTGCTGGACGCCGCCCACAACGAACTGCTCAGCCGGATGGAAGTCGTCATCGAGGCCGGCCTGCGCGTGCGCGACCGCATCGTGCACGGCGCCCGGCACTTCTCCGACTCCATCCCCGTCCACCAGGAACTGCTCGACGCTGTCGAGGCGGGCGATCCGGACGCCGCGGTGGCAGCCGTCGAATCCCTGCTCGCCCAGGCGTCCCACGACCTGGCCGCCGTACAGGCCCAAGAAGACGACGACGACACCGCGACCGGCCCGCTCCCTGAGGAAACTCCTTGAAGATAACCGGACTTGAGACGTTCCTGGTGGCCCCGCGCTGGCTGTTCCTGCGCATCGCCACCGACGAGGGCGTCACCGGATGGGGCGAGCCCGTCATCGAGGGCCGCGCCGAGACCGTACGCGCCGCGGTGCACGAACTGGCCGACTACCTCGTCGGCCGCGACCCGCTACGCATCGAGGACCACTGGCAGGTGCTCACCAAGGGCGGCTTCTACCGCGGCGGCCCCATCCTCTCCAGCGCCGTCGCCGGCATCGACCAGGCCCTGTGGGACATCGCCGGCAAGACCTACGGCGTCCCGGTGCACCGCCTCCTCGGCGGCCCCGTCCGCGACCGCGTCCGGATGTACGCCTGGATCGGCGGCGACCGTCCCAGCGAGGTCGCCGAACTGGCCGAGGAACAGATGAAGGCGGGCTTCACCGCCGTCAAGATGAACGGCTCGGCCGAACTCGCCCCCATCGACACCCCGGCCCGCACCGCCGAGGTCGTCGCCCGCGTCGCGGCCGTCCGCGAAGTGCTGGGCGACGAGCGCGACATCGCCGTCGACTTCCACGGCCGGGCCTCCACCGCCATGTCACGCCGACTGCTGCCCCAACTGGAGGAGCTGCACCCGCTGTTCGTCGAGGAACCCGTCGCACCCGAACACTCCGGCAACCTGCGCAGCCTGGCGGAGTCCACCAGCATCCCCCTCGCCACCGGCGAACGCCTCTACTCCCGCTGGGACTTCCGCGAGGTCATGGCCAGCGGCATCGCCGTCGCCCAGCCCGACCTCTCACACGCAGGCGGGATCTCCGAGGTCCGCCGCATCGCCGCCATGGCCGAGACCTACGACGTCACCCTCGCCCCGCACTGCCCCCTGGGCCCGATCGCCCTGGCCGCAAGCCTTCAGATCGCCTTCTCCGTACCGAACTTCCTCATCCAGGAACAGAGCATGGGCATCCACTACAACCAGCAGTGCGACCTGCTGGACTACGTGATGGACCCCGAACCCTTCCGCTTCCAGGAGGGATACGCGGTCGCGAGCACCCGCCCCGGTCTCGGCGTGGACATCGACGAGAAGGCCGTACGCCGGGCCGCCGAGACCGGACACCGCTGGCGCAACCCCGTATGGCGGGGAGCGGACGGGGCGTTCACCGAGTGGTGAGCACCATAAGCACCATCAGGCCCCCCGCACCGCGAACCGAAGGAGAAACCGCACCCATGAACCTGGTGGAATCGCTGCGCGCCCACCGCCTGTTGGCGATCGTACGAGGCAAGGATCCCGCCGCCGCCCTGCGCACTGTACGCACCCTCACCGAGGAGGGCGTCGCGGCCATCGAGGTCTCCCTCACCACCGCCGACGCCCTGTCCGTCATCAGGCAGGCCCGCGCCGAACTCGGCCCCGACGCCCTCCTCGGCGCCGGAACCGTGCGCTCGGCGGCCGACGCGGCTCGCGCCGTGGAGGCCGGAGCGTCCTATCTCGTCACCCCGGCACTCGTCGACGGACTGGCGGCTTACGGCGTACCCGTGCTGATGGGCGCCCTGACCCCGACCGAGATCGAGACCGCCCTCGCCCGAGGCGCCGACGCGATCAAACTCTTCCCCGGCACGCTCGGCGGCCCCGGCTACCTGCGGGCCCTGCGCGACCCCTTCCCCGAGGTGCCCTTCGTGCCCGTCGGCGGAGTGGACGCGCAGGCGGCCCGCGACTACCTGGACCGGGGGGCCATCGCCGTCGGCGTCGGCTCACCCCTGGTGGGGGACGCGGCCGACGGCGGCGACCTCGACCAACTCCGGGTCCGCGCCGCCGAGTTCCGCAGGGTGGCCGCAGGGGAGACGTCGTGACGACAGCGGCCGCACCCGAGGTCGTCACCTTCGGCGAGACCATGGCGGCGCTGCGCGCCCAAGGCGCGCTGCGGCTCGGCGGCAACCTCGGCCTGTCCGTCGCGGGAGCCGAGTCCAACGTCGCCATCGGCCTCGCCCGGCTCGGACACCGGGTGCGCTGGGCCGGCCGGGTCGGCGCGGACGAACTCGGCGCACTGGTCCTGCGCACCCTGCGCGCCGAGGGCGTCGACATCGACCACGCGGTCACCGACGACACCGGCCGCCCCACGGGACTGCTGCTCACCGAACCCCGCCTGGGCACGCTCACCCGCGTCAGCTACTACCGCGCCGGTTCCGCGGGTTCGGCCGTCGCACCGGCCGACGTCCTGCCCGCGCTGGCTCCGGCACCCCGCGTCCTGCACCTGACCGGCATCACCCCGGCGCTGAGCCCGACAGCGGCCGACGCCGTCCTGGCCGCCGCCACCCACGCCCGCGAAGCCGGCATCACCGTATGCCTCGACGTCAACCACCGCTCCCGGCTGTGGACCGCAGACCGCGCCCGTACCGCGCTGCGGCCGCTGCTGGCCCACATCGACCTGCTCATCGCCTCCGAGGACGAACTGCCACTGGTGGCGGAACACCCGGGCACGGACGAACCGGAGTCGGTGCGCAGCGTTCTGGCGGAAGGGGTCGGCGAAGTGGTCGTCAAACGGGGTGCGCGCGGCGCGACCGCCTTCACCAAGGACGGGACTTGCGACCGTGCGGCGCGCGAGGTCGACGCCGTCGATCTGGTCGGCGCGGGCGACGCCTTCGTCGCCGGATACCTGTCCGGGCTCCTCGACGACGTGGACATCCCGGCCCGACTGCACCGGGCCGTCACCACCGCGGCCTTCGCCGTCGCCACCCGGGGCGACTGGGAGGGCCTTCCCACCCGGGACGAACTCGGCCTGTTCGACCAGCCCGACGGCACGACCATCCGCTGATCCAGGAGACGGAACATGACCTCAACGGCAGCGTCGGCGACGGTTGTCGTGGACGGAGCGTACGAACTCGCCGAGGGCGGCCGCTGGTTCGACGGCCGGTATGTGTACGTCGACATCCTCAGCGGCCGCCTCTTCGAACTGCGCGCCGACCGCGACGACGCCGGGCCGACCGAACTCGCCCGTCTCGACGTGCCGTTGGGCGCCGTGGCGCCGGTGTCCGGCCGGCCCGGCACCTGGATCGCCGCCGCGGGCACCGGCATCGCGCTGCTCACCCCCGACGGCGCCCTGCAATGGCTGGACCGACCCGAGGACCGCACCCCGGCCCCCAGCCGGATGAACGACGGCGTCGCCGACCCGGCTGGGCGCTTCTGGGCCGGCAGCATGGCCTACGACGCCACCCCCGGCGCGGGCTCCCTCTACCGCACGGACCCCGACGGCACGGTGGTCCGCGTCCTCGACGGACTGACCATCGCCAACGGCCCCGCCTTCACCGCCGACGGCACGACCATGTACCTCGCCGACACGGCGGTCGGCACCATTCTGCGCTGCCGGGTCGATCCCGTCTCGGGTGACCTCGTGGGCGGCCCGGAGGTCTTCCTCCGCCTGAGGGACGACGAAGGCAGCCCCGACGGCATGACCGTCGACGAGGAGGGCTGTCTGTGGGTCGCGCTGTGGGGCGCCGGCGCGGTCCGCCGCTACCACCCCGACGGCCGTCTGCTGCACACCCTGACCGTCCCCGCCCCGCACCCCACGTCGGTGTGCCTGCCCCCCGACACCAACCGCCTCCTCGTCACCACGGCCCGGTACGGAGTCACCGATCCGACCGCGACCTCCGGCGCGGTGCTCAGCCTCCCGGTGACGATCAGGGGAAAGGCAGCCTGCTCCTGGCAGGGACGGCTCTGAGCCACCCGCCGGCCTGGGCCTGCGCCAACAGAGCGGGAGGCCTGCGCCGGTATTGATAGGCCCGCCCTATACGGGGCATCGATTTTTGGTCGTGGACCCCTCATCCGCGGCCCGGTTCACTGTGGCGAAAGTCCGCGCGGACCGATCGGGCTCGGTGCCGCGCGATCAGGGAGGCTGCAATGACGCATACCCCGGGCAACGGACGAGCCGAACAGGCCGCGCGTATCGCGGCCAAGCCGTGGTACCGGCAGTTGTACGTCCAGGTGCTGGTGGCGATCGTGATCGGCATCGTGCTGGGCTGGCAGTGGCCGGATCTGGCCACCGACATGGAGCCGATCGGCACGACGTTCATCACCGCGATGAAGATGCTCATCGGCCCGATCGTCTTCCTGACGATCATCGGCGGCATCGCCGGCGTCGCGGACCTCAAGAAGGTCGGCCGTACCGGCATCAAGGCCCTGACCTACTTCCAGGTCGGCACGATCGTCGCCCTGCTGACGGGCCTGGTCGCGATCAACATCTTCCGGCTCGGCGACGGTGTGCACGCCGACCCGTCGACGCTGCAGACCTCGGGCGACGCGAGCCAGTACGTCGAGCAGGGCGAGCACCAGCACTGGTGGGAGTTCCTCACCAACATCGTGCCGGACAGTTTCTTCGGCCCGTTCGTCGAAGGGAAGATCCTTCAAGTGATCTTCCTGGCCGTGGTCTTCGGCATCGCGATCAAGCTGGTCGGGAAGACGGGCGAGCCGATCATCGCGGCCGTGGGACGGCTGACCGAGGTCGTCTTCAAGGTCCTGTCCTTCGTCATGAAGGCCGCCCCGCTGGGCGCCTTCGGCGCGATGTCGTACGCCATCGGAAAATTCGGCCTGTCCACCCTGACCAGCCTCGGCTCCCTGATCCTCCTCTTCTACGTCACCTCGGCCCTGTTCGTCGTGGTCGTGCTCGGCGGGGTGCTCGCCCTGTACGTACGGCTGAACATCTTCCAGCTCTTCCGCTACTTCAAGGAGGAGTTCTGGCTGATCCTCGGCACCTCGACCGCCGAGCCCGCGCTGCCCGGACTGATGCGCAAGCTCCAGTTCATGGGCGCGGAACGGCCCACGGTCGGCCTGGTGGTGCCGACCGGCTACAGCTTCAACCTCGACGGCGCGGCGATCTACCTCTCGCTCGCCACCCTCTACATCGCCCAGGCCACCGACACCTCCCTCTCCATCGGGCAGCAACTCGGTCTGCTGGCCGTCATGTTGCTGACGTCCAAGGGCGCGGCGGGCGTCGCGGGTGGCGGCTTTATCGCACTCACCGCGACCCTGTCGACGGTCGGTTCCGTCCCGGCAGCGGGCATCATGCTCATCTTCGGCATCGACAAGTTCATGTCGGAGTGCCGGGCCCTGGTGAACTTCTTCGGCAACGCCGTCGCCACCCTGTTCGTCGCCAAGTGGGAGAACGGCCTGGACCTGGAGCGGGCCCGGCTGGTGCTGGCCGGCAAGGCGGGCGAGCCGCCCCTGACCGCCGAGGCCGAGGACCTCACCGCCGAGGCGGAGGACGTACGGCCGCTCGCCAAGGCCCCTGCTCCGCAGACCGCTCCGGTGACGTCCTGATGGTGTCCGTACTGATCGCCCCGGACAAGTTCAAGGGCTCTCTCGACGCCGACGAGGTGGCCCGCGCCCTGGAGCGCGGGCTGCTCGAAGCCGCCCCGCAGGCCCGGGTCGAGCGACTTCCGCTCGCGGACGGGGGAGAGGGGAGCGTGGCAGCCGCCTGCGCGGGCCGGTTCAGCGCCGAGAAGATCACGGTGACCGGGCCGACGGGTCTGCCCGCCACAGCCGAGGTCGCGGTACACGGCCGTACCGTCCTCATCGAGGCGGCGGCCATCTGCGGACTCGGAGTGCTGCCGGGCGGGCACAAGGCACCGCTCACGGCCACCAGCCGGGGCATCGGCCAGGCCTTCCAGTACGCGCTGGCGGGCGGGGCGGACACGATCGTCCTCGCGCTCGGCGGGGTCGCCACCACCGACGGCGGCGCGGGCCTGCTGCACTCTCTCGGCGCGACGTTGGCGGCTGAGGACGGCACCCCGATCGGCCCGGGCGGCGCAGGACTCGCCGATCTCCGCACGGCCGACCTCGCCGAGGCCCGCGCGACCCTGGCGGGCGTCGACCTCGTCCTCGCCACCGACGTGGACAACCCGCTGCTCGGGGCGACGGGCGCGGCCGCCGTGTACGGCCCACAGAAGGGGGCGACCGCAGGCGAGGTGCGGCAACTGGACGACACGCTCGCCGACTTCGTACGGCGACTCGACGCGGCGGGCGTCGCCGACGCGGCAGCTCTCGCCGATGTCCCCGGCGCCGGGGCGGCAGGAGGGCTCGGGTATGCCGGGATGCTGCTGGGTGGCCGGGTGCGGTCGGGGGCGGACTACTTCCTCACCCTGCTCGGCGCCGACGAACTGCTGGCCCGGAGCGACTTCGTCATCACCGGCGAAGGCAGCCTCGACGAGCAGTCCCTGTCGGGCAAGCTGCCGGTCGCGCTCGCCCGTCGGGCCCGTCGCCATGACACTCCGGTCCACGCGGTGGCCGGCCGCTGCACTCTTCCCCCCGACACGACCGCCGCCCACTTCCACTCCGTCCAGGCCCTGACGGACCTCACCGACCAGGACTGCGCGCACGACAGGGCCCTGTCGGCCCGACTGCTCGCCCGGTGCGGGCGGACGGTCGCCGACCGCTGGATCCGAAGCGAGGGAACCGAAACCAGCAGGTAGGCTCGCCCCGCCTGTCGCACCAGCACACAGCGGGGAGACGCCGTGGACGCCCGGCAACTGGAGTACTTCCTCGCCATCGTCGAGCACGGCGGTTTCAGCAAGGCCGCCGCCGCCCTCCACGTGGCCCAGCCGTCCCTCTCGCAGGCCATGGCGAACCTGGAAGCGGACCTCGGGGTGGCGCTCTTCCACCGGGTGGGCCGGGGCGTCGTACTGAGCGAAGCCGGTGCGGAACTGCTGGAGCCGAGCCGGCGCGTGCTGCGGGACCTGACCGCCGTACGGGACACCGCGGCCGCGCTCGCCGGGCTGCACGGCGGCACCGTCGAGGTGGCCACCATGCCCTCGCCCGGCATCGAACCGCTCACCACCCTCATCCACCGCTTCGCCGAACTGCATCCGTCGGTGACGGTGAGCACCCAGGCCGCCTTCACCCCGGACGAGGTCGTCTCGCTGGTGCGCAGTGGTGCCTGCGAGCTGGGCCTGCTGGGCAGCGCCGCACCCGTGCACCCCTCCGGCCTCGACGTCCTGCATGTCGAGGACCAGCCGTTCGTCGTCGTCGCCGCCCCGGGCGGGACGATCCAGGACGACGTCGCGATCCGGCCCGAGGGCCTGGCCGGCCAGAAGCTCATCGCGTCCCGGACCGGCAGCCTGATGCGCAGCATCGTGGACGACATCACCGCGGGCGGCACCGGAACCGAGATCGTGACGGTCGTGGACCACCGCACCTCGATCCTGCCGCTGGTCCTCACCGGAGTGGGCGTGGCGGTCCTGCCCTCCTCCTGGACGAGGCTGGCCCGCCGCTGCGGTGCCGTCGTCGCACCCATCGAGCCGACCGCCCACCTGCACGTCGCGATGGTGAGCCTGCCCGCGCATCTCACCCCTGCCGCGCGAGCGTTCCTCGTCCTCACCAAGTCCCTGGCCGAACGCCGGACACGGTCTGCCTGACGCGCGACCGATCGGCCACGCCTATACGTCGTATCGAAAGCAGGTCTTGGACGCGCTGTGACGTCGCTGTGTTGACTCGAACCGACCGCACGACAGCGAGCCGGAGGCACCCCATGACAGCCGCACCCCGCACGTTCCGCATCGCCGCCATCCCCGCCGACGGGGTGGGCAAGGAAGTCGTCGCCGCCGGGCGAGCCGTACTGGACGCCCTGGCCGAGGACTCCGGCGGCGCCTTCGCCTTCCAGTGGGAGGAGTTCGGCTGGGGCTGCGAGTACTACGAGCGCACCGGGAAGATGATGGACGAGGACGGCCTCGACCAGCTGAAGGACTTCGACGCCATCTACTTCGGCGCCGTCGGCTGGCCCACCGTCCCCGACCACGTCAGCCTCTGGGGCCTGCGCCTGAAGATCTGCCAGAGCTTCGACCAGTGGGCCAACGTCCGCCCCGTGCACTTCCTGCCCGGCGTGCAGAGTCCCCTGCGCAAGGCCGACGACACCGAGCTCGACTGGGTCGTCGTCCGCGAGAACAGCGAGGGCGAGTACGCGGGCCTCGGCGGCCGCAACCTCGCCGGCCGCGGGCCCGGCGGTGAAGTCGCCGTCCAGTCGGCCCTGTTCACCGAGGTGGGCTGCGAACGGATCATGCGGTTCGCCTTCGACCTGGCCCGTAGGCGGGCCCACAAGAAGGTCTCCTCCGTCACCAAGAGCAACGCCCAGCAGTACGGCATGGTGCTGTGGGACGACGTCTTCAAGCGGGTCTCGTTGGACTATCCCGACGTGGAGACCGAGAGCGTCCTCGTGGACGCCATGTCCGCGAAGTTCGTCCTGCGCCCCGAGGACCTCTCGGTCGTCGTCGCCTCCAACCTCAACGCCGACATCCTCTCCGACCTCGGCAGCGCCCTGGCCGGCAGCCTGGGCCTGGCCGCCAGCGCCAATCTCAACCCCGAGCGCCGCTTCCCCAGCATGTTCGAGCCGGTCCACGGCTCCGCCCCGGACATCGCGGGCCAGGGCCTGGCCAACCCGATCGGTGCGATCGGCAGCGCCGCGCTGATGCTGGAACACTTCGGCCTGCCCGACCAGGCGGCCCGCCTTCAGAAGGCGATCGAGGCGACGACCGCGGCGGGCGTCCTCACCCGCGATGTGGGCGGCACGGCCACGACCGAGGATGTGACCAAAGCGCTGATCGACGCGCTCGGCGCCTGACGGTCCCAAGGCGTGCCCTTGAGCGTCATCGAGGGCCTCGTGAACGCCATGTCATGGGTGGCGAGCCTCGGAGGTGTGCACACGTCTCGGCCGGGAGCGCGCGGTTCCGTCTCGGGAACCGCGCGCCCGCCGACCGGGGTTGTTCAGGGTGCGGTGGTTGTGCGGCTACGCGGCACGGCCACCCTGGGCCTCGGTCGCGACGTCGGCCCATTCCTCCCAGGTCTTCATGCGCTCGGCGTAGACCTGCGGGACGAAGTGGAGCGGGAAGTCGCCGAAGAAGACCCGCAGCGGCGGATTCTCCGCGTCCACGACCCGCAGCAGAGCCGGTCCGGCAGCTGTCGGATCGCCGTTGGATACGTTGGCGAGATTGGCGACCACGGCCGCGTGCAACTCCTCGTAGGCAGGCATGTGTTCGGAGAAGGTGGCGGACGAGCCGCCCCAGTCGGTGGCGAAGCTGCCGGGCTCCACCAGGGTGACCTTGATCCCGAAGCCGGCCACTTCCTGTGCGAGGGAGTCGGTGAGCCCTTCCAGGGCCCACTTGGAGGCGTTGTAGCCGCCGACCAGGGGGAACGTGATGACGCCGCCGACGCTGGAGATCTGCACGATGTGGCCGCTGCCCTGTGCCCGCATGAGGGGCAGGACCGCCTGGGTGACCCACAGGGCGCCGAAGAAGTTGGTCTCCATCTGGTCGCGAACGCTGCGCTCGGTCAGCTCCTCGACGGCGCCGAACAGGCCGTAGCCGGCATTGTTGACGACGACGTCCAGGCGGCCGAAGCGCTCGTGCGCCCGCTGAACGGCGGCGAAGGCGGCGCCCTTGTCGGTGACGTCCAGGGGCAGCGGGAGGATCGCGTCGCCGTGCGCGGCCACCAGGTCGGCGAGGGCTTCGGTGTCGCGGGCGGTGGCTGCGACCTTGTCGCCCCGCTCCAGGGCCGCCTGGGCGAACTGGCGGCCGAAGCCGCGCGAGGAACCGGTGATGAACCAGATCTTGCTCATGAGAAACACTTTCGTTCGAGGCTGAATCTCTGCGGTACGCTGCATTTTTTTGGCGAGGCGCGTCAGTGGTCGGAGGACGGAAGATGTCTGATCGAACGACACCCGGACTTGACCGACGCACCGAGTTGAGGGACTTCCTGCGCTCGCGCAGGGCCCGGATCCGGCCCGAGGACGCCGGGGTGCCGTCGTACGGCCGGCGGCGCGTTCCCGGCCTGCGCCGCGAGGAGCTGGCGCAGTTGGCGGGAGTGTCGTACGCGTACTACGCGCGGCTGGAGCAGGGGTACGGCGAGACCATGTCGGCCGAGGTGCTGGACGCGGTGGCCCGTGCCCTGCGCCTGAACGCCGAGGAGCGTGGCCATCTGATCCGGCTGGCCCAGCCCGAGCGGCAGAGCACGATCCCTGCCGCGTCGGCATCGCTGCGGCCCAGTGTTCAGCACCTGCTCGACGCGCTCGGCGTGCCCGCCTACGTCGTCAGTCGGCGGCTGGACATCCTGGGGTGGAACCGGCTCGCCGCCGCCGTCTTCGGTGACTGGGGCAGGCTGGCGCCCGAGGAGCGCAACGTGGCCCGACTGATCTTCCTCTCGCCCGAGGCACGTGAGAGGTTCGCCGATCCGCACCGCACCGCCCTGGACATCGCCGGCGTTCTGCGGGTGAACGCCGCCAAAAGCCCGGAGGACCCCCACCTCTCCACGCTGATCCAGGATTTGTCGCAGCAGAGCGAGGACTTCCGGCAGTTGTGGGCGCAGCACGAGGTCATCTGCGGTGGCAGCGGCGACGTGGTGCGGATGCGGCACCCGGTGGTCGGGGAGTTCGACCTCGTCCACGAACCCATGGCGCTGCCGGGCGGTGCCCCCATGCGGCTGGCCACCTACCACGCCGAGCCGGGCTCCCAGTCGGAGAAAGCCCTGCGGATGCTGGCCGACCAGGAGACGCAGCCGCCGCGTTGAGACCCGGGTCCGGACCGGGACGGTGTCAGCGTCGATGGGCATGTGGGTTCCCTTCTCTGCCGGGTGTCGGACGGTGTCGGCTGGGCAGTCGGCGCATGACGACGCCTGCTGGGCGTGCGGGCGGTCAAGCGACCAGGACGGTGGCCGGTGACGTCCCGGCTGCGGGGATCCGCCTGTGGAGGGGACCGGGGACGCGGGACAGGGGCAGGCCGGTGCCGCCCTGGGTGTGGGCGATGATCTCGGCGGTGATGGAGACCGCCGTCTCCTCTGGGGTGTTCGAGCCGGTCAGCCCGAGGTGTTCGCGCAGCAGGTCCAGCAGCGAGGTGCGGTTGTCAACCGTGACGGTGTGCTGGACACCGTTGACGCTCAGGGAGACACGGCTGTCGGGCGGCGGCCGTGGTCGCGATGAACGTGCGCCGGGACGGGGCGGACGAAGACGCCTCGGGAGTCTCTTCGGGACTCTCCTCGGAGGTCTCTTCGGGTGGAGCGAGTGTCGACTCGGGGGGTTCTGTGGACATGCCCACTCTCTCGGATGGCGGGAGGCCGGGCGCGGTACCGATCTGTTCCGCGGGCCGGTGTGTCGATGTAGTTCGGGACGTGACTCGGTGATGGTGGGGGCTTGTTCGGGCGGGAGGGTCCGTCGGGCGACGGAAGCCGGGCCGGTGCCTCGTTGAGGTGGTCGAGGTGCGGCGAGGTGGTCGAGGTGCGGCCAAGGAAACCGCATTCCCAGGTGTCTCGCCCGGTCATCCGTGCGGTACGGCATCCACTCTGCAGGACGCGGCGGGTCTCAACGAGCAGACGTCGTTGGGACGACTGGGGTGCGTATCACTGCTGTTGGTACGTCTGGCGGTAGTTGGCAGAGCAGTAGGCAGGTGAGGGTACTTGCCGGGTCCCCACGCGATCGGGATGTGGTCGGCACTGTCGTCACCACCGCAGCGCCAAGGGTTCATTCCGGACGCACGCCGAGCCGCTCGGCCAGAAAGGCGATGATCTCGTTCCGGGCTTGCACGGTGGGATGGCCGTCCTGGTCGACCAGGTGTGCCGTGACGACGCTGTGGGCACAGCCGACGACGTCACGGAAGAAGGGCGGAGGGTTCGTGTTCGCCGTCTCGGCTTTGAGTACGCGGCCGTCGAATGCGTCCCCGAGCAGCGCTCGGTAGGCCGCGAACCGCTGACCGGTGCACCACCGGTCGTTGTCGAAGCGGTAGGCGAGAACCTTCAGTCCGTCTCGAGCTACCCGTTCAGCCACGGCAGCGGCGTCTTCGTCACTGATCTCCAGACCGCCGGGGTCGTCGAGAGGAAGGGAGGGATGGTTGACCACCGGCGCGATGACAGCGGGTTCGAGCGCCATGGTCAACGCGAAGTTGCCGGTGAAACAGAGACCGAGGGCGCCGACACCAGGACCGCCACACTCGGCGTGCGCCAGCCGGGCGAGGCCGCGCAGCCAGGCGACGACGGGGCTGGTGCCGCCACCGGCGAACGCCCGGAACTCGGCGCTGACACACGCGCGCCGAACGATGGCCTGGCCCGCCTCGGCGAGCGGATAGGCGCCGTCGACACCGAACAGTGAGGGCAGGTACACGGAGAATCCGGCATCGCGCACCCACCGCGCGAATCGCGCGACGTCGGGGCTGATACCCGGCATCTCCGGCATGAGGATGACCGCCGGTCCTGACCCGGAGACGTACACGGTCTTGTCGACGTCATCCACGCGGACGGTCCTCCGAGAGAAGTCGTCCAAGGGGTCGTCCTGGCCTCGCATGATTGTCATGACCGAGATGATGATGAGCGGGCGCCCTCGCTGAGAAGCGGCGGTATCGCCACGCCTCCCGGTAATATCGCCACCCTTCCAACGGCACCGGAGGGGTCGTATGAGTCCGCTGCGAGTTGGTGTGCTGGCCTACCCCGGCTGCTTCGCGTCGGAGGTGTTCGGAGTCCCCGATCTCCTGGCCATGGCAACTCATGTCGCCGCGGCGCAAGGGGCGGTTCAGCCGGCCTACGAGACGTCGGTCATCTCCCCCCGGCGGCGCGTGATCGCCTCCGGCGGTTCGGTACTCGATGTCTCGGCGATCCGTCCGGTAGATGTCTTGATCGTGCCGGGCTTCGAGCTCTCGCCCACGCTCGATCTCGACGCGACACTCGCACACCTGGGACCGGAAGCAGCGTCGATTCGATCGCAGGCGGCCTCGGGGACCGCTGTCGTGTCGATCTGCGTGGGCGCCTTCCTGGTCGCCGAAGCCGGGCTGCTCGGCGGGCGCGAGGCGACCACGTCCTGGTTGTTCGCGGATCGGTTCGCCCGCCGGTACACCGACGTGCGCCTCCGCCCGGAGCGCTTGGTGGTGACCGACAGGGGAGTGACGACCACAGCGGCATTCTCCGCCATGTACGACTTCGCCCTTCAGTTCATCCGCGAGCACGACGGCCCCCGCGTCGCCCGCAGCACCGCGCGTATCGCGCTTGTCGATGACGCGCGTTCCACGCAGGCCCCCTACGTGGACTCGGCGCTCATCCCCACCGTGGGCAGGGAGTTCACGCTCAGCGTCAAGCGGTGGCTCGACCAGAACCTCAGTGCCCGCTATGACCTGCCCACCCTTGCCCAGGAGTTCCACGTCAGCACCAGAACCATGCTCCGTCGCTTCGGCGACGAAGCCGGCGAGACGCCGCTCGCGTACTTGCAGACAGTCCGAGTGCGTCGAGCGAGGCACCTGCTCGAAACGACGGACCGGACCGTCGCCGGCATCGCCGCCGACGTCGGGTACCGCGACCCCGGGGCATTCAGCGGCATCTTCGCCAGACACACGGGCCGGCGGCCGGGGGAGTACCGCGCGATGTTCCGTCGTCGCGACATCCAACATGAGTCAACGCGACAAACGGAGACTGGCCTGCCGGGCCCCGCGTCCGAGCGCACCTCGTGAACGACCTGCTCACGCGCCGCACTTGGCCGGTCGTGCCGCCTCGGTCGTGTCTGTGTTCCGGGCACGCGCCGCGGTGGCTGAAGTGTCTCCGCGATAGACGATGGCGACGGCTGCGAGGCCGATGGCCAGTCCGAGGGCGGTCTGCGGACCGAAGGGTTCACCGAACATGAGGGCTCCCCAGACTGCCGTGACCGGCGCCATGAGGAACATGAGCGTATCGACCTTGGTGACTCCGGAGCGCCTCAGGATCAGCCAGTACAGCCCGTACCCGCCGAAGGTGGACAAGGCCACCAGCCAGCTGATCGCGGCCCAGAACGAGAGCTCGGCAGGCGGCTTCGCGGCGCCGACGCTCACGGCAAGTGCCGTGAAGACGACCGCGCTGGTGGTGCAGTGGACGGTCATCGACACCGCGGGCGCGACCCTCGTGCGCGAGCGGCTTTCTAGGAACGTGGCCGCCACCAGCGAACACATACCGAGGAACGGTATGAGATAGGCCCACCAAACTACGCCGGTACGGGCTGCGGCATCGGCCCTGGTGACGATGGCGACGCCGCCCACCCCCAGGCACAGGCCGAGCCACTGCTTGCGCGATACGTACTGACGCAACAACGGTCCGGCGAGCGCTCCGGCGACGAGAGGTTGCACGCCGTCGATCAGGGCCGTGGTGCCGCTGGAAACCCCGAGTTGGATCGCGTAGTAGACGGTGAGCAGATAGCCGCTCTGCGAGAGCACCCCGATCATGGCCTGCCTGGCCACGTCCCGCACAGTGAGGCCCCGCCAGGACGTTCTGGTGACAGTCACAGCGACGGCGACCAGGAGGACGGCCAGTGGCAGGACCGCCACATCAGGATCGTGACCGCGGACGCACTGCCCGCACCGAGCTTGGCCCCGATGAAGCCGGAACTCCAGCACAGCACAAAGGCGATCGAGAGCAGGAAGTTCACACCTCAGCCTCCACTAAACAGATCGGTATACCCATGGGTACCCACTATACAGATCGGTATACTTTCCGGCATGGGTGCAACGGAGAAGCCGCGACGGATCACGATGACGCCTGCCGCACGTCGCGCGTTGGAGGCCGCCGCGAGGCTGTTCTACGAACGCGGCATCCATGCCGTCGGCGTGGACCTGATCGCTGCCGAGGCCGGGGTGACCAAGAAGACCCTCTACGACCGGTTCGGCTCCAAGGAGCAGATCGTCGTCGAATACCTCGCGGACCGTGACGAGCGCTGGCGGGCCTTCCTCGCGGAACGCTTGGATGCCGCCCCTCCTGCACCCCCGGCACGCGTCCTGGCCGTCTTCGACGCCTCACGCGCATGGGCGGCGGAGAACAGTTCCAAGGGATGCAGCATGGTCAACGCCCACGCCGAGATCAGCGATCCGTCCCACCCGGCCCACCCGATCATCACCGGGCAAAAGGAGTGGATGCTCGACCTGTTCACCCGCCTCGCCGGGGACATCTCCCCAGACGAGGCCGACCACCTGGGCCGCACGCTCATGCTGCTGCACGAAGGAGCGCTCGTCGCCCACGGCCTGAACGTCTTCCCGGATCCCATCGCCCATGCCCGCGAACAGGCGCAAGCTCTCCTCGCCGTCAACGGAGGCACCTCAGAGGAGCGGTGAGGCGATGAGCGGTGCATCGATCGCCGCCGACCAAAGACTCCCTGCGTTTCACGCGTTGGCGGTTTTCTCCAGGCAGGAGCAGCGCCTCAGCCTTTGGCGGTGCCGCGCTGAGCGGTGAGCGCAACCTGGGTCAGGAGGTCTCGAAACTGGACCCGCTGTTCTTCGCTCAACTCCTCAAGCAGCCGTGCTTCAGCGGCCGCGACATCGGTCCGCATGCGCTTCAGTTGCGATCGGCCTTCGTCCGTCAGGATGACGTGGCGAGCCCGGCGGTCTCGCGGATTCGGGCGCCGCGACAGCAGACCCTGTCCCTCCAGGTCGTCGAGGAGGTAGGTCATCACTGTGCGGTCGAGACCGACCTGGCCGGCCAGTTCGAGTTGTGTGGGGGGCGTGTCCCCGGCCTCGGCCAACGCCACGAGCACCAAGTAGGCGCGTGACCCTCCGGGCAGCGTCTCCGAGGCATCGGCCGCAGCGCGCCGAAGCGCCCCCGAGATCATGCGAATAGCCCAGACCAGGTCGTTGTCCAAGGAGAGACACCTGGCGCTCTCGCTCGCTCGGCTGCGGGGTTCAGAGGGCATCCCGTCACCGTAACACCCTTCGGCGTCATGGCAGACGGCCTAGTTTGCAGAACATCTTCCTTGCAGAGTGTTCTGGCGGCGGGGCGCTCCTGTCGGTGGCGGCTTTGATGCCTGGAATGGTGCGCCGACAACACTGATCGATCGCCCTGAGCGGGTCGGTCTCGACGCGAACCCGGGTTGCGATCGGTGCCGTGTGCGGCGCCCCGCGTCAGATCGTAGTGATGACCGCCTCACTTTCTTGCCAGCAGATGTTCTGCTGTACATACTATCTGCATCACAGCAGAACTATGTGGAGGCACCGCACCATGAACCTGTTCCGTCTCGACGCGAGCATCCGTACCGAAGGATCGGTGAGCCGCGCCCTCGCCGACACCGCCGAGCAGGCGTGGCTCGCCGAACACCCCGGCGCCGTCGTGACCCGGCGCGACCTGGGGGTCCAGCCGCTGCCCGGGGATGCGTGGACCGCGCTCGCCCACGAAACCGTCAACCCGTCCGCACCGGCCCCGGACGAGGCGCACGAGCTCCTCGACCGTCTCGGCGCGGAACTGCTCGCCGCCGACGCGTTCCTGTTCGCGGTGCCGATGTACAACTGGAATGTCCCGGAACAGGTCAAGACGTGGATCGACCTGATCCTGAAGCACCCCGTGGTGGGGGTGCACGGTGACTGGCCGCTCAAGGGCAAGCCGGCGCTTCTGACGTTGAGCCGAGGCGGCGGCTACGGGCCCGGCACCCCGAAGGAGGGCTGGGACCACGCCACGCCCTACCTGCGCCTGATCCTGGCCGACGTCTTCGGCCTCGACCTGCAGATCGCCGAGGCGGAGCTGACCCACGCGTTCTGGAACCCGGAGATGGCGCACCTGCGGGCACTGGCCGAAGAGTCGATAAAGACGGGGCACGAGGATGCCGCCGAGCACGGGCTGCGGATCGCCAAGCTGAGCAGGGTCTGACCGGTTGTGCGCTGCGCGGCGTCGAGGATGACGGCTGCCTGCTCGTACGCCCGGGCGGACGGCTCGCGTGGCCGTCCGCTCCGGTCCCGATCCGGACGTCCCTCTCGATGCCGCGCCCGCACGCTCGGGATTCCCGCCTCCAAGACGGCCAGGCTGCCGGAAAGGCCCTGGCCGCCGCGGCTCACTGACGATCCCGACGCTCGCCCGCAGCCGAAGGGCCTCGCGCGCCGGTGGCGACAACTGCCCTTGCCCATCGGATGCTCCAGGCGCGTCACCGATCAGAGATACCGTTTCCACGGCGTCGGCAACCGTCTACGCCCAGGAGCGTCAATCCGGAGCGAGCATGCCGACCGAAGGCCCGGGCAGAACAGCGACGTGGGCGAAGGTCTTTGCTGCGTTCGTTCTCGCCCTCCTGCCCCTGGTGATCTACTTCTTGGTTTCTTTCCAAGGGTCGGGCGCGTTCCCCTGGTGAACGCGGGTTTCTCCTCGTCTTGTCGGACAGGTCCGCGGCAGGTAGCGGTTGGATGCGGTCCGCGTAGTGTCGCGGAATGCATTCTCATCGGAGCTTTGAGAATCCTCCCGCGCTCCCTCACGGGGTGGTGGTCGTGACGTTGGAGCGGGCTTTGCGTGACCGCTCGGCAGAGGGCGAGGCGGCGGGAGTCCTGGTCGGTACCGCGTTGAACGACCCCGACGCGGTGTTCGTCGAGCACTGGTGCGTGCAGGTCGGGACGCGGGCTGTGTCGGGTAGTCCGCTGCTCGGGCTGGCTGGGCTGTGCCTGGGCCACACCGCTCGACGTTTTGGGCATCTCAGCGATGAGGGCCGCGCCCTGGCGGAGTCGTTGGCGGCGCGGGCCGAGTCTGACCCGTCGGATGTGGACAGTCGGGCCCTCGACGGCTATGACGATGTCCGGAGCTTCCTTCACCTGTGGTGATGTGGCCTGTTGCCGCTGCTGTTGCAGGTCAGGCTGCGTTCGCCCTCCTCACGAGGGCTTTAAGGCGCTAGCTGACGGGGAGGGCCGCCTCTGCGGCACGGTGCGGTGGATCGGGCCCGTGCCCTGGGACAAGGGCAGGCCCGAACCTCCGTTGATGTGGGCGATGATCTCCGCGGTGATGGATACCGCCGTCTCCTCGGGTGTGCGCGCGCCGAGGTCCAGGCCGATCGGGGAGCACAGGCGGGCCAGTTGTTCTTCGCTCACGCCTTCTTGCCGCAGCAGGCGCAGGCGTTCGTCGTGGGTACGCCTGGATCCCATGGCGCCGATGTAGCCGGCGGGCAGGTTCAGTGCCAGACGCAGCAGGGGAACGTCGAACTTCGCGTCGTGAGTGAGGACGCACACGGCGGTACGAGAGTCCACGTCGGTGCGTTCCAGGTAACGGTGGGGCCAGTCGGTCACGACCTCGTCCGCGTAGGGAAAGCGCGCCGCGGTGGCGAAGACCGGCCGGGCATCGCAGACGGTGACCCGGTAGCCCACGAAGGCCCCGGCCTGGCTGAGAGCGGCGGCGAAGTCCACGGCGCCGAAGATCAACATGCGCGGGCGGGACGTGTGCACGTGCACGAGGACGGACAGTGGTCCTGCGCCGCCCTGTTCGGTCCCGCAGAGCGCGACGCGGGCAGTGCGTCCCGTGCGCAGCAGAGCAAGGGCCTCGTCCACCACCGCAGTGTCCACCGAGCCGTTGTCCAACGTTCCGGAGATGACCTGACCGTCCCCAAGAACGCTGAGCGTCGCCCCGAGGAGGCCGACCGGCCCGTCCACGACCTGTGCCACGGCGACGGGCAGGCCCTGCACCACCTCGTCGAGGGCAGCGCCGATGTGCGGTTGCGTCGTAGGGTCGACAGTCTGGACGAGGACATCGAGTTCGCCGCCGCACGTCAGGCCCACCGCGAAGGCGTCGTCGTCGGAATACCCGAACCGGGAACGGTGAGGGGCGCCCCTCTCGCGAAGCACTTGCCGGCACATGTCGTAGACCGCGCCCTCGACGCATCCGCCGGAGATGCTGCCGACCGCGTTGCCGTCCGCGTCCACCGCTACGGCTGTGCCGATGGGCAAGGGTGCGCTGCCGTGGACGTCGACGACGGTGGCCAGGGCGAAGGGGCGTGCGTCGCGGCACCAACTGAGCAGTGTCTGCGCGATGTTCAGCATGGGCCTGTCTCCGTGGAGGTGAGGGGGCGGTCCGCCGCGGCGCCGGGGGAGCGTCGCGCGGCGGCGGCCGAGGGAGGGCCGGCAGCCGGACGAGGAGACGGGGGCTGCCGGAGGGGCCGGCGCGCACGTCTCACCAGGGGGGCGTGACCGGCGGCTTCGGCGGCGACGAGGGCTCGTCCTTGCTCCATACCTTGGTGACGCCGTCGAAGGCGTCGCTGAGGAAGCGCACCAGACGCCGGAACCACTTCATCTCTCGACCCCCGATTCCGTTGGGCTCGCTGTCGATGCAGGCTGACCCGGCGCCAGACGAGAGTCCCGCTCGGCCATCGTGAGTACGACTCGGTCCGCGTCCAGGGGCAGGCGGTACGGCTGTACGCCCAGGAGGTCACGGAGCGCCGAGCCGATGGCCGCCGGCGGGAGGATCACCGGTGGCTCGCCCAGGCCCTTGGCTCCGAACGGTCCGGTGTGCGAGTGGTTGGTCTCGATGAAGACGGTCTCGATGTTCGGCGGTACGTCGGCGATGGTCGGAAGCCGATAGTCGTGGAAGTTGGCGTTGACGATGACTCCCAGGTCGTTTGTCCTGAGGTGCTCTGTGAGGGCGTAGCCGATGCCCTGCACAACGCCTCCCTCGACCTGTCCGCGTGCGCCGACGGGGTTGACGACCCTGCCGACGTCATGGACGGCGATGAAGTTGAGGACGTCGACGCGTCCGGTCTCCTCGTCCAGGGCGATCTCCACGCCGTGGCAGTGGAAGGTGGGCTCGCCCAGTCTGAGGAAGCGGGCGCCCCGCAGTTCGGAGCCTTCGACGGGAGCAAGCTCCGCTCGGTATCGACCGGTCGCGACCACGGGACCGGAATGCAGGTGAGCGGACGCGGACACTTCGTCGATCGTCATGCCGGACTCTGGATCGCCCTTGACCTCGACACGCCCTTCGCGGAGCACCAGGTCGGCCGGGTCGACCTCGAGCAGTCGTGATGCTTCGTTCCTGATCTGCTCGGCGACGGCGCGAGCGGCGAGGACCGTGGCGTTGCCGGTGGCGAACATGGTGCGGCTGCCGCGGGAGCCTGAGTCGTAGGGGGATTCCCGGGTGCTGCCGGACTTCAGGACGACGCGGTCGGGCCGGAGTCCGAGTTCTTCGGCGACCATGCTCGGCAAGGCGGTTGAGATGGCGCCGGTCCCGATCTCGGTTCCGCCGGAGGAGAGCGTCGCGGTGCCGTCCTCGTGCAGTTCGACGGTCGCGGCCGACGGGGTGCCGAGGGTGGACCACCATGCGCAGGCGAGCCCGTAGCCGCGGCGGCGGTGGTCGCCCGGGGCGACGTCGGCCTGCCGCCACTGCTGGAGACGGTTCTCGACAACCCGCATGCACTCGTCGGTCGTCCCGCGGAGGGTGATGAGCTCGCCTGTGGGGCCGCGGTCGCCTTCGCCGATGAAGTTGCGTCGCCGGACCTCTGCGGGGTCGAGCCCGAGCCGCTGGGCGATGTCCTCGATCTGGGCCTCGGCGGCGTAGACCATCTGCGGGCCCGAGGGGCCGCGGAACGAGCCGGTGGGGCAGGTGTTGGTGTAGACGGCACGCCCTCGGATGTCGAGGGTGTCGATGCGGTAGGGGCCGGTCGCGTAGAACGCCGCCATCGAGGTCAGGACCGGGGTGTCCATCGCGTACGCGCCGGCGTCGAGCACGACGTCGCACCTGCGGGCCAGGATGCGGCCCGACTCGTCGACCGCGCTGGACATCCGCACGATCGAGTTCTCGCGCGGGTTGCCGGTCGCCATGTCCTCCGCGCGAGAGCAGACGATCTGGACGGGACGACCGGTGGCCAGAGTCATCGCGGCTGCCTGGGGTGCGAACAGCAGGTGCAGCTTGCCGCCGAAGCCACCGCCGATGGCGGGCACCTTCACCTCGATGGCGCCGGTGGGGAGCTCGAACAACTCAGCGAGTTGGGCGCGTACGCCGAACGGCTGCTGGGTGCTCATGATCAGCGAGAACCCACCCGGTGCGGGCGCGGCGGTCACGGCTCGTGGTTCCAGGTAGGCCTGGTGCGCCCGGTGCGACTCGATCTCCGTGTGCACGACGGCGTGTGCCGTGGCGAAGACGGCGTCGACGTCACCGCGCGAGATGTGGACGTCCTCGATGACGTTCGTGTCCCGGTCGTGCACCAGCACCTCGGTGCTCGTCAGTGCCTCGTGGAGGTCGACGACGGGTGTGGTCGCCTCGATGTGTACCTCGACCATGGCTGCCGCTCGGCGGGCGAGGGCCAGGGAGGTGGCCGCGACCATCGCGACGGGTTCGCCCACGAACCTGACCCGTTCACGGGCGAAGATCGGCTGGTCCTTGACGTAGTTCCCGTAGCGGCGGTCCGTCACGTCCTCGGCGGTCAGGACCTTGACGACGCCGTCGAGTGCCACCGCCCGGTCGACGTTGATGCCGCGGAGCCGGCCGGCCGCGACGGGCGACTGCACGAGGACGCCGTAGAGCATCCCGGGGAGGCGGATGTCCTCGGTGTAGGTGGTGTGGCCGGTGAGGCGCTCGGCCGCGTCGCGGCGGATGAGCTGGGCGCCGATGTTCAGGTGGGGACCGTACTCTTCTGCGCTCATCGCGGTGCCCCGCTCGCCCGTCGGACCGCCTCGAGGATCGGCAGGTAGCCGGTGCAGCGGCACAGATTGCCGGCGAGCGCTTCCTTGATGTCCTCGTCGGTGGCCGCTCCTGGTTCGGTCCTGGCGAGCAGCGCGCAGGTCGACATGATGAACCCGGGGCTGCAGAAACCGCACTGGACGGCGTCGGCCTTCACGAACTCCTCGGCGACGACCGCGCCGATCCCGCTCGCGGTGGCGCCTTCGACCGTCTCGACCGAGTGTCCTTCGCATTCCAGCACATACACGAGGCAGCTGTTGACCGCTTCGCCGTCGACGGTGACGGTGCACGCACCGCAGTCACCGGTGCCGCATCCGAGCTTCGCGCCGGTGAGGCCGCACTCGTACCGGAGGGCGTCCAAGAGCAGTGTGTCGGGCGCGACCGCGATGTCGTGGTCCGCGCCGTTGACGCGCAGGGTCATGCGTGAAGTCATCGGTGGTGTCCTCCTCGCGCCCGCTCGAGCGCGATGCCGATCGCGCGCTTGGCGAGCACTGGTAGCACGGTGCGCCGGTGGGCACGTGAGCCCCGGCCGTCGTCGATGGGGGTGGCGGTGTTGAGCACCAACTGGGCGGCGGCCTCGATGGAGGGTTCGTCCAGCTCGGTCCCGACGAGCGCGTCGGCGGCGTCGGGGGCCGGCACAGGGGTGGCCGCGGCGGCGCCGAGCGCCACGCGGGCGGCTACGCAGCGTCCGTTCTCGATCTCCAGATGGGCTGCCACGCCGACCACGGCCAGGTCCATCGCGAGACGGTAGGTGAAGCGCAGATACGCGGAGGCACCACGGGACGCGGGAACGATGATCCGTGTGAGCAGCTCGTCGGGTTCGCGGACCGTCCGGCCCGGCCCGGTGAAGAAGTCGTGCCCTGACACCAGTCGTGTCCCGGTGGTGGAGGCGAGCTCCAGTCGAGCGCCTGACGCCAGAACCCCCGGGAGGGTGTCGCCTGCTGGTGAGGCCCGGCAGATGTTGCCCCCGATCGTTCCCCGCGCGCGGGTCTGCCAGCCGCCGACCAGCGCGGCTCCGTCAGTGATGGCGTTGGGCGGTACGACGGTCGTCTCGGCCAGCTCCCGCAGGGAGGTTGCGGCGCCGATGGTGAGCGTGCCGTAGGCGTCGAGACTGATTCCGCGCAGTTCGCAGACGCCCTTGATGTCGACGATGTCGTGGGCGCGGTCGACCATGCCGTCGGCACGCATCACGACGAGGTCGGTGCCGCCGGCGAGCACTGACGCCGGGCGGCGGCCCAGGAGAGTCAGGAGTTCGGAAAGGTTGTCGGGCCGCCTGTAGCTGCCGACGTCGGGCTCGGACATCCCGGTCCTCGTTGTCATGGCTTCATGGCCGGCGCGCGGACCGAGGCCGCCAGTGCGACGACCGCTCCCAGGTAGCCGTGGTGGCGCAGACCCATGACGGTGGCGTCGCAGGACTGGGTGAACGTGGAGAGGTGTCCGGTCGCGAAGATGTTGGCGAAGTGCACCTCGACGAACGGCTTGCCGGTTTCCTCCAGGGCGATGCGAGTGGGGTCGCCGAATGCCCAGAGCCCGCCGGGGTTGATGATGTAGCCGTCCATGTCCGGGTTGGCCTCGAGGAAGTCGACGAGGTCGCCTTCGTGGTTGGAGTGGAAGGCGGTCACGTCGGCACCGACGGTGTCGCCGACCTCGGTGACCAGGTCCTCGAGCGCCTGGAGGGAGGCGATGCTCCCGTAGATGTTCCTGTCGCGCCGGCCGAGATTGGTCATGTTCAGGCCGTTGAGCAGTGCGAAACGGAGCCGCCTGCCGGTGTCGGTGCCTGCGGTGTCCGCGGTGTCCGCGGTGTCCGCGGTGTCCGTGGTGTCGGTGGCGCCGACGGTGTCTGCGTTGGTCATCTGAAGCCTCCGGGTCAGCCGTAGAGAGAGCGGGGGTTGCCGTGCGAGCGGTTGATCTCGCTCGTTCCCTCGGGGTTGAGGAAGTCGAGGTCGTCGAGCGCGAGGGAGAGCGCCACCAGGGCTCCCAGCACCGCGTGTCGGCCGGGCCCGGCGAAGATTCCGGTGACGCTGGGGGCGAAGATCGACTCGCCTCGGAGCTCCTGCTGGCTCAGGTGCAGCTCGATGGCGGGCTTCTTGGCGTCCTTGAGGACGTGCCGCAGGGACTCGCCGACGCGCACCAGGCCGCCCGGGTTCACGAGGAACCCGTTGACCTGGCCGGCGTTCGCGTGGACGTATTCGAGCAGCTTGCCCTCGTGGTTGGACTGGAAGTGCCGAACCGCGATCCCGAGGCTGTCGCCCCACGTCCGCAGCTCACGCTCGAACTCGTCGGCGGGCTGGAGTTGGCCGGCGGTGTTGGGGCCGCTCAGGAGGGCGATCTCCCACCGCTGGTCGGTCGTACGGAGTGTCTTCAGGTCCACGGCGTGTCCTTTACGCATCGGGAAGAGTCAGGACCGTTGGGTCGCGAGCCGGGCGGGTGCGGGGGTGTTGCGGGAACGCAGCGCTCGGACCTCGCCGTCGATGACGACGCCGGCGATGCCGGGGATGTCCCCGCGTTCGATGGCGGACAGCGCGTCCGTGGCGACGCCTCCGCTGGGAGGCTGCAGGAGTACGAAGTCGGCGGGGCGGCCGATCGCGATGATGCCCTCGGGGCGGCGAAGCACCCGGCCGCCGTTCCCGGTGGCGAGCGCGAGGGCGTCCGTGGCGCTGAGGCCACCGAGGGAGGAGAACTCGGCGACCGTCTTGATCATGCCGAGCGGCATCACGCCGGTGCCCGTGGGGGAGTCGGTGGCGATCAGGATGCGGTCGAGTTCGTCGCGCTCCTTGGCGATCTCGAGCATCAGCAGGCTGGAGCGCAGGTTGCCGGCCTGAACCAGCTGGAGAGCTCCGGGAGCCTCGAACACGGCCTTGAGATGATCGTCGGGAAGGGACGTCGTGCCGCCGTTCGCGTGGCCGACGATGTCGCAGCCGAGCGTGATGACGTCGTCGAGCGAGACGGCCGCGGACCCGGGAACGGACGCGCCGCCTGTGTGGTTCATGACGATGAACCCGGCGGCCTGGGCCGCGCGTACGAGCGGGGCTGCCTCCGACTGGCTCTCGAAGGCACCGAATCCCACCTTCGCCAAGCCGACGCGTTCGGCGGCGAGTTCGGCGAAGTCCTCTTCCTTGAGGGAGGGGCTGATGATGACCGAGCCGCCGAGCACCTTGACGCCGCCCGGACGGATGTTCTCCCAGGACCGCTGCGCCGCGATCGCGAGGCCCTTGAGGCCGGCGCGGTCGCTGGGCCGCCCGGGGACGTGGATCTCGGAGGCCGACATCATCAGGGTCGTGCCGCCGTGCATGTAGCTCTCGATCCAGCCGACGGTCTGCTGTCGGGGAGTCCAGTCGCCGAAGGTGACGTGCACGTGGGTGTCGATGAGGCCCGGGGCGAGGATCGCGCCGTTGGCGTCGAGGGTGACGTCGGCGTCACCGGCTTCACCGTCGGCGCCGAGCGCCGCGATCTCCCCGTCGACGCAGCGGACCGATTCGATCGGTATGAGCGGGTCGCCGAGGCGGCCGCTGACGGCGCCGGCGAGATTGATGATGTCGAGGGTGCTCACGGTGCCTCCTGGTTCTCTACGTCCTCGACCGTCATGCCGCCGACGCGGTCGTTGAGTCGGCCACGGGAGGAGACGGCCACGATGACGGCCACCTCGTCCGCGAGCGGTGCGTCGGGCACGAACAGGGTGAAGGCGTCGTAGTGCGAGCGGACCCAGATCTCGTCCTTGTAGGCGAGGGGTACGTCGACCTGTACGCCGGGGCCGCAGCGCTTGCTGACCGAGGAGATCCACGCCTCGCCGCCCACCGCGTCGCGGACGCCCTTGCCGAACTCGCCGATCTTGTGCGCGACGCCGTGCTCGATCTCACCGTTGACGCCCACGAGGGACGCCTTTCCGTAACCCTCGACCTCGAGTCCGAGGGTCTGGGCAGCGGTGGAGGCCAAGAGGTGCCCGAGCTCGTAGTTGTCGTCGGTGATGGCTGTGAGGTCGTGGGAGTAGGGCCGGCCGGCGTAGGGGTTGCTCAGCACCGCGATCGCGGCCGCTTTGACGAGAGGCCGGTCCGCGTCCTGGCCGCCCTCGGACCGGGTCTCTTCCCGGACGGTAAGGATCTTGCGGATCCGCATGCTCATCGCTCTTCCTCCAACAGTTCTGCCGACTTGAACCACTGAGTGGGGTCCAGGTCGCGAAAGATCACGTGGACCGTGTCCGGACGCGCGTTGCCGATCTCCACGAAGGCCTCGCAGATCGCGCGCGCGAGCTCTTCCTTCTGCTCTTGCGAGCGCCCCTCGTACCACGTCACATCCACCAGCGGCATGGCGCGCTTCTCCGTTCGTAGGGTTCTGTTCGACGAGCACTGATCGTGATCGCGGGTGGGCGGCCAACGCCCGGTAGAAGATCGCGACGCTTCATGCCGCGACCACGGCGAATGTTCCAACCGAATGGGATACGGGGGCCTGGGAGCGCCGGTGCAACACAGAATGCCGCGCCAATTGGTTCATGAATAGCGCGGAAACTTGGCTGATACCGTTCAGGATTTCTTCATGGTAAATTCCGGGCGTGAAGTTCGATCTCCACCGCATGCGGTTGCTTCGAGAGCTGGCGCAACGCGGCACCGTCACCTCGGTCGCCGCCGCGCTGGCCTACAGCCCGTCAGCGGTCTCCCAGCAACTCGCCGTGCTCGAGGAGGAGATCGGGACGAAGCTTTTCGAGCCGGACGGCCGGCGCATCAGACTCACCGAGCAGGCGCACATCCTCGTCGCTCACACAGCCACCGTGCTGGAGCAGCTGGAGCGTGCCGAAACGGACATCCTCGCTTCGCTGGACACGGTCGTGGGCACGATCAGACTCGCCACGGTCCAGACCGCCGCGCTCGCACTCGTGCCCGCGATGCTGACCTCCCTGGCGGGGGACTACCCCGGACTGCAGGTTCAGCTCACCCAGGCCGAGCCCGAGGTCGCCCTGCCCGGTCTCCTGGCGCGCGAGTTCGATCTGGTCTGCGGCGAGAACTACGTCGACTATCCGACCAGCCGCTCGAGCGAGATGAACTTCGATGTGGTTGCCGAAGATCCCATCCGCGTCGCGTTCTTGCGGCCGCCCGAAGGACGCGAACCGAGCGAGGTGGCTCTCATCGACCTTGCCGGCAGTCCCTGGGTTCTCGAACCAGAGGGCAGCCCGGGACGGGACTGGGCCATGGCCGCCTGCCGCCAAGCCGGCTTCGAGCCGAGAGTGGCTCACGAAACCCCTGACGTACTGGTGCAGACGCAACTGGTCGCGAGCGGCCACGCGGTGGCGTTCCTGCCGGACCTGACATGGTTCGACCGCGAACCGCGGTTCCACCTGCGCCAGATGGCGGCCTCGCACGTACGGCAAATTGTCACGACCTGCCGGGCCGGCTCTCACCGCAACCCCGCGCTCGTCGCCGTGCGCGGCGCACTCCGACAGGCCTACCAGCGCAGCAAGCCCACCATCACCAACCGTTAGATGATCACGACAGCCCCGCCAGGAAGACCTGGCGGGGCTCTTTCAGTTCCGCCCGGCGGAATGAGAAGCATTTCTTAACGGTTCCATCCATCTTTCCCCGCTTTACCTGGAGAGCGGGACGTGCGTCACTTGGCCCCACGCTGATTGACGGCCGGGGACTCGATGTCCGCAAAGCGCGTGAAGAACCGCATCGGCCGTCCTGTGCCCACGGTGCGCGACCGCTGTCCGTCACGTCGGCGTACCGGGATCGCGAGCCACCTCAGCCCCACCTCACCACGAGCGACCAGGAGACAGCGTGAGTGCGAGTACCGACGTAGCCGACCATGGCCTCAAGCGCCAACTGTCCCGCATGAACATCCTTCAGATCACGATCAACTCGATCATCGGAACGGGGTGGCTGTTCAGTGCGATGAACGCCGCCGCCATTGCCGGCCCAGCGGCGCTGCTCGCTTGGTTCGTCGCGATCGCGATTCTCATACTCATCGCCTTCAACCACGCCGAGCTGGGCGCGATGTTCTCCGTGGCCGGAGGCTCGGCCCGGTTCGTGCACTACTCCCACGGGACCCTCGCCGGATTCGGTATCGGCTGGATGGCCTGGATCTACGGAGCGGCGACCGCCCCCATCGAGGTTCAGGGAGTCCTCAGCTACGCCGAGGGTTACACGCACCTGAACCTGTTCGACGTCGACGGAACCCTGACCTCGCTCGGCTATGTAGTCGCCATCTCACTGTTGGCGTTCTTCGTCGTGGTCAACCTGTTCGCGATCAAGGCCCTGGGCCGAGTTCACAACGCGATCACCTGGTGGAAGATCGGCACCATCGCGCTGGTCATCGTGGCCATCCTGTTCGCCCGCTTCCAGCCGTCGAACTTCCACTCCCACGGCTTCGCGCCGTACGGCTTCCATGGCGTGCTGGCCGCCGTTGCCATCGGCGGCATCGTCTTCGCCTACACCGGCTTCGAGCAGGCCGTTCAGCTCGGCGCCGAGACCAAGAACCCTGGCCGGAACATCCCGTTCGCGCTCCTCGGATCCCTGGTGGTCTGCTCGATCCTCTACATCGGACTTCAGATCGCGTACATCGGCGCGCTCTCGCCCGCGAAACTGGCGCACGGCTGGGAAGGAACCAGCGTCGACGTCACCACTGGTCCGTTCGCGGCCTTGGCCACGTCCCTCGGCCTGGGCCTCATCGCCGCGATCGTCTACATCGACTCCGTCGTCTCCCCGTCCGGCAACGGAATCGCCTACGTCACCTCGACCGCGCGAGTCACCTACGGCATGGGCCGGAACGGCTACATCCCCGAAGTCGTCACTCGCGTCGACAAGCGCGGCGTCCCCGTCATCGGCGTGACCATCAGCTTCGTGGTCGGTCTGCTGTGCCTGCTGCCGTTCCCGAGCTGGCAGTCCCTCCTCGGATTCCTCACGTCCGCGACGGCCATGCTGTGGGCAGGCGTTCCCATCGCGCTCGGGTCGCTCCGGCGCTCGTTCCCCGACGCGGTCCGCCCCTTCAGACTCAGACCGGCTGGTCTCTGGGCGCCTCTGGGCTTCGCCGCGGCCAACCTGCTCGTGTACTGGACCGGTTGGGAAACGGACTGGAAGGTCTTCGTCGCCATCGGCATCGGCTACGCGGTGTTCTTCATCAACCGCGCCTTCCAGCAAACCGAGGACCGACCCGACCTCGACTTCCGCTCTTCCTGGTGGGTGTGGGTCTGGATCCTGGGGACAGCCGCCATCAGCTACATGGGCACCTTCGGCCAAGCCTCCCACCCCAGCGGCCTGGGCTACCTGTCGTTCCCCTACTGGGACACCGCAGTCATGGTCGCTTTCAGCCTCGCCGTCTACTACCTGGCGATCGCGACGCGACTGCCGGCCGAGACGGCGCAGCGGTACGCCCCGAGCGACGGCGAACTCAACCTCGAGTCCCGCGAGATGGGAGCGGCCAACCTTGGATAGCCGGTCCAGCAGCACACCCGCCACTCCTCCCCGCGCACAAGACCCAGGACTCTGACATGACGGACTTCCCGAACCTCTTCAACCCGATTCAGGTAGGTCCATACACCCTGAAAAACCGGATCATGAACACCGGTCACGCCGCACACTTCCAACTGGGGGACGGCACCCCGACCGACGCGTACGCCTACTACGTCCGCGAACGAGCCAAGGGCGGCGCCGGCGCCATCGTCACCGGGCACACGGTTCCCGTCTATGACGGCGACGCGTCACTCTCGCTGGCCACCTACAGCGACGCGACCATGGACGCGTTCAGCAAGATGGCACAGGGGTGCCACGAGTTCGACGTCCCCCTCATCGCGCAGCTCGGTCACCGCGGACGCCGGCTCATGGACCACGCTGGATTCCTGCGCCGCGACATCGTCGCCCCGTCGCCGGTTCCTACCCCCGACTATTCGGTGCCGCTGTTCATGCCCCACGAGCTGTCGACCGGCGAAGTGGAAGGGATCGTCGAGTCGTTCGGCGCCGCCGCGCACCGCATGCGGCGCTGCGACTTCGACGGGATCGAGCTCGCCATCGGCATGGACTACCTGTTCGCGAACTTCCTGCATCCGCACGGCAACCGCCGCGACGACAAGTACGGCGGCACTGACCTGCGTGAACGGATGACGTTCCTCAACGAAGTGCTCGAGGTGACGCGTCAAGGCATCGGCAAGGACCGCATTCTCGGCGTCCGGCTCTACGACGACGGTGTGGACTACAGCATGAGTCTGCCCGAGCACGTCGAGCTGGCGAAGATCCTCGAAGCAGAACAACTCGTCGACTACATCAGCATCTGGCAGGCCATCACCTCCATCCCCCGAAGCGGCCGCGCACACTGGCCCAGCCACTACTTCGAGACCGGGGCCTTCATCCACCTGTCCGAGGCCATGAAGGACGCCGGCATCGAACTCCCGATCATCGGAGCGGGTCGTCAGGACTCACCGGCCTTCGCGGAGCAGAGCATCGCCGAGGGAAAGCTCGACATCGTCGGAATGGCGAAGACCCTCATCGCCGACCCCCACTTCCCGAACAAGGCGCGGGAAGGCCGCACCGACGACATCCGCACCTGCATCGCCTGCACCCAGTCCTGCGTCGGCCATGTCGACAAGGGCCTTGGCGTCGGATGCATCTACAACCCCGTCACCGGCCGGGAGCAGGCGTGGGGAGAGCTGGAGCCGGTCGACGAACCGAAGCGGGTCGTCATCGTCGGCGCCGGGCCGGCGGGCATGGAGGCCGCCCGCACAGCCGCCATGCGGGGACACCACGTGGTCCTCTTCGAACGCGACCAGCGCATGGGCGGCCAGGTCAACCTCGTCATGACGACACCGAAACGCGGCAACTTCGAGGAGGTCATCCTCTGGTTCGAACGCCAGCTGCCGAAGCTCGGGGTGGACGTTCGACTCGGCGTGGAGGCCGACGCGAAGACCGTCCTGGCCGAGTCTCCCGACGTCATCCTCGTCGCCACCGGGTCCACCCCCTTCGTTCCGGAGGTGACCGGTGCGGACCTCCCGCATGTGCACACCGCGCGAGAAGTCCTCGCCGACCACACCGTGGCCGGCAGGAACGTGCTCGTGTTCGACGTCGGCGGCCGGGCAGAAGGGGCCACCACAGCCGACCACCTCGCCGCCAAGCGACACAACGTCAGGTTCGTGACCGGGATGGAGACCGTGGCCCCCGAAATGCCGTCCCCGGCGCGACACCACCTGCTCGAAGTGCTCATGAACAGCCCACGAGTCGAGCTGCAGACCCACACCTCGATCCACGAGATCGAAGAAGACTCGATCACCACGTTCAACGTCGTCACCTGGGAGCCCGACAGCATCGAAGGCATCGACACCGTCGTCGTGGCCGCCGGCGGCATCGCCGACGACTCGCTCTACCGCCAACTGGCGAAGCAGCACCCGCACGTCCAAGCGATCGGTGACTGCTACCAGCCGCGCGATATCGAGATCGCCATCGTCCAGGGGCACCAGGCCGGTCGCGAGATCTGACCGATGCAGGGCAGGAATCCAGCTCCGAGGCACGCAGCCGCCGGAACCCAGGTGATTGCGCGTCACATCGCCCCTCGCACCGTGGCCACGCGCGCGATGCGAAGACCACGAACATCAGGAAGCAGGACCCATGAAGATCGCTGTCTGTGTGAAGTACGTGCCCGACGCCACCGGGAACCGGCACTTCCAGCACGACAGGACCGTCGACCGCGTGGGAGTGGACGGACTCCTGTCCGAGCTCGACGAGTACGCCGTGGAGCAGGCGCTCCAGCTCAAGGAGAAGGCCGGGAGCCCCGACGACGTCGAGGTGACCGTGCTGTGCGTGGGCCCCGAGGACGCCGTCGATGCGGTCCGCAAGGCGCTGCAGATGGGCGCCGACAACGGCGTGCACGTCCAGGACGACGCGATCGCGGGCTCCGACGCGATCGCCACGTCGCTGGTACTGGCAAAAGCAGTGCAATGGGGCGGCGGCGCTGACGGCGTCGGCATCCCGTACGACCTGGTGATGTGCGGCATGGCGTCCACCGACGGTGCGATGAGCGTAGTGCCGGCGATGCTCGCCCAGCGGCTGTCGCTGCCTCAGCTCACCTTGGCCTCGAAGATCGAGACACAAGGCGCCCAGGTGCGGATCCAGCGCGACGGCGACGCCGCGACCCAGGTAGTGGTCGGGGAGATGCCGCTGGTGCTGTCCGTGACCGACCAGTCCGGTGAGGCGCGATACCCCTCGTTCAAGGGGATCATGGCAGCCAAGAAGAAGCCGGTGGAGACCCTGGCGCTGTCCGACATCGGAGTAGACGCCGGCGACGTGGGTCTGTCCGCGGCGCGGACCGTGGTCGAGGAGACGACCGCGCGTCCGCCGCGTGAGGCCGGCGAGATCGTCAAGGACGAAGGGGGCTCGGGCGCCAGAGCGCTGGCTGACTTCCTCGCCACCCAGAAGTTCATCTAGGCAAGTCCGTCCGAGTCATCCGACCCATAGATTGCGGAGAGCGATTCAATGTCCGAGATCCTGGTGGTCGTCGACCACGTCGACGTTCCTGAGGGCGTGGAGATCAAGAAGTCAACGTACGAGATGCTCACCCTTGCGGCGCGCATAGGCGTGCCGTCGGCGGTGTTCATCGGTCCGAAGGCCAAGGGCGCGGACGTCGCCGAAGCCGTCAAGAGATACGGCGCGCAGAGGCTGTACGTCGTCGACGACGAGGATCTGAAGGGCTATCTGGTGGCATCGAGGGCCGAGGCGCTCCAGCAGCTCGTGGAGAAGACCTCGCAGTCCGGTGGCGTGGGCGCGGTACTGATCGCCTCATCCGCCGAGGGCAAGGAGGTCGCGGGCCGGCTCGCGATCACAATCGGCTCCGGGCTGATCACCGACGGCATCGACATCGAGGCCGGCGACGACGGCCCGGTGACCACCCAGTCCGTGTTCGCCGGCAGTTACACGGTCAAGGCCAGGGTCACCCGGGGCACCCCGATCATCACCGTCAAACCCAACTCCGCGGTGCCGGTGGAGGTCGAAGGCGCCGGCCAGGTCGAGGAAGTGGCCGTCACCGTGTCCGAGGCCGCCCGGGGTGCCCGGATCGTGGGCTCCCAGCCTCGCGCCGCCACCGGACGCCCCGAACTGACCGAGGCCGCGATCGTGGTCTCCGGCGGCCGCGGCACCGACGGCGACTTCGATCCGGTCGAGGACCTCGCCGACGCCCTCGGCGCGGCCGTCGGCGCCTCGCGAGCCGCGGTCGACTCGGGCTGGAAGCCGCACAGCTACCAGATCGGGCAGACCGGAAAGACCGTCGCCCCCCAGCTCTACTTCGCGGCCGGGATCTCCGGCGCCATCCAGCACCGCGCCGGCATGCAGACCTCGAAGACCATCGTCGCGGTGAACAAAGACGAGGAGGCCCCGATCTTCGAACTCGTCGACTTCGGTGTCGTGGGCAACCTCCACACCGTCCTCCCCGCCGTGACCGAGGAGGTCAAGCAACGCAGAGGCTGACCCATTCACAGGATGCGGTTCCGGTACGCATCCTGGCGATCGACAGGCGCAGGTCCCTGGCTGACGGTGCGAACTCCCGCCGCACCAGCGTGCGCTGGTCGGGCCGGTGTATCTGCGCCGTCATCACCCCACTCGCCGACCGCGTACCCGGGGTCCCGCGGAGCCCGCGCGAAGCCGAGGCTCAGGAACCGCCGCGCTCGAGGGGAATCTTCTGGCCGGCCTCGATCGCCACCGGCAGCCGGTTCTCGGCCGGGGGCAGCGGGCAGGTGGCCAGGTCCGTGTAGGCGCACGGCAGGTTCGCGGCGCGGTTGAAGTCCAGGACGACCGTGCCGTCGGCGCCGGGTGGGTCGAGGGCCAGGGACCGGTTGGCGGCGTAGGTGGTGGCCCCGGAGGTCGCGTCGGTGAACAGCACCGTCAGCCGGCCCGCACCATGTCCGGGGAACGCGGTCAGCGACAGCGGGTGCCCTTCCAGCTCGAACTCGATCCGGCCCGGCGCCTCGTACACATGCTCAAGGCCCTCGACGGCGGCGCCCACGGTGGTCGGCCGCGGAGTGTCGAAGGGGACGTAGCGGCCCGTCACGGCCCAGCGCGGGTCGGGGGCGTAGGCGGGTGTTCCGGTGAAGGCGGTGCGCAGCGGTGCGTCCGGATGCCGGGGGCGCACGATGTCCTGACCGCCGCGCTTGGCGACCTCGATGACGGCGTCGTTCCAGACGGCGTCGACGCCGCCGCGCTCCGGAATCACGCCGAAACGGTGCCTGCCACGCACCGGCGTCCCGTCGACGACCAGCTCCTCGCCCTCGTCGAGGTCTACGACGACACCCTCGGGGCCGGTGTGCCACGCGCCGGGCGCGTCCGGGAAGCGCTGGGGTCGGTCGTCGAGCCAGTGCAGGCCAGTGATCGCCAGGAACCCGTGCGGGGCGGCGAGCCGGGCCTCCTGGGCGCGGTACCACTCCAGCCAGGCCTCGGTGAAGGCATGGAGGTCCGTGGTGGTGGCCTCGGTGCTCATGGGGAATCTCCTTTGTGCCGGGGTGCGTTGGGGTGTGTTGGGGGAGGGGTTGCACGGGGTTGTCGAGCCGACGCGTGTGTTCAGCCGGCCAGTTCGCCGAGGAGACGCCAGGTGCGTCGGCGGTCGGCTTCTCCGGCGATCTCGGTGCCCGAGAACACGACCTCGGTGGCGCCGGCGTCGCGGTAGCGGCGTACCTCGGCCTCGACTGTCTTCTCGTCGCCGATCACGGCCAGGTCGGCGGCCCGTCGGCCGCCGGAGAGTTCGATGACCCGGGCGTAGGACGGGATCTGTTCGTAGAACGCGAGGTTTTTGGTGGCCTTGGCCCGCACAGCGTCGACGTCGTCCGTGACCACGCCGGGCACCAGGGCCACGACCCTGGGGGCCGGGCGGCCCGCGGCCTCGGCCGCGGCGGTCAGGGCTGGCACGATGTGCTCCGCCAGGGCGCGCGGCCCCGCCAGATAGGGCAGGATCCCGTCGGCCAGCTCGCCGCTGACCCGCAGCGCCTGCGGCCCCATCGCGGCGACGAGCAGCGGGACACCACTCTCGGCACCCGGCACCCGCGCCGGGATCGGGGTGGTGGCGGTGAGCAGCTCGCCATGGAAGTCGGCCGTGCCGATCTCGGTCAACTGCCGTAGAACGGTGAGGAATTCGCGCAGCCGGGCGATGGGGCGTTCGAAGGGCAGGCCGAAGCCCGTCTCGGTCAGCAGTTTCGTGCCCAGGGCCAGACCGAGGTGATAGCGGCCGTGGGTCGCGGCCTGGGCGGTCTGGGCCTGGCTGGAGACCAGTAGAGGGTGGCGGCCGAAGACGGGGATCGCGGAGGTGCCGACCTGTAGTGCGGGGACCGACCGCCCGACGATCGCCGCGAGCTGGGGTGAGTCCGCGCCGAAGGTCTGCCCGAACCAGGCCGACGTGAGACCGAACTCCGCGGCCTCCTGGGCCAGTTGGACGGTCGCGTCGACCTGGTTCGGCGCGTCGGAAGCGTTGAGCGCAACACCGACAGTCATGTCACTCAGAACGGGCATCGGTCGGACCCGCATTCCGGTCCGCGTGTGACAGCTTCTTGTCAGTCATGTGTACGCGGTCATGAGTGGAAGGACCGACCCGAGACCTCAGCCCGCCTGTCGCCGGTCCGGTCCGGCGCGGTGGGTGAGGGGTGCGCGCAGGCAGAGGTACGGCGTGACGTTGCAGCCGTCGATTTCGTCGAGCGGTTCGACGACGAGGCGGTCGTGCAGGTGCAGGTCGTGCGGCCGGTCGGCCGCGATGCCGGTCACACGTCCGGTAGAAGAAGCCAGACTTCGGAGACGGCGAGGCCGTGCTCACGGGTCACCACTCCACACGGGCAGCCCAACGAGATCAGGTGCCAGTCGCAGGTCACCGTCCACGGGCCGTCCTTGCCCCCGCACGCCGGGCAGGCGACGGTCTCGGCCGTCCACACTCCGGATGTGGGTCTGCCGTAGCGGCGGAAGCGGCCCGCATAGCGGATCTCCCAGGGCTCGACCGGGGGTGTGAGCGGGATTGGGACGGCGCCGGGCGGTCTCGTCGAGGCCAATACGGCGAACAGTGCGATCAGATCAGGGAGCAGGGCCTCGCCCGCCTCTGTCGGTGGCCCGGCCGGGCCGTCCGCCGTTCCCGCCAGGGTCCCGTATCTCGGGGCCGCCGCTGCGCCCGGCGGGTTCGGGGTGGCGTGCCAAGGCAGGAAGGCGCGGGCGACGGCGGCCAGGAGGGCGGCCGCGGGCGGGCTGACGGCGCCTGCGTCGAGGTGGTGGAGAGTTGTGCGCAGGATGCGCTGGAGTCGCCGGTCCCGGTCCGTGGCGAGCGTCCGAGCGGCCGCTGCCCGCCGGGCCGGGAGCGGGGCCGCGAGGCGTTCCAGGACGGCCGCTGCAGCTTCGGAGTCCGCCGCGGCGGGACGCCACTGACCGGCGGCCAGGAGCCGCCGCGCCTGGCGAGCCTCACGGGTCAGGGCGCGTGTCTGCAGCGATCGCGGGCCGAAGGCTGCCCCGTGAGTCTCGTGCCCGCTCGTCATGGTCGCCTCTCCTTCTTCCTTCGGTCCTGCGGCTGTCGCGACGTACCCGCGTGTCCGCTGCGAGCACCGGTGGCATCCCATCACATACGCGAATGTGGGCTACTTGGAGCCGCAGGGCTCGTGTCGGGTTGCGTACCCCTCCTGTGACACTCACCCCAGCGAACCACCTTCGATGCTTGGCGAACTGGGCACGCACCAGACGCATCGGTCAGCCTTTCGTAGGAGGTGCTCAGGCGATGACGAAGCTGGGGCGCAACAACCCGGCGGGGTCGTACTTACGGGCCAGCCGCAGCAATCGGTCACGGCGCTCGGCGTCGAACAGTTCTGCGGCGGCGCGTCGGTCGGGTCGTCCGAGAGTGAAGTTCGGCGAGCTGCCTAGGGCGGTCCCGGACCAGCCGGCCAACAGGTCATCCTGCATTGCCCGCGCACTTGCCGCGTCGGTGGTCGGGGACACCACGCACAGCAGGTACTTCGCCTCGCGGTGGCTGACCGCGTTCGGCACTCTCGGCGGAGTGGACAGCGCCCCACCGAGATGACGAACCGAAATGATGCAGTGAACCGACCGGCCCGGCGCCGACAGGGCGATGGCGTCGCGGAGGCGTTCCTCATCGATCGCCCGCAACAAGACATTGTCGGCGACGTACGCATGCGGCTGATCTGGTTCGCTGAAGACGGTGTCGGATCGCCGGTACGGGATCTCCCGCAAGCCGTCGTAGGCGGGTTTCAACGCCCGCAACGGGGCCACCAACTCGTCTGCCTCCGCTGCTGAACCCAGGTAGGCGATCTGGACATGGGCCATGTGCCGCTCGGCAACTTCAAGCGTGGTCATTGCCGAGGTCATCTCCGGGGGCATGGTAGCCGTCCAGCGCAACCAGGTGGAGACCACCTCCGGCGTCTCGCCCAGGTCGAACATCAGACCGCCCCCGACCAGTCTGGCGACCGGCAGCAAAGCCATCTCCAGCCCGGTCACGATGCCGAAGCTCCCGCCACCGCCGCGGAGCGCCCAGAACAGGTCCGGCTCCTCGTGTTCCGAAACCGTCAGCAGGGAGCCGTCGACGGTGACCAGCTCCAAGCGCGTGACATGGTCCGCGGCGAAACCGTAGCGACGTGCCATCAGCCCGATGCCGCCACCGAGTGTGTAGGAGACGGCGCCGACACCCGGCATGCTCCCGGACAGCGGTGCCAGGTCGTAGCGTGCGGCGGCCTCGATCACGTCGCGCCACCGAGCTCCAGCGCCCACCCATGCGGTGCCGGCGTCAGGGTCGACATCGACACCGTCCATCCTTCGCGTCGACACCAACAGACCTTCACCGGCGAGCGGGTCGGCGAGTCCATGTCCCGTGGCCTGGACCGCGATCGGCATCCATGACTCCGCGGCGTGCCGGACGGCCGCCACGACATCGCACGCGGCCCGTGCCGCCACCACTCGGGCCGGCTGATGCTGCTCCCGCAACTGGAAGCCGGCACGGTGCTCGTCGTACTCGGCAGACCCTGGCTGGTACGCCACCGGCGATTCGGCATCGGTCGTGTTGGCACTCATCGTGAACACCTTTCTGGATCGGGGGTGCGTGCGCGCCCAACGGCGAACAGGCAGCTCGCAGAGGCGCATCCACCAGCCTCACCGAGATATGCGCCGCATCGTGTCGCAATTTCCTGAAAAACTCAGGGCGTGACGCCAGACCGCTTCTTCTCCCTGATGCTGCTCCTCGAATCGAGGGATGCAGTGACCACGCAGGAGCTTGCCTCGGCGCTCGGGGTGTCCCTGCGGACCATCAACCGGGACCTGAACTGGCTCCGCGACGCCGGTCTGCCGGTGACTGCACAACGGGGCCGCGTCGGGGGTGTGACCTTGCTGCCCGGGTCCGGGCTCGACCTCACGCGGCTCACGCCGGGCGAGCGTGATCATCTCTCGCTCACCGGGCTGGACGAGAAGCAGCGTGCGGAGCTCGACGCAGCGGGCGAAAGCCGGCACGCGCTCTCCAAGATCGCCGCTACCCAGTCACGTCGAGGTCATGAACTCCTGCCGCTCACCGACGTCGTACACGTGGACAGCCGCCCCTGGCTCCGGACACGGCCTTCCGGCACGACTCCGGCTTCACTGATCGGCACAGTGCGGCGAGGCCGCCGACTACGGATCGAGTACGACAGCCCACGCGAGCCAGGCCCACGCAACCTGGTCGTGGATCCCTACGGACTGTTCGCCAAGGCCGGCATCTGGTATCTCGTCGCCGACCGTGCCCAAGTACCGCGGATGTACCGACTCGAACGGATCACGGCATGGAAAGAAGTCGACCAGCCACGACGGATCCGCGAGAACCAGACCCTGGCCACAGTCGCCGCAGCGCTCGTCGATCAGTGGGAACACGACCATGCGATAGAGGTCAGCGCCACCATCCACCGAACCCAGATCGAGCGAGCGCAACGGATCTTCGGCCAACGACTCGTCCCGCTCGACCATGAAGCATCCGCCACCGGCCACAAGGTGACGATCCGCTTCCCGCATCTGGAAGACGTGCGAGCACTACTGCCGTTCGGAAGCACCATCACCGTGCACGGCCCCACGGAAGCCAGGGCCCACCTCTGCGCCCTCGCTACGGACCTGGCCCACCACTATGCGCCGTCACCAACGTCCTGACCCGCAAGGCAAGGACGGTTATCCGTCGTCACCGCCGGCTACGGGCCAGAGGCCGGAATATCGGCCTCGGCCAAGCGCAATCGGGCCAACGTAGCTATGAGAGCGTCTAGTTGGGACAGGCTACCGAGTGAGGCATCGTAAGGGCGCAGTGCGGCGGGCGTGGCATCGCTCCGTAGGGCGCTCAACGGCAGAGGGAAGAGACGCGAAACAGCACACTTGCCGGAGCCGGTGCGCGGCGGGCCCGCACCGTCGGCGACGCTCAACCGTTCACCGTGATCGGCGAGTCCGGTGGGCCGTCCTTCAGCAAGGACGCCATCAGTTCCGGCAGTTCGGTAGGCCGCACCACATCCGAGGTCGTGGCCAGTTCGGCCGCGGTCCACCAGCGGTGCCCTGTGATCGCGGCCTTCTCGATCTCCTCGAATGCCGACGTGTCGACCTCGAACGCAGGTACCCGGGCCATGTAGTAACGCTGGCGAACCTCGTAGGCGATGCCGTCCCGGACCGTAGTCCACGGACGTCCTCGCCATATCTCAGGACCCAGCGAGACATTCGTCAGCCCGGTCTCCTCCCGCAACTCCCGCAGGGCTGCCTGTTCATGGCTTTCGCCTGGTGCAAGTCCGCCTCCAGGGGTGAACCAGCGGACGGAACCGTCCTCTTTGTTCCTGGCGGAGAACAGCAGCAGCCGATCGGCGTCGTCCAGCAACACCACGCGCGCACTTGGGCGCGGCACCAGCCTTCCCTCCGGCATCACCACCTCGTCAGGTTAGAGGCACGCTCCGCGACTGCCGACCGCAGGGGCGCCCGGGTCGGCCGTCACGCAACTGTGGGCAGAGCCAACATCGCGTCGTGCGCAGCGTGCCCTGGGGCGTTGCGTGTTGAGGCGGGACATCGGTTCGCGGTTGGTCGCTCGAAGCTCCTCGGTGTCGGTAGGTGTGCAGTCCGGGTTATTGACGTGTCAGCGACAACGGTGGCTTGATGGACAGTACGCAGATGTGGGAGCGCTCCCATAGGCGCGTGCCGCACTCACACTCCGTCCGCTTCGGGAAGGACCCCCGTGCGCAGCAGACATCGTCCGCTCTTCGCCACGCTCGTGGCCGCCCTGTTCGTCCTCACCGCCGGTCTCGGCCTGGCCGGCGCCCCGCCCGCCGCAGCCGCGAGCCCCGTACGGATCATGCCGCTCGGGGACTCCATCACCGGCTCACCGGGCTGCTGGCGCTCCCTCCTGTGGAACCAGCTGCAGAACGCCGGTTACACCGACATCGACTTCGTCGGCACACTGAACGCCCAGCACTGCGCCCTCACGCACGACGCCGACAACGAAGGCCACGGCGGCTTCCAGGCCACCGCCACCGCCGACCAGAACCTGCTGCCTGGATGGCTGGCGACGACCAAGCCGGACATCGTTGTCATGCACTTCGGCACCAACGACGTCTGGAGCAGCATCGCGCCGGACACCATTCTCGCCGCGTACACCAAGCTGGTCGGCCAGATGCGGGCCAGCAACCCGGCGATGAAGGTGCTGGTCGCCCAGCTCATCCCGATCAACCCGAGCAGCTGTGCCGAGTGCGCCGCTCGTACGGTCGCCTTCAACCAGCGCATCCCGGCCTGGGCGCAGGGCATCACCACCGCGCAGTCGCCGGTCACCGTCGTCGACCAGTGGACGGGCTTCGACTCGGCCACCGACACCAACGACGGCGTCCACCCCAACGCCTCCGGCGACGCCAAGATCGCGGCCCGGTGGTACCCGGCACTGTCCGCCCTGCTCACCCCGGGCGACCCGGGGGATCCAGGGGACCCCGGGAGTGGCGGCTGCTCGGCGGCCTTCCGGGCGGTGTCGGTGTGGCAGGGCGGCTACCAGGGTGAGGTGACGGTCACCAACACCTCGTCCACGGCGATCTCTTCCTGGGCGGTGGCCCTCGCACTGCCGACGGGCACCCAGCTCACCCAGGTCTGGAACGGCGCGCTGACCGGGACGACGGTACGCAACGCCGGATGGAACGGCACGGTGCCAGGGGGGCAGAGCACCACCTTCGGCTTCCTCGCGAGTACGTCGGCGGCGGGAACGCCATCGGCGACGGCCACGTGTTCAGCGTCTTAGAGGTCATCGAAGGCTGCCTGGCAGGCGCGGGCCTGACCTCGTCGGCGTGATCGTCAGAAGAAGCCGAAGAAGCGTGCCCACCAGGTGGGCCGCTGAACATGGGAGGGCAGTCGGCTCGGCCCGTCGTAGTCGCTTTCCAGCAGTTCCTCGGCAACCACTACATAACCGAGTTCGACCAACGCCCGGTTGACCTTGGCAAGGTCGGCTTCGTCCAGCTCACCCTCGGCCTGAGCGTCTTCCGTTCCGAGGAAGGCGCCCGGGTTGTCCGCGCAGACCAGCGCCAGTGAGCCGAACTTGCTCAGGCTGACGACGATCCGGGTTCCGCATCGGGTCGCGTCAGCCGGCACGACGACGCGTCCGTACTCGCTGGAGTCCTGGGTGTCCTGCTCATCCGCGCAGCGAGCTGCGAAGTCGCCTTCGAGACGGCTCAGCAGAGCACCGAAGCGGGCTGCGGTCGCGTCACGGTCGTAGTGCTGCGGCCATTCCAGCCACTCGGGATCATCGAGGTCGCGCAGTAACGCCAGCAGATCCGCTTCGCTCTTGGTCATACGCTCATCTTGCCGAGCCGGCGACAAGTGGGGCGGCTCGGGGTACCGCCATGCTCCAAAGGGCGGGTGCGGTGGCGACCGCGTCAATCAGGGCCTGTAGGCGTGCACGCGAACGTACTTCAATGAGTACGCAGACAGAACGGGTTGGTGGGCCCCTTCAGGCCGGGCGACGGCGGCTGGCCTCTTCTGAGTTGCCGTCGGCCACGGCCGCGCCCCGCCCGGCCGTTGGCGCGAGCCGCTCGGCCGCGCCCTCGACCAGCCCCAGGTCGGCCTTGGTGTGGCCGATGGCCGCGTCGAGGAGGAGGGAGACCAGCGGGTCGCCGGTGTGGGTGCGGCGCAGCCGGGTCAGCCCGGCGAGTTCGGAGAGGTAGGTCTGGCGCTGCGCCGCGACGAACTCCTCCAGCGCTTCGGCGCCGAGCGCGCGGGCGCCGAACAACTTGAGGAAGAGCTCGTCGCGGAATCCGCCCGTGCGCACCCACGCACTGGTGGCCCAGTCCCGCACCTCCTGCTGCCCGGCCGGGGTCAGTTGGTAGAGGGTCTTGTCGGGCCGGTCCGGCTGGGCCACCTGGGACCGGGTGACGAAGCCGTCGCGGACCAGCCGGTCGAGGATCTGGTACAGGTGGCCGATGTTGAGGCCGCCCCACTGAGGGCCGATGGCCTCCTCGAAGCGGCCCTTGAGCTCGTACCCATGACTCTTCCCCTCGGTCAGCAGGGCGAGCACGGCGTGGTGCAGCGGCAATTTACACACCTCCTGGATTGTGACAATGTACCGCTGCATTGTCGCAATGTAGGAGGACGGTCAGTGGGCGTGAGGTTGAGGGGCGTGACCCGCCGGTATCCGGGGCTGTTAGCCCTGGATGGCGTCGATCTGGAGATCGGCGACGGTGAGGCGGTCGCGGTCACCGGCCCGTCGGGTTCGGGGAAGTCCACCGTGCTGCACCTGGTCGGCGGCATGGATCGGCCGGACGAGGGGACGATCGAGGTCGACGGCGCCGAACTGACGGTCCGTCAACTCGATGGGCACCGTCGCCGGATCGGGTTCGTCTTCCAGCGTTTCCACCTGCTGCCCGCGCTCACCGTGCTGGACAACGTCCTCGCGCCCGTGCTGCCACGCAAGGTGGACTTCGACCGGCGGGCCCGCGCCATGGAACTCCTGGAGGCCGTCGGCCTCGCCTCCCGCGCCGACGCCCTGCCCTCCGAACTCTCCGGCGGCCAGCAACAACGCGTCGCGACGGCAAGGGCGTTGATCAACCGCCCGGGCCTGCTCCTCGCGGACGAGCCGACCGGCAACCTCGACAGCGCGACCGGCCGGGAGATCATCGATCTCCTGCTTTCCCTGCGCGAGCGCTACGGCATGACGCTGCTGCTCACCACCCATGACCCCGAGGTCGCCGTGAGCTGCGACCGGATCGTCCGGCTGCACGACGGCCGGATCGTCGCTGACGAGCAACTCGCCCCCGATGACGACGTGTTCGACCGGCTCGGAGGCCTGCGCCCTTGATCACCATGATCCTGTCCCAGCTGTGGCGCCGCCGCTCACGCGCCCTGGCGCTCGCCTCGGGCATCCTGGTCGCCGCCACCAGCTTCACCCTGCTGACCGCGACGGTCACCACCAGCCAGGCCCGCACCACCGGCCTCGTCGAGGACAGCTCCCGCTCCGCCTACGACATCCTGGTCCGACCGCCAGGCACCGGCAACGCCGTCGAGCAGGAACAAGGCCTGGTCGAGGCCAACTTCCTGTCCGGCGTCTTCGGCGGCATCACCCTCGGCCAGTACGACCACATCAAGTCCCTCGCCGGGATCGAGACCGCCGCACCGGTCGCCAACATCGGCTACCTCATGGTGCAGAGCACGGTCCCGGTCGACGTATCCGCCTTCCGCGACAGCGACGCGCCCGCCCAACTCCTGCGCCTCACACCGACGCTGAACGCAGGGCTGCGCAACTACCCGGTGGCCGACCAGTACATCTACCTCACCCGCAAACCGATCGTCACGTACGAGAAGTGGAACGAGGCCGACAACACCTGGCCCGGCCTCCAGCACGAGATCGCCGGCGACAAGAAGTACGCGGTGTGCTGGTTCTACAACGAGGACAAGAGGGGAGACACCTTCGACATCCTCGGTGAGCGGCTGCCCCAGCCGCTGTTCGTGTGGAACCCCGTGCCCGAGACGGCCTTCACCCCCGATGCCCGCTCCCGGATGACCTGCGTACCGGGCGACGGCAAGGCCACGGCGCAGATCCCGGTCGCCTACCCGGTACTCCTGTCGGCGATCGACCCGGCCGCCGAGGATCAGTTGGTCGGCCTGGGCGGCGCGGTCACCTCAGGCCGGATGCTCACCGACAAGGACAAGCCCTTCTGGGGGCCCGACGCCTTCGACCTGAACCCCGTGGAGTCCGAACGGCAGCACGACTACCAAATCCCCGTCATCCTCAGCAGCCGAACCCTCACGGCCGGCGCCCTGAAGGCCACCGTCCAGCGGCTCGACGTCGACGACCCCGCCGCCCTGCCCGCCAAGCTGGCCAGCCCCCAGGCCCACGACTACGTCAACGGCCTGCACGGCAGCGCCGCAGGCGAGGTGAGCGCCGACCTCGACGCCGGCTTCCGCACCATCACCAGCGGCGACGACTTCGAGGTCCCCCTGTACTGGACCACCGGCCCCGTCGAATACCGCGCCACCGAGGACGGTCTCACCGCGCGGACCCGCGCCGCCCAGCCGCGCGACCTGTGGCGGACCAACGTAGAGGACGACCTCGTACCGAACGTCCCGGAGGAGAACACCGGCACCCAGTTCCGTGAGATCACCGCCCACGCGGCCACCGACTGCATGGCCTTCAAGACCTGTGTGGGCAAGGACTCCGGGCGCGGCCCCACACCGATCCTGAACATCGTCGGCCGCTACGACACCGACAAACTGCGCGGCTTCTCCGCCCTCTCCCAGGTCCCCCTGGAGACCTACCGATCCCCGCAGGTCACCGGCGCCGACGCGGCCTCCCGCGCCGCCCTCGGCAACCAGCCGCTGCGCCCCGACCGCAACCTCGGCGGCTACCTCAGCCCGCCGCCCACCCTGCTCACCACGCTCGACTCGCTCTCCGTCATCACCCACAGCCGCAGAAAGCCCACCGCGCAGGAGAAGGCACCCGTCAGCGCCATCCGCATCCGGGTGGCCGGAGTGACCGGTGTCGACCCCGCCTCCCGCGCCCGCGTCAACTCCGTCGCCGGACAGATCCGCACCGCCTACCCCAAGCTCCAGGTGGACGTCACCGTCGGCAGCTCGCCCGCCCCGCAGACCGTGGCACTGCCGGGAGGCGTCAAGGTCACCGAGTACTGGGTCGCCAAAGGCGTCGCCCTGAGGATCCTGCGAGCCGTGGACACCAAGAGCGCGGTGCTCTTCGGACTGGTCCTGGTGGTCTGCGGACTCTTCCTCGCCCAGGCCGCCCTGGCCTCCGTACGCTCACGCCGCACCGAGATCGGCACCCTGCGCTGCGTCGGCTGGAGCGCGCCGGAGATCCTCCGCCTCATCCTCGGCGAACTCGCGGTGATCGGACTCGCCGCAGGCATGCTCGGCGCCCTCCTCGCCTACGGCCTGGGCGCCCTGCTCGGCCTGCCCACCTCGGCGGCCAAGGCCTCGCTCGTACTGCCGGTCGCCCTGCTGCTCGCACTGACCGCGGGCGCGCTGCCCGCCTGGCGGGCGACCCGAGTGCAGCCGCTGGACGCCGTCACACCCCCGGTCACCGGCACCCGCCGGGCAGTCGCCGTCAGGTCGGTGGCCGGCCTCGCGCTGCGCAACCTGCTCCGCGCCCCCGGCCGGACCGTGCTCGGCGCGGCCGGCCTGGCCCTCGGCGTCGCCGCGTTCACCGTGCTGCTCTCCCTCACCCTCGCCTTCCGCGGCGAAGTGGCCGGCTCGCTGCTGGGCAACGCCGTCGTCGCCCAGGCCCGTACCGCCGACTACCTCAGCGTCGCCCTGTCCCTGGTGCTCGGCGCGGCCGGCGCCGTGGACGTGCTGGTCCTCTCCCAACGAGAGCGCGCCGCCGACCTCGCCTTACTGAGCGCCACCGGCTGGTCCAGGCGCGAACTCGGCCGCCTCGCTCTGTACGAGGGCGCCGGCCTTGCCCTGCTGGGCGGCATCACCGGAGCCGTCGCCGGACTGGCCACGGTCCTGATGATCGGTCAGGGGCTCTGGGAGGGACGGCTGTTGACGATGAGCGGTGCAGCACTTCTGGCGGCCCTCGCCGGGGTCGGCCTGGTCTGCGGCGTACTCTCCATCCCGATCCGGGCCATGTCCCGTATCGCCCCGGCCCAACTGCTGGCGAGCGAGTGAACGCCGGTCAACCGGCCTTGTGCCACACCCCGAGTCATGGTCGCCGAAAACACGCGAACGTGGCGCCGGGGCGAACTCCACCAGCAACCCCGATCTCAGTGCTTGCAACGGGCGCTTGGCGCGCGACTACGAAATCCGGCTCCCACCGCTCGCGCCGAGGCAATGATCAGCCTCGCCATGACCGACCTCATGTCCCGCTGCCTCATGCGCGCGAGCCGGCCTGGCCTGACGCAGAAATCGAGGAGACTACCGGCGGTCGGTGAACCAAGATTTGAGAATGGAGATGTCGGACGTTACGCGTGCGATAGCGGCTGCGACTTCGGTTGCCGCATCGCTCGGCCTGCCGGTCAGCGGCGCAATCGTGCTCCACAACTCGAACAAGCTGGCACTGCGGTTGACGCCATACGACGTCTTCGCCCGGGTCGCCCCCGTGGGACACGAGGTTGCACAGTTCGAAGTCGAGCTCGCTCAGCGGCTCGTTGAAGTCGGATGCCCGGTATGCCCCTTGGAGCCTCGGACCGACCAGCGTGTGCACACGCGCGATGGCTTCACCGTGACGCTGTGGACCTACTACGAGCCCGTGACACCTCACGTCTCACCAGTCGACTGCGCCAAGGCGCTGGAACTGCTGCACGTCGGCATGCGCAAGGTTGATGTGCCGAGTCCACGGTTCACGGACCGGATCACGGAGGCGGAAGAAGTCGTTGCCGACCCGGATCGCTCGCCGGAACTCGCCGACGCAGACCGCGTCTTCCTCGGCAGCAGACTGGCAAGCCTGCGACGAGCGATCGAGGAGCGCGGCGCCGTGGAGCAACTGCTCCACGGCGAGCCGCATCCAGGCAATGTGCTCAGCACGAAAAACGGCCCGTTGTTCATCGACCTTGAGACGTGCTGCCGTGGCCCCATTGAGTTCGACCTCGCCCACGTACCCGAGGCGGTCTGCGAGCACTACCCGAACATCGACGAAGGGCTGCTCGACGACTGCCGACAGCTTGTCCTCGCGATGGTCGCAGCGTGGCGTTGGGAACTTGGCGACGAGTTTCCGAATGGGAGGCTGTTCGGAGAAGAACTCCTGCGCGCGCTGCACCAGGGCCCTCCCTGGCCGACACTCGACACGATGAACAAGAAGCTGATCAGATCCGGTGATCTGTGACGTTCGGTGAGCCGCCGCGGCCCAGATGATCCAAACGCTTGTTTCGTGTGGCAGATCGAAGTGGTCGGCCGGCATTCGGTTCGCGACTGCCCGACACTCTCTGACCCGCGACGGGGACGACTGCGAATTGCAGGGTGACTTGGGCGCGATCCCTGCTTGGCGCGGGGGTCGTGCAGGATCGCGTTGGGGCGGGGACGTCGCGCCGCGGCGATCCCCGGGTTACTCCTGTGCGTGTCGGATGGCGTCCAGCACGATGTGGGCGACGTGGTCGTCAGTGAGGGCGTACTGGATCTCGCGAGCCTGGCGGTGTGCCGTCACGATCCGGGACGTTCGCAGGACGCGCAGATGCTGTGAGACGAGCGGTTGGCTCACCCCCAGGGCTGCCACCAGTTCATGGACGTACTTCCCGCCCTCCGACAGCTCGCGGACGATGCCGATGCGTACGGGTGAGGCCAGTGCTCGCAGGAGGTCGCTGGCCGGCTGCAGTGCGCGTATCGGTTCGTCCGTCGAGGCTGCCGGGGAGGGCGGAGTCGTCACATGCAAACATTAGCATGTGACGATGATTTTCGGTTCGTGAAGTCGCGGAGCGGGGTCCGGATCAGTGGTCGTCCCAGTGTCCCTCGTGGGCGGCGTGGCGGTGGCCGTCGTGCACGTAGTCGACGTGGTCCTCGTGCGGGACGGCGACGTGGCCGCATCCCTCGCTGTGCTCGTGGTCGTGCCCCTCGTGGGTGGCGTGGCCGGCGGTTGCGCACTCGTCGACGTGGCCGTCATGGGCCTTGTGGACGTGACCGTCGTGCGCGTAGTCGGTGTGGTCGCCGTGCGGGATGGCGACGTGTCCGCAGCCCACGCCGTGGGTGTGGGTGTGGTCGTTGTGGGTGCGGTGTTCGGTGGCCGTGGTCATGTCCGTGCTCCTGGGCGTGCTGTTCGGCGGCCTGGGCGCGGTGCTGCCGCAGGCCGTTCATGGCGAAGTTAATATATAGCAATCCTTGCATGTGTAAGGTGAGGGGAGGGTAAGGCGAGGGTCGGAAGGCGTCGTCAGTGACGGTCGCGGATTCCGAGGCGCAGGCGGTTCGCCTGGTCGAGGAGCTCGGCCACGTGGTCGTCGTAGGGAAGTTGAAGACGATGCGGTGGCTGGTGACCATGCCGCGGGCTCGCAGCGCGCGCAACTGGTGGATGGGGCGGACCGACGCCGTCCCGGCTGCTGATCCTCACCACGCCGCGGCAATGCTCGTATACGCGGTCGGTGAACTCGCCACTGTCGTCGGCATGGAGCATTCCAACAACTCCACGGCGGGCTATGTCTCTTGACCTGGAGAAACGCCGGGTCGAGGCGAGCGCGGAACAGGTTGACCAGGCCCTGGCGCGATATGCGGGACGGCGGCACACCCGGATGACGGTCCTCCGGCAGCCGGGCCGTAGGAGAAGTGACGCGCGCGTCCGTGCCTGCCACTGCGGAAGATGCAGACGAGCGCCCGGGACGCGATTCCGGATCTGGTCTGCACAGTCGTTGTGGATGGTCGATGGCGCAGACCCAGCCGAGGCTGTGGCGCTGAAGTCGTTCTCGCTGCAAATTGCGGTGCGAGAAGAACTCGCTTGCTTGCTGCCGCATGGCCGGACGGTGCCTCCCGACGGGAGTCGGCCGGGCTGACGCTGGGGCCCGTTGCCAGCCGGGCCCCCGGCTTGTCAGCGTGTCACTCGCGGCCCAGGGCGCGGCCCTACCCCACTTCCCCCAGCACACCGTCCGCGTCCATGACCCAGCTTCCGCTCTCCACGCCGTACACCTTCTTGCCATCGAGCCACTTGACGCACATGTGCTGCAGGTCCTGGGCGGGCTTGCGTTCCCAGACCGGGTTGTGGTCCCAGCCCTCGACGCGGATCATCAACTTCTTGGTGCCCGGGATCGCCTGGTAGAGCTTGGGAACGGAGAAGTGCAGCACCGGCCCCAGCTCCTCAGGTGTGTTGGCCGTTCGGTCCTGGTCTCCGTAGACGATGCACACCGGTACGGTGCTGCCGAGCGTGGGGCCGTGCGGGACGGTTTTCGTGTTCCAGCCCCACCAGTAGGTGTTGCGCCACCGCATGACGCCCTCGGGTGCCCCCGCCGTCGTCCCGCCCCACTTCTGGCCGAGGCTGTCACTGTCCATGATGGACTGCCACACGTGGTCGGCCAGCTTCTTGTCGCTGATGGTGCCTTGGAGTCCCGCCTTGCTGGTCAGGTTCATCGGGAAGCCGAGGACCGCGGCCGGCTTGGACTCGGGCTGCGTGGGCAGGCCCGTTCCGGGAGGTGCAGCGAAGGGCGCGGCGGGGTTCGTCGACCATCGACCGTTCGGGGGGAACACGGGTGCGAGAAGGAACAAGCTCGCCACGTCCCCGGGGTGCTGCAGTGTGTACGGACCCATTACGAACGCTGCTGCGGACCAGCCGACGAACGCGATCTTCTCGTTGTTGCACCGCGCCCTGATGAACTTCACGACGGTGGTCAACTCGTCCCAGTCGCTCTTGGAGTTGCCCAGCTGGTAGGCGTAGGTCGCGGTCGGGGAGCAGTTCTGTGTACCGGGATTGGTCTCCAGGAGAGAGCGCTGGGCCGGGTTGGCGTTGCACGGCTCGTCCATCACCTTCGGCCGGTGGGAGCGCCCGGATCCTTGGAGGTCCATGATGTACACGTCGTAGCCCTTGCGAGCCAGGGCCTGCGCCCAGCTGTAGCTGGTGTCCTGGTGCGTGGAGCCGCCGGGCGGAGGGAGCACGAGGTCGCAGCCGGGGAGGGCCGGCACACTCCTGCCGTGGAGCATGAGGACCGGCTTGGGGGTTCCGCCGGATGCGGTGCCTTTGTATTCCCGTACGAAGAGTTCGATCTCCTCGCCGGAATTCGCCGGGACAGTCGATGTGTGCTTGACCTTGTGGTCGTCGGGAGTCAGGTGTGCCATGGCCGCCTCCGATGTCTGTTCGTCCTGGGGAACGGTTGTTCCCGGAGTGGGCAGCATCTCCGCGGCAGCCGAGCGGTTAGGGGAGCTGGAACGGCGGCGCGCACGGACAGTAACTGATCGGGTGGGCGGGCTCCTCCGGTCGGCGGAGAGTGCATCGGCGACTACGCCGACAGCGTCCTGCGGTACGACGATGACGTCGGCGTCGCGGATGGTGGAGAGCCGATGGGTGATCACGAGGCATGTGCGGCATCTCGGCTGTCGCTCGCCCTCGTTGAGCAGGCACGGCGCATCAGGCCTCGGCCGGCCGGCGGTGCTGTGGTTGCCGGAACCGCATCGACGAACACGGGCGGGGCGGCGTTCCTCCGAGCCACTCCGCACGGGACGAACTGCCCCGTTGCCCTGACGGCTCCTCCCAGGCTGTGATCGGCAAGGGGTGCTGATGGACTGACACCGGGGACCCGGTGTGGCGGGTGTCACGTCGACAGAGAAATATCTGATGAGTCAGTTATTGTACTCTCAAGTAAATCGTTCGCGTGAAGCCATCTCCGTCAACTCGACGTCGGGGACGAGGGTGGCGTGCAGGTACTGGTGGCGTACGACGTCGGCGGGGGCGGTGGAGATGGCGAAGTCTCGTCGACGGCGAGAACGTCGTCGTGCTGGCCCACTACACCGCGACCGCCACGGCAAGGCGCTCGACATCCGCGTTGCCCACCACTTCATCGTCCGCTCGAACAGTTCGTGGACACCGCCCTCGTCCGCGACGCCATGACCGACTGAGCCGTACCGAACCCACTGGCAGACAGGAGACACGCATGTCCGCTGCGGACAACAAGGCGCTCGTGATCGCGTTCTACGAGCAGGCCTTCAACGACTACCAGCCCGAGGCGGCCGCCACCGCCCACCTAGGTGAGAGCTACACCCAGCACAACCCCGAGGCGCAGGACGGCCCGCAGGCTTTCGTCGGCTACGTGCACTGGCTGCGCGGGCAGTTCCCCGACCTGCGCCTGGACATCAAGCGCGCGATCGCTGACGGGGACCTGGTGGTCACCCACAGCAATCTGCACCTCAAGCCGGGCGACCGCGGATTGGCCGTCGCCGACTTCTGGCGCGTCGCCGACGGGAAGATCGTCGAGCACTGGGACGTGATCCAGGAAGTGCCCGAGAAGAGCGCCAACGACAACACCATGTTCTGACCCCACGGCAGCAGCACGTCACCCGTGCCATCCCTCGGGTGACGTGCTGTTCCGCTGCGGTGGTCGAGGCTCTCACCCCCCACCATGAACAGCCTTCCCCGCCGACGTGGCCTGCTCGCCGCCGGAGCGGGTGCCGCTTCTCGGACATACGTGCTGGCGACGGCTTCAAGAGCCCTAGAATGACTGACCGGTGTCACGGCAGGCCAGGAGAACAGCAGGCTGCTTCGGCACGTTGGTACTCTCCGCGTCTACGACGAGGAGGGGGCGATAGCCGTGGGAGCAGAACCGTCGAGTCCGCCGAGTCGCTGGTTCAGGGGCACTGGCTTTGGGGTCCTCTTCGGTGGACTGACTGCACTGGTGTCGACCGCTGCGATTGGCAGGGCATGGGCTGCCTGTGACATCGGCAACGGCGTAACCAACGGCATGGCTCTGCTGATTCTGGCGCCTCTCATATGGATCGCCGCTGTGGTTCCGTGGGTGATCCTTCACGGCACCCTCGGAAGACGTCATTACCGGACAGCCCGTACTGCAGGGCTCATCTTCACCCTGTGGTTCACCTGGTTCCTTGTCACATGGCTTGGCATGCCGGATTCCTACCCTGCCCCGTTGTGTCCGGGCAACGTCCCGCCTTGGTGGCCGAGCTTTGTCCCGGCATGAATCCGGCGAAGCCCGTGAACCTTGGCACCGGAAGCGGCACCCAACTCAACAGAACCCACGGCCCGTCGCTGCACGCCAGTAGGATCGTTACAAGTTTTAAGAAGAACCGCTGCCTGCTGATGACTCCATGGAGGTGAGGACCGAAGGTGTCGTCGGCGGGAATTTGTCGCCGGTCGTGCCCCGGATTCAGACCACTATTCTGTGTCGATCCATGAGTGTTTGAGCGGTGGCATCGGTACGGGCACCTGGCGGGGATGTCACGGGAAGACCGGACGCGGTCCCAGCAGGAGAGCCCCGAGTTGAAGGTAGGCCCGGTATGCCTCGGGAGTCAGCCAGGACAGTTCCACGGTGCTGCCCATGGCCAGGTGGCCGTCTCGCGGGACGCTGACGAGGCCGCGGCAGCGGGAACTCAGGGCACGTTTGGCGGCGGAGTCCAGAGCCCACCCCGCGGCGGGACGACTGTGGTTGAGCACCACGACCGCCTCCTGAACCAGGTCAGGGCGGTTGGCGGTCACCAGTCGGTCCATGGTCTGTTGGGCCTGGGTGAGCCCTGCCGGGTCCGCCCGGGAGACGATCACAACGCGGTCGGCGTACTGAAGGACCACAGGCACAGGCGTGTCCGCGTCGACCAGGGTCAGGGGGAAGAACGTCTGCGATGCGAGGGCCACACGGGCGAAGTCCGGGTCGGTGTACTGCGGCCCTGTCACCGGATGGGACAGGGAGTCGTTGGCCAGGACCATGAGACCCGACCGGTGCGGGGACAGAAACAGCCGCAGGTCTTCGAGACTGTGCACGGCGTGGACTGAACCGGCCAGGTCGGACAGCCCTTCCAACGTGTCTCGGAAGAGGCGACGGACCAGGCGAATGTGGCCGCCCGCATGCCGGTCGGCGTCGATGGCCAGCACGGGTTCCTGCCGCTGGTCAGCCAGGACCGCACCGAGTCCCATGGTCGTCGTGGTGCACCCCGCGCCGTCCTTGACCCCCATCACCGCGATGCGCAGTGGCCGTGGCAGGGGCGCGCGTACCGTCCGCGCCCAGGCCTCACCCCTGACCTCGGCGCTCTCTACCTCTTCCGGTTCGGACCGCGTACCGCTCTCGCCCTTGCTCCAGGGCTCCTCTTCGACGTCCACCCAGTCCTGGCCTCCGGACAGACGCATGCCGAGCGCCTCGCTCACCTCCTCGGCGGTCGGCCTGTCCTCTGGCCTGGTAGAGACCGACCGCAGCAACAGCTCCTTGAGCTCGGCGTCGAGGTCCGCGAACTCCCGGCAGCGTTCCAGCGCACCTCGCTCATGACCGTGCCACACGCGGCCGGTTACTGCCTGCAGCAGGATGGCGCCCATGGAGTACACATCGCCGGCCGCGATCCGAGACTCACCCCAGTAGGTGACCTCGGGGGCCCGGTAGGGAGAGTTGGCCGGCACCGACGCCGTGGAGGCGCTCCACGCGCCGTCGATCCGAGCCGAAGTCCAGCTGATGATGTGCAGCGTCGACTCCGTGATCAGGATGACGCCCGGGGTCAGCGAACCATGGACGATGCCCCGTCGATGGCAGCGCGCCACCGCACGTGCCAGATGCCAGCCCAACCAGGTGAACAGCGGCGTACCGGACAGCGGTCCGGCCGATTCCATTACGGCCCGCAGCGTGGGAGCCGGTCGGTTGTCAGCGAGGGTGTCGAGCCGCAGAGCCAGCCAGGGCGTGGGGGCGTCGCCCAGGTCGCTGCCGACGACGAGGGGTGCGTAGACCCCGTCCATCCGAACCAGCGCACGGCGCTCGACCTCCAGCAGCTCCTGGCCGACAGGGGATGCGAATGACGCGGACACCCGCAGCAGCACCTGGCGCCCGTGCTCGTCCTCGCCGATGTAGGCCGTGGGTCTGCCGCCCGAGCCGTCGCGTTGCAGGAGCACGTACGGGCCGAGCTCATGCAGATCCTGCAATCGCAGCGGCAGCCACGCCCTCGACATCTGCAGACCGGTCGGCAGACGTATCGGCTCGTACTCGGCCAATCGCTCGGGTGCGGGGGCCATGGGACGGGCACCCAGGTGCGTCAGGAGCCGGTCTTCGAGCCACGCGAACGGGCGTGTCCCGGGCAGGAGTTCGGCGGTGCCCGCGGGGTGTGCGAGCCACGCCGGGAAGTCGGGCGAGTGACCCACCAGGGTGCGCAGTCGGTCGGTCACGGCACGGGTCGTGCGCAGCAGATCCATCGGGGAGGCCGTGTCGAGCAGGATCTCCTGCGCGTCCTGCGCGAATCCGAACCGCCGGTGCGGCGCCGGCAACCGTTCGTCGGCCCGGTCGATCTGCCGCATCAGACCGCCGAGGAAGACCTCGGCGAGTTGGGCGGTGTCGGCACGCCAGGGCACGGCCGCCTGGACCAGTCGCATGACGGGCACGGTGAGGGGCGACACCGCGGCGAGATGGGCTGCCAGCCGGTACGCCTCCGGCGACGCCGCGTCCCGGAACCGCAGGACGGCGCTGGGCGCATCGGTGCCACGGGTGTCGGCACCACCCCGCGGTGCCCGCGCGTTCGAGGGCCGCAGCAGGGGCAGCTCCACACTCGCGCCCGGCGATGCCACCAGACGCGCCCAGGTCGCGATCGCCGGGGGGTACGGCTCGAGCACGGGAACCGGCACACCCGCGAAGTCCTCGCCGAGCCCGGGCGGCAGCAGCGGGTCGGTCACCTCCCAGGAGTCGTTCGCCGCGCCCCGTCGCCTGCTGGTCACCAGCCACGACTCGGAGCGGATCCCTGAGCCGTCCCACAGATGCGCGGGCAGAGTGTGCATGATCGCGGTCGGTCCCTGACGGGCCCAACGCTCCAGGGCCTTCGTCATCCGCCCGTCGCGCCAGCAACTGCCGACTCCGTCGCTGATGACCAGCACCAGGGTGCGGCCCGACGGGTCGACGACCGCGGCCGGCGACAGCGTCGCGGCGTGCGGGTCGAAGGGCCTGGTCCGCAGCAGCGGCGCCCGCGCCGATCGGGTGTCTACGCCGTGCACACGGATGTCATGGAAGGCTCCCAGCCGTTCCAACAAGGCGCGTAGCTCCGTGGCCAGGCGCCGCCACAGCAGCATCGAGATGCCGTCGTCGATCAGTAGGACCAGGCTCAGCCAGCGCCTGCGCGCGGGCCGGGTCACCATGTCCGGCAGCCCCGTCTCTGCCAGGGCGGCGGCGGTGGCCTCCTCGTCGAACTCGGTCTTGTAGGGATCCGGTTGTGGCTGCTTCAGCGAGCGCAGTGCCCGCCCGAACCGCAGTTCGTCCTCGCCCAACGCCTTCTCCTCGGGCACCCGGACAGGCATCGCGCCTTCCCGTCCGCCCGCACCGCGATCCGGGCCGACGCCGTCCGAGCCGAGTTCGGCGAATTCGGGCGCACTGCGTGTGGCCGCGGCCGCGTGCAGGGCACCGAGCAGCTGGTCGGGAGGAGCCGGCTGGGCCGGAGCGGGTGGTGTGGGAAACGGGGCCCGAGAGGACTCGGCGCCCTCGGGACCGCCGAGTCCTCCGGTGCGGCCCTGCGCCCCCGGCCGCGCACGGCCCGCGGTGGCTCCGCGCAGGGACCGGGCCAGCGGTGCCGCGGAGTCCGCGGGAAGCCGCGACGCCAGCCAGACGGCGTCGAGCAGCTCGTGGATGGACAGCTCGCGCCCGGTCAGCCGCGCGAGAGCGGAGAGCCTCGGCGGCAGCGGTCCGGCACCGCCGTCCGACTCCGCGGGGCGTTCGGCGGTCATCTAGACCGCCCCACCCAGCCGGTGCAGTACGGCGTCGAGCAGGCCGTCGGCGTCCAGGTCGAGGCCGCCCTTGCGCAGGAAGACCGCGTTGAGCAGCTGATCCGTCGCCAGCTCGCCGGGGGCCCGGCGGTTGAGGAAGGCGTGCAGCAGGTCCTCCACACCGTGCAGGGCTTCCTCGCCGAGGTGCGCGGCGACGATGTCACGCAGCCGCTCCTCGTCCGGGTCGGGCAGGTCCAGTCGGACACAGCGGCGCATGAAGGCCGGCGGGAAGTCCCGTTCTCCGTTGCTGGTGATCACTACCGCCGGGAACTCACGGCAGCGGACCAGTCCGCGGCGTACGGTGACCCGTTCGGCGTCCGAGCCGTGGGTGAGGACCGACACCTCCGACTGCGTCTCCGGCAGCCTGGACAGTTCCGGGATCTCGAACTCGCCCTCCTCGAAGACCGTCAGCAGATCGTTGGGCAGGTCGACGTCGCCCTTGTCCAGCTCGTCCACGAGCAGCACCCGGGGCTGATCGCGCGGCACGAGAGCGGTGCCCAGAGGGCCGAGCCTGACGAACGTGCCGATGTCGGGCTCGGCGTCGCCCTGCTCCTTGCGCAGGTGGGTCTCCCGGAGCCGGCCGATGGCGTCGTACCCGTAAAGGGCGTCCTTGAGCACCGAGCGGCTGTTGACGGGCCACTGGAGCACCGGTCCCAGGCTGAGTTCGTGGGCTATGGCGTGTGCCAGGGAGGACTTGCCCGTCCCCGGGTGCCCAGTGACCAGCAGCGGTCGGCGCAGGTGGAGCGCGGCGCTCACGACGTCGGCCTCGGTGCGGCCGATGAGGTACGGGCGCTGTCGGGTGGGTGCGTTCGAGGCGTCGGTGAACTGCCGCCATGGAGGGGCTTCGGGAAAGGTCACCTGCCGGGCCAGGCGGTCGCCGCGAAACAGCCGCCACCCGTCGCTGTGCGTCATGTCTGCTGCTCCGTTCCTTCTGCGGGGTCAGCGAGTTGGAGCTCGTCGGGCAGGGGCAGCTCGGCGTCCTCCCACACCAGGGCCGGCCGTTCGGCTCCCGCACTCCGGGCGTGCGCACCGACCCGGAAGTGGCGCAGCCGTTCGGGGAGTTCGTCCAAGGAGCCGCCGGCCGCCATGTTCTCGAGAAGCTGCCCTGCGGCGCCGTCGGCCTCACGGACGGTGTGTCGCCCGCTGTCCGCCCGGTCCCACAAGACGATCGGGACGCCCATCACCAGGCAAACGGGCAGGAGTTCACCGCGGCGTTCGACGTCCCCCTGGAGATGGACGCGCGCGCTGTCCCGATGGGTTGTCTTCAGCAGCCCGATCAGTCCCGCCCGACCGCCGACGGTATGATCCGCCAGGAGCGGAGGACTCTGGGCGCGTGCTTTCCAGCGGCGTTTGAGGTCGGTGAGGCCGGTTCGCGATCGCATCCGCAGTTTGGGACAGCGCAGAACCAGGTGGAAGTCCTCCCCGAGCGGCGCGGGGATCACCTCGTCGATGCCCGCGCCGTCCCATTCGTCCACCGGGAGCTCCAGCCCGTCCGGGGGTACGGACACGGCGACGAGTGCCACTCCGTCCCCCACACTGTCGGTGCCGCCGGCAACCTCGCGGATCAGCCGGGCGATCTCCACTCCGGTGCGGGGCCGTTCGGTGCCGGTCACCGCGCGTGCGGCCGTGCCGTCCGGGCGCAACCGCCAGATCTGGCAGCGGTAGTGATCGGTGGGGTCCTTGGCGTATCGCTCGAGTTCCACCAGGACCCGGGCCCCCGCCGGAGCGGTGCGTCTCGACCACCGCTCGGCGTCGGCGCGCCGCTCGTGGAGCGCTGAGGGATGAACACCGAGTCGAGTGGCGACCCGCCGGCTCCACTCCTGAAGCGCCTGGCAGGCCATGCCTCCGGTCTCGGCGGCCATGTACTCCACCACCCGCAGCAGCGCGGGCAGCCGTGGCGTCTCTTCGGGCACCGGTGAGCCGTCGCCGTGCCAGGTCTCCAGCTCGCGGAGTACGCCGGGCACCGCGGAAGGCAGGAGGCGTGCCGCTTGGAGGGATGGGGGCAGATCGAGGTAGGGCAGCGCGGCGTTCGCCGCGCGGTGCAGCAGTCCTGGATCGCCCTGGACGAGGTGTTCGGTCTTGCCCAGCAGAACGCGGTGTTCGGCGACAGACAGCAGCCGGGCCGCGTCGGTCAGTCGGCCCAGGGCAAGCAGCCGGTCCAGTTCGGCACGACCGCGCGGGTCGTCCGCCACTTTGGGCGCCAGGGATTCGGCCAGCGTGGGCAGCGCCCGCTCGGCGCCGCTGACCAGCTGCGTCAGTTCTTCCACGGTGGGCGTGGACCGGTTCTCCGGCACCCGTAGGCCCAACTGGGCGGCGAGCACTCCCGCGTGTGCGGCGCGCGTGTCGGGGTCTCCCAGAAGGAGGTGCAACGGGCCGACCATCATGTCGCGCACCGACTCGTCCACGTCGAGAACCGCGGGTCTCGCCCACAAAGCACGCAGGTGCTCGTCGGGCACCCCGCCGACCCGGCGCAACTCCGCCAGCACCGACTGCCAGCCAAGGCCCCAGCTGCGCCGTACGGTGTGCTGGGCTGTGAACGCCTTGTCCGGTGCCGTGATCCGCCCCATGACCAGGCCCACCACGGCGCCGTCCATCCTCGACCACAGCGGTCCGCCGCTGTAGCCCTCGTCGATCGCGGCGCCCGACAGCTGGCCGTCGAGATAGCCGACACCGTCCTCATAGGCGGCGACCCGGACGTCGGCGTACGAGAACGCCTGGCCCCCTCCGTACCAGGCTCTGACCTCCTGGCCGCTGGTCATCTCCACCCAGCGGACGGGCGCGACCGGTGCCGGGGGCTCTTGGTCCAGCTCGAGCACGGCCAGGTCGCCGTCCCACTTCAACGTCTCGGCTGCGGCCGCCCCGTACTGCCGGGAACGCGGCGGAATCCAAGTGACCAGTCGAGCCCGCCACGTGTGACCGCCCGACAGCACCGGGAACGAGACGTCGAGCTCGACGCTTCCCGGATCCTGAGGGTTGAGCGCGCGCAGGCCGAGAGCCGCGTTGACGACGTGCGCGCAGGTCAGCAGTGATCGGCCGGCGAGGTAGACGCCCGCGCCGGCGGTCCGCGCCCGGTCCTTGGCCAGCACCTGGACCAGCGCGCCGCGGGCATCCGCGGCCCGGTCGTCCTTCGCGATCGACAACCAGGTCACGCGCCGGTCCCGCGCTGTAGGTGCCATGTGGCCGAAATCGTCATGCTGGCCTGGCCGTTGGCTCCGACGATGCCGATCTTCAGGTCCTGGCCGATCTGGACGCCGAAGTCGACGGAGAGCTCCTGCGGAGGGTCGGGAATACTCCGTACGGCATCATGGACCTGCTGGAGCACTGGGCCCAGCGGGCTCAGTACCGTCCGTAACGCGTTGGTGGCCAACGTTCCGACACGCGCTCCTTGTCCTGTAGGGGTGACGCCCGCGATGCCCTCCGGCAGATCGGCATCGTCCGGCGAAGACGGCGCGCCGCCTCCAGCTCCCGACAGCTCAAGACGGACGCACGTACCGTCGTCGAGGGCGAACTCCATGTAGTCGTAGTGCGGCACAACAAGCATTGTGCCGATCAAACACCCAGCCAGACAGGGAAGTTGCGGAAAACAGGCCCGCGAGACGAGTGCTCGAGTTGCGTGGAGGCGGACAGCGCGCTTCGTGTACAAGTACTTCAGTGAATCCCTGACGCCTGTCACAACAAGTAAGAGAGGGAAGCCCGTTGGACGGACGGAGACTGCGACAGTGCTGATCAGCAAATGGGCGTGGGCGGTAACTGTCGGAGTCGTCGGAGCGCTGTTCATGTCAGCGTGCACCTACCCTGGGCCCGACCCTGCGGAGTTCGGATACAAGAAGACGGCCGACGGCAGCATTGTCATCGCGTACCCGCTGTGTCCGGGGTACACGGTGTCCGGCGCCGCAATCTATGTGCAGGCTGACGACGGAGAGGACGTCGACTTCAAGACTCTCTGGCAGGCCAACCGGCCGGCCTCGAAGTCTGTGGAAGCCGGAGTGTTCACCCTGGGGGAGCCCGGAAGCTTCCGGACCGAGAAGCGTGGGTTGAAGGGTGACCTGCCCAACGGTTTCTACGTCGAGGTCAGCGAGACCTTTGAGGGAGAGCCGGAGGACGGCAGGGATGGCTGGATCGACTTGAAGCGTCTGACGTCCGCGGATCTCGAGTCCGACGAGTTCATGACGCATGAGGGCGAAGTGCGGACACGGGCCCAGATATCTGACCAACTCGGCTGCAGGAGCGCCAGCTCGACACCGTAGGGGAGGGGCGCTTCAGGAGCGTGGTCGTAGGTGGGTGGTGAACGGCCTTGACCGCGGTGACGGTTGCTGGTTCTGGTTCAGTGCAGTTCGCGGAGCATGCAAGTCGTACAGCGGTGCGTCGTCCCAGGATCCGCCACCTTCTGCCGCGCACTCCGAAGCCGCGGGCGAAACCTGCTGACGGGCCACGGCGTATGACTGGGCGTCGGGGCGGCCGGCCTGATGGCCGGTTTCCGCTCCGTACACACCTTTGCGTCAGCCGTCACAGGGCCGTCGCAGTTGGCGCCGGTGTGGGCCCTGAGACGTTCAGGTGGGGCGGCGGATGGCCTGTACGGCGGTGTCGTAGAGGTCGAACATGTCGGTCTGTCCGCCCAGGCGTACCCATTCCTCGTTGGCTGCCTGCAGGCAGATGATCGCTGCGGCTGCGATCGCGCGGGCTTGCAGGGTGCGGTGGTCGGAGTCGGGCAGTCGCGGCTCGATCAGCGGGGCGAACAGGTCCTGCCAGCGGCCTTGTTTCTCGGCGTGTCCCGCGCGCAGGGAATCGTTGCCGAACAGGAGCGTGATGAACTCCAGGCGCCCCTCGGCTGTTATGTCGATCTCCTCGAGCACCTGGAACGCCGCGCGCAGCGCGGTCCAGGCGTCCTCGTCGGCCGGGCGCTCGGCGAGGCGCGCGGCGATCAGTTCGCCCTGTTCGTCCAGGCCGCTGAGCGCGAGGTCTTCCTTGTTGCGGAAGTAGTTGAACAGGGTCCGCCGGGAGACGCCCGCGGCGGCGGCGACCTCGTCGAGGGTCGTGTTGTCGAAGCCCTTGGCGGCGAACAGCTCGATGGCGGTCCGGGCCAGCAGTGATCGGACCACGGAGCGGGTCTGCTGCCTGATGGGGGCCGGTTTCTGAGTCATGCACCGATGGTACTTCGTCTCACACGATGCATCTACTTGCACTGAGTGCAAAAGCGTGCGTAGAGTGAACGTCAAGGGTGGTCGACTCCGTCCCTGCCGCTCTCCCCAACAGCCAAGGAACGCGATCATGACCATCAGCGACGTCATCGCACAGCCCACCGACGCGGAGCGTTTCCAGCACATCCTCGAGATCCAGCGCGCCGCCCAGCTCCGCGACGGAGCGCCCTCCCTGGAGGTGCGGCGCAGCGATCTGGCCCGGTTCAGGGCGGCGCTCATCGCCCGGCGTGGCGACATCGAGGAGGCGATCAGCGCCGATTTCGGGCATCGCTCGCGACATGAGAGTGCGCTGATGGAGGTCGTGGGGGTCGTGCAGGGCATCGACTACCTGCGGAGCAACCTTCGCCGGTTCATGCGCCCGACCCGCCGCCACATCGAGTTGCTGCTGCGTCTCGGCAGCAATCGCATCGAGTATCAGCCGCTCGGCGTGGTCGGTGTCATCTCGCCGTGGAACTATCCGGTCAACCTGTCGCTGATGCCCGTCGTCACCGCGATCGCCGCCGGCAACCGCGTGATGCTCAAGCCGTCGAAGCTGACCCCGGCGACGAACGCGGTGCTCGCGTCGATGCTCGGCGAACTCTTCTCGCCGGAGCAGGTCACGATGGTCAGCGGCGACGGCGCCGCGTTCTCCTCACTGCCGTTCGACCATCTCGTCTTCACCGGGAGCACCGAGGTCGGACGGGCCGTGATGAAGGCGGCCAGCGACCACCTCGTCCCCGTCACGCTGGAACTCGGCGGCAAGTCCCCGACCATCGTGGCCAAGGGACACGTCCGGGACCAGGTGGTGTCCGACATAGTCTTCGGCAAGCTTCTCAGCGGCGGGCAGACCTGCATTGCGCCCGACTACGCCTTGGTCCACGAATCCGAGATCGACGCCTTCATCGCGGCCTACGACAGACTGGTGAAGACCGCCTACCCCGACGGCCCCACCAGCGACGACTACACCTCGATCATCGACGACAAGCAGTACAAGATCCTCACCGGTCTGATAGAAGACGCCCGCGCTCACGGCGCGCGGATCATCGAGGTCGGACACCGCCCGGGCGACGCGGCCCGCCGTCCGCACACCCTCGCACCGACCGTCGTCCTCGGCGTCACCGACGACATGCGCATCGCCCACGAGGAGATCTTCGGGCCCATCCTGCCGATCTTCGGTTACCGCGACATCGACGACGCCATCAGCTACATCAACGCACGGCCCCGTCCGCTCGCGCTCTACTACTTCGGCGACAACGGCCCCGAGCGGCGCAAGGTGCTCGACCGTACGACCTCCGGCAACGTCACCGTCAACGGCACCATCATGCACGTCGCGCAGGACGACCTCCCCTTCGGCGGCGTCGGCGCCAGCGGGATGGGCAAGTACCACGGCATCGAAGGCTTCCGCACCCTCAGCCACCCCAAGGGCATCTACGTACAGGGACGCTGGAACGCCACCCGCCTGCTGCGCGCCCCCTTCAACAAGCGCACCGAGACTCTCCTCGGCTTCCTCCTCCGATAAGGAGCCGTCCCCGGCACCGGCCGACGCTGAGCACCGTTCTCCACACACAAGTGCGGCCGGCCGTTCGTCGAAATCGATCGGCGGATCCGGCCGCAAGGGTCTCCACCCCGAGCGGCAACGTCGAGCACCAGGCCGCACGGGGCCATCTCAGACGTCAAGACCAACCCCGAGGCGGGCTTTCGGTCCTGCCTTGGCACCAGATGAGCATCGGATGACGGTCGCCGACCGTCGCAAGGATTGAAAGGAGTGGGGGAGAAGGTGTCCGTACGGACACTGCGTCCCTGACCGCCATGAACAAGATCGACTACCGCAGCCAGACCACGCTGATCACTGGGGCGAGTGCCGGACTCGGTGCGGAGTTCGCCCGTCAGTTCGCCGAGCGCGGCTCGGATCTCGTGCTGGTCGCCCGCCGCGCGGACCGGCTCGAGGCTCTGGCCGACGAGCTGTCCGCGAAGTACCAGATCACCGCCACGGTGGTGCCGTTCGACCTCACCGTGCCGGCCGCGGGCGAAGCACTGGCCAAGGAGGTGGCCCGGCGCGGTATCACCGTCACCAGCCTCGTCAACAACGCCGGCTTCGGCACCCACAGCCCGTTCCGCCAGGAGGACCCGGCACGCGTCCAGCAGGAGATCGGGTTGAACGTGGCCAGCCTGGTCGATGTCACCAGGGCGTTCATCGGCCAGCTGACCGGCGTCCTGGTCAACATGGCCAGCTCCCTCGGCTATCAGCCGTGGCCCAACGCCGCCGTCTACGGGGCGACCAAGGCCTTCGTGCTGAGCTTCACCGAGGCGCTGTGGCAGGAATCGCGGGGGACCGGCCTGCGCGTGCTCGCCCTCTCCCCGGGCCCGACCCGCACCGAGTTCTTCGACGCGGCCGGCTCCGATGACATGGCCCGCGGCGTCCGGCTGCAGACCCCGCGCCAGGTGGTCACCACCGCACTGCGCACGCTGGACCGGCGCAACCCGCCGCCCAGCGTCGTCTCCGGCACCTTCAACTGGGTGATGACCCTGACCTCGCGCTTCACCACCCGCCGAGCCAACGTTCTGGCCTTCGGCGCGGTGACCCAGTGGCAGATGCGCTCGCGGCCCGGCCACTGACACCCTCCAGACCGCCGTCAATGCGAGGGCCCCGGCTTCTGCGGCGTCGGCGAACTCTCGCCTTGACCACAGTCGATGCCGACCGGTCGACAAGCGGTGCAAGGGGCCCGTCGACAAGCCGGGCACATCCTCGCTCGGCCAACGCGATGCCGGTCCACCATTGTCAGTGGTCCTCGCTACTGTCACCGCGTCGAGATCAAGGAGGACCGGGTGCTTGAAGGTGTGCTGATCGCGGAGAGTCTGCGGATCGGAACCGAGTTGGGTGGAATCCCACTGCACATCACCAAGATCGCGAGAGTGGAGGTGAACAGCGCGGCAGCCGGGCAGCCACAGCAGTGGACTCTCCTGGACTTCGCTGCCAAGGAGGCCGACGCAGAGCGTCTGGCTGAGCAGCTGGCTGGCTGCCTGGCCCCGACCGGGGGCTGGTATGTCAACTACAACACCACGGCGGAGGCGTTCGTGGTCTTCGCCGACAAGGTCTTCCGCTATCCACGCAAGCAGGCGGAAGGCCGGCGGCAGGCGCAGGACTACGCACGCTCCATCGGAATCCCCGAGCCACAGCTGGACTGGCAGGACTGACCTACCGGTCCCCGCGTCACCAGCGGGGCCCGACTGCTACCCCGCTCACAATCTGACTGACCGCCGGCAGGCGACCCCAGGTCTCGGACCGGTGAGTGACGCCCCAGCCGGCGTGCGGTGACGCAGTGGATCAGCAGGAAGCGGCCCAGCCTCTCGCCCAGTGCGCAGGATCTTGGAGAACGCGCCGGGCCGCGTGACCAGGTGGACGCCGGGATCGGCGTTCTGGGCGAAGGCATGCCGAGGCGTACGTGGCGAAGACGCCGACCGGCCCGGACCCGGCCCGCGGCGCGAGCCGGATCGGGTCGGCGGTGGTCCACGCCCATCTCGTTCGGCGCCGGGTTGTTCTCCAGCGCCGCCGGCGAGTCCTACGCCCGAGCCGCGCGCCACAAGCAAGGGACTGAGCCCCGGTGCACTGGCGAGACGACCCGTCCGATGCCCAATCCGGGGCGCGAAGCCGTCCCCGGATCTGGCATGCTGCCCCCGTGAACAACAAGCTCAGAAAGGACGATGTCGCGTAATCGGCCGTCCCAAGTCCGTGCCTCCGGACGTCACTCGAGGCGGCGGACGCATGATGCACCAACACCCGGGTTGCCGCGTGGTTCCGGCAAGCTGGCCGGAGCGGTCTCCCGACTTGAACATGATCGGCTCTGGCCTGGGGCGATAGCCCAGGCCTTGCAGCAGTGGTCACGAACAGCCCACCGCCCCAGTCGTGTTCTCTCCGGTGGTTGCGGTTGCCCTATGTGCAACCCCTTCTACACAACCGACGAGCGGGAAGTTCTGGAAGCGGCAATGCACGCTCTTCCGCCCCAGGCGGCGCGTGAACTGCGGCGCCTGGTGAAACCGCTCGACGACCTCTACATCGCCAAAACTTGGCCCGACCCTTTCGCCCCGCCCGACGACGGATGGTGGGCAAGACGCTGTTGGGGATAGACCTGCGTCGATCGTTGCCCCAGCACCGTCGCCTGCCCAGCGGGGCGTTGAACGGCAGGCTCACGCTTGCGCCAGGCGGTGGCCTGACTCCGTTTCCCGAAAGCTGTCCTCTCGACGAGCGGACAGCTGCGACAGGAGGCTCGACTGCGCCAGAGGGCAGGTCGGTCCTCTCCAGAAGAGGCCGACTGGACCGCTTCGATGATCACCGCCACAATGGGCGGCGAAATGCCCGCTGCGCGCGGAAGGCGCTGGCCCGCACGCCCTTCTCGATCGACTCGTGGACCCGGCGCGCTGCGGCGGAGCGGGGAGACGCCCGCCGGTCCCGACGCGCGGGCGCAGGGTGCACGGCCCGTAGCCACAGCAATAGTCCAGCGGCGTCGGGCGGGCTCCGCACGCCTGGAGGCGTTTTCTGCTGGTCCGGACGGCCGTCTTGCACAGCCAGGTGCCCGGCCGACGCTCCTGGGGGGCGGCCCGATGACCTCCTGTCTTCTGGGGCGGGTGAGGCTGTGATGTGAGTGGCACCGCACAGCACTGGTGACAGGGGGATGAGGGTCCGGTGGAGCCTTGCGATCGCTGGGGGATTCGCTGGGTGTCCGCCATTGACAACCAGATGTCCGCAACCGACTGACCGATTCGCTGGATGCCGACAGAGGATCGAGAGGTGCCGCGGCGACCGCTTCGCGGCGGACCCCGGCGTTGGCGGCTCTACGGGGGTTGTACTCGATCAGTTAAGGAACCGGCATGGACAAGCGTGCAGCGTCCGAAGGCGCCGCCTCTGCGACGATGCGAGCGGTCGTCGTCTCTGAGCCCGGTGGCCTGGGTGCCCTGCAGGTCACCACAGTGCCGATGCCCGAGCCGCAGCCCGGATGGGTGCGCATCAAGGTGAAGGCGTTCGGTGTCAACGAGTCCGAAGTCACCACGCGCAAGGGCGAGTCGGACCCGGAGGTCACCTACCCGCGGATCCCCGGCATCGAGGGCGTCGGTGTGGTCGATCAGGCCGACGAGGACAGTGCTCTGCGCCCGGGGCAGCAGGTGGCGACCATGATGGGCGGCATGGGCCGGACCTTCGACGGCTCGTACGCCCAGTACGTGACCGTCCCCGCGGGACAGGTGATCCCGTTCGAGTCCGACCTGCCGTGGGAAGTCACCGGCGCGCTGCCGGAGATGTTCCAGACCGCCTACGGCTCCCTCGTCACGGGCCTCGGCCTGCGGGCGGGTCAGACGCTGCTGATCCGCGGCGGCACCTCCACGGTCGGGCTGAGCGCGGCCACGATCGCGAAGGACCTCGGAGCCACCGTGCTGTCCACCACCCGCAGCCCGGAGAGGGCGGGGGAACTGCGGGCCGTGGGCGTCGACCATCCGCTCGTCGACAACGGCACCATCGCCGACCAGGTGCGCGAGCTGATGCCGGAGGGTGTCGACGCCGTACTGGAACTGGTGGGCTGCTCGGTCCTCGCCGACACCTTCCGCACCGTTCGCCGGCACGGCACGGTCTGCTTCACCGGAGCTCTGGCGGGCCAGTGGACGATCCCCGGCTTCACCCCGTTCATGATCCCCAACGGGGTACGGCTGACCAGCTATGCGGGTGAGGCCACCGACCTGCCCGCGCGGGTGTTCCAGCAGCAACTGCAAGCCATCGCCGACGGACGGCTCAAGGCCCCGGTCGCGAAGGTCCACCGCGGCCTGGAGCAGGTCCGCGATGCCCAGGCCGCCATCGAGGCCGGCACGACGCCGGGCAAGCACGTGGTGCTGCTCGACGACTGAGAAAACACACCACTCCGCTGAGAAACACACCACCCCGCGCCGGTCAGGTCAGAGTCGGCCCGGCGCGGCATGCACGAAAGGAAGCGGCATGGGCGTCAACAAGGAAGAAATCAGCACGACCATCATCGAGCTGGAGAAGTCCTTCAACGAGCGGTGGAGCGCCGGCGACAACCGCGGCTACCTCGACGCGTTCGCCGACGAGGTCAGCTACTTCGACCCGATCCTCAAGAACATCTTGGTCGGCCGGGACAAGGTCATCGCATGGATCGATTCCATCTACTCCGACCCGCACATCGTGCGCAGCGAGTACCTCAACCCACTGGTCCACGTCAGCGACAACGGTGACCTCGCTGTCCTGGCCTACAACCTGAACACCTACGTGCTCGACGAGAACGGCGAGGAGGAGCAGCTGCGCGCCTGGAACGCCTCCCACGGCTACAAGCTCATCGACGGTCAGTGGCGGATCGTGCACTCCAACTGGGCGTTCTCCGAGACCGTTACAGAGAAGATCGCTTCCTGACCGGGAGGCCCGTGAAAGGACCAGTCAGTGGGCAAGCCTGCGAAGCAGAGGACGAAAGACTCCGTGTCGACCGCTGCGCCGGACGCGATCACCGTGCACGGGGCCCGCGTGCACAACCTCAAGGACATCGACGTCACGGTGCCGCTGGGCAAGCTCGTCGCGATCGCCGGCGTCTCCGGCTCGGGCAAGTCCTCGCTTGCCCTCGGTGTGCTGTACGCCGAAGGATCGCGCCGCTACCTGGAGGCTCTGTCCACATACACCCGGCGCCGCCTGACCCAGGCGGCGCGGGCGGCCGTCGACAGCGTGGAGCACGTGCCCGCCGCGCTCGCCCTGCGGCAACGGCCGGCCGTTCCCGGGGTGCGCAGCACGTTCGGCACCTCCACCGAACTCCTCAACAGCCTGCGCCTGATCTTCTCCCGTCTCGGCCACCACCAGTGCCCCAACGGGCACCGCCTGGAGCCGACGATGGACGTTGCTCTCGACCTGCCGCTGACGTGCCCGGAGTGCGGGGTGGTGTTCGGGCCGCCGAGCGCGGAGGCGTACGCGTTCAACAGCGAGGGAGCCTGCGCGCGCTGCGCCGGTACCGGGACCGTGCGGGAGGTCGACGAGGGCGCCCTCGTGCCCGATCCCTCACGCACCATCGACCAGGGCGCGGTCGTGCCGTGGTCGATGTTCGGCCTCGCGGCCGTGCCGAAGGTGGCCGCCGAACTCGGCGTACGTACCGACATCCCGTTCGCGAAGCTGACGAAGAAGGAACGGAACATTGTCTTCGAGGGGGAGCCGGTCAAACGCGTCATCCTGTACCCGGCCAAGAACGGCAAGCTCTTCGAGCTGAACGCCACCTACCGCAACGCCCGCCAGGCGGTCGAGGAGGCCCTGAAGAAGGCCACCACCAAGAAGGGGCTCGACCGTGTCGACAGGTTCCTGTCCGTCCAGACCTGCCCGGACTGCCGCGGCACCCGCCTGAACGAGCAGGCCCGCTCGAGCATCGTCGACGGCATCAACCTCGCCGGCGCCACCGCCAAAACCCTCGACGACGTCACCGCCTGGGTACGCACAATCCCCGCCATGGTGCCGAAGCCGATGGCCCCCATGGCGCACGCCGTCGTCGACCAGATGGTGGAGACCGCCCAGCGGCTCATCGAACTCGGTCTCGGCTACCTGACCCTCGACCGCGCCTCAGCCACCCTGTCCACAGGCGAACGCCAACGCGTGGCACTGTCCCGCGCGGTGCGCAACCGCACCACAGGCGTCCTGTACGTCCTGGACGAGCCCTCGATCGGCCTGCACCCCGCCAACGTCGAGGGGCTGCTCGGTGTCATCCGCAGCCTGCTCGCCGACGGCAACTCGGTGGTCGTGGTCGACCACGACACCCAGGTCCTGCGCCAGGCCGACTGGTTCATCGAGATCGGGCCCGGCTCCGGACGCGACGGCGGCACCGTCATCGCCGAGGGCACCCTGGACGGCATCGGCGGTGACAAGAACTCCCGCATCGGCGGCTTCCTCACCGGCCGCGAGGACATCCTCGTGCGCGCCCGCCCCGACGCGGACGACGTTTTCAAGACGGGCCGCATCCAGATGAGGACGGCCCCGCTGCACACCGTGCACGCCCTGGACCTCGACATCCCTCGCGGACGGCTCACCGCCGTCAGCGGCGCCTCCGGCTCGGGCAAGACCACCCTCGTACTGGAAAGCCTCGTCCCGGCCCTGAAGGCCCACGCGGCACGCGCTGAACTTCCCGCCCACGTACGTAAGTTGATTGCCGACGGCATCACCCGCGTCAACGTCGTCGATGCCTCCCCGATCGGTGTCAACGTCCGCTCCACCGTGGCCACTTACAGCGGTGTGCTTGACGATCTGCGCCGTGCGTACGCCGCCACACCGGCAGCCAGGGACCGTGGCCTGAAGGCGGGCGACTTCTCGTACAACACCGGCAGCCTGCGCTGCCCCACCTGCGAGGGAACCGGCCAGATCGAACTAGACGTCCAGTTCCTGCCCGACGTGGACATCGTCTGCCCCGACTGCGAGGGGCGCCGCTATGCCCCCGAGGCCGACGCGATCCGCCGTACCCCGCACGGGACTGACGGCGACCCCGGACCGACCCTGCCGGAGCTGCTCGCCTGCACCGTCTCCCAGGCCGTCGAGCACGCCGGCGATCTGAAGAAGGTCCGCTCCCGCCTGGAGACCCTGCAGGACCTCGGGCTCGGATATCTCACGCTCGGCGAAGCCACCCCGGCCCTGTCGGGCGGTGAGGCCCAGCGGCTCAAGCTCGCCTCCGAACTCGACCGCGACCAGCACGACGCCCTGTTCGTCCTGGACGAACCCAGCGTCGGCCTGCACCCCCTCGATGTGCGTGTCCTGCTGACCGTCCTGGAACGTCTGGTCGGCAACGGCGCCACTGTCGTCTTCATCGAGCACGACCTCGACATGATCGCCAACGCCGACCACGTCGTCGACCTCGGGCCCGGCGGCGGCGTCGATGGCGGGCGCATCGTCGCCACCGGCACCCCGGAACAGGTCGCCCACAGCGCGGAGAGTGTGACCGGCCGGTACCTGCGCGATGTGGTCAACAGGCCCCCGGCCCGCCGGAGTCGTCCGTGACCGGACGGTCCGTCACCTCGCGGGCCGCGTAGGCGGCGGGGGCGAGGCCGGTGTGGCGGCGGAAGAAGCGGCCGAAGTTGGAGGTGTCGCCGAAGCCGAGATGCGCGGCCACCGCGCGGGCGCTCCAGCCGGCGTTGCCAAGGAGCCGACGCGCTTCGAGGAGGCGTCGTTCGTCGATGAGGTCGCGTACTCCCTTGCCGGTCGCCTGCCGGGCCGCGCGACTGAGGGTGCGTACCGAACAGCCCAGGAGTTGGGCGTACTCCGAGGCCCGATGCTTCTCGCGGAAGTGAAGTTCCAGGAGGTCCAGGAAACGCCTGTGTGTGTTTGGGGCGGCGGGAGGAGTGGCCTGGGGGACGCCCGGCGAGTACGCGAGGCGCAGGAGCAGGGATTCGAGCAGGCTGCGCCGTAGCGCGTGGTGGGCGCCCAGCGGGCGGCGGCCCAACGCGCGGTGCTCGTCCAGGAGTTGGAGCGCGGTCTGCTGTAGCCATGCTGCGTCGTCGGGGTGCGGGGTGAGCACGGGCGGGGCGTCGTGCGCGGTGAGCGGGGCCAGGAGGCGGGCGATGTCGGGCCGCAGCACCTCCGGTTCGAACAGGATGAACGGGCCGCGCGCGTCGCCGGGCGGGTGCCAGCACTGCGTGTGCCCGGGGCGTACCCACAGCCACTGGCCGGGGGCCGCGGTCCGCGTGACGTGGTCGACGTCGTGCGACAACTCGCCCTCGGTGACCGCGATGAGGTAGTGGAACGTGGCCCGGCCCGGGACCGGCGGGTTCCACGGCCAGTCGTCGTGCTGGGCGAAGAAGGTTTCGACGGTGGTCACCTCGAGGCCGAAGGGCGTACCGACCGGGGGCTGGAAGCCGTACAGGGGCACGCGGTCCTCTTCGGGCTGTCGCCTGTTGACCATCATGTGTCCGCAGCCTACCGCCCGTTTTGCCAGATTCCGGGCGACGATGGGAAACCGCGCCGCACACACACGCACCACCCGCCCCGCCAGGGTCCCCGCCCGGCGTTACCACCGTGACTGGCTTCGTCGCCGTGAGGCCCGCCGTACACCGAGCGGACGACATTCCCGGGAGCCCGCAGCCGACGCCCGGCACGCAACCCTGTGACCTCGCCCCACGACCCGGAAGACCGATGGAACCGACCGAACCGACCCTGCCGCTGTTCGACGACGAGCCGCCCCGCCCACTGGCCGACCGCCTACGCCCCCACCGCCTCGCGGACGTCGTCGGACAGGACCACCTCTTGGCCCCGGACGCCCCACTGGGCCGCTTGCTCGCACAGCGCCGCCTCAGCTCCGCAATCCTGTGGGGGCCACCTGGCGTCGGCAAGACGACCATCGCCCGGCTCCTCGCCGACGCCGCGGACCTCGCCTTCGCACCGGTGTCGGCCACCTTCTCCGGCGTGGCCGAACTGCGCAAGGTATTCGCCGCCGCCCGCAGTCGACGCACCGTCGGGCAGGGCACGCTGCTGTTCGTCGACGAGATCCACCGCTTCAACCGGGCCCAGCAGGACAGCTTCCTGCCCTACGTCGAGGACGGCACGATCACCCTGATCGGCGCCACCACCGAGAACCCGAGCTTCGAACTCAACGGTGCCCTGCTCTCGCGCACCCAGGTCCTCATCCTCAAACGCCTCGACGAGAGAGCCCTGTCCACCCTGCTCGACCGCGCCGAAAACCTCATCGGCCACCCACTGCCCCTGGGCGACGACGCCCGCAACGCCCTGATCGCCATGGCTGACGGCGACGGCCGCTATCTCCTCAACATGGCCGAACAGCTCCAGGCCCTCCCCACCCCCGAAACCCCCCTGAACACCACCGCGCTCGCCCACCACATCCAGCAGCGCGCCCCGTTGTACGACAAGGCACAGGAAGGCCACTACAACCTGATCTCCGCGCTCCACAAGTCGATGCGCGGCTCCGACCCGGACGCGGCCCTGTACTGGCTGGCCCGCATGCTCGACGGCGGCGAGGATCCGTTGTTCATTGCCCGCCGCTTGACCCGGTTTGCCAACGAGGACATCGGCATGGCCGACCCGCACGCCGTCCAGCAGACGCTTGCCGCCTGGGACGTGTACGAGCGACTCGGCTCCCCCGAGGGCGAGTTGGCGATCGCCCAAGCGGTCGTCTACCTCGCCACCGCCCCCAAATCCATCGCCGTCCACCGCGGCTTCAACGCCGCCCACCGCTCCGCCCGACGCACCGGCTCGCTCATGCCGCCCGCCCACATCCTCAACGCGCCGACAAGGCTGATGAAGGACCTCGACTACGGCAAGGGCTATCAGTACGACCCCGACACCGCTGACGGCTTCTCCGGCGCCGACCACTTCCCCGAGACCATGAGCCGCGAGACGTACTACGAACCCACCCGCAACGGCTACGAAGCGCAGATCGCCGAGCGTCTACGCCAGTGGGCCGCTCTGCGGGCTCGTAGGCAGAGGTGAGGGACAAGGGCGGCCGGCGCTGTTCGGGGAAGGATCGGACAAGGCGGTCGCCGGTCCGGGGTGTCTCAGCGCGCTCGGGGGAAAAGCTGTTCGGCAGCGGTCACCGCCGCGGCGCGGCGGTCGGCGAGGGTGGGGTCCACGGCGTGTCCGTCTTCGCCCGCAGCCCGGTGAACGGGGGTATCCAGGAGGGTTCGTTGCCGTGATCACTCCAGCCACAGATGGCTCTTCTCGGGGCGGACCATGCGTGACCGCCCACATGGCCAGCGCGGATTGCCCCGTCGACGTGACGCTCACGTCGTATCGCGCTGTGCTGCTGACGGAGGGGGTGGTTGCTCGTCGCGGCTTTCCGAGGTGAAGGCGTCGCGGCGGGCGAGGGTCACCGACAGCGGCAGGCCCAGCCGCTCGGCTGCGCGGCGCCGGACACGCACCTGAGCTCGGGTCCGGGGCCGGAAGGAGGGCAGTCGCGAGCAGCCGCAGCCAGGGCGGTGATCGTAGGTCAGGCCCTCCGCAAGCACCGTTGCAACGACGGACCATGCCTTCGTGTCGCGTCGCCGGGGCGCGGCGAAGTCGTAACCGGCGAAGACGAGTTGCTCACGACAGCCAGGACAGATGCGCTTCCGGATCGGCCACGTGCTGCCTTTGAAGGAAAGCCGACACGCGACGCACACGTAGTGCCGGAAGGCGCCGTTGAACGCGTGGTAGCACATGGCTCGACAGGGTACGCATCGTCCATGGGCGGCCCAACCGGATTCCTGGTGCCGGACCTGGCCAGTCGGCCGCCCGGTCAGTGTCGCTGGACCACACGAAAGGTGTGGACGAGCGAATTCCGCGACAGCCCCCTTTGCACACCACCATGCTCCCTACGTGGAGCCGACGTGGCCGACCGGTGCTCTGGATGTCAGGGCGGGGGGCATAGCCATGGCCCGGCACCCGGCTCAGGTTCCGGGGAGGATGCGGCGTGTTTCGTAGGCCCACATTGCGATCTCGACCCGGTTGCGGGCGCCGAGTTTGGCCATGAGGCTGGCCAGATGTGTCTTCACCGTGCTGAGGCTGATGTGTAGTGCGTCGGCGATCTCGGTGTTGGTCAGTCCGCGAGCGACGGCGATGAGTACCTGCTCCTCGCGGGCGGTGACGGGTGAGACAGGCTGGGCTACGGGCCGGCCGGCGGGTAGGTCCGCGAACGTCTGGAGCAGACGGACGGTGACGCTGGGCGCGATGAGTGCCTCACCGTCGGACGCCGATCGCACGGCTTGGGCGAGAAGGTCTGGTCCGGTGTCCTTGAGGAGGAAGCCGCGGGCGCCGGCACGCAGTGAGCCGTAGACATACTCGTCGAGGTCGAACGTGGTGATGACGACCACGGCCAGCGGGTCGGCGACGCCCGGGCCGGCGAGCAGCCGGGTGGCCTCCAGCCCGTCGAGTTCGGGCATGCGGATGTCGAACAGGCAGACATCGGGGCGAAGTTCGCGGGCCAGACGTACCGCTTCCCGCCCGTCGGCGGCCTCGCCGACCACCTCGATGCCGGGCTGGGCGTTGAGTATGATCCGCAACCCGGTGCGGATGATGGTCTGGTCGTCAGCGACGAGGACGCGAATGGACACCGCTCTCGCTCCTCGCTCTCGGCAGCTCGGCTTCGACGTGCCAGCCCCGGTCGGTACCCGGGCCGGCTCGTAGTGTGCCGCCGAGCAGGGTCGCGCGCTCGCGTAGTCCGGTAAGTCCGTATCCGTCGCGACCCCGGCCGGTGCGGCGGCCGTTGTCGCGCACGCTCACCCGTACCGTGTGCCGTTCCGCGGCGACCCGGACGACGAGCTCGGTCGCGTCGGCCGCGTGGCGCAGCGAGTTGGTCACCGACTCCTGCACGATCCGGTAGACGGCCGCGTCCACGGCCGGGGGCAGCGCGTCCAGTTCGCCGTCGAGCCCCAGGTCGACCTTGAGGCGACCACCTGGGGTGCGCACCAGGCGCTCCAGATCCGCGACTCCGGCGGGAGGTGCCAGCTCGGCGCCGACGCCGCGGTCGCGCAGCGCGGCGACCATGGCGCGCATTTCCTCCAGCGTGCGCGCCCCTTCCTCCTCGACCCCCTCCAGCGCCTCGACGGCGGCGGACGGGTCGGCGCCCGCGAGTACCCGGCCCGCCTGAGCGATGATCACCATGGCCGATACATGGTGGGCCACTGTGTCGTGCAGTTCCCGGGCGAGTTGCTCGCGCTCGCGGGAGCGCAACTGGTCCAACTGCCGCTCCTGAGCGGTCACCCGGAACCGTACGGCGGCACCGAGCACGCCGGGCAGCAGCAGGAAGACCAAGCCCACGACCTTTTCGACGACCGGGGTGTCGTCCATGAGGACACACAGCGTGCCGGCCGCGAGGCTCACCGAGCCGCCCAGCACGATCTCGCGTCCCGATCCCCACCGGGGCAGCGCGTACACCAGCACGAGCACGATCACGCCGGTGTACAGGCCGACGGACTCGCGCTGTGCGGCGACGAGCGAGGCCACCTGAAGCAGGGTCACCGAGCCGAACGCCAGCGTCACCACCGCCAGCGGGCGGGTCCGGCGCCACAGGGGCAGCAGGCACAGCCATACGGCGAACACCACCGCCACCGGTCGCCACACGACGTGCTCGCGCAGAGTGGCCTCCAGCGCCACACCGGCAAGGCCCGCGGCGAGCAGTGCCCAGTCCCGCCACACCCGGGCGGGCGCGTCGGGCGGCCGGGGTTCGGTCCACAGGGTTCGCAGGTCGTCTCGGAGCACGGTTCTCAGCCTAGGGACTACGGCGTGGCGCGCATCGGCCGAAAGGACGGGTCGTCTCTCCGCCTCGGGGCCGACGGATCCGCGGCCCGCGGGCCGATGCCGCGAAGCGCCGTGGCGGCGAGCCTCGGCATCGGTGGCCGTACAAGGACGGCCGGCGAGGTGGTTGGAGGACCCGATGCTCTCGAAAGTCCTGTTGCGGCTGGGCGTAAGCGCCGCCCGCCATCCCTGGCGGGTGATCGCAGCATGGGTGATCGCCGCCACGCTCGCCGTCCTTGCCGCCGTCGCCTTGGGCGGGCGTACGGCGGACTCGATGACCGCTCCGGGACTGGACTCCGGGCGGGCCGCGGAGCTGATCGAGCGGGCAGGCACCGGGCAGGAGGGGATGACCGCCCAAGTGGTCGTCACCCCCCTCGACGACGGTGCGACGTTCTTCGACGACGACGGCGCGCGCACCGCTCTCACGCGGCTGCGGGCCGAGGTGAAGCGGCTGCCGCACGTGCTCGCCGCGAGCGACCCGGCGGGGGCACTGGACACGGGCAGGGACACCGCCGTGCGCGGCGGCCTCGTTTCGGCCGACGGGCGGATCGCGGTCGTCCGGGTGCAGTACCCCGACCAGAGCCGGCTGTCGGCCGAAGACCTTGACGCCCTCGTCGATCTCGGCGACCGGCTGCGCGCCGAACTGCCGCTGCGCATCGAAATGGGCGGGAGCCTCTTTTACGCCTTCTCCGACCCCAACGGCGGCGTGAGCGAGCTGATCGGCCTCCTCGCCGCGGCCGCGATCCTGTTCCTGGCGTTCGGTTCGCTCGTCGCCGCCGCGCTGCCGATCGGCATGGCGGTCTTCGGGCTGACCGTCGGGGTCGCCACGATGACGGTGCTGGCGGGGGTGACAGAGGTCCCCACCTTCGCACCGGTCCTGGGCAGCATGGTCGGGCTCGGAGTGGGCATCGACTACGCGCTGTTCGTGCTCGCCAGGCACCGCGAGTACCTCGCGTGCGGGCTCGACCCACAGGCGGCGGCCGGACGAGCGGTGGCAACGGCGGGGCGGCCGGTGGTCTTCGCCGGCGGCACCGTCGTCGTATCGATCCTCGGCCTGGCGGTCGCGAACGTGCCGTTCATGACGGTGGGCGGGATTGCCGTCTCGATCGTCGTCCTGACGATGGTGCTCGCGTCGGTGACGCTGCTGCCGGCCTTCCTCGGCGCGGCGGGCCCGCGGCTGGGCCGGGCCGGCCGGATCGGTCGGGCTCTGCAGACCCGGATGGCGGGCCGACGCGCACGGCGGCGGGACCCGGCGGCGGGCTCCGCTCCCGCCACCGGTTGGCGGCCTTGGATCGGGCATGTCAGTCGGCACCCGGTGCTGTACGCGGTCGGCGCGGCGGGGCTGCTACTGACCGCGACGCTCCCCGTGTTCGGCCTGCGCGTCGGCCTGCCCGACGACGGCTCACTGCCGCAGAACCGTACCGAGCGGCGCGCCTACGACCTCGTCGCCGAGGGGTTCCGCCCGGGCACCAACGGTCCCCTCGTCATCGCCGCGGACCCCACCGGTGAACCGGGCGTGCTGGACCGACTCGTCGGGGCGGTCTCGGCGGATCCGGGCATCGCATCCGTGGCGCCGACGCACATCGATCGGGCCACCGGCATCGCGACCGTCGTGGTGTTCCCGACCAGCAGCCCTCAGGACAAGGCCACGGCCGACACCATCGCCCGGCTGCGCACCGACGTGCTGCCCACGGCGATCGGGCACGGCCCGGCCAGGGCCCACGTCGGCGGCGCCGCCGCGAGCCTGTCCGATGTGGGCCAACGCACCAGCCAACGCCTGCCGTTGTTCGTCGCCGCCGTGCTGGCGATGTCGTTCCTGCTGCTGATGCTGGTCTTCCGCTCGGTACTCGTACCGCTCAAGGCGGTACTGCTGAATCTGCTGAGTATCGGCGCGGCCTACGGCATCATGGTCGCGGTCTTCCAGTGGGGCTGGGGAGGCGCACTCATCGGGCTGGAAGCGACGGTTCCGATCGTGTCGTTCATCCCGATGTTCCTCTTCGCCATCCTGTTCGGCCTGTCGATGGACTACGAGGTGTTCCTCCTCTCCCGCGTACGCGAGGAGTACCTGCGCACCGGCGACAACGGCACGGCGATCGTCGAGGGCGTCTCGCGCACCGCCCGGATCATCACCTCGGCCGCCCTCATCATGGTGGCGGTCTTCCTGTCCTTCGCCGTCGCCGACGACCCCTCCACCAAGATGTTCGGGCTCGGCCTGGCCACCGCGATCTTCATCGACGCCACGGTCGTACGCATGGTGCTGGTGCCGGCGACCATGACACTCCTGGGCAAGACCAACTGGTGGCTGCCGAAGTGGCTGGACCGGATGCTTCCCCGCGGCCCGGTCCATACCGACGACGCCGACGCGGAGTTCACGAGCGAGGCCCCGCGTCCAGGGCTGGTTGGCCGTTGAGTCAGGCGAATGGTGCGCTGTTCGTATGGTGACCGCGCTGGGAGCGGCAACTGACCGGGGGTGGGAAGAGGTTGAGCTGGCGGCCCGGATGTGAGCTGGCAGTTGGCGGGTGCGGAACGTTCCTGCACAGTGGCCTGCGCCAGAAGACGGGTTGGTCGCGTGCGAGGTCCAGGGGCGCGAGGTGCTGGCGCAAGGGTGCTGATCCTGTCCAGGCGGGGTTGTGGCCACCGTCCGTGGCGGGCCAGGGGGGGCGGTCCCCGCGCGGAGCATCGACGATGCCAGCCCGTGCCCGAGAGCGATGCCCACCCACCTGAGCTGCCGCCCCTCGGACTGGTACCCCCTCCGGGGTCAGGTTCCGCGCCAGTTCGGGGTGGCTTCGCCGGTGTGTGCGCGGGCCATGAGGCCGATCATGGCGAGATGGATCGTGGTTTCGGAGCGTTGCGGCTGGCGTTCGTAGTCGCGGACGAGGCGTCGGTGGTGCATGGCCCAGCCGAGGCTGCGCTCGATCGTCCACCGTCTCGGGGTGATCGTGAACCCCCGGGTGCCGGGCGGGCGGTGTACGGGGTGGACATCAAGGCTGAGACGGGCGCCGTTGTCGATGGCGGTGGTGTGGTAGCCGCCTCCTCGCCACCGGCGAGGCATACGGCCGGCCCGCTCGCCAGAAAAAGGGCACCGAGCCCAGGCGAACCGAAACAGAGCTACCAGGATCAGACGACTAGGGGCGAGTAGCTGCAGCAGCGATGCCGGACTCCCGAAGGGCGCGGGCCAGACGCTCCATTTCGGGAAGCGTTCCTTCGTGATCACCGTCCAACACCCGGCGCAGCACAGTCTTGGCGTTCATCAGATCAATGCCGAGCTCAGCCCGAAGCACGCGCATGATGGCGACGCTCCTGGCCGGCGGGCGGCTCACCTGCAACGTCGGGGTCCATGCTCGGAGAGCATCTGATCCCGCTGTTCAGCAGGCATGTCGCTGCCGCACGCGGCTGCCGAGAATCCACATGCGGAACAAGATGACTCAACGTCCCAACGCAAGCGGCCGTCCACCAGGGCCTGGACTCCCCAGCACTCCAGCTCCGCACCGCAGTCCTGGCACACAGCGGAGTATCTGACGGATTCGAAAACCACTTGCTCCATCACCACCCCCAACGGAGACGAGGTTACTGACTTCTGCGTTTCGGGGTCTGGATTTATGTCGGGACCGGTGACACGGTCCGCCAGGGTTGCTACGCCGGAGGCATGCGGTATCCGGACGGCGGCGGGCTGACCGCCGAGCAGCGCA
>NZ_JBEAAJ010000022.1:0-93811 GCF_040446465.1 Streptomyces sp. RG80 | reverse complement strand
CCAGCGACGGCAGCCAGCGCGAACTACGCGCCCTCCTCGACCGGTTGGAGGCCGCCGGCGTCGAGGCGGACGAACTCACCGTCCACACCCCCGACCTCGACGACGTCTTCTTCGCCCTCACCGGCGACACCCACCACACCGAGCGCACCGACCAGTCCAAGGAGTCCGTCCGATGAGCTCTCTCGCCCTCGCCGTGCGCGACTCGTCCACGATGCTGCGCCGCAACCTGCTGCACGCCCGCCGCTACCCGTCCATGACGCTGAACCTGCTGCTCACACCGGTCATGCTGCTGTTGCTGTTCGTCTACATCTTCGGCGACGCGATGAGCGGCGGCGCGGGCCGGGACGCCTACATCGCCTACCTCGTCCCCGGCATCCTGCTGATGACCATCGGCTCCACCACCATCGGCACCGCGGTGTCCGTCTCCACCGACATGAACGAGGGCATCATCGCCCGCTTCCGCACCATGGCCATCCACCGCGGATCGGTGCTCGTCGGACACGTCGTCGGCAGTGTGCTCCAGTGCCTGGCCAGCGTGGTCCTCGTCGGCGCCGTCGGCGTGGCCATCGGGTTCCGATCCACCGACGCCACGGTCCTGGAGTGGCTGGCGGCCTTCGGGCTGCTCACCGGATTCGCCCTGGCGCTCACCTGGATCGCGGTCGGCATGGGACTGGTCAGTCCCAACGCCGAGGCGGCCAGCAACAACGCGATGCCGCTGATCTTCCTGCCGCTGATCTCCAGCGCCTTCGTGCCCCTGGACGGCATGCCGGGCTGGTTCCGCCCGATCGCCGAGTACCAGCCCTTCACCCCGGCCATCGAGACCCTGCGCGGACTCCTCCTCGGCACCGAGATCGGCCACAACGGCTGGCTCGCCCTCGGCTGGTGCCTCGGACTGGCCGCACTCGGCTGGTTCTGGGCCGCCGCCAAGTTCGACAGCGACCCGAAGTAACGGCGGTGACCGTGCGGGCGGCCCCCCGCACCTCGCCCCACCACGAAGGCGGCGTACCCCGACCCGGTGTCGGTGTACGCCGCCCTTTCGGTACGCGGACGCGCTGTCGTCAGTGCCTGGGCATCTCCATCGGACGGTTCCGCCAGGGACGGCACACGCCCAGGAAGGCGGCCATCGCGGCCAGCGCACTGCACAGTTGGACCGTGGCCATCGGCACCGCGCTCTCCTTGCCGGCGATCCCGACGAGCGAGGAGGCGATCGCGCCCATGACGAAGCACGACGTACCGACCAGCGCGGAGGCGGAACCCGCGGCGTGCGGGGTGCGCATCAGGGCGAGCGCGTTGGTGTTGGGCAGGATCAGGCCCAGCGAGGAGATCATGACGAACAGACAGGACGAGATCGCGAACGTACCCGCCTTCCCGAAGACGCCCTGGGTCACCAGCAGCAGCGCCAGCCCGCCGGCGGCGAGCAGTGCCAGCCCGTACCCGAGGACCTTGTCCAGCCGGACCCGGCCCACCAGGAGCTTGCCGTTGATCTGGCCGGTCACCAGCAGACCGAAGGAGTTGAGGCCGAACAGCAGCGAGAACGTCTGGGGAGAGGCCCCGTAGATGTCCTGGATCACGAACGGCGAGGCGGCGATGTAGGAGAACAGCGCCCCGTACGCGAAGCCGTTCGTCATCAGGTACCCGGTGAAGACCCGGTCGATGAACAGCCCGCGCATGATCCACAGGGCCCCGCGCACCCCGCCGCGCTGACGCCGCTCGGGCGGCAGCGTCTCCGGCAGCCGGCGCCAGACCAGCACGGTGAGCGCGATGCCGATCGCGGTGAGAACGACGAAGATGCCACGCCAGTTGGTGAAGTGCAGGACCTGGCCGCCCATCACGGGCGCGACGATCGGGGCCACGCTGGATATCAGCAGCAGCGTGGAGAAGAACCTGGCCATGGAGAGACCGTCGTAGAGGTCGCGGACGACGGCCCTGGCGATGACGATGCCCGCCGAGCCGGCGAGTCCCTGGAGCACCCGGAAGGCGATCAGCATCTCGACGTTGGGGGCGAGCGCGCACATCGCGGCGGCGACGACGTAGACCATCAGTCCGGCCAGCAGTGGTCCGCGCCGGCCCCACCGGTCGCTCATCGGTCCCACCACGAGCTGCCCGATCGCCATACCGGCGAGGCACGCGGTGAGGGTCAGCTGGACGGTCGTCGCGGTCGAACCCAGGCTGCGGGTGACCTCCGGCAGAGCCGGGAGGTACATGTCCATCGACATCGGCGGTACCGCGGCGAGGGCGCCGAGGAGGAACGTGATGAGGAGCCCGGTCCGGCGCACCGACCGGTCCGCGCGGGCCGAGTCCACCCCACCTCTGGCCGGGGATCGCGCCCCTGGGAATCGCCTGCCTTTGGCGGTGGCTTCCTCGGCTTGCTGAGACATGCGCCCTCCGCGTCCAGTCGTTACATGGCTATCGCCGATGCTCGCAGCAGACCGCTACAGAAACGGCAGCGTGTGGGTTGCGCCTGAAGCGAGCCGATACCGCGACAAGGCCGTTGATCTGCCCGGGTCGAGAGTCGTCAGCGTGCGGCTCGAGTCTTCCTCGGAACGGATCGGAGCACTTTTGGACGGCCTTGGCGAGGCGAGTTCGGCCGTGTCACTATTCCTGCACGCCTTCCCTGCCCGAAATCAATTCCGGGGCAGTGGACTGAGCCCGAGTCCACCGGTTCTCCACTGGTGAGACCGCGTCCGTGCCCGTTACGGCACAGGTTTCCACTCGCCGTCAGATCCCCGCGCGCCGCGGTGTTTTCTTCCCGTGCTGCGCTCGCTTCGGAAGCTGTGCGCAGATTCTTCACGTACAGAAGGCAGATTCTAGAGAAAGTAGAGCCCAGATATGCCCAGGCTATGCAAGCCCGCGGTGAGCGCGCCGGAACACGTCATCACGATCGAAGAGACTCTCGAGTTCGCCGCGAAAGCCCATGCGGGAAAGCCGCAGCTTCCCCTGGCGCTCCGGCTGATCCGGAACACCGGAGTGCTGAAGCGGCATATCGTCCAGCCGATCGAGCAGACCCTCAAGCACCCGGGACTGACGGAGCGCAACCGCGTCTACGAGGCCGAGTCCAAGCGGTGGACCCCGCCGGTCATCGAAGAGGCACTGCGCAACGCCGACGTCGCCGCCCGTGACATCGACGCCATCATCTACGTGTCGTGCACCGGCTTCAGCATGCCGTCGCTCACCGCCTGGCTGATCAACAAGCTCGGCTTCCGGCCCGACACCCGCCAGATACCCATCGCCCAGCTCGGCTGCGCGGCGGGCGGCGCGGCGGTCAACCGCGCCCACGACTTCTGCCTGGCCCACCCCGGCAGCAACGTCCTGATCGTCTCCTGCGAGCTGTGCTCGCTGTGCTACCAGCCCGACGCCGACGACATCGGCTCGCTGCTGTCCGACGGTCTGTTCGGCGACGCGGTCGCGGCCGCCGTGGTGCGCGGCAACGGCGGTGTGGGCATCGAGCTGGAGCGCAACGCCTCCTACCTCATCCCCGACACCGAGGACTGGATCTCCTACGCGGTCAAGGACACCGGCTTCCACTTCCAGCTGGACCGCAGGGTGCCCGGCACGATGGAGCCGCTCGCGCCGGTGCTGCGCGAGTTCGCCAAGGACCACAGCTGGGACGCCGGCAAGCTCGACTTCTACATCGTCCACGCCGGTGGCCCGCGCATCCTCGACGACCTCGCCAAGTTCCTGGAGGTCGACCGCTCGGTGTTCCGGCACAGCTGGTCGACCCTGACCGAGTACGGGAACATCGCCAGCGCCGTCGTCTTCGACGCGGCCCGCAGGCTGTTCGAGGAGGACGCCCCCGCCCAGGACGCCACCGGCCTCATCGCGGGCTTCGGTCCCGGTATCACCGCCGAGATGGCGCTGGGCCGCTGGAGCGTCGACGGCCCCGAGACGCTGGACTGAATCAGCTCCGACGGAACCGGCACCCTCGCTCGAGTGAAATTCTGCGCGGACAAAGGAAGCTGACCCCATGACAGGCCTCATCCTCCCGCCCGGTCAGGGGCGAAAGCTGATCACCAAGGCGCAGGAAGTGACCTTCAAGGCCACACAGGAGCATGGCTCCGCCATATCGATCTTCGAGGTGGTCGTACCGCCCGGATTCGATGTGGGGGCGCATGTGCACGCCGATTCGCAGGAGTTCTTCTACGTCCTGGAAGGGGAACTCCAGCTCCTGGCTTTCGAGCCGACCCGGCGCACCGAGAAGGACTGGCACGAATGGGAGTCGCCCGACGGCGACAAGGCCGTCCGGGCCACCGAGGGTGCCTGCATGTTCGTGCCGTCCGGAACACCGCATGCATTCAGGAACGCCTCAGAAAAACCGGCGCGCATGCTGTTCCAGTGCTATCCGTCACCGATTCACGAGCGTTACTTCGAGGAGATCGCGGAGATCTGGGCGGCCGGGGGCATCAATCCCGACGCCATCGACGAGATGCGCAAGCGCTATGACGTCAGTCAGATCACGCCGCAGCGCTACGAACCGCCGGTCCTTCTCGATTCCCCGTCCTCCGAACCGCGCGGAGCGTAAACCAAGATGAGCGACATCGACAAGATCCCCCTGGTCTTCGCGAGCCTGGGGGAGCAGGAGCTGGCGGCCGTCGCCGAGGTGTTCGCCTCGGGCTGGGCGGCCGGCCAGGGCCCCAAGGGACAGGCCCTCGAGGCGCAGTTGAAGGAACGCTACGCAGCCGGGGACGCGGTCGCGGTGAGCAACTGCGGCGCCGCCCTGCACCTGGCGATGCTCGCGTTCGGCGTGAAGCCGGGCGACGAGGTCATCGTCGCCGACTACACCTTCCCCGCCCCCGCCCACGCGGTGCGCTACGTCGGCGCGACTCCCGTCTTCGCCGACGTGCGCGCCGACACCGGCACCGTGGACCCGCAGGTGGTGGCGGACCTCGTCACCTCCCGGACCGTCGGCATCATCGCCGTCGACACCGTCGGCCTGCCCGCGGACTACACCGAGCTCCAGGCCATCGCCGACCGGCACGGGCTGTTCCTCGTCGAGGACGCCGCCTGTGCGGTCGGCGCGACCTACCAGGGGCGCGAGGCGGGCGCGCTCGCCGAGGTGGGCTGTCTGTCCTTCCACGGCCGCAAGGGCGCCACCAGTGGCGAGGGCGGCGCGTTCATCGCCACCGACCCGGCCATCGGGGCGAAGGCGCGGCAGCTGTCGGCCTTCGGCATCGGCAGCATCTTCGACATGGGCCAGGTCATCGGCCTGCCGATCCCCGAGTTCACCGAGATCGGCTACAACTTCAAGCTCTCCGACATCGCCGCGGCGATCCTGACGGTGCAGCTGCGCCGTATCGAGGAGCTGCTGGCCCGCCGCAGCGCCGTCGCCGCCCGCTACGCCGAACTCCTCGCCGACGAGGAGCTGCTGACCCTGCCGCACGTCCCGGCGGACCGCACCCACGCCTGGCAGTCCTACCTGGTGACGCTGGACGCGAGCGTCGACCGCGGGGCCGTCGCCACCGAGCTGCGCGCCCAGGGCATCGGCACCCTGCACGGCACCTGGGCCAACCATGTGCAGCCCGCCTTCGAGGCCAAGCAGGTGTGCCCGGTCTCGGCGGACCTCTTCCGACGCAACCTCGGCATACCCATGCACGCCGAGCTGACCATGAACCAGGTCGAGCGGGTGACCGAGGTCCTGCGCGGCGCGCTGCGCACCCACGCCAAGCCCACTCGCACCCTGAAGGGAGCGGCATGACGAACAACCAGCCTGCACCGGACGGTGTGATGAGGCTGATCAACGGCTACTGGAACACCGGGGTCATCGGCGCCGCGGCCACCCACTCGGTCTTCACCCATCTGGAGAACGGCGCGGGCACGGCCGCCGAGGTCGCCGCCCGCGCCGAGATCTCCGAGCGGGGCGCGCAGAGCCTGCTCGACGGCCTGGTCAGCGTGGAGCTGGTGGTGCTCGAGGACGGGCGGTACCGCAACACCCCCGAGGCGTCCGCCTTCCTGGTCGAGGGCAAGCCCGCCTCACTGGCCGGGTTCGCCAGGCTGAAGCTCCAGCACACCGGCAGCCTCGTCGACCTTCCCGAGGTCGTGCGCGTCGGCGGTCCGCTGGCCGGCGGCGAGACCGAGGTGGCCGACAACCCGCACTGGGAGGGCATCGTCCCGGCCATCGCCGCGGTGTCGGTGCCCGCCGCGGAAACCGGTGCCGAGGCGCTCGGCATCGCCGACGCGGGCGAGATCTCGATCCTCGACGTGGGTGGCGGCTCGGGCATCTACTCGTCGATCTGGCTGAAGGCCAACCCGGTGGCCCGCGCGGTCCAGCTCGACTGGGAGCCGATCAACGCCATCGCCCGCCGACTGGTGGGGGAGCAGGGCGTGGGTGACCGTTTCACCACCCTCGACGGCGACTTCCACACCACCGACTTCGGCACCGGGCTGTACGACATCGCCGTGTACTCCCACATCGCGCATCAGGAGAACGCCGAGAGCAACATCGAGGTGTTCAGCCGGCTGCGCAGGGCGCTCAAGCCCGGCGGTGCGCTCGTGGTCGCCGACTACGTCGTCGACGACGACCGTGGCGCTCCGGCGTTCCCGCTGCTGTTCGCCCTGGAGATGCTGCTCAAGAGCAACGACGGCGGCACCTGGCGGCGCTCCGACTACCGCGACTGGCTTGTCAAGGCCGGCTTCGAGGACGTGTCGTTCCACGCCGCGGCGCCCGCCACGATGGTCATCGCCCGCTGACGGAAGGCCGGTTCGCCGTGGTGACAACGAACGACAAGGACATGCGGGACGACACCGACCCGGCAGATCTCGCGATCATCGAGGAAGTCTCCCGGCTGGTGGGAGTGGACTGCTCGGCCAAGACGGTCCGGTCGATCCTGTCCGCGTACGGCAACACCCTGGAGCGGGCCGTCGTCGCCTTCCGGGTGGCGACGGGGGAGCGCAACTCGGGTGACGTCGACTGCCGTTACACGATGCTCCCGCCGGAGCTCGACCCGTACGCGGTGGCCGTCGAGCACGGGCTGATCGAGGCGACGGACCACCCTGTCGGCAGCCTGCTGGCGGAGTTGCACGCGGGCTTTCCCATCGGGTTCAGCGGTATCGACTTCGGGGTCGTCGGCGGCTTCAAGAAGACCTGGTCCTTCTTCCCGCTCGACGACCTCAAGCCGCTGTCCGAACTGGTCGCGCTGGAGTCGATGCCGGCCGCCGCGGCCGGGAACCTCGAGCTTTTCACCCGGTACGGCGTCGCCGACAAGGTGAGCCTGGTCGGCATCGACTACCGGCACCGGTCGGTGAACCTGTACTTCGGGGCGGCGCCCGCCTCGGTGTTCCGGCCCGAGACGCTCACCTCGCTCCTGGCGGAGGTCGGGCTGCCAGCGCCGAGCGAACGGCTGCTGCGGTTCGCAGGTGGGGCGTTCGGCATCTACGCCACCCTGACCTGGGACTCCCCGAAGGTCCAGCGGATCACCATCGCCGCCATGACCGACGACCCGCACTCCCTGCCGGTGACCATCGAGCCGGACATCGAGGACTTCCTGAAGAACTCGCCCTACCGCACCGACGGCCACCAGTTCGTCTACGCGATCACGGTGGCGCCCGGCGGTGAGTACCACAAGCTCCAGTCGTACTACCGATGGCGATCCCAGGTGGAGACCACCCTGCTGGTGCCCGACAGCCAGTAGCCCGAGGCCGGCCACCCCCGCACCCCAGCCGAATCCGTCGAAGGAAACGATCATGAACATTGCCCTGTGGATCATCGCGGGAGTCCTGGGCGCGGCCTGCCTGGCGGGCGGTGCCCAGAAGCTGGCCCAGCCCCGGCAGAAGCTGGCCGCCGCCGGTTACGGCTGGGTCGACGACTTCGGCGACGGCGGTGTCAAGGCCATCGGCGCCCTGGAGGTGCTGGCCGGGCTGGGCCTGATCCTGCCCGCCGCGCTGGACATCGCGCCGGTGCTGGTGCCGATCGCCGCGACCGGCCTGGTGCTGCTGATGATCGGCGCCGCCCTCACCCATCTGCGCCGCCACGAGTCCCAGGCGATCGTGGTGAACCTGGTCCTGCTCGCCGTCGCCGCCTTCGTGGCGTGGGGCCGCTTCGGCCCCCACTCCTTCTGACGCTCCCCCCCGCCGCGGCCCTTTGGTTCTGTCCCCGCACCCGCACCGAGCCGGCGACCGCCCGGACGTTCACCCGCCCATCACAAAGGAGACAGCCCAGATGAAGGGCTCTGTGGCCTATCGATCGATACAGAAGCGCGGTCTTCACATCGGCCTGCTGCCGGAGATGGCGGCCGCGGTCAACCCGGCGACCCCCATCAGCCTCGACCACGACCTGGGCGTGCTGCCCGAAGCGGGCCGCCGTCTGACGGTGGCCCAGTACGCCGACCACGTCGACGACCTGGCGGGCCGCCTGTGGGCGGCCGGAGTCCGGCCCGACGAACGCGTCGTCATCTACAAAACGGCCAACGCCGACCACTGGATGCTGGCCGCCGCCGTCTCCCGCGTCGGCGGTGTCGTGGTCAACCTCTCGCCGGCCCTCGACCCCGCCACCGTGGGCGTCCTGCTGGAGCGGGTGGACCAGCCGACGCTGCTCACCGACGGCGCCAAGTTCGACCACCTCGCCGACCTGCCGCTGGCGGACCTCACCCGGCGGGTCATCGTCTCCGACGCCGACCGGCCCGGGACCGTCCCGCTCGCCGGGCTCGCCGGCAGCCCCCGCGTCGCCCCCGTCGTGCGGCCCATCGACGAGGCCGCCGTCATCACCCACACCTCCGGCACCACCGGCATTCCCAAGCTGGTCGTGCACACCCCCCGCACCCAGGGCATCCGCCTGGTCCCGCAGTGGCGGCTGCTGTCGCTGATGCGGAAGAAGGAGACCGTCGCGATCAACGTGCCCTTCGTGCACTCGCGGATGGTCGCCGCGATGTCCCTGGCACTGCTGCGGGAGTACCCGGTCCTGCTGATGCGGGAGACGGGCCCCGCCGAGGTCGCCGAGCAGTTCCTCCGGCACCGCCCGGCATTCGTCGAGGCGCTGCCCAACTCGCTCATGGAGTGGGAGGAACTCGCCGACGACCCGCGCGCCCCGTTCGGGTCGGTGAAGGTCTTCAGCAGCACCTTCGACGCCATCCACCCCGCCACGATGAGCAAGCTGCTGCACGCCTCCGACCGGCGCGGCGCCCTGTTCTTCCAGATCTACGGGCAGAGCGAGGTCGGTCCGGCCGTCGGCCGCGCCTACTTCCGCGGCTCCGCCCACAAGGCGAACGGCCGCTGCGTCGGCTGGGCCATGCCCAAGGGCGCCGCACGCATCCGGGTGGTCAGCCGCGACGGCAACCCGCCCTCCGAGACCGACCCCGGCTACATCGACGTCGCCTGGGACGGCATCGCCAAGACCTACTTCGGTGAGCAGGACCGCTACGACACCAACCGCGACGGCGAGTGGTGGCGCACCGGAGACGTCGGCTACCGCACCCGGTTCGGCTGCCTGCACCTGCTCGACCGCGAGATCGACATGATCCCCGGGGTGAAGAGCTCCCTGGAGATCGAGGACGTCGTCCTCGGCCGGCTGCGCGAACTGACCGAACTGGTCGTCGTGCAGGGCCCGAAGGGCGAACCGGTCCCGGTGATCTGCACCGTCGACGACCGACCACTCGACCTGGACCGCTGGCGCACGGCGGCCGCCGAGTTCCCCCGGCTCGCCGACCCTGTGCAGATCCCGCAGGCCGAACTGCCGAGGACCGCCACGCTCAAGGTCCAACGGCTCGCGCTGGCCCGGCGGTTCGAGAACCGACTCCAGGAGCAGGCGTGAGCGGCGAGCGGCGTGCCGACGCGGCCCTGACGCCACAACAACCGAAGGGGACCAACGCCTTGACACCGGAAGCCGTGCTCGCCCGATTCCGCGAGTACATGGTGGGACCGTCGCGGTTCATGACCCTGCTGTCCGTCTTCGAGCTGGGCGTCGTCGACGCGCTGCGCGAGTCCCCCGGCCTGACGGCCGCCGAACTGGGCGAGAAGGCCGGGGCCAAGGCGGACGCCCTCGAACAACTGCTGTTCCTGCTGGTCAAGGAAGGCTTCGTCGCCTACGACGAGACCACCGGCGGCTACCGACTGGACGCTCTCGCCGACGTCCCCGAGGCGGACCTCGCGCGGGCCCTGGCCTACATGAACCTGATCAAGGTGGTGGCGCTGCGCCAGCTCTACTACCTCACCGAGTCCACCCGCACCGGCACGGTCGTCGGCCTGAAGGAGCTCTACGGCGCCGAAGGCACCCTCTACGACGCGGTGGCCGACCACCAGGATCTCAACGACTCCTGGCTGAAGCTGATGAACACGGTCACCGCCAACATCGACCCCTGGTTCTTCGCCAACATCGACATCCCGGCCGGCTCCCGGGTCCTCGACGTCGCCGGCAACACCGGCCTCGGCGCGATCCACACCTACCGGCACAAGGCGTCCGACGGACTGACCGTCACCACCTTCGACCTGCCGGACAAGGAGCCCAGGGCACTGGCGAACTTCCGGGCCGAGGGCCTGGAGGAGCACCTGTCCTTCATCGGCGGCAACGTCTTCGACGAGATCCCCAAGGGGTTCGACGTCGTCCTGATCAAGCACTTCCTCGACATGTTCGACCGGGGCAACGTGCTCAAAATCCTCCAGGGGGTCAACGCCTCCCTCGAGCCCGGCGGCCAGGTCCACATCCTGGTGCCGGTGTACCCCGAGGACATCAAGGAGACCGACAACTACAACGTCGACTTCTTCCCGGCCTTCTTCATCGGCGCCGCCATGGGCGAGGGCGGCCCGCAGAAGCTGTCGGTCTATCAGAGCCTGCTGGAGGAGGCCGGGTTCAAGGTGACGCAGACGATCACCAAGGACGCCTCCGAGATCCCGCCGGACGTCATTCCCGTCCAGGCCGTCCTCAGCGCGTCAAAGGTCGCCTGAGCGCTGTCGGCCGGGCCGTTCGTGGAGACCTTCGGCACCCACCCGTTCACCACCGCTACCGAAAGAGGTCGGTTGCCTTGACACCGGAAGCCACACTGGCGCGGTTCCGCGAGTACATGGTGGGACCGTCCCGGTTCATGACCCTGGTGTCCTGCTTCGAGCTGGGCATCATCGACGCGCTGCGAGAGCGGCCCGGCCTGAGCGCCGCGGAGCTGGGCGAAGTGGCCGGCGCCAAGCCGGACGCCGTGGAACAGCTCCTGCTGCTGCTGGTCAAGGAGGGCTTCGTCGCCCAGGACGAGACCACCGGCGCATACCGCCTCGACGGGCTCGCGGGCGTCTCCGAGAAGCTGATCGACCAGGCGCTCGCCGACCTCTACATGATCAAGGCGATCACGCTGCGGCAGCTCTTCTACCTCACCGAGACCGTCCGCAGCGGCGAGGTCGTCGCCCTCAAGGAGCTCTACGGCTACGACGGCGACCTCTACGGCGCCCTCGGTGAACTGCCCGAACTGCGCGAGCCCTGGGCCAAGTTGATGGACACCGTCACCGCGCACGTCGACCCCTGGTTCTTCGAGAACATCGACATACCGGCCGGGTCCCAGGTGCTCGACCTCGCCGGGAACACCGGGCTCGGCGCCATCGACACCCTCAAACTGAAGGGCTCGCCCGGACTTCGGGTCACCACCTTCGACCTTCCCGACAAGGAAGAGGAGTGCCTGGCCAACTTCCGGGCCCACGGTGTGGAAGAGACCTGCTCGTTCGTCGGCGGGGATGTCTTCGAGGGCGTTCCGCAGGGGTTCGACGTCGTACTGATCAAGCACTTCCTGCCCATGTTCGACAAGGGTGACGTCCTGCGGATCCTCGACGGCGTCAGCAAGTCGCTGGAAGTCGGCGCGCAGGTGCACGTGCTGGTGCCGGTGTTCCCCGAGGACATCAAGGACCCCGAGAACTACACCGTCGACTTCTACTCCAGCTTCTTCGTCGGCTGCACGATGGGCAAGGGCGGCCCGCAGAAGCTGTCCACCTGGCAGAACTGGCTCGAGGAATCCGGGCTCAAGGTCACCAAGGCGGTCATGGACGACTGGGCGAACCTGCCTCCGCACGCCCTCACCGCGGAAGCGGTCCTGTCCGCGACGAAGGTCGCCTGACATACGTCGAGTTGGCGTCGAGCCGACGTCAAGCACCGCGTACGAGCATATTTCTCGCAGTTCCGGAAGGAACGAAGGCTGAAGCCTGGAGGATCAATGTCCGTGTCAGAAAAAGCGGAAGCCGTGTATTCCGCGATCGAGGAAGCGTCCGGTCTGCTGGACATCGCATTCCCCCGGGACAAGGTCCGCTCGGTCCTGGACGCCTTCGGCGAGGGGGTCTCCGAGGAGTCCCTGGTCGTCCTCGCGATGGCCGGCGGTGAGCGCCACCGCGGGGACATCGACTACAACTTCACGGTGCCGATCGAGGGCGGCGACCCGTACGAGACCGCCGTGCGGGAGGGCTGGATCGACAAGACCGACCACCCCGTCGCCAACATCGTCCCCGAGATCCTCGACAACTGTGCCGTCACCTTCTACGGCATCGAGTGCGGGGTCGTCGGCGGATTCAAGAAGACGTACATCTTCTTCCCCCTGGACGACCTCGGCGACCTCTCGGTGCTCGCCTCGCTGCCGTCCATGCCGAAGAGCCTGGCCGGGCACGCCCGCACCTTCACCGAACTCGGTCTCGAAAAGCGTGTGTCGATCGTGGGGATCGACTACACGAAGAAGACGGTGAACATCTACTTCATGGCCGGCGGCCTCACGGAGGAGACCGTTCTGTCGGTGCTGCACGACACCGATCTGCCGAAGCCGAGCACGCCGGAGCTGCTGGAGTTCGTCCAGAACTCCTTCTCGATCTACCCGACCTTCAGCTACGACTCCCCGCAGATCGACCGGATCTGCTTCTCGGTGGTGAGCCCGAACCCGCAGTCGTATCCGACGACGCTCTTCCCGGAGATCTCGGACTTCGCGAAGAACGCCCCCTACGAGTACGACGGCGCGCGCGTCCTCGTCTACGGCGAGACGATCTCCCGCGAGGAGGAGTACCACAAGCTCGCGGTGTACTTCCGCCGGCCGGCCTCCTTCTGGAACAACCTTCCGCTGGCCGCCACCTTCGAGAAGCTCGTGGCCGCCTGGCGCGCCGAGCAGTGACAGCGCAGCCCATACCTACAGCGCAGCCGATTCAGGCAGCACAGACAGCAGTGGCAGCAGGAGGAGCAGTGTCCGAAACCGTTGGGATCGAGGAGCGCAGCGCCGCCGTCGACACGCTGGGTGGTGTGATCGGCGAGGCCGGCGCCGCCGCCCTCGACGGACCGCGTGAGCAGCTGACCGAGAGCGCCCTGCGCGCGGCCTTCGCGCTGTGGGAGGACCCGGAGGTACGGCCGAAGCTCCTCGGCATCCTCCAGGCCGCGGTCAACAGCGAGGAGGGCGCGGAGCAGATGCGCCGGTTCATCGCCGAGCAGCTCTTCGCCCAGGCCGGGAAGTCGATCGGCGCCACCGACCTGGACATCTACCAGATGGCCGAGTTCCTGGGTGTGCCGCCGGTCAACTTCGGCGCGGCGGCCGGGCAGGTCTGGGGCGCCGTCCTGATGCGCTACGTCATCAAGCTCGAGCCGATCGCCTCCATACCGGTCGACGACCTGATCAAGCTGATCAACCCCACGCTCCACCGCTACCTCGGCGTACCGCAGCAGTGACCTGAGCAGGGGACCCGCAGGTTCGGCCGAAGCTCCTCGGCATCCTCCAGACCGAGCGCCCGCGCCGCCCCCGGCACTTCGGGGGCGGTGTTCGTCGCGCCCCGCTCCGCCCCGTCCCCGCACCCCGGCACCCGCACTCCGGCGCCCGCGTCCGGCGCCGTTGCCCACCCGCTCCGACCGACCCCGCCTCACGCCGAAGCACCGCACCGCACAAGGAGATGTGTCGTGACCACTGAAGTGATCCCCCAGCCCGTCCGGGGCCAGGAATCGGCTGCCGACGCGCGGCGCACCGTCGAGGAGCTGCTTCAGCGGGTGCAGGACCGGCTGAGCGGCTTCCTCGCCGCCGAGCGCGCCCGCTACGCCGAGGTGGACGAGCGGGCAGTCGTCGCCATCGACGCGCTGTCCGACCTGGTCGAAGCCGGCGGCAAGCTGGTCCGCCCGGCGTTCTGCCTGGCCGGCTACCTCGCCGCGGGCGGCGACCCCGAGGCCCCCGGCATCATCGACGCCGCCGCGGCCCTGGAGATGCTGCACATCTCCGCCCTCGTCCACGACGACGTCCTGGACGACTCCCGTACCCGGCGCGGCAAGCCCGCCGTCCACGTCCTGCACTCCTCGCTGCACCGCAGCCGCGGCTGGCAGGGCGAGGCCCGCCGGTTCGGCGAGGGCGTCGCCCTCCTGGTCGGCGACCTGGCGCTGGTCTACTCCGACGAGCTGATGTCGCACGCCCCGGCGACGGCCGGCCCCGAATGGCACCGACTGCGCTCCGAGGTGATGATCGGCCAGTACATGGACGTCGCCGCGGCCGCCGAGTTCTCCGTCGACCCCGGACTCTCCCGGCTGATCGCACTGATCAAGTCCGGCCGGTACACCATCCACCGCCCCCTGGTCGTCGGCGCCAGCGCGGCCGGCCGCGCTGATCTGGCCCCCGCTCTCGCGGAGTACGGCGAGGCGGTCGGTGAGGCGTTCCAGCTCCGCGACGACCTGCTCGACGCGTTCGGCGACGCCGCGCAGACCGGCAAGACCGCCGGCCTCGACTTCAGCCAGCACAAGATGACCCTCCTGCTGGGCTGGGCGATGCAGCGCGACGCCCACATCCACGGCCTCATCACCGAGCCCGGACACACCCCCGACGAGGTACGCGGCCGACTGCTGGACACCGGCGTCCCCGAGGAGGTCGAACGGCACATCGCCGGCCTCGTCGACCAGGGCTGCGCGGCCATCGCCGACGCCCCCATAGGCCCGCAGTGGCGCAGCGAACTGACGAACATGGCCCTGCGCGTGGCCTACCGGAACAAGTGACCCGCACGAGCACGACCCTGGGAGGAACAATGCCGGGAACCACGCAGCTGGCGGAGCTCTTCGCCGGCGTCGAGGAATCGGCGGGGCTCATCGACGTCGCCTGCTCGCGCGAGAAGGTCTGGCCCGTCCTGGAGGCGTACGAGGACGCGCTGCCCGAGGCCATCATCGCCTTCCGGGTGGCGACCAACGCCCACCACGAAGGGGAGTTCGACTGCCGCTTCACCATGCCCCGCAGCATCGACCCCTACCTCAGGGCCCGCGCCCACGGCTTCATCACCGAGACCGGCCGCCCAGTTGAGTCCCTGCTGTCCGACATCCAGCGGACCTGCCCCACGGACAGCTACGGCATCGACTTCGGGATCGTCGGCGGGTTCCGCAAGCTCTGGGTGTACTTCCCCGGTGGCGCCAGCCAGAGCCTCGCCACCCTCCGCGACCTGCCGTCCATGCCGGCCGCCCTCGCCGAGAACTTCGCGTTCTTCGCCGACCGGGGCCTGGCCGAGAAGGTGGATGTCGTCGCGATCGACTACCGCGGCGGCACCGTCAACCTGTACTTCACCGGCTTCCCCGAGGAACTGCGCCGACCCGCCGAGGTTTTGGCCATGCACCGCGCCATGGGCATGCCCGACCCCAGCGAGCAGATGCTCGCCTTCTGCGAGAAGTCCTTCGGTTTCTACGCCACGCTGAGCTGGGACTCCCCGCGCATCGAACGCATCGCCTTCAGCGTCAAGACCCAGGATCCGCTGTCGCTGCCCGCCCGGTTCGGCCCGAAGATCGAGCACTTCCTCACGAACATGGCGTTCGGCCGTGACGACCCGAAGATGGTGTACGCGGCCATGACGTCGTCCGGTGAGGAGTACTACAAGCTCCAGACGTACTACCGCTTCCGGACGCGCAGCAGGCTGGACCTGATGCCGTCGATCGACCATGCCGACGCCGCCGCGTAGCGCGAACGACCCCGTGGAGTTCCGGTTCAGCCGGATGGAGCGCCTGCTGCGGGGCCACCCGGTCCGCACCGTGTCGGTGGACGGCGTGGCCGCCGAGTTCGTCACCGACCCGGACCTCGTCCGCCGCGTCCTGGTCAAGGACGGCAAGCACTACGGCAAGGGAGAGCTCTTCCAGAAGGCCCGGGTCCTCAGCCGGGCCGGGCTGCTCGCGGCGGACGACTCCCGGCACCGGCACTACCGGCGCCTGGTGCACCCGTATCTGCGCACGGCGGTGGTCACCGGCCACGCCCCGGTCATGGCGCAGATCGCCCGGGACACCGCGGCCGCGTGGCGCCCCGGCCAGGCGGTCGACGTCCAGGCGGCCATGTGCCGGGCGGCGAGCGACATCGCGCTGCGCACCCTCTTTGGCGGTCTGCCGCGCGAGGTGTCCGACCAACTCGGCGAACGGCTCGCCGTGCTGTCCTGGGAGATGATCAGCAAACCGCTGCACGGCAGGGCCGCCCTGCGCGCCCAGCGGCAGACGACGTCCCGGCGCCAGGCGAAGGCGTTCGCGGACGTCCGCGCCCTCATCGCCGGCCGGCTCGACTCCCCTGACTCCACGACGGGTTACCTCTCCGCTCTGCGCTCGGACACCGCCGAGGACGGCGCCCCCGCCCTGAGCGCCGACGAGGTCTGCGGCGAGGCCGTGATGATGCTGACCGCGGCCACCGTCACCACGGCCTCGGTGATGTCCTGGGCCCTGTACGTGCTCTCCGCGCACCCCCTGATCGAGGAGAAGGTCCTCAAGGACGCGGCGCGCACGGCGGCCGCGGACCACAGCGCCCCGGCCGGCCACGGGCACGGCCCGCCCGGCTACACGCTGCGCTTTTTGATGGAGGTGCTGCGCCTGTACCCGCCGGTGTGGATCACCTGCCGCAGGACCCTCGTGGATGTCACGCTCGGCGACCGCGCGCTGCCCGCGGGCACGCACGTGATGTTCAGCTCCTACCTGCTGCACCGGGATCCCGACCGCTACCCGGACCCGCACCGCTTCGACCCCGACCGCTGGCTCCGCGCCGCACCGTCCGCGCAGGACGCCTCCTACATCCCCTTCGGCGCGGGTGCCCGAGGATGCGTGGGGGAGGCGTTCGCGTGGCGGGAGCTGGAGATCCTGCTCGGCACGCTGGTGAGGGAGTGGCGGCTGACCCTGCCGCCCGGCGGCCGGGTGCGCGCGGCGGCGGACACCACGCTGCATCCGCGGCGCCTGGTCATGGTCCCCGAGCCGAGGTGATCCGCGACCGCCTCCGTACCCCGACAAGCCGAGGAGTGCCGTCATGGCGACCCCGACCACCCCCGCACGAACCGCCGAACTCACCTCCCAGGCCTGGGCGGAGGCCCGCTCCATGGCGGGCCGCGCACCGGCGCGCGGCACCTGTCCGCCGGGCAGTCTGACGGCCGCCGCGCTGCGGGCACACCGCACGCTCTCGGCGGGCCTCGGCCACAGCGTCCCCTTCACCGCCCTCGGCCCCACCGGCGCCGCGGTACCCGGCCTCGCCGCGTTCCTCGCGGTGTACGCCGACCCGAACCACCCCTGACCCGGTGCCGGAACCCACCCCTGCCCACCCGGTGGGGTGCGGGCCGGGCCGGCCCGCCCCGGGGCGTCCCGGATCCTCGACCTCCGGGGCAGCCGGGCTCGAAGTCCCGTTGCGGGCGCGGGACATGGACCGGGCGCGCCCCTAAGGTGGAGCTGCGAGTCGCCCCGCACGCCTCCCTCCCCCGGAGGCGGGCGGGCATGTCGGACCCTGTCCGCCCGCGCGGCCCCAGCCCCCCGCGCCGCGCCGTGCCGTACGCCCGCCGGTCATGTCCGGCGGGGCGCACCCGAGGACCTCCCGCGCACGGGTGCCCCGACCGACAGCGAGCGCGCGGCGTCCGCGGGAAGCCGCCGTCGCCGCCGAACCGGGAGATGCGCGATCGGTGTCGAAGGCCCGACGCCCGCTCGGATCCAAGGAGGGGCCCACATGAGCCGGTTCGAAGAGTTCGAGGAGGCGCGGCCCCTGCTGTACTCGATCGCCCACCGGATGCTGGGCAGCGCGGGCCGGGCCGAGGACGCGGTGCACCAGGCCTGGCTGCGCTACGAGGCCGCCCCCGAACAACCCGTCCCGGGCCGTGAGTTCCTCACCGCCGCGGTCGCCCGGATCTGCCTCGACGTACTGCGCAGGACCCGCCCGCGGCGCGAGCAGCACCGCAGGCCCGGGCCGCTCGCCCGCCCACCGGGCGCCGACCCCCGCCACCTGGCCCACCAGGATCCCCACCACGCCCACCAGGACCCCGCGCACGACCTGCCGCGGCCGCCGGAACCGGCCGAGGCGCAGTCGACGGCCGCCCTGTCACTGCTGGAACGGCTGAACCCGCTGGAGCGCGCCGTGTTCGTACTGCGCGAGGTCCTGGGCTGCGGCCCCGCCCAGATCGCGTCCGCCGTCGGCTACTCGGAAGCCGCGTGCCAACAGCTCGCCGCCGACGTGCCGGCCGGGCCCGGCGACGGCGGCACCGCCCCGTCCTGGCCGCGCCGCATCGCCGGCGCGGAACACGTCGCCCGCGTCCTCGCCACGATCGTCCCGGCGCTGGTCCGGGTCGGCGTCACCCTGGAGCCGCGGCAGGTGGACCAGCGTCCGGGCGCGGTCTTCCGGGACCGCAACGGCACCGTCCTCAGCGCCCTCGCCCTCGACATCCTCGACGGGCGGATCCACACCATCCGCTGGGTGACCGACCCGGACCTGTCCACCGCGGACACCCCCGCGCCGACCTGATGCGAGACCAGCGACATCGGGCGAACGGGATCGTAGGACCGTAGAAAAAAATGGAGGAGCCGGCGTGACACGGACCGAGGAGTTCGAGGGACTGCGGCCGCTGCTGTTCGCGATCGCCTACCGCATCCTGGGCAGCGTGAGCGAGGCCGAGGACGCCGTACAGGAGACCTGGCTGCGCTGGCACGCCACCTCGACCGTGCCCAGGTCGGCCAAGGCCTATCTGTCGACCACGGTGACCAGGATCTCCATGGACGTGCTGCGCTCGGCCCGCGTCAGGCGGGAGACCTATGTCGGGCCGTGGCTGCCCGAACCCCTGCCCGCCGACTCCTACGAGGACCCGGCGCGCTCCGCCGAACTCGCCGACTCCCTCTCCACGGCGGCCCTGTTGCTGCTGGAGCGGCTGTCACCGCTGGAGCGGGCGGTGTTCGTGCTGCGGGAGGTGTTCATGTTCGGCTTCCCGGAGATCGCGGCGGCGGTGGGACGCTCGGAGGCGGCGTGCCGTCAGCTGGCGGTACGGGCCCGACGGCACATGGACGAGGGCCGGCCCCGGTTCGAGGCCGACCGCAAGGAGCGCGACGCGCTCGCGGGGCGGTTCTTCGACGCCCTGAAGAAGGGCGACGTCGACGGCCTGCGCCAACTCCTCGCCGCCGACGCCCAGATGGTCGGCGACGGCGGCGGCAAGGCCCCGCAGCTGGCCAGGACCGTCGTCGGCGACGACCACGTGGCCCGGCTGATGACGTCCCTGTTCCACACACTCGCGAGCCTGGACGTCACCCTGGAGGCGCACGCGCTCAACGGCCAGCCCGGCGCGATCCTCCGCGACCGGGACGGCAAGGTCGTCAACACCTGGACGCTGGACGTCGTCGAGGGCCGGGTGCAGACGATCCTGTCCGTCACCAACCCCGACAAGCTCGGTCACCTGGGCCCGGTGGCGGACGCCTGGGCCCTCAACCGCGAGGCCCACCAGGCCCGCCGCACCACCCCCTGAGCCGCCACCCCGCCCCCGCGTCCCGGCTGCCCGCACGTGCCCGGACGCCTTGACGCCCTCGCCGCCTAGGCCGCTCGGCTCGTGCGGCGGGCGATCGCCTCCTGGAGCTCGCGGCGGCGCAGGTCACCGGAGTCGGTACGGGGCAGGGCGCCCAGGAGGACCAGGCCGGCCGGGAGATGCGCGGGCGGGACGCCGTGGTCGGACAGATGGCCGCGCAGCTCCGGGAGAGTGGGCGGGGCGCCGTCGGGGACCACGACCGCGCACGGCAGTTCGCCGTGCCGGGCATCGGCGCGCGCCACGACCGCGGCCTCGGCCACCCCAGGATGCCGCAGCAGCAGCGACTCGATCTCGGTGACCGGCACCAGGAACACCCCGCCGACCTCCTCCGTGCGCAGCCGCGGATGCCCCGACTCGTCGAGGTCGTACTCCGTCTGCGCGCCGTCCTCCTCCCAGGTCACAGCGGACCCGGCGGCCCGCCGCCACACCGCGAGCGGCGAGGCGGGCCCGCGCGACCCCGACCGGTACGGCGCACCCTCCACGTCCCCTTCGAACGCGGTGTGCGCGGCGGACGGCGGCAGCGCGCGCGGCGGCACCCCGAAACCCGTCGCGACGCGCCGGCCGAGCGCGGCGGACGTGCCCGCCGGATCGGAGGTGTACGCGCCGGACAGCTCGACGGCCTCCCGCGGCCGGCGCTCCCGCGCGGCGGCGAGCTCCGTCCACTGCGCGGGTGTCGCGTACACCTCGCGCACCTCGGCCGAGGCCATCAGCGCGAGCGCGCCGTCCGCGTCCCACACGTCCTGGAGCACCACCGTCCCCCCGCGCGTCAGCGGCCCGATCACCGTGTGCAGGAGCGCCGGCAGCGACGCGGGCGGCAGCGCCGAGAACGCGGCCCCGCCCGGCTCCGCCGCCGAAGGCAGGCTCGCGTGCAGCGAGTTGGGCGTGTGCAGGGCCATGCTGTGCGCCGCTCCCATGCCGAGCGAGGTCACCGCCACGGCGACCCGGTCGGCACTGCCCGCCGGCAGCCTGAGCCATCCCGCGCGCCGGTACCGCTCGTGCGGGGTGCGCACGAAGTGCCGCAGGAAATCGACGGCTCCGGGGTCCACCGTGTCGCCCAGCACCGCCCGGTGCCGCAGCCACGGCAGCCGCGGTGCGAGACCGGCGAGGACCTGGCCGGGCGCGGTGCCCTCCCAGCGATCCGGTACGACGCACAGCCGAGGCTCGGCCGCCCCGAGCACCGCCTCCAGGTCCCGGGCCCCGTACCCGGGCATCACCGGCACGGCCACGGCGCCCGAGCGCAGACACGCCAGCAGCAGCGCCACCGTCTCCCAGCGGTTCGGCAACTGGAAGGCGACCGGGTCGCCCGGGCGCACCCCGAGCGCGTCCAGGGCGTGCGCGAACCGTCCGGTGAAGGCGGCGAGCTGGGCGTACGACAGCCGTGTCACGCGGGACGCGGCCGGGCGGTGCGACTGGTGGGACACGATCGCGGCGCGGTGCGGAGCCGGGCCGCGCCCAGGTACACGTCGTGGAGCACGGTCTCGGTCCGCCACCAGCCCCGCCGCAGGAAGGTCCGTGCGACCTCGTCCGGAGGGCGCAGGTCGGCGAGGAGCCCGGCGAGCGGGACACCGCCGCCGGACAGCGGGTCCGGGGCCCGGGTGGGTGCCGCCATCACCGGCTCCTGCCCACGGCCCAGGCGACCTGGACCCGGGAGGCGCAGCCCAGCTTCCGCATCACACCCCGGACGTGGTTGACCACCGTCCACTCGGCGATGTCCAGGGCCTGCGCGATCTGCCGGTTCGTCATGCCGTCGGCCACCAGCAGCGCCACCTGGAGCTGGCGCGGGGTGAGCGCGACCCGGTCCCCGTCGCCGGCTCCGGCCGGTTCGGCCGCCGCGAGCGCCTCGGCGGCCATCGCCTCGGGACGCAGTCGCAGACCCTCGGCCCACGCGGTGGCGAAGACCGTCGGGCCCAGCCGGTGGCGCAGTACGTCGACGGCGGCCCGCGACCGCTGCGCACGCTCCCGCTCGATGCCCGCCCCGGTGACGGCGCGCAGCGCACCGGACGCCGCGAGCAGCCGGGCGGCGCGCTGCGGCTGGCCCGCCTGCTCCAGGATCAGCAGGGCGAACATCTCCAGTACGGCGGGCAGTTCGGTGCGCTCGCCGATCGAGTCGTACAGTCCGATGCTCTCCTTGAGCGCCGAGCGGGCGCCGGCGTCGTCGCCCTCGCACAGACTCAGCCGGGCGCCGAGATGGATCGTGCGGGCCAGATCGCGGATCGCGCCGTGCCGTCGCTGGACGCGGCCGGCCCGCTCCAGCAGGGCTCGCGCCCGCTTCGTGTCGCCGACCGCGAGCAGCACGTCGGCGAGCGCGGCGGCCGCCTCGGCGGCATCGGTGGTCTCGCCCTGCGCGTCGAGGGCGGCCAGCGACGCGGTCAGCAGGGACTGTCCCTCGGAGCGTTCGCCGCACCGGAACAGCGCGTGCCCCAGACGGACGGAGGCCAGCGCGGCGGAGCGCGTGTCGCGCAGCCGCTGGTAGAGGGCGACGGCCCGGCGCTGCCGGTGTGCCGCCCCGTCGTGGTCGCCGAGGGCCGCGGCGAGCACGCCCGCACCGCTGTCCAGGCGGGCCCGCGCCCGCAGCCACTCCTCGGATCCGGCGCGCTCCTCGCGCCCGGCGTCCTCCAGGGCCCGCCCGGTGGCGTCGAACCAGCGCAGTCCCTCCCTCAGCTCGCCGTGGACGAGCCAGGGCTGCCGGCAGGCGGTGACGAGCCCCGCCCTCGCGAGGACGGCGTCCTCCTTCTCCTTCCCCTCCCTCGGTTCCTCGTTCTCCTCCCGCTCCAGGTGTCGCAGCGCGGCGAGTACGTTGTCGTGTTCGGCGGCCGCCACCCGCAGCCAGTGCCCCTGCCGCGGACCGTGGAAGCGGTCCTCCAGGGCGGGCAGCAGTCGCTGGTAGCAGCGGGCGTGCGCCCGCCGGGCGGCCCGAAGCCCTGCCTCGCCCTCGCCCGCCCTGTCCGCCTCGGCAGTCTCGTCGGCCTCGTCGAGCAGGCGGAGACCGTAGGCGCGGATGGTGCGGGACATCGTCAACCGGCTGTCGGTGTGCGGCTGTTCCTCCAGGGTGAGCAGGCCGCGCTCCAGCAGGGCCTCCAGCGCGGCGGGGGTCTCGTCGGACCCCAGCGGGGAGGCCTTCTCGGCGATCGCGAGGGTGACCCCGCCCCGGAACACGGCGAGCCGGGCCAGCAGCGAGCGCTGCGGTCCGCTCAGCCCGCGGCAGCTCCACTCGGCGATCGCCGGCGTGGAGCGCTGCCGCGCGGGCACGTCGACGGGCCCGGGCAGGTGGCTGTCGCCGCCCCGGCGCAGCCAGTCGAGCACTTCCTGCGGCGGATACAGCCGCAGCCGGCGCGCGGCGAGCTCCAGGGCCAGCGGGAGCCCCTCCAGCAGATTGCAGAGGTCGACGACCGCCCCGACGTTGTGCGGGGTGAGCGCGAAGGAGGCGTTGGCCTGCTGTGCGCAGCGCACGAAGAGTTCGACGGCGGGGTTGTCCCGGACGTCGGTGACGTCGGGGTCGAGCAGCGGGCCCGGCGGTGGCAGCGGCGGCACGGGCAGCACGCACTCGCCGTGGATCCGCAGGATCTCCTGCCCGGTGGCCAGGGCGGTGAGCAGGGGCGTGGCGCTCAGGTGGCGGGCGAGCGGTGCCGCGAGCCCGCCCGCGACGTGCTCGACGCCGTCGAGCAGCAGCAGCGTGCGTTCCGTGACGTCCCGTACGGTCTTGCCGACGCTCTTCAGGACCGACTCCAGGTCCAGGCAGGCCGGCAGATCGATGCTGTGGACGCCGCCGGGGAACAGCTCCGCGACCCCCGCAGCGGCCTCTACGGCCAGTCGGCTCTTGCCCACTCCGCCGGGTCCGGTCAGGGTGATCAGACGCACGGACGGGTCCTGGAGTCTGCCCTGGACGCCGATCAGGTCGAACTCGCGGCCCACCAGTGCGGCCGCCGGTCGGTACGTCCACAGATCCGTTGACATACTTTCCCCCGTGCGGCCGCCCGGCGTCATGTCTCGCCGGTGTCAGGACATCCCACGCTGTGCGTCTGCGGCCCCCGCGGACCCCTCTCCTGTCGCCTCACGTCGAGCCGTGCTGCGAGCATCTCCGGACAGGCTCGAACTCGGCTCAAGACGGGGCTGAGACCGCGTCGCGCGGAGCTGCCGGAAACCGCCGGACGTGCATAGCGGGGTACTACGCCCGCACGCGCGGTCTGAGCATGCCGCTCTCGTAGGCGATGGCGACGAGTTGGGTGCGGTTGCGGGCGCCCAGCTTCACCATGGTGCGGCGGACGTGGGTCTTGGCGGTGAGCTCGGCGACGACGAGACGGTCGGCGATCTCCTGGGTGGAGAGCCCGGTGCCGACCAGGGACAGCACCTGGCGCTCGCGCGCGGTGAGCCGGTCCAGGGCGGGCGCGGCCACGGCGCCGGGCCCGCGCAGGCACGCGTCGATCAGCGGCCGGGTCAGGCGCGGCGAGACCAGCGCGCCGCCGCCGGCGACCAGGCGCAGCGCGCGCGGCAGTTCGCCCGTGTCGCTGTCCTGGACCAGCACTCCGCGCGCCCCTGCTCGCAGCGCCTCGAAGGCGAGCTGCGAAGAGGGGCCGTCGAGGAGGACGACGACCCGGACGCCGCCCGCATCGGCCTGTCTGGCGAGCCGGCGCGTCACCTCCACCCCGTCGAGGCCCGGCAGCCGCAGCCCCGTCACCAGGACGGAGGGCCGTAACCGCCCGGCCAGGTCCAGGGCCCGCCTGCCGTCACCGCACTCGCCCACGACCTCGATGTCGTCCTCCCCTCCCAGCGGCCCGGCGAGCGCGGCCCGCGTGGCGGGGTGGGGGTGGGCCAGGAGGACCTCGATGGACATGCGGGACTCCAGGGGTTCGGCGCCGGACTGACCCGTCGCGTGGTGGGGGCAACTGCTCTGTGCGGAGGGCGAATCGGGCGCACGAGGTGCGCCGAGGGGCCTCAGCCGGGTGCCAGCGGCAGGACGGCGGTGGCGGCCAGGCCGCCCGTGGTGGCGCGGCGCAGGTCCAGCCGGCCGCCGCAGGAGTCCAGCAGGGACCGGGCGATCGACAGTCCGAGCCCGGTGCCCTTCTGCCCGGCCCGCGCCGCGCCGCGCCAGAACGGGCGTCCCGCGAGGGCGAGTTCCTCGTCCGTCATGCCGGGACCCTCGTCGGTGACCCCGACGTGCACATGGGCACCGATGACGTGCACGGCACAGGTGACGACCGTGCCCGGTGGGCTCACCCGCACCGCGTTGTCGAGCAGAACGTCCAGGGCGTGGTCCAGCGCCCCGTGCGTGTGCAGGGCGGTGGCGGCGGTGCCGGTGACGTCGACACGGACGTCCCCGCGGTCGGCGAGCACACTCCAGGCGTCCGCCCGGGCGGCCGTGACGTCGAGCGCCTCGACGGGCTCGGGCGCCGGCTGCCGCCCCGCGGCGCCCCAGTCCAGGATCTGGTCGAGCAACGAGGCCAGCCGGTCCACCTCCCCCAGCACACCCGGGAGTTCGGCGATGTCGGGCCGGCCCTCGCCGAGCATCTGCAACCGCAGCCGGATCGACGACAACGGCCCGCGCAGCTGGTGCGCGGCCGCGGCGGCCAGCCCGTACGGGGTATCGGCCCCGTCGAGTTCCGCCATGCCGTACGGACGTACCCCCGCGTCGTCCGGACGGCCGGCCGTGTCGTACGGCAGGACGGTCGTTGCCTGGTGGCCCCCGCTCATCGCTCTGCCCCGGCGAGGACCGCCGGCACCGTCAGCCGGTAGCCCACTCCGCGGACCGTCTCGATCCAGCGGGTGCTGCCGAGTTTGCCGCGCAGGGATCCGACGTGGACGTCGAGCGTGCGGGTGGAGCCGAACCAGTTCTCGTCCCACACCCGGGCCATGATGTCCTCGCGCTGCATGACCGTCCCCGGCTCCTCCAGGAGCATCGCGAGCAGGTCGAACTCCTTGCGGGTGACGCGGATCTCCTCGTCGTCGATGAAGACCCGGCGGGTGCGGGTGTCGAGCCACAGCGGGCCCGCGCGCAGCTTGTCGGGAACGGCTGCCGGCTCCCCGGCCGGTTTCGGTGGGGAGCGGCGTGGTCGTGGCTCCTGCACGGGCAGCGACGCCGGGGCGGCGGCCGCGCCCTCCTGGGACCGCCCGCAGCAGCAGCTGCTGCGGCGCAGCACGGCCTCGATGCGGGCGAGCAGTTCGTGGCGGCTGAAGGGCTTGGGTACGAAGTCGTCAGCCCCGGCGTACAGGGCGGTGACCCGGTCGAGTTCGTGGTCGCTGCCGCTGAGCACGACGATGGGGACACAGGAACTCTCCCGGATGCGCCGGCACACCTCGTGCCCGGCGAGGTCCGGCAGGCTCAGATCGAGAAGGACGAGTTTGGTGCCGGGCAGACTCGCCAGGGCGTCGGTACCGGTGTCGCTGCGGCGGGTTTCGTGGCCGTGCAGATGCAGCATCTGCTGCAGCGCCTCGGCCATACCGTCATCGTCCTCGACTACCAGTACGTCCATCGCGCTCACGCTCCCCTCAAGGAATTCGTACGCATGACCGGAGTCCTCGAGGTTGCTGAGCGGGCGCGACGGACGTCAACGTTCCGCCACACCGTGGTGGAAAACCGTGCGCGCGACCGGATGTTTCGTGGCTGAGCCCTGTCATGGCGGGCGGATGGGCGCGCGGGTTGTCAGGGGCCGGGCGGGCCGGACCGGCACCTTGTCATGGCACTGGGATGATCGCCGCTCACCGGCCGGTTCAGGCGGCCCGTCCGGCGGGGCCCGACCAGGCGCCGGCGCCCCGGTCCGGCAGGTCGGCGAGGGCGCCGGGCCGGCAGACGGCGAGCGAGGCGCCACGGCGGGCGCCTCTCGCGGCGAGCCGGGCACGGGCGGCGACGACCGAGCCGAACGCCCTGCCGATCGCGGCGGGCACCGAGGCACCGGCGACGGCCTGGTAGGGGTCGGTGTCCACGGCGAGCGCGAAGAACTCCAGGGGCAGTACCGCGGTGGCGCGGTCCAGGTGGGTGGCGCCGCTGACGGCGTCCGCGACCGTCTCCCGGGCCGCCGCGACGGACTGCCCGCCCAGCAGGCGGCCCTGACCGCCGCCGGGGCAGTGCACCACCCCGTCGAGCCCGCCGAAGGCACGCAGCGCGGCCTGCACGGCGACCCGGACGTCCGCGTACCGGCTCGCCCGCCCGCCGACGCGCACGAGAGCCCCGCGACCCTCCTCGCCGCCCCCGTCCGCGCGGGACCCCGCGTATTCCGGTTGCCGCGTGAGCGGTCCACGGCCCCGCGTACGGCCGGCACGGTCCGCGTACGGGCCCGGCCGGTCGGGGACGGGCGCGTCGGCCGGGCTGCCGCTCCTGGCACCGCTCGCCTGCCACCCCGGCCCGTCGGGTCCCTCCGCGACCGGTCCCTCGTCCGGCTCGGTCTGCGGGTCCGCGCCGAACAGCACGACGTGGGCGCCGAGTTCGCGCACCAGCCGCAGGGCGAGCCGCTCTCCCGCCCCGTCGGGGCCCGTCCCGACCAGATACCGGCCGCCTGGGCGCAGCCCCGCCGGAGCGGTGGGGGCGCCGGGCCGGTGGGCGCGCAGGACGCGGACCTCGCGGCCGGCGCTCGTGTAGCGGACCTCGGCCAGGCCCGGCCGGGGCAGGGCCAGTTCGGCGCGGGCCACGTGGAAGGGGTCCCGGGCCCAGCCGGGCAGCGTCTGCACCCGTACCGACACCGCGCTCAGCCGGCCGTCCTCCACCCCGGCGATCTGCGCCACCGCCCCGAGCGCGGCCGCCAGTTCGGGCCGGGCCCGGCCGGTGACCAGGAACGCCAGACGCAGCGAGTCGGGGCCGGTGGAGCAGCACAGCGCCCGCAGCAGCGGCAGGACCAGGTCGGCCGCGCGCTCGGCGCCGGTCGTGGCGGCGGGCAGATCCACGACCACGCCGCGCGGGAACCGTCCGGCTTCCCGCAGCTGATCCAGGTACGTCGACCAGGACATGGCACTGCCCGTGACATCGCGGCCCACCCGCACGGTGCGCACCGAACCCGGCACCCAGGCCCGGCCGTTGTCGCGGCCGTCGACCACGAGCAGCATCCGCTCGGTGGGCAGGGCCGGGGGAGCGAGCGGATGGGTGGCGGCGGGCACCCACACGGCACGGTGACGCACCCCCTGCGAGGCGCCGCCCAGAGGCGACCGGTCCACCGCCGACATGCTCGCGTCCATCGCTCCACCCCGTCGTCGTGGTCGGTGATCACAGCCGTGTCCGGTGATCACATCGGGTCCTTGAGTCAGCATCGGCGGTGCCACGACAGCCCGACGGCACGGCTGTGTCAGCTGCACCGCACCGGAACGTCAACATTCCGCAGGCCCGCACGTGATCGGCCCGCCGCGGGGCTGGCCAACCCCATGCCTGCCGTTGCGCCTCTCCTGCACTTGAGCTGACCGGCAGCTGGCACGGCGTTGCTTACGGTGGCTGAAACCGTACGAGGCTTGAATCCCGGCTGATGTGGAGGTGAGTCATGCGTCAGGCGTCAGCCGACCTGCTGAGCCCACCCGCACCACTGCGCAACGAGATGTTCGAAGCCGACGCCCGCACCGCTGCGGCGGCGCACACGGCTTGGCGTGTCCTGATCGTCGACGCCCGCGCCGAGGACGCGGCACCCCTGGCCGAGGCGCTGCGCCGGCACGGCCACCACGTCGAGCGCGCCCGCAACGGCTACGCCGCGCTGGAGACCTACGGCGAGGCCGAGGTCGACATCGTGCTGCTCGACCCCGACCTGCCCGACGTCGACGGCCTTCAGGTGTGCCGTCAGCTGACCGCGTCCGGCCGCACCGCGGTCATCGTGCTCAGCACCCGCGGCGGCGAACTCGACGTCGTGCTCGGCCTCCAGGCCGGCGCCGACGACTACCTGGTCAAACCCTGCGGGATCCGGGAACTGCTGGCCCGTATCGAGGCCGTGATGCGCCGGGTGCAGCCCCGCATCGAGCGCCGGGTGCTGTCGTTCGGGGCGCTGCGCATCGACGCGGCGCTGCGCGAGGTCCGCCTGGGCGGCCGCACCATCGCCGTCACCCGCAAGGAGTTCGACCTGCTCTACCTGCTGGCCTCGCGGCCCGAGACGGTCGTCACCCGCGAGCAGCTGCTGCGCGAGGTGTGGGCCGACTCCTGGTCTCGGCGCACCGTCGACACCCATGTGAGCAGCCTGCGCACCAAACTCGGCTCCCGCGACTGGATCATCACCGTCCACGGGGTGGGTTTCAGGATCGGCCGGGCCTGAACGCCCGGCTCTCGATTTCACGTTTCCGGCACTTTCCTTCCGTGTAACGATCGCCTGCATCCGAAGGCGTACGTCAGCGACGTACGCCTTTCCAGGTGCGGGGCAGCAAAGGTGACATTCCTTACCCATCCGACGGGGGATTCGAATGAACCGAATGAACCAGCCAGAAATGACGTCCACCGCGCCCCGCACCCGCTGCGAGGGCGACGACTGCCGAAGGAAGACGGGCGAACCGGTCGAGCTCGCGGCGCCGCGCCTGCGGCTGTGCCGGGCGTGTGCGCACCTGCTCGTCGCGCGCCTGCGTCAACTGCCCGCACTCCACACCGAACTGGAGCAGGTCCTCGGCGGCAGCCGGGGCGCCGCCGAAGGGCAGGAGCGCACCAGCGGCGGGCCGGTGCCCTCGGGCCTGCCGTTCAACGCCGCGGCCGCCGACGTGCGCGCGGAGATCACCGCCACCCTCAGCTCCTGGAGCGGCCTCGTCGTCACCGAGTGCGGCGCGCCCACCCCCGAGCGGACGGTCACCGCCCTCGCCGCGCTGCTGGTGCGGCACGCCGGCTGGCTCGCCGCCCATCCGGCCGCCGCCGACGCCACCCGCGAGGTGGCGCGCCTGGTCAGGGCCGCGCACCGGGTGGCCCGCGGTGAACCGGCGCGCCGGGTGAGCATCGGGGCGTGCGTGGCGCCCGGCTGCACCGGACGTCTCAGCGCGGAGTTGCGCGGCCGCGAGGCCCCCGCCGGCATCCGGTGCGACGCGGACGCCGCGCACACCTGGCCGGGCGGGCGGTGGACCGAGCTGCGCCGCGCGATGCGCGACGCGGGCGAGAGCGGCGGCCCGCGGGAGCGCTGGCTGACCGCCTCCGACGTGGCCCGGCTCTGGTCCACGCCCACCGGCACCGTCTACCGGCTGGCCAGCGAGCAGGGCTGGCGCAGGCGGTCGCAGGCCGGGCGGACCTACTACGCGGAGGCGGACGTCCATGAGTGCTTCGCCCGCCGCCGCTCCGCGTGAGCCGCAGCCGGAATCTGACGGTCCGCCGGAGTCCCTTGAAGAATTTCTGACATGGATCTGCACGGATACGCGTTGTTATTCGGTCAGGGACCGAAGAAGCTGTAAGTGAGGATCCGGTGAACTGCGCACGGGGCACGGCGAATTCAAGGAATTCCCGTTTCGGCCCTCCCGGATTCCATCAGGAAATTCCCTCCGGCGGCTGTCACCGCCTATTCCAGCCAGGGAGATAGCCCATGCACAGCACGTTGATCGTGGCGCGGATGGACCCCGGGTCCAGTGGTGACGTGGCCCGGATCTTCCAGGAGTTCGACGGCACCGAGATGCCGCACCTCATGGGGACCCGGCGGCGGCAGCTCTTCGCCTACCGCGGCCTGTACTTCCACCTCCAGGACTTCGACGACGCACATGGCGGCGAGGCCATCGAGCAGGCCAAGACCCACCCACGGTTCGTCCGGGTCAGTGACGACCTGAAGCCGTTCATCGAGGCCTACGACCCGGCGACCTGGCGTTCGCCGGCCGACGCGATGGCCACCCGCTTCTACCACTGGGCGTCCTGATGACGCGCCAGGTGGTGATCACCGGAATCGGCGTGGTGGCGCCGGGCGGCGTCGGCAGCAAGGCCTACTGGGACCTGCTCAGCAACGGCCGCACCGCCACCCGCACCATCTCCTCCTTCGACGCGTCCCCGTTCCGCTCCCGGATCGCCGCCGAGGTCGACTTCGACGCCGAACTGCACGGGCTGACCCCGCAGGAGATCCGGCGCATGGACCGGGCCGCCCAGTTCGCGGTCGTCTCCACCGCCGAGGCCCTCACCGACAGCGGGATCGCCCTGCCCGAACTCGACCCCTACCGCGTCGGCGTCACCGTCGGCAGCGGCGTCGGCGCGACCATGGCCCTGGACCGCGAGTACCGCATCGTCTCCGACGGCGGCCGCCTGGACCTGGTCGACCACCGCTACGCGGTACCGCACCTGTACGACTACTTCGTACCGAGCTCGTTCGCCAGCGAGGTCGCCTGGAAGGTCGGCGCCGAGGGCCCCGCCGCGGTCGTCTCCACCGGCTGCACCTCGGGCCTGGACTCCGTCGGCTACGCCACCGAGCTGATCCGTGAGGGCAGCGCGGACGTGATGTTCGCCGGCGCCGCGGCCGCCCCCATCTCGCCCATCACGGTGGCCTGCTTCGACGCCATCAAGGCCACCACCCCCCGCAACGACGACCCCGAGCACGCCTCGAGGCCCTTCGACCGCACCCGCAACGGCTTCGTCCTCGGCGAGGGCGCCGCCATGTTCGTCCTGGAGGAGCGGGAGCGGGCCGAGGCGCGCGGGGCGTACATCTACGCCGAGATCGCCGGCTTCGCGACCCGCTGCAACGCCTTCCACATGACGGGACTTCGGCCCGACGGGCTGGAGATGGCCGAGGCGATCCGGCTCGCGATGGACGAGGCGCGCATCAACCCCGAGCAGGTCGACTACATCAACGCCCACGGCTCGGGCACCAAGCAGAACGACCGCCACGAGACCGCGGCGTTCAAGCACAGCCTCGGCGACCACGCCTACGCCACCCCGGTCAGCTCCATCAAGTCGATGGTCGGGCACTCGCTCGGCGCGATCGGCTCCCTGGAGATCGCGGCCTCGGTCCTCGCGATCGAGAACGACGTGGTGCCGCCGACGGCCAACCTCCACGAACCCGACCCCGAGTGCGACCTGGACTACGTGCCGCTGACCGCCCGCGAGCAGCGGACGGACACCGTGCTGAGCGTGGGCAGCGGCTTCGGCGGGTTCCAGAGCGCGATGGTCCTGCGGAGGGCAGCATGAGCACCTCGACACCCCCGGCCGTACGGCACGAGCCGGCGGCCGAGCACACCCCGGCCACGCCAGCCACCCGCGTCGTCGTCACCGGACTCGGCGTCACCGCCCCCAACGGCCTGGGCACCGACGACTTCTGGGCCGCCACCGTCGAGGGCCGCAGCGGCATCGCCGAGATCGCCCGCTTCGACGCCTCCGGCTACCCGGCCCGCCTCGCCGGCGAGGTCCCCGGCTTCCGGGCCGAGGACCATCTGCCGGGCCGGCTGCTGCCGCAGACCGACCACATGACCCGCCTCGCGCTGGTCGCCGCCGACTGGGCCCTCGCCGACGCCGGCGTCGACCCCGCGCAGTGGGAGCCCTTCGACATGGGCGTGGTCACCGCGTCCTCCTCCGGCGGCTTCGAGTTCGGCCAGCGCGAACTGCAGGCGCTGTGGAGCAAGGGCGGCCAGTACGTCAGCGCGTACCAGTCCTTCGCCTGGTTCTACGCCGTCAACACCGGCCAGATCTCCATCCGCAACGGCATGCGCGGACCCAGCGGTGTCGTCGTCTCCGACCAGGCCGGCGGCCTGGACGCGCTCGCGCAGGGGCGCCGGCAGATCCGCAAGGGCAGCAAGCTGATCGTGTCCGGCGGAGTCGACGGCTCGATCTGCCCCTGGGGTCATGTCGCCCAGCTCGCGAGCGCACGGCTGAGCACCAGTGACGACCCCGGCCGCGCCTATCTGCCCTTCGACATCGAGGCGGCAGGCCATGTGCCCGGCGAGGGCGGCGCCCTGCTCATCCTGGAGGACGCCGAAGGGGCCCGCGCCCGTGGCGCCCGGATCTACGGCGAGCTCGCCGGATACGCGGCCACCTTCGACCCGCCGCCCGGCACCGGCCGCGAGCCGGGCCTGGAGCGGGCGATCCGCCAGGCGCTCGCCGACGCCGGCGTCGAACCCGGCGACGTCGACGTGGTGTTCGCCGACGCCGCCGCGATCCCCGAGCTCGACCGCGTCGAGGCGGACGCGGTGACCAACGTCTTCGGCCCCGAAGCGGTCGCCGTGACCGCCCCGAAGACGATGACCGGACGGCTGCTGTCCGGCGCCGCCTCGCTGGACGTGGCCGCGGCCCTGCTGTCCGTCCGGGACGGCGTGATCCCGCCCACCGCCCATGTCACCCCGGACCCCGCCTACCGCCTGGACCTGGTCACCGGCCGGGCCCGGGCCGCCCGGGTGGACACCGCGCTGGTCCTGGCCCGCGGATACGGCGGCTTCAACTCCGCCATGGTCGTGCGCCGGAGCGCCGCGTGAACGCCGGCCGGGCCCCGACAGACACGGCTCAGACAACGTCCAAAGAGAGGGTGGCGCATATGGCCAGCAAGGTCATGGCCGCGGGCCAGGCCAAGAAGTCCGACAACGTCCAGCACTGCGACGTCTTCATCCTGGGATCGGGCCTGGCCGGCTCGGTCGCCGGGGCGATCCTGGCCCGCCAGGGCACCAAGGTGGTCCTCGTCGACGCCGGTCAGCACCCCCGGTTCGCGGTGGGGGAGTCGATGACGCCGCAACTCATCGAGTGGCTGCACATTCTCAAGTCGCGCTTCGACATCCCCGAGCTCGGCCATCTGCTCAGCGCCAAGGCGGTCGCCGACAACATCGGCCCGCACCACGGCAAGAAGCAGAGCTTCGGGTTCATCAAGCACGAGGAGGGCCGCGAGCCCGACCCGGAGCAGGCGACGATGTTCGTCATCCCCAAGGTCCTCACCGACGCCAGCCACCTCTTCCGCCAGGACAGCGACCAGTACTACTTCAACGTCGCCGCCAAGTACGGCTGCACGACCCGGCAGAACTGGTTCGCCACCGACCTCGACTTCGACGACGACGGCGTCACCATCACCGGCAAGAACGGCGAGGTGTTCCGCGCCAAGTACCTCATCGACGCGAGCGGCTTCCGCTCCCCGCTGGCGGAGAAGTTCTCCCTGCGCGAGCAGCCCGCCCGCTTCAAGCACCACGCCCGCTCGATGTTCACCCACTACATCGGCGTCAAGCCGTTCGACGACGTCTCCCACCACCCGGTCAGCAAGCGGCCGCCCGCCCAGTGGCACGGCGGCACCCTGCACCACCTCATCGAACGCGGCTGGTTCTGGATCATCCCCTTCGACAACGTCAAGGGCTCCAAGAACCCGATGTGCTCGGTCGGCATCACCATGGACGAGCGCACCTACCCCAAGCCCAAGGACATCACCCCCGACGAGGATTGGCGCGGCTTCCTCGACAAGTACCCGGCCGTCAAACGGCAGTTCGTCGGCGCCAAGCGGGTCCGCGAGTGGGTCTCCACCGACCGCCTCCAGTACTCCTCCAGCCGCTCGATCGGCCCCCGCTGGTGCCTGATGTCGCACGCGGCCGGCTTCCTGGACCCGCTGTACTCGCGCGGCCTGTCCAACACCTTCGAGGTGGTGTACGCGCTGTGCACCCGCATCCTCGAGTCGGTCAAGGACGACGACTGGTCGGTGGAGCGCTTCGAGTACGTCGAGCAGCTGGAGCGCGGTCTGCTCCAGCACAACGACGACCTCGTCAACGCCTCCTACATCTCCTTCTCCCACTTCCGGCTGTGGAACGCGGTGTTCAGGGTGTGGGGCGGCTTCCTCACCCCGGGCGTCATGCGCCTGCACCGGGCCCGCGCCCAGTACGAACTCACCGGCGACGAACAGCACTTGAAGGACCTGGAGAACACCCCGTACCCGGGCCTGTGGTGGCCGCACGACGAGTTCAAGAAGATCCTCGACCTGACCGCCGAGGTCTGCGAGAAGTACGAGATCGGCGAACTCGACGGCGACACCGCGGCCGACGCCATCTTCGCGGCGCTGCGCGAGTGCGAGGGCCTGAACCCGGTGTTCGGCTGGAAGGACGACGAGTCCACCCGCTTCGTGTACCCGACCACCGCGATGGTCGCCAAGTTCATGAACTGGTCGCTGCGCAAGGCCCCCCAGGGCGAGATGCGCGACATCGCCCGCTCCCTGGTGAGCAGCGGCCTGCGCTCGGCCCTGAAGGGCAAGAAGGCTCTCTGAGGAAGGACGGCCATGTCCCAGACCACCGCACGAGACGAGGACAAGGCGGCGCTGTCCTCCTGGTCCTCCACCCGCCCCCAGATGGAGAACACCAACCCCCTGGTGCAGGCGTTCACCCGCTTCAACGTCTACCTGTACTCCAAGCCGCCGAACAAGTACGTCAAGAAGGTCAACAAGTCCTTCCTGCACCTGCACCTGTTCCTGTACCGCAAGTCCCGCGGGAAGATCATGGGGCACTTCGGGCGCCTGGACGCGATGCTGCTGACCACCACCGGCCGCAGGACCGGTCTCAAGCGCACCCTGCCGGTCGGCTACGTCTACGACAACGGCCGCTACATCGTGTGCGCCGCCCCCGGCCACTTCGACGTGCCCGGCGGCCCGCAGGCCAGCCACCCCGCCTGGTACCACAACGTGCGCGCCACCCCGCAGGTGAGCGTGGACATCGGCCCCGAGCAGTTCCCGGCCACCACGCGGATCCTCACCGGCGACGAACGCGACCGCAGGTGGCGGGAGTTCTGCGAGGTCTTCCCCTTCATCGCGGAGTTCCAGAAGCGCGCCAGCCGCCCCATCCCGGTCATCGAGATCACCCCCGACGACCTCGACCCCGCACACCTCTGAAAGGCGACCATGAAGATCCAGGCGTTGGACGAGTCCACCCCCCTCATCAAGCAGTTCCAGTCGCAGACCGGCCCGATCACCCTGGTCAACGTCTTCGACGTGCCCGAGGACCTCTACGACGAGTTCCTGAAGATCTGGCGCGAGGACGCCGCCTACATGAAGGGCAGCCCAGGCTGCATCCAGACCCAGCTCCACAAGGGCGTCGCCGGCAGCCGCCTGCTCGTGAACGTGGCCGTGTGGGAGTCCACCGAGGCCCTGTTCGCCGCCTTCAGCAAGCCGGAGTTCCAGCAGTCGGCCGCCAAGTACCCCGACGGCATCACGGCCTACCCGCACATCTACGAGAAGATCGCCGTCGAGGGCATCTGCGTCGCCTGACCGGCCGGTGGCGCCCCGGTCGTCGTACGAGAGACGTCGTACGAGAGACGTCGTACGGCGGCCGGGGCGCGCCCCATCGCCAGGAGCTGACCCGCACATGAGCGACGCCACCACCGCACCCACCTCGGACCTCACCGGATGGAGCCGGCGCTCCTTCACCGCAGGCCCCCTCACCCACGACGTGTACGAGAAGGGGGCCGGGCCCGGGGTGATCCTCGTCCCGGAGATCCCCGGCATCACCCCCGAGGTACTGGGCCTGGCCGAGCACCTCGTCAAGGAGGGGTTCACGGTCACGGTCCCCTCCCTGTTCGGCACCCCCGGCCGCGCCGACTCCCCGCCCTACACCCTCGGGGTCGTGGCCCGGCTGTGTGTGTCGGCGGAGTTCCGGGCCTTCGCCACGAACGCCCGCCGCCCCGTCGCGGACTATCTGCGCGCCCTCGCCCGTGACCTGGCCGCGCACACCCCGGGCCCCGGCGTCGGGGTCATCGGCATGTGCTTCACCGGCGGATTCGCGCTGGCCGCCGCCGTCGACCCCGTCGTACTGGCCCCCGTGGTCAGCCAGCCCTCGGTGCCGTTCCCGACGAGCCGGAGCCGCAAGGCCGACCCCGGGCTCGCCGCCGACGAACTCGACGCGGTCACCGCCCGCACCCGCGGCGAGGGACTGTGCGTGCTGGGCCTGCGCTTCAGCAAGGACGGCATCTCCCCGGCCGAGCGGTTCGGCACGCTCCGGGCCCGGCTCGGGGACGCCTTCGAGGTCATCGAACTCGACTCCGCCCCCGGCAACACGGGCGGCTTCGCCAGGAGCGCCCACTCCGTGCTGACCGCCGAAGTACGCGAGACACCGGGCCACCAGGCGCTCGCCGCCCGCACCCGGGTCGTCGCCTTCCTACGGGAACGCCTCACCCCCACGGCCTGAATGTGACGTGCGTCTCACCGCCGTCCCTGCATGTCACACCCGGACCCGAACCGCCCTCTTGGGTGCACCGCCACACAACGTGCGCGCTCTGACGCCGCGACAAGGAGAGGAACATGACTCGAGAACGGCAGACAAATCCGTGGGCGGTTCTGAGCGTCCTGTGCCTGGGGTTCGTGATGACCCTGGTCGACCTGACGATCGTGAACATCGCCATCCCGGACATGACCGACGACCTCGGCGCGTCACTGGACAAGGTCCTGTGGGTCGTCAACGCCTACACCCTGGTCCTCGCCACCCTGATCATCACCGCCGGACGCCTGGGTGACATCCGGGGCAAGGGCAACCTCTTCCTCTCCGGCGTGGCCCTGTTCACGCTCGCCTCCCTCGCCTGCGGACTGGCCCAGGACCCCTCCCAGCTGATCGCGTTCCGCGCGCTCCAGGGCGTGGGCGCGGCGATGCTGATGCCGCAGACGCTGTCGATCATCACCGACGTGTTCCCGGCGGAGAAGCGCGGCGCCGCCTACGGCGTGTGGGGTGCGGTCGCGGGCGTGTCCGGAGCGATCGGCCCGACGCTCGGCGGTCTGCTGGTCACGCACCTGGACTGGCGGTGGGTGTTCTTCGTCAACATCCCCGTGGGCCTGCTGGTCCTGGTCCTCGGCTTCCGGCTCATCCCCAAGAACGTCCGGGTGGTCAAGCACCGCTTCGACGTGATGGGCGTGCTGATCGCCTCCGCGGCCCTGTTCTGCCTGGCCTTCGGCCTCATCGAGGGCGAGCGCTACGAGTGGAACGGCTGGATCTGGACGCTGCTCGCCGGCTCCGCCGTCCTGATCGGCGCGTTCCTGCTCTACGAGCGCGGCCAGCAGGACAACGAACCGCTGCTGCCGTTCTCCCTGTTCAAGGACCGCAACTTCTCCGTCGTCAACCTCGTCGGCATCGCGGTGTCCTTCGGAGTCCTCGGCATCCTGCTGCCGACCACGATCTACCTCCAGTCGGTGCTCGGCTTCAGCCCCATCAAGACCGGCCTGGTCCTGGTGCCCCTCGCGCTCGGCTCGATGTTCACGGCCGGCCCGGCCGGCATCCTGTCGGAGAAGTTCGGCGGCAAGTACATCCTGACGGCCGGTCTGTCGATGTTCGGCATCGGCATCACCTGGATCTTCCTGGTCGCCGACACCAGCAGCTCCTGGACCGCGTTCGTCGGCCCGCTCTTCGTCGCCGGTCTCGGCGCCGGCTGCACCTTCGCCCCGATGGGCTCCGAGGTCATGCGCAACGTGCCGCCGCAGCTGACCGGCGCCGCCTCCGGCGTCAACAACGCGCTGCGCCAGGTCGGTTCGGTGCTCGCCGGCGCCATCATCGGCGCGGTGCTCCAGGCCAAGCTGGTCTCCGCGATGCGCGAACAGGCCACCACCGCGGCCCAGTCGCTGCCGCAGGACTACCGGGCCGACTTCGTCTCCGGGTTCGCCGACGGCGCCCAGCACGTCGAGGTCGGCACCCAGCAGGGTGCCTCGCTGCCGGCGGACGTGCCGCAGGACGTCGCCCAGCGCATCCAGGAACTGGCGGGCAAGGTCTTCTCCGAGGGCTTCGTCGACGCGCTCCAGCCCACCATGCTGGTGCCCGCCCTGACGATGTTCGCCGGCGCGGCCCTCTGCCTCGCCCTCAAGGGCGGGCCGACGCCGTCCGGCATGGGCCACGGCGCGCCGCCCGCACGGCCGGAGGCCGCCCCCGCGAAGGACGCGACCGCCGCGCACTGACCGCACCACCGTCTACGCCCCCGGCCCACAAAGGGCCGGGGGCGCTTGTGTTGGGACCGAACATGATCAGTCGAAGAACACTCCTCACAGCCTCCGGCGGCGCCCTCGCGGTCGCCGCCCTGCGACCATCCCCGGCGCTCGCCGCCGCGCCCTGGGAGCGACTGCGCGGCCATCTCACCGGCACCCTCGTGCTGCCCGGCGAGGCCGCCTACGCCACCGCCAAGCAGCTCGAACTCCAGCAGTTCGACACCATCGACCCGCAGGCCGTCGCGTACTGCGCGAACGCCGCCGACGTCGCCCTGTGCCTGGCCTTCGTCCAGGACCACGACCTGCCCGTCGCCGTCCGCAGCGGCGGCCACAGCATGGGCGGCTACTCCACCACCACCGGCCTGGTCGTCGACGTCTCCCGCCTGAACTCCGTCGGCCTCACCGGCACGACGGCCACCTTCGGGCCCGGCGCCCAGAACGTCGACCTGCTGACCGCGCTCGCCCCCGCCGGGCGGGCCGTGGTCGTCGGCGCCGGCCCCACCGTCGCGGCCGGCGGCTTCGTCCAGGGCGGCGGCCTCGGCTTCCTCACCCGCTCGCTGGGCGTGGCCTGCGACGCGCTGACCTCCGCGACCGTCGTCCTCGCCGACGGCCGCACCGTGACCGCCGCCCCGAACCGCAACAGCGACCTGTTCTGGGCGATACGGGGCGGTGGCGGCGGCAACTTCGGCGTCGTCACCTCCTACACCGCCACCACCGCCGCCGTCACCGACGTGGCCACCTCCACGCTCGTCTTCGCCTACGACAAGGCGCTCGACATGCTCGACGGGTACGCCCGCTGGCTCGCCGACGCCCCCCGGGAGATCGGCGGCGCCAGCGTGATCACGCTCCCGGACGCGGCGCCCGGCGCCACCCCGGTGCCCGCGATCCGCCTGGTCTCCACCGGCACGGCCGCCGGGCTCGCCGACGAGGTGGGCCGGCTGCTCGCCCTGACCGGGCCGCCCGCGAGCCGGACGGACGCCGTCCTGCCGTACCGCTCGCTGATGATGGGCGTCTACGGCTGCGCCACCAAAACCACCGAGCAGTGCCACCGGGCCGCCGACATCCACCCCGAGGGGCAGCTCACCCGGCCCGCGTTCGGCCTGGAACGCAGCCGCATGGCCAAGGCCCCCCTCGCCCGCAGCGGCTGGGCGGCCGCCCTCGCCGCGTTCGACGCGGACCGGCAGGCCGGCCAGATCCGTCAGCTACAGGTACTGCCGCTGGGCGGCGCCGCATCCGACCTCGCCCGCACGGCGACCGCGTACGTGCACCGCGACAGCCTCTACACCGTCAACTACCTGGCCACCATCCCCGCTTCACCCACCGCAGAAGGCCAGGCGGCCGCCCGGGTGTGGGTGGACCGCGCCTTCGCCGCGATCGACCCCTACTCCTGCGGCGAGACCTACCAGAACTTCGCCGACCCGGCCCTGAAGGACTGGAAGCGGTCCTACTACGCCGAGAACTACCCGCGGCTCGCCGCGACCAAGGCCCTCCACGACCCGTACGGCCTCTTCAAGTACGCCCAGAGCATCCGCTGAGCCCCTTCTGGGGCCTTCTTCCCCCAGGGGGCGCCCATGACCACGACCCAGCCAGACATCCTGCAACAGCGCGCCGACGGTCCCATCGACGGCAAGGTGCTGCGCAACGTGTGCGGCATGTTCGTGACCGGCGTGACCGTGATCACCAGCGGCAGCGGGTCACAGGCGGCCGGCACCACCGTCAACTCCTTCACCTCCGTCTCCCTCGACCCGCCGCTGGTGCTGTTCTGCCTGCACAAGGCGTCCCGGCTGCGCGCGGTGGTGGAGGAGTCCGGCGCCTACACGGTGAACTTCCTCGCCGGCCGCCAGGAGCCTTTGGCCTGGGCGTTCGCGGGCCGTCACACCGCGAACCTGGACGGTGTCGACCACCACTACTCCGCCGCCGGGGTGCCCGTGCTCAGCCGCGCGATGGCGTATCTGTCGTGCCGTCTGGTCAACGCCGTCGAGGGCGGCGACCACACCATCTTCATCGGCGAGGTCGCCGAACTGGGCGTGCCCGGCGGCGAGTTGGAACCGCTGATCTTCTTCCGCGGCTCCATGGGCGCCCTGGAGGCCGAACAGCGCGGCACCCACCCCATGTTCGACGTCTGACCCCGCACGCATAAGGAGTTCTCGGATGTCCGCTGTCCAACGGCGACTGGCCCGCTTCAACCGCACCTTCGCCAACCGCTTCGTGGGACCCGTGCTGACCCGCATGCCCGGGTTCGGCGCCGTCCTGCACGTCGGACGCAAGTCCGGACGTGTCTACCGCACCCCGGTCAAGGTGTTCAAGCGCGACGGCAACTACGTCATGTCGCTGCCCTACGGCCCCCAGTCCGACTGGGTGCGCAACACCCTCGCCGGCGGCGGCTGCGAACTGCACACCCGCGGAAAGCTGATCCGCCTGGACCGGCCGCAGGTGTTCAACGACCCGCGGCAGGCCGTCGTACCGGCACCGCTGCGGCCCGTGCTGCGCCGCTTCAAGGCCTTCGACTTCATCGAACTGCGCCCCGTCGACACGGCCGCCTCCACCACCGCGCAGGCCCGGCCATGAACGCCGCCCCCTGACAGGAGAGTTGCTGTGCCCCACTCCGAGTGGATCACCGTCACGGCGATCGGCGGCATCGCCCTGATCCTCGCCCTGGCGACCGCGATCACGGCCCTGTGCCGCCGTATCAGACAACCCGCGGTGATCGGTGAGATCACCATCGGCATCTGCCTGGGACCGAGCCTGCTCGGCCTGTTCCCCGGCGACCTGCCCGACCGGCTCTTCCCCGCCGAGATACGCCCGCACCTGGGCGTCGTCTCCCAGGTGGGCCTGCTGCTGTTCATGTTCATCATCGGCTGGGAGTTCAACAGCGGCGCCCTCAAGGGCCGTTTCCGCTCCACCGGCGCCATCTGGATCAGCTCGCTCGTGCTGCCCATGGCCCTCGGCGTCGGACTCGCCTGGCTGATCTACGGCTCCCACGACGTGGTGGGCGGAAAGACCGTGCCGTTCACCGAGTTCGCCCTGTACCTCGGTGTCGCCATGTCCATCACCGCCTTCCCGGTGCTCGCCCGGATCATCGCCGAGCAAGGGTTGCAGTCCACCCGCGCCGGCACCCTCGCCCTCGGTCTCGCGGCCGCGGACGACGTGCTCGCCTGGTGCATGCTGGCCGTCGTGGTCGCCCTGACCACCGCCACCGGCGCCGCCGGATTCCTGACGGTGATGGCCTGGTCGGCGCTCTACCTCGCCGTCATGCTGTGGCTGGTACGCCCCGTGCTCGCCACGATCAGCGACCGGCTGCGCGTCACCCACACCCAGTACGTGCCGGTACTGGTCGCCTCCGGTGTGTTCGCCTCCGCGTTCGTCACCTCCCACATCGGCATCCACGCCATCTTCGGCGCGTTCATGTTCGGCCTGGCGATGCCCCGGCGCCACGACAGCCTGCTGCACCGGGTGGCGCTGCCGCCCCTGGAGAGCGTCGGCAAGCTGCTGCTGCCGGTGTTCTTCGTCGTCACCGGCCTGTCCGTGGACCTCACCACGCTCACCGCGGGCGGCATCGTGCAGACCGTGGCGATCATCGTGGTGGCCTGTCTCGGCAAGCTCGGTGGCGTCGCGCTGTCCGCCCGGCTGACCGGGATGGACTGGCGGGACGCCACCGTGCTCGGGGTGCTGATGAACACCCGCGGACTGACCGAACTGGTGCTGCTGAACGTGGGGTTGAGCCTCGGGCTGCTGACCGTGCAGCTGTTCTCCGCGATGGTGCTCATGGCCCTGGTCACCACCGGGATCGCGGCACCCGTCCTCAACCGCCTGCTGAAGGACCGCGAGGCGGTCTCCCTGGTGGGGAGCGCAGCCGGCACAGCGGACGTCGCCGGGGCAGCGGCCGGCCCGCGGGCCGACGTCGCCCAAGCGGCGGCCGGCCAGGGGCGCGGCGCGCACTGACGCCCACGCGCTCAGCCCTCGCTCTCGGCGGACCCGGCGGACCCGGCGGACCCGGCGGACCCGGCGGACTCGGACTCGCTCTCCTCGGACCGCACCCGGGCCAGCTTGTCCGGGTTGACCACGGCGTAGATCCCACGCACCTGGTCGCTCTCGGGCGTGAGGTCCATGACCAGCACCGCGTAGGGGGAGTCCTCGGAGAACACCACCGCCGAGGGGTCGCCGTTGACGTGCCGGTAGTGGATGTCGATGTCCTTGGGGGTGCGCCCGGCGTAGCCCGCGAGCAGCCGGCAGACCTTCTCCCGGCCGATGACCGGACGCAGGCCCGCGGTACGGACCTTGCCGCCACCGTCGGTCCACATGGTCACGTCCGGTGCCAGCATCTCCATCAGCAGCGCCAGGTCGCCGCCGAGCGCGGCGTCGATGAACCGCTCGGTGACCTGCTGCTGGACCTGCGGATCGGCCTGGTAGCGGGGGCGCCGCGCCTGTACGTGGGCGCGGGCCCGGTGTGCGAGCTGGCGCACCGAGGAGGGGTTGCGGTCGAGGATGCCAGCGATCTCGGCGTGCGCGTAGCCGAACACGTCGTGCAGCACGAACACCGCCCGCTCCAGCGGGGAGAGCGTCTCCAGCACCACCATCAGCGCCATCGACACCGACTCGCTCTGCAACGCCCGGTGCGCGGGCTCGGCGGCGGGCTCCTCGTCGCCGCCCCGGGTCACCAGCGGTTCCGGCAGCCAGGGGCCGACGTAGGTCTCGCGGCGCCGCTTGATGACGGCCTTGCGGGCCAGGGCGTGGTTGACGGCGATCCGTACGAGGTAGGCCCGGGGGTTGTCGATCTCCTCGTACGGGGTGCGGCACTTCTTCGCCGACCACGACAACCAGGTCTCCTGGAGCACGTCGTCGGTGTCGGCGACGGTACCGAGCAGGTTGTAGACGATCGAGAACAGCAACTCGCGGTAGCCGACGAAGACCTCCGTCGAGGCTTCGATGGCATCGGCCGCGGGGTCGCCTGCCTGGCTGTCGGACATGGTGCACCTCCCTGTGACGAGCTCACACCCGAGACGGCTTTCGCCCGGGAAATGTGACATCGACCCGACGACTGTGATTCAGCTCACAAATCAGGCCGCTCGTGTCACAACCGGCCATGGCCGATCCCTCTCATTCGCGAGGGCAACCCGGGCCGCGGGGCGTGGGGAGCTCGGCCGGAAGGGGCCGAACTCCCCACTCGCGACAGCGAGTTCTCCCATCCGCCGACCGGCCGCGGCCGGTCACACACGAAAGGCATCGCAGACCATGGCAGTCGCACAGCAGGCCCCGATCAACTTCGCCGTCATGTACGCCACCCACGACGCATTCCGGCGCGACATGAGGCGGCTCGCCGCGGCGGTGGCCGCCGGCCGGGCCGGGTCCCCGGAAGTGCGCGAGGGCTGGGCCAACTTCAAGCACCAGCTGCATGTGCACCACACCGTCGAGGACTCCGACCTGTGGCCGCGGGTCGCGGCCGCCGTCACCGGCCGTCCGGCCGACCAGAAGCTGCTGGCCGAGATGGAGGCCGAGCACGCCCGCCTGGACCCGGTCCTCGCCTCCGTCGACGACGGCCTGGCCCGCAACGCCCCCGACCTCACCGACCGCGTCGCCGAGCTCATCCGCGTCCTCGGCGACCACATGACCCACGAGGAGAACGAGGCGCTGCCGCTCATCCAGGACGTCTGCACCGCCAAGGACTGGGACGCCTTCCGCGGCGCGATGGCCCGCAAGCAGGGCCCCAAGGGCGCCGCCGTCTACTTCCCCTGGATCACCGACGACCAGAACGCCACCGAGCGCAAGGCATTCCTCGACACCATGCCCGCCCCGGTGAAGGTCCTCAACAAACTCTTCTGGGAGTCCAGCTACAAGAAGCGCCACCTCTGGGGCATCTGACCCCACCCACGGCCCGCACCAACAGGCCACCCCGAACACGCCCCTGCCGGCGACATCCCCCGCCCCGGCAGGGGCGTACCCATGCCCGGGCGGGGCGCAGCCCCTGAGGGGCGCAGCCCCTAAAGGGGCGCGGGGAACTGCGCGACCAGCCACAACGCACCCGCAGCCGCAAGCTCACAGAACCCCCCGAGCTCTTAGGCGACGACTCCCCCCACTCCTCACTCCTCGATGCCCCTGCCAAGCCCCACCGGCAGGGGCATCGCCATGTCCACCCCACCCGATCCCCGAAGGGACCCCAACCCATGAGCTCCACGTTCACCCTCGCCGACCTCAAGCGCATCCTCCTCGAGGGCGCCGGCGCCGACGACGGCATCGACCTGGACGGCGACATCCTCGACCTCGACTTCGAGTCCCTCGGCTACGAGTCACTCGCCCTGCTGGAGACCGGCGGCCGCATCGAGCGCGAGTACGCCATCGCCCTGGACGACGACGTCTTCACCGACAACCGCACCCCCCGCACCCTCATCGCCGCCGTCAACGACCTCCTGTCGTCGACCGCCACCGCCGCCTGACCCGACCGCATCCAGGGAGAAGCCACCATGCAGCAGGACCCGCGCGTCGCCCTCGTCACCGGCGCCACCAGCGGAATCGGCCTCGCCACAGCCCGGCTCCTGGCCACCGGCGGCCACCGCGTCTTCCTCGGCGCCCGCACCGCCGAGAACGTCACCAGCACCGTCAAGCAGCTGCGCGAGGAGGGCCTCGACGTCGACGGAGCCGCCGTCGACGTACGCGACGCGGCGAGCGTCACCGCCTTCGTCGCCGCCGCCGTGGACCGCTTCGGCACGATCGACGTGCTCGTCAACAACGCCGGCCGCAGCGGCGGCGGCGTCACCGCCGACATCGACGACGAGCTGTGGGACGACGTCGTCGACACCAACCTCACCAGCGTGTTCCGGATGACCAAGGCCGTCCTCAACACCGGCGGCATGCGGCACAAGGACCGCGGCCGGATCATCAACATCGCCTCCACCGCCGGCAAGCAGGGCGTGGTCCTCGGCGCCCCCTACTCCGCGTCCAAGCACGGCGTCGTCGGCTTCACCAAGGCCCTCGGCAACGAGCTCGCGCCGACCGGCATCACCGTCAACGCGGTCTGCCCCGGCTATGTGGAGACGCCGATGGCGCAGCGCGTACGCCAGGGCTACGCGGCCGCCTACGACACCACCGAGGACGCCATCCTCACCAAGTTCCAGGCGAAGATCCCGCTCGGCCGCTACTCGACGCCGGAGGAGGTCGCCGGCCTGGTCGGCTACCTCGCCTCGGACACCGCCGCCTCCATCACCGCCCAGGCCCTCAACGTCTGCGGCGGCCTCGGCAACTTCTAGGCCCGACCCCCGACCCCCTTGCCCCTGAACGGAGTTCAGCCATGACGCTTCGCGAGGTCGAGCACACCGTCGACGTCGACGCCCCCGCAGCCGCCGTCTACCGCCTGATCGCGGAGGTGGAGAACTGGCCGCGGATCTTCCCGCCCACCATCTACGTCGACCACGTCGAGCGCGACGGCGACAGCGAGCGCATCCGCATCTGGGCCACCGCCAACGGCGAGCCGAAGAACTGGACCTCGCGCCGCACCCTGGACGCCGAGGGCCTGCGCATCACCTTCCGCCAGGAGGTCTCCACCCCGCCGGTCGCCGCGATGGGCGGCACCTGGGTCATCGAGCCGCTCACCGCGGCCACGTCCCGGGTGCGGCTGCTGCACGACTACCGGGCGATCGACGACGACCCCGAGGGCCTGGCCTGGATCGACGAGGCCGTCGACCGCAACTCCCGCTCGGAGCTCGCGGCGCTGAAGACCAACGTCGAACTCGCCCACGCCACCGAGGACGTGACGTTCTCCTTCGAGGACTCCGTGACGATCGCCGGCTCCGCCAAGGACGCCTACGACTTCGTCAACGAGGCCGGCCGGTGGCCCGAGCGGCTGCCGCACGTGGCCACCGTCCGCTTCGAGGAGCCCGCCCCGGGCCTGCAGAGCCTGGAGATGGACACCCGCGCCAAGGACGGCTCCACGCACACCACCAAGTCGTACCGGGTGGCGTTCCCGCACCAGAAGATCACCTACAAGCAGGTCACGCTGCCGGCGCTGATGACCCTGCACACCGGCTACTGGACGTTCACCGAGGACGCGGACGGCACCACGACCGCCTCCTCCCAGCACACGGTGGTCCTCAACACCGCGAACATCGCCCGCATCCTCGGCGAGGACGCCACGGTCGCGGACGCCCGCGAGTACGTGCACGGCGCGCTGAGCACCAACAGCCGCGCCACCTTGGGCCACGCCAAGGACCACGCCGAGAACCAGCGCTGACGATGGCTGCCCTGCGGCTCAACACCGACGTCGTCGTCGTGGGCGCGGGACCGGTCGGGCTGATGCTCGCCGGTGAACTGCGCCTCGGCGGCGCCGACGTGGTCGTCCTGGAGAGGCGCGAGGCCCCGACCACCGAGTCGCGGGCCTCGACCCTGCACGCCCGCACCATGGAGATCCTCGACAGCCGGGGCCTGCTGGAGGCGTTCGGCACCCCGCCGTGCGAGACGCGCGGGCACTTCGGCGGCATCCCGATGGACCTCACCCTGCCCAGCACCCACCCCGGGCAGTGGAAGGTCCCGCAGACCGAGACGGAACGCCTGCTGGAGGACTGGGCGTCGGGCCTGGGCGCGAGGATCCACCGCGGGCACACGCTCCGCGCCCTGCGCACCTCGTCCGAGGGCGTGGAAGCGGTGGCGGCGGGACCGGACGGCCCGCTCCGCGTCCGGGCTGCGTACCTGGTCGGCTGCGACGGCGAGAACTCGACCGTACGCCGTCTGCTGGGCGCCGACTTCCCCGGCGAGGACGCCCGCCGCGAGCTGCTGCGCGCGGACGTGGCGGGCATCGACGTCCCGAACCGCCGGTTCGAGCGCCTGGAGCGCGGCATGGCGGTGGCCGCCCGGCGCGGCGACGGCGTCACCCGGGTGATGGTCCACGAGTTCGGCCGCGAGGCCCGACTCCGCAGCCGGGAGCCGGACTTCGCGGAGGTGTGCGAGGTCTGGCAGCGGGTGACGGGCGAGGACATCACCTCCGGCACCCCGCTGTGGGTGAACTCCTTCGGCGACGCCAACCGCCAGCTGTCCGCCTACCGGCACGGAAGGGTCCTGTTCGCCGGCGACGCCGCCCACCGCCAGATGCCCATCGGCGGCCAGGCCCTCAACCTCGGCCTCCAGGACGCGGTGAACCTCGGCTGGAAGCTGGCCGCGGTCGCCACCGGCAGGACCCCGGCGGACCTGCTCGACACCTACCACGCCGAACGCCACGAAGTGGGCCGCCGGGTCCTGGCGAACATCAAGGTCCAGTCCCAACTGCTCCTGGGCGGCCCGGAATCCAACTCGACCCGGGCCCTGTTCACCGAACTCCTCGCCTCCCGGAAGGTCCGCACCCACCTGGCGTCGATGATCGCGGGCCTGGACATCAGCTACGGCGACCAGGGCGCCCGCCTCCCGCGCACGACCCTGACGACACCCCAAGGCCCGTACACGACAACGGAGTTGCTCCACCCGGCCCGCCCCCTGCTGCTTCTCCTGACCCCGAGGGCCGCCGCCTTCCAGGAGCAGGCGGCCCCCTGGTCCGACCACGTCACCACCGTCACCGCCACCGCGGACCTCCCCGGCACCGACGCCGTCCTGCTCCGCCCCGACGGCCACATCGCCTGGACGTCCCCGAGCGAGACACCGCTGCCCGAGGCCCTGACCCACTGGTTCGGCACCCCGAAGACCGAACGACCGACAGCCGCCAACGACTCCCCGAAGGGTGACCCCATGAACACGAACGCCCCCGCGCCGCAAGAGCGCTACGACGTGGCCATCCTCGGTGCGGGCATGGCCGGCGGCATGCTCGGCGCGGTGCTCGCCCGCAACGGCGTGAAGGTGCTCCTCATCGACGCCGGCACCCACCCCCGCTTCGCCGTCGGCGAGTCCACGATCCCGTACACCTCCGCGATGACCCGGATCGTCGGCGAGCGTTACGACGTGCCGGAGATCGTGCACCTGGCGAGCTTCCGCGGCATCCAGGACCACGTCTCCCCGATGAGCGGCCGCAAGCAGAACTTCGGTTTCGTCTACCACCGCGAGGGCCAGGACCAGAACCCCGACGAGATCAACCAGCTCGTCGTCCCGGAGTGGCAGCGCACGGAGAGCCACCTGTTCCGGCAGGACACCGACGCCTACCTGTTCAACCTGGCCGTCCGGCACGGCGCGACGCCGCTGCTGGGCACCCGTATCACCGACATCGAAACCGGCTTCGACGGGGCGGTGCTGCGCTCCGACCGCGGCGAGGAGTACCACGCCGAGTACCTCGTCGACGGCAGCGGCTTCCGTTCCCCCGTCGCCGACGCGTTCGGTCTGCGCGAGGAGCCCACCCGGGCCCGCCACCACTCCCGCACCCTGTTCACGCACATGGTCGGCGTCACCCCCTACGACGACGCGCCCTCGGCGGCCGCGCACAAGCAGCCCAGCCCCTGGCACCACGGCACGCTGCACCACGTCTTCGACGGCGGCTGGCTGTGGGTCATCCCCTTCGACAACCACGACGGCGCGATCAGCCCGCTGTGCAGCGTGGGCCTCACCTTCGACGAGCGGAAGTTCCCCAAGTCCCAGGACCTCACCCCGCAGCAGGAGTTCGACGCCTTCCTGGCCCGGTTCCCGCAGATCGCGGAGCAGTTCACCGACGCGCGCGCGGTACGCCCCTGGGTCGCCACCGGCAGGTTGCAGTACTCCTCCTCCAGCACGGTCGGCGAACGCTACTGCCTGACCGCGCACGCCGCCGGCTTCATCGACGCGCTGTACTCGCGCGGCCTGACCAACACCCTCGAGGTCGTCAACTCCCTGGCCTGGCGCCTGATCGAGGCCTCCCGCGACGGCGACTGGTCCACCGAGCGCTTCGAGTACATCGACCGGCTCCAGCAGGGCCTGTACGACGTCCACGACGACCTCGTCTACAGCTCGTTCGTGGGCTTCGGGCACTACGACCTGTGGAACGCGGTCACCCGCGTGTGGGAGTCGACGAGCATCATGCCGACGATGACGGTGGAGCGGGCGTACCGCCGCTTCATGGAGCACAAGGACGACCAGATCCTGAAAGACCTGGAGAAGACCACGACCCCCGGTCTGCCCGCCCCCGTCGGCGAGGACATCGCCGCCCTGCTCACCCTGACCCGCACCACCTGCCAGGCCGTCGAGGCCGGGGGACTGGAGCCGTCCGAGGCCGCCGAGTTCCTCTTCGAGCAGCTGCGCGAGTCGAAGTTCCTGCCGGAGCCGTTCGCGCTCGGCGACCCCGGCAACAAGTGCTTCGAGGCGACCCCGGACCTGCTCGGCGCGGCCCTGGAGTGGGGCCGTACCAAGGCCCCGGAGCACATCGCCGGGCTGTTCGGCTGACCACCACCACGAGTAGGGGAGAGGAGAGTGCCATGGACGCCGACGTCATCATCGTCGGGGCCGGCCCGACCGGTCTGATGCTCGCCGGGGAACTGCGCCTGGGCGGCGCCCACGTCGTCGTGGTGGAGCGCCTGGAGCAGCCCACCGGACAGTCCCGCGGGCTCGGCTTCACCGCACGCGCCATGGAGGTCTTCGAACAGCGCGGCCTGCTGCCGTGGTTCGGCGGCCTGGAGAAGGCCCCCATGGGGCACTTCGGCGGCGTGCAGTTCGACTACACCGTCCTGGAGGACGCCCACTTCGGTGCCCGCGGCATCCCGCAGTCGCACACCGAGGATGTCCTGGAGCGCTGGGCGATCTCGCTGGACGCGGACATCCGGCGCGGCTGGGAGTTCCTCGAACTGGAGGAGAAGGGCGACCACGTCGAGATCACCGTCGCCACCCCGCAGGGCGTCCAGCGCATGAGCGCCGCCTACCTGGTGGGCTGCGGCGGCGGCAGCAGCCCGGTGCGGCGCGCGGCCGGGTTCTCCTTCCCCGGCACCGACGCCACCCGCACCATGTACCTGGCCGACGTCGCCGGCTGCGAGCTGCGTCCGCGTTTCCTCGGCGAACGGCTGCCGGGCGGCATGGTGATGGCCGCGCCGCTCGGCGACGGCGTGGACCGCATCATCGTCGTGCCCGACGTCGAACCCGGCCGGGAGCGCGAGCGTACGGTGAGTTTCACCGAGGTCGCCGAGGCCTGGCAGCACATCACCGGCGAGGACATCAGCGCCGGCACCGCGCACTGGGTGAGCTCCTTCACCGACGCCACCCGCCAGGTCACCGAGTACCGGCGCGGCCGCATCCTGCTCGCCGGCGACGCCGCCCACGTCCACCTCCCGGCCGGCGGCCAGGGCCTGAGCACGGGCGTGCAGGACGCCGCCAACCTCGGCTGGAAACTCGCCGCCGAGGTCCGCGGCCGCGCCCCCGCCGGCCTGCTCGACAGCTACCACGCCGAACGCCACGCGGCCGGCGCCCGCCTGCTGATGAACACCCACGCCCAGGGCATGCTGTTCGTCGGCGGCCCCGAGATGAGCCCGCTGCGCGAGCTGATGGGCGAGCTCATCCAGTACGACGACGTCAAGCGCCACCTCGCCGGCCTGGTCTCCGGTCTGGACGTCCGCTACGAGGTCGGCGAGGGCACCCACCCTCTCCTCGGCCGCCGGCTGCCGCCGCGCACCCTGACCGGCCCCGAGGGCCCCCTGAGCACGATGGAGCTCCTCCACCCGGCCCGCGGCGTCCTCCTGGACCTCGCCGACGACCCCGCCCTGCGCGAGGCGGCGGCCCCCTGGCAGGACCAGGTCATCACGACGACGGCCCGCCCCGAGGAGACGGAACCCGTCCTGTCGAGCACCCCGGCGCTCCTGATCCGCCCCGACGGCTACGTCGCCTGGGCCGCCGGCCCCGACACCACCCCGGACGACCTGCGCACCGCCCTGCACCGCTGGTTCGGCACCCCCGAGACCCCCACCCAGGGGAGCCCCGAGTGACAACCCCCGCCCCACCCCCGGGCCCCCGCCGCACCGCGCCGGGGGCCCCGGCCGACCCCGCGCCGGCCTCACCGCCGGGCGGGTCCGCGCCGGCCTCGCCGCCGGATGGATCCGTGCCGGCCTCGTCGCCGGGCGGGCCCGGTCGTACGCCGTCGGCGCTCGCGGCGGCACCGTCCACCGCAACGCACCGCTTCCCGTCCGGGCGCCCGGCCGCGCCGGCTGTCACTGCACCACCTGGCCCCGGCCGTATCGCGGCGGAGGCCGCCCCGGGCAGGCCGGCGCCGGGCGCGTCGCCGGGTGGGCCGGGTCATGAGTCGTCGGCGCTCGCGGGTTCAGCGTCCACGGCGATCCACCGCCCCCCGTCCGGTCGCCCGGACGCGCCGGCGGTCGCCGCGCCGACCGGCCCCCGCCGTACCGCGGCAGAGGCCGCTGCCGCCCCCGGCAGGCCGGTGAGCACCCCGCCCCCGACCGGAACCCGCCGCATCACCCTGCACGCCCAGGGCACCGCGCTCTCCGCCCTCCTCGCCACCCCGCCCACCACCGCGCCCCGCGCCACGGTCGTCGCCCTGCACGGCGGCGGCATGACCGCGGGCTACTTCGACGGCCGGGCCCACCCCGGCCAGTCGCTGCTGACCCTCGGCGTCCGCCTGGGCTACGCGGTCCTCGCCCTGGACCGTCCCGGCTACGGCGCCTCCACCTCCGACCTGCCGCACGGGCAGTCCCTCGCCGAGCAGTCGGCGACCGTCCGGGCGGCCCTCGCCCACTACGCGGCCCGGCACGACCTGGGCGCCGGCGTGTTCGTCCTCGGCCACTCCTACGGCGGCAAGCTCGCCCTGACCTGTGCCGCGGACCGCCTCCCGGCGCCTCTGCTCGGCCTGGACGTCTCGGGCATCGGTCACCGTCTGGCCGTACCGGCGCACGACCTGCCCTCGGCGAGCGGCCAGGGCCACTGGAAGCACAACTGGGGTGCCCTGCGGCTGTATCCGCCGGACACCTTCCGCCACTGCCCGGACATCGTCGCCCCCATGCCCGAACGGGAATGCGCCGAAGTCGCGGCCTGGCCCGCCCGGTTCGCCTCGATCGCCGCCCGCGTCGAGGTTCCGGTCCGCTTCACCTTCGCCGAACACGAGAAGTGGTGGCGCCACGACGAGTCCACTCTGACCGAACTGCCCGCCCTGCTGCCCCGCGCCCCCCGCGTCCTGGTGGAACGCCAGCCGCAGGCCGGCCACAACATCAGCCTGGGCTGGACCGCCCACACCTACCACCTGCGCGCCCTCGCCTTCCTCGAGGAGTGCCTCGCAGGCCACGAGGCCACCGGCACCACCGTGCCCGCGGCCGCCTGACACCGACGCCCCAACCCCCCACTCCCGCACCACAGCCCCGCGTCCCCCCTCGACGGAAGCGACACGTCCATGAACCCGACCACCACCCCGCTGTTCGTACGGCCACCCGATCCGTCCACGCTGCGCGCCATGGACCTCGACGCCCGCACCCGGACCATCACCTCCTGGCTCTGCCGGGAACTCGGCCACGTCCTCGACGTGCCGCCCGCCCACCGGGTGGGCCCCGACCGGCCGTTGCGCGGCCTCGGCGTGGACTCCCTGCTAGCCCTGTGCCTCAAGCGCCGCCTGGAGGACGAGCTCGACGTCCGTATCAAGACCCACGACCTGCTGCGGGACGACACGGTCGGCGAGATCGCCACCCTGCTCGCCGAGTCGGTGGCCGCACCCGCGTACGGGACGGCGCGATGAGCCCAGCGCGCTCCACGGCCGCACTCCTGCGCGCCGCTCCCCGGCTGACCGTCGAGGCGGACCAGGTCCATCTGTGGGTGATCGGCACCGAATGGGCGGGCGACCACCCCGAGCACATGGTCACCGGCGAACTCGACGACCGTGAACGCGAACGGGCGGCGGCCTTCGTACGCCCGCTGGACCGTCTCACCTACCTGATGGCGCACATCGCGCTGCGCCGCATCCTGACCACCTACACCGGCATCCCGCCCGCCGAACTCCCTTTGGGCCGGGACACCTGCCCGTGCTGCGGCGGCCCGCACGGCCGGCCCGTCCTGCACGGCACCGGCCTGCACTTCTCCCTCTCCCACAGCCACGGCATCGCCCTGATCAGCGTCGCGTCCGCCCCGCTGGGAGTGGACGTCCAACGCGTGCCGACGCAGGAGACCGTGGAACTGTGCCTCCCCGAGCTGCACCCGGCGGAACAGCAGGAGTTGCGGGCGCTGCCGGACGCCGAACAGCCCCTGGCGTTCGGCCGGTTGTGGACCCGTAAGGAGGCCTACTTCAAGGGTCTGGGCACCGGCCTGGGCCGTGAACTGAACTCCGACTACCTGGGCGAGCGCACCGACCCGGACGCCCCCGCCCGGCCCCGCGGCTGGCGTATCGAGAACATGCCGAGCTGTCCCGCACATGTCGCCGCCGTCGCGGTCGTGGCCGCCGCCGACGCGGCCCCGCTCGACATCCTCGCCAGGCGACTGCCCACCGAGTGCCTCTACACCGACGACGCCACCGAACGGATCGCCGCCGAGCGGCAGGTCTGCCCGAACTGGGAGTGATGGTCATGCACAGCACACCGTCCACCGCGGCGACCATGGAACTGAAGGAGATCAAGGACCGTATCCTCCAGGGCCCCGACCCCGCCGCCACGGAACGCCAGCACGCCAAGGGCAAGTTGACGGCCCACGAACGTATCGCCCTCCTCCTGGACAAGGGCAGCTTCACCGAGATCGAGGCGCTGCGCCGCCACCGCGCCACCGGCTTCGGCCTCGAGGACAAGAAGCCGTACACCGACGGCGTCATCACCGGCTGGGGCACGGTCGAGGGCCGCACGATCTTCGTCTACGCCCATGACTTCCGGATCTTCGGCGGCGCGCTGGGCGAGGCCCACGCCACCAAGATCCACAAGATCATGGACATGGCCATCGCGGCGGGCGCCCCCCTGGTCTCCCTGAACGACGGCGCGGGCGCCCGTATCCAGGAGGGCGTCTCGGCCCTGGCCGGCTACGGCGGCATCTTCCGCCGCAACACCCTGGCGAGCGGCGTCATCCCGCAGATCAGCGTGATGCTGGGCCCGTGCGCGGGCGGCGCCGCGTACTCGCCCGCCCTGACCGACTTCGTCTTCGCGGTCCGGGACATCTCGCAGATGTTCATCACGGGCCCCGACGTCGTCAAGGCGGTCACGGGCGAGGAGATCACCCAGAACGGCCTGGGCGGCGCGGACGTCCACGCCGCGACCTCCGGGGTCGCCCACTTCGTCTACGACGACGAGGAGACCTGCATCGCGGAGGTCCGCTACCTGATCTCGATGCTCCCGGCCAACAACCGTGAACTCCCGCCGGAGACCCACACGGAGGACCCGTCGGACCGCAGCTGCCCGACCCTCCTGGAGACGGTCCCCGCGGACGGCAACCGCTCCTACGACATCCGCACGGTCATCGAGGAACTCGTCGACGACGGCGAGTACATGGAGGTCCACGCCGCCTGGGCCCCCAACATCGTGTGCGCCCTGGCCCGCCTCGACGGCCGCACCGTCGGGATCGTCGCCAACCAGCCCGCGGCCATGGCCGGCGTCCTCGACATCAAGGCCAGCGAAAAGGCCGCACGCTTCGTCCAGTTCTGCGACGCCTTCAACATCCCCCTGGTCACCCTCGTCGACGTCCCCGGCTTCCTCCCCGGCGTCGACCAGGAACACGAGGGCATCATCCGCCGCGGCGCCAAGCTCCTCTACGCCTACTGCAACGCCACGGTCCCGCGGGTCTCGGTGGTCCTCCGCAAGGCGTACGGCGGCGCGTACATCGTCATGGACTCCCGCTCCATCGGCGCGGACGTGGCCCTGGCCTGGCCGACGAACGAGATAGCGGTGATGGGCGCGGAGGGCGCGGCGAACGTGGTGTTCCGCCGCGAGATAGCGGCGTCCGACGACCCGGAGGAGACCCGAGCCCAGAAGATCGACGAGTACAAGCGGAACCTGGTCCACCCGTACTACGCGGCGGAGCGCGGCTTGGTGGACGACGTCATAGATCCCTCGGACACCCGCTTGTCACTCATCAGCGCCCTGAGGATGCTCGCCGCCAAGGACGCGGCCCTGCCGCGCCGCAAGCACGGCACACCTCCCCAGTGAAAGGCACCCCATGACCCTCCAGTTGAGGATCGAGCGAGGCAACCCCACTCCCGAGGAGTTGGCCGCGGTCATAGCGGTACTCCACCAGCGTCTGAGCGCCGCGCCCCAGGCCACGGACGCGGCTCGCCGACCACCCACGGCGGCCCGCTGGCACCGCCAGCAGCCCACCCCGTTCCAGCCCCGAGCCTGGCGCAGCATCCAGTTCCAACGAGCGGCCTGACCCGCCCCCTCACTAGAGAAGGACTTGAAGATGCCCATATCCCAGGACGAGGCCGGCTTGGAAACCCTGACCCGCCAACTCCAGCTCCTCAACGACCGCCTGGAGCTCACCCAGCTCTGCGACCGCTACGTCCACCACCTCGACAAGGACCGCGGCAGCGACGCCTGGCTGGAGAGGATTTTCACCGAGGACGTCCACCTGTCGTTCCCCTTCGGGGAGTTCAAGGGTCTGGAAGGCCTCGCGGACTTCCAGCAGATGGCCCGTACGACGTTCGCCCGCACCCACCACATCAGCGCGAACCACACCGTCGACCTCGACGGCGACGAGGCCCGCGTGGCCGCCCACCTGACAGCCGTTCACGTACGCCAGGCAGACGTACCGGCGGCCGACTTCACCATCGGCGGCCACTACGAGGCCGAGGCCCGCCGCACCCCCCACGGCTGGCGCATCCACCGCTTCGTCTTCGACCTCGTCTGGCAGTCCGGCGACGCCCCGGGCGCCAAGACGGCAGCCGCCTGAAATCTCCAGCGAAACTCGACCGGCCCTGTGGAAGCCTGACTGAGTGAGCGCCAGCGACACGACCCCACAGCCGCCCTGGAGTGACGAATGAAGCAAGGCCCGCTGTTCACGATCGCACGCTGGATAGGCCTGCTCTTCGGCGGCGTCTTCACCGGATTCCTGGTCTGCGTACTGATCCTGGAGAACTCCCTGCGCGACTACGACGCCAAGGTCTACACCCAGGTCCGCCAGGTGGAACTCGACTCCCTGGACACCCTGGCCTCGGCCACCCTGATCCCGACGATCATCGCGACGGCGATCCTGGTGATAGGCGCCTGGAAGACAAAGGGCAAGGACCTCTACGTCCCTCTCGCGGCCCTGGCCCTGTTCCTCCTGATCCTGATCCTGACGATCGCGGTGAACCTCCCGATCAACGCGGACCAGAACGACTGGACGGTCACGTCCCCGCCGTCGGACTGGGCAGACGTGAGGGACAAGTGGCAGGCGTCCCACGCGGTACGCACCGTTGCCTCCCTGGCGGCCTTCGCCCTGCTGTCCTTCTCCGCGATCACCCACCGAACGCAGCCCCCGACGACCAGCCCCACCGAAACCCCCCTGGCCACTCGCTCCTAGCCAGGCCACAGCCCCCAGACACCACAACGCGTCCGGCCCGCCAGCACCAGCTGGCGGGCCGGACGCGTTCGCGACCCACAAGGACACGACATGCCCGCCTACGTCATAGCCGAGGCCGAACTGACCGGCGACCCCGAGACGGTGGCCACCTACAGCGCCAAACTCGTCTCCACGATCGAACCCCACGGCGGCCGCTACCTGGTCCGCGGCGCCCCCTGGCAGATCCTCGAAGGCGAAAGCAAAGCCTTCACCGGCGTCATAGAGTTCCCGACCCCCGAAGCAGCCCGACAGTGGTACGACTCCCCGGCCTACCAGGAGATCGTCCCCTTGCGCGTCCGCAACACCAGGGGCAGGATCCTGATCTTCGAAGGCGTCCCAGCCGCCTGACCCCGACATCCCCACGGCTCCCGCCGCACCGGACTCCCCGGTGCGGCGGGAGCTTTTTCGCGTTTCCGGGCGGCCCTTGAAAAGGCGTACAGACCGGGTCCTGAGCATCTGGACATTTCCGGGCCGCAAGGGCTCCCGGGTGTTAGATGAAGTGCGTACCCCGACATCCTTCACGACGCGCGGGAGAGGTAGTTCGACATGGTTCACACCGCTGGTCCACGCGACATGTTCACCTCGGCGCCGGTGATTGCGGACGGAGGCGATGTCGTGCTGTCTCTCGCCGACGAGAAGTGGCAGTAAGACCTCTGCCACCTGCCGCCGACCCACAGCTACGGGGCCGTCCGAACGCCGGACGGCCCCGCTGGTGTCTACCGGACCGGACCGGACAGGACCGGGCCCGCCCGCGCTCAGCGCAGGCTCGGCACCCCCCGGCGCGCCGACCGCACCGTCGCCCCCGCCTCCGGCCGCGCCTCGGCCGCTCGCCGTCCCCGCCAGACCCCCGGCCGGACCTCTGTCCAGCCCGGGTGGACGGAGCCGTCCCGCAGCCGGACCAGCCAGCGTCGTGCGTAGGCCTCCAGACGGCGGTCGTCCAGCGTGCCGGCGAGGGCGAGGCACTCCCGGAAGTGACGCTCGGCGGCCGCGGATCCCTCGGCGTCCAGGGCGTGCAGGCCGAGCACCCGATGGGCCTCGAAGCAGCCGCGGACGTCACCGGGCGCCCGGAGGGTGGGCGCGACGAGACCGGCAGCGACGGAGCCGGCGCCGTCGCCCAGCCGCACATCGGCCAGCCCGGCCAGAGCGCGGCTGCGCTCGGCGTCGTCGGCCTCCGGGCAGGCCAGCACCTGCTCGTACAGCTCCCGTGCCTCCTCGCACCGCTGCCGCTGCCAGGCCAGGTCGCCCAGCGAGCGCAGCAGCCGGGCCCGGCCCGCCTCGTCCGGCAGGTGCGCGGCGGCGTCCAGGGCCAGGGTGTGCGTGTGCTTCCAGGCGTCCCAGGCCGCCAGCGCCTCCAGGAAGGCGCTCATGGCGTCGGCCATCCGCAAGGTCTGCGCCCACAGGCCCGCGCCGTGGACCTGGTCGAGCAGCGTGACGAGGTCCGGCCGCCGGCGGGTGAACCAGTCCAGCGGGTGCAGTCCCTCGACGCGGGTGGCGCGTTGCGCGCTCGCGATCCGGTCGGCCGCCGCCTCGCTCAGCCGGGTCAGGGCGGCGCGCAGCCGCGCCGGCTCCTCCTCGCCGAGGGCCTCGCCGGCGGTCAGACGCTGGAGCGGGGGGAACCGGTGGGCGGTGCCGTCCGGGGAAGCGGCCAGCAGGCCGGCCGCGACCAGGGACCGTACGCGGCGCTCGGCATCCTGCCGAGGTACGCCGAGAGCGACCGCGGCGTCCGCGCCGGTGAACGGTCCCGGTGGCAGCAGGCTCAGCAGCCGGGCCGTACGGCGCTCCTCCTCGGACGCCGCCGCGTACGCGGCGTACAGCGAGCGGCCGTGCTCCTCGTCGAGGGCGCGCAGGGCCGCCGGGCGACTGACGGCGACCGACAGCCGGGTGGCGATGTCGGCGGGGGAGCGGTGCGGGTTCAGCGCCAGATGCTGTGCGACGGCACGCAGCGCACCGGGGAAGCGTTCGCACTGGTCGGCGAGCCGGTCCCAGACGTCCCCCGCGGCGGGCTCGTTCGAGGGTGCCTCCGGCCCGTCCAGGAGCGCCTCGGCGCCCTGGTGCGCAGTGGGGGCGCGGCCGGACGCCGTGAGCAGCAGCTCGCGGGCGTCGGCGGGCGACAGCTCCTCGAGAGCCAGGACGGGTCCCTCGACGCCGGGCAGCGCGGCGGGCCCGGTGACCAGCGTCGTGCAGCCCGTGGGCAGGGGCAGCAGCGCGCGCAGTTGCCCGGCGTCCACCGCGTCGTCCAGGACCAGCAACAGACGGCGCCCCTCGGTCAGCCGGTGCAGGGTGTCGCGCGCGGCCGCCACGGAGTGCGAGGGCGGGTCGACGCTGCCAAGGGCACGCAGCACCGCGAGCGGGACCCGCTCCGCCGGCAGCGCACGCCCCGACTCGTCGCGCAGCCCGACCAGGACGCGCCCGTCGGGGAACAGCTCCGCCACGCGATGTGCCGCGCTCACGGCGAGCGCGGTCTTGCCCATCCCCGCCGGGCCGGTCACCTGGACGCAGCCCCCGCCGGGCAGGTGGCGCAGCCATCCGGCGAGCTGCTCCAGCTGATCCTCGCGGCCCGTGAAGAACTGTTTGGCGAAAGGGAACCGAGCCGGCGTCGGCACGTCGGAGGGGGACTGCTCGGTGTCGGTCGCCGCGGACGGCCGGTCCCGGTCGACGGTGATCCGCTGCTGCCGCCTGGCCGCCGGCTGGAGCAGCGCCGGGTCACCGGTCAGGATGCGGCCGTGCAGCTGCTGGAGTCGCCGGCCGGGCTCGATCGCCAGCTCCTGGACCAGGGTGCGCCGCAGCTCGCCGAAGGTGCGCAGCGCGTCCGCCTGCCGACCGGTGCGGTACAGCGCCACCATCAGGTGCGCGTGGAAGTCCTCGTGCAGCGGCAGCTCGGTGGTCAACGCCTGGAGCTCGCCGAGGATCTCCTGATGCCGGCCCAGCTGGAGTTCGGCGCGCACCCGCTGTTCGAGGGCGGCGATACGGGCCTCGGCGAGCCGGACGGACATGCTCTTCAGCAGGCTGCCGTGCGGGGTGTCCGACAGCAGCGGCCCGCGCCACAGGGCGAGCGCCTGCCGCTGGAGATCGGCGGCGGCCGCGTGGTCCCCCTGGCCGAGCTCCTCGCGGCCCCGACGGTGCAGCTCCTCGAAGACCGCGAGGTCCAGCTGGCCGGGGTCCACACGCAGCAGATAGCCGGGGGCGCGGGTGAGCAGGGCGTCGCGCCCCAGCTCCGGCTGGACGTCCTGGAGCAGCTTGCGCAGCTGGGAGATGTACACCTGCAGCGTGGTCATCGCGGTGCGCGGCGGCTGTTCGCCCCACAGCTCGTCGATCAACCCGTCGACGGAGACGACCTCGTTGGCGCGCACCAGCAGCGTCGACAGCACCACCCGCACCTTCGCGGCGCGCGGTGTCACCGTCCGGGCGTCGGCCGCCGTGGACACCTCCAGAGGCCCCAGCACCTTGAATCGCATACGAGAACCCCCGCTCTTCGACGTCGGTACGGGACGTGCCGACCCCCTGATCCGGACAGGCACACCCAGTCTCCCGGCTCACGCGCGGTTTCGCTGAGAAGAGCCCCGTGCGAGGGGCTGTTCGCAAGTGTCTCTTTAGCCGGTCTCGACAGGATCCGGACCGAGAACACAGTGCCGTGCGGAGCGGGCCGCGGTGCCGAAGCGCGTCAGAGGGGGCCGACTTGAGTTCTTCTTCCACGATCACGGCCACCCTCACCCGGCCGTCGCGGGCCGGCGCGGAGCCGGATCCGGCGGCGGCGCGTGAGCGGGTGCGGCGGCTCGAGGCCCTGCTGGGCGACCCGGCCGAGGACGGCAACCCCTGCGGCCACCGGACCCTGCTCGCCGCCGACCGGGCCGGGGTGATCTGCGACCCGGCCGAGGCGGTGCTGGACTCCTTCGGGATGAACGAGGAGTTCGTCCCCACCGCTCTGGGCGGCCGCTACGACTCGGCCGAGACCCTGCTCCAGGTGATGCGGGCGGTCTTCCGCCGGGACGTGGGCCTCGGCATGGGGTACGGCATGACCACCTTCACCGCCGCCAACCACGTATGGCTGCGGGGAACCGCCCCGCAACAGCGCGTGCTGGCGGGGCAGTTGCTGAGCGGCTCCAGGGCGTCCCTGGCCCCGCACGAGACCGCCCACGCCAACGACTTCGTCCGCGGCCGGGTGCGTGGCGTCCGCCGGCCCGGGGGACTGTCGGTGACCGGGGCCAAGCAGGTCGTCAACAACCTGCAACGGGCCGACGCGCTCGTCATGGTGCTGTCCACCGCGCAGGGACCCGACGGCGGTCGGCTGTCCACGCTGCTGCTGGACCCGCGTGAGCTGCCGCCCGACCGGTTCGAGGTCACCGGCCGGCCGGACTTCGACCTGGTGGGACTGCGGGGCTACTTCCGCACCGGTGCCCGTTTCACCGACTGCCCGGTGCCCGAGAGCGCCCTGCTCGGGCCGCCGGGCAGCGGCGCGACCACATCGCTGCTCGCCTCCCGGACGAGCCGCACCCTGGTCTCCTCCCTCGCGGTCGCGGCCGTCGACACCGGTCTGCGCACCGCCCTGCACGCAGGCCGCGGCCAGGTCCCGGGCGCCGGCGTCGACGCGGCCCCGGACCCGCACAGCACGGCGGCGACCCTCACATGGGCGTTCGTCGATCTGCTGCTGTACGACAGCCTGGCGGTGGTGACCACCCGGGCGCTGCACCTGCGGCCCGCCGAGACCAGCCTGTACGCGGCTGCCCTCAAGTCGCTGCTGCCGAAGGTCCTTCGGGACACCCTCCACGACCTGGCCGGCGTGCTCGGCTCCCGGATCTACACCCGTGAGGGCCCGGCCGGCGTCTTCCACAAGCACCTGCGCGACGTGCCGATCATCAGCCTCGGACACGCGGGTACGGCCGCCTGCCAGGCCACGATCATCCCGCAACTGCCGCTGCTGGCCCGCCGCGCGTGGTTCGCGGGTGAGCAGGCCCCGGCCGCGATGTTCCGTCCGGGCGACCCCCTGCCGCCGTTGTCCTACGACGCACCCGTGCTGACGGACGGACGGGACGGCCTGAGCGCCTCGCTGTCGGCGACCGTCGCCGAACTGCCCACCGGCGATGCGGTGCACAGCGCCCTGCGCACCCTGGCCGAGCGGATGGTCGACGAACTGCGGGACCTGCGCGGCCGGGTGCTCGCGCTGGAGCCGCCCGGCCCGCAGGGCACCGTCGGTGCGGCGTGGTTCGCCCTCGCCGACCGCTATGTCCTGGTGCTGGCCGCGGCCGCGGTGCTCGGGGTGTGGCGCCGCGGTGACGCGCACCGAGAGCCCTTCCTCGCCGATCCGGCGTGGGCGGCCGCCGCGCTGTACCGCATCGCCGGCCGCCTCGGCGTCAGGGACGTCGAGCTGCCCGCGGAGTGCCTGACACGGGTGCACCGGGAGGTGCTGGCCCGGTTCCGCGACCCGCACGGCTTCGACCTCTACAACATGCCGCTGGCCGGCTGACGCCCCCGCACGGGCGGGACGACGCCACACCCGCCACGGAAGTGAGGAGTTGACCGATGGACTGTCTGCCGCGCCCGTCACCGGGCGAGCCGATCGCCATGACGCCCGAGGGCGCCGACTGGTCGCCGCTCCGCGCCGACCTGCGCCGTCACGGCACCGCGCTGGTGCACGGCCGCCTCACCGACTGGCAGGTGCCGCCCGGCGAGGAGCACCTGCTGCACGAGGTGCTGGGCCGTGACCTGCCGAGCCATCTCGCGCTCGGCCACGCGGACCTGCGCGCCCGCTACGCCGCCTCACGCCGCCTGCTGAAACGGGCGGCCGCCGCCGCGCTGGGCGTCCACCCCGCCGACCTGGAGCTGTCGTACGGTCCCACCGGGCGCCCCTCCCTGCGGGGCTTCGACCAGATCGACATCAGCCTCAGCCACACCGCGGACCTGCTCCTGGTCGGCCTGACCACCCGGGGGCTGATCGGGGTGGACGCCGAGCCCGCCTCCCGGCAGCTGTACCGCAGAGGTCTGCGGCGGCACACCTGCACCCCGCAGGAGAGCCGGGACCTGGAGCAGCTGCCCGAGGAGGACCGGGACGGCGCCCTGCTGCGGCTGTGGACGCTGAAGGAGGCCTACAGCAAGGCGATCGGACAGGGCTTGGCGTTCCGGTTCACGGAGTTCGGCTTCGGCCCCGCCGACGAGCCGGTCCGCGTCAACCGGCCCGACGGCCGTGCGGGCACCGGCGCCGAGTGGTCCTTCTCCACCCACACCGTCGACGTGGGCGGAGCCGCCTTCGTGGTGAGCGCGGCCGTCCACGACACCGGTCTGGGCCGCACGCTCGACACCGAGGTCGCCACGATGCTCGATCCGGAGACGGTCACCGCCATCACCGGGGCACTGGCCGCGGTCGGCTGACGGGGTACGGAGACCGCCCGTCGACGAGGCGGGGCGGTGGCCGCTCACAGGTCCTCCACCACCGTGGCGACCGCTTCCAGTACGGCACGTCCGGACTGGGCCAGGGTCAAGGTCACCGGGCTGAGCCTGCGGCCCTCGGCGTCCCGTGCGCACAGGCCGACCACCGCCGAGCACCGCATCGGCAGATCCGGCTCCGCGTACCCGCGGAAGTGGACCTTCAGCGAGCCCAGGGTGCACCGGTCGGTGGCCAGATGGTGCATCCGGCCGGCGGCGAGCAGGGAGGTCTGGCGCAACGCCTCCAGCTGGACCAGGCCCGGCACATGACCCTCGGCCGACCCGTCCGGCAACGGCCAGCCCTCGGGTACGCGCACGGTGGCCGACAACCGGCCGTGGGTGAGCTCGAAGGGGCCGTGCACGAGGACGGTGTCCGGGTGACTGCGCCCCACCTCGGCGGGGTCGGCCGGCCGTCCTGCGGCGGGCTCGCCGTCGGACGCGGCCAGGACCGTCGCGAGGCTGAGCACACGGTGGTTGCGGTGCACCACCGGCGGCAGGAAGACCACGTCGGCGCTGCCCGAGCCGCACGGCACGTCGTCGATGCTCAGCAGGGCGGCGAACCGCAGGGCGCGTGGCACCCCGTCGATGACCTTGTCGGGGCGCACCCGCAACTCGCTGGTCAGCAGCGGGGCACGGTCGCCCGCGCCCGCGGCGGTGCGCCAGGCGGAGATGTCCTGGGTGGCGACGGCGATCCGGTAGAAGACGGCGGTGCGGTTGGCGGGCACCGAGAAATGGGTCTGCCCGATGAACTCGCCGGTCTCCCGGACCATGTCGACGGCCGTCTGCAGATCGTGGAAACGGTGGGATCCGGCTGCCAGCAGTGGGTGGGCGGTGGGCAGTTCCCCGGTCAGTACGAACTCCTGGCCGTGGTCGGCGTCCGCGTCGGACAGGCCGAACGGCTCCCAGGAGCGCTGCCGGTGGATCAGGCCGCGCGGGGCGCCGCCGGGGGCCGGTGGGTCGGCCAGTGCGGAGGAACTCGAGCCGTCCACGCCGTCACCACCTTCCGTCGCGTTGCACCGCGATCCGGCCCTCCGGAAGGGGTTTCGGGCCGGACCGCGGTCTGTGTGCCGCCTGTACCAGGGTGGACGAGCCCGCCCCGACGGCACCAGCGCGGACCGGCGGCAGCAAGCTGCGCGGCAGCAACTTCCCCGCCGGGGACGCCCGTTGTCGTCCCCACCGACGGCCCGCTGTTCCCCCAGGTCAGGAGGGCTGTGGTGGGTCGGAGTCGCGGAACAGGCCCGAGAGCACCGCGTTCACCCCGGCCTGGAAACGGCTGGTGGCGTCCAACTCCTCCATGATCTCCGAGATGTGGCGACGGCAGGTGCGCACCGACATGCCGAGCCTGCGGGCCACCATCTCGTCCTTGTAGCCCTGCGCCATCAGCTTGACGACGGCCCACTTCAGGTCGTCGGAGATGTCGGTGTGTTCCTCGGCGTCGGGCTCGAACGGCGTGGCCTGCACCCACAGATGGTCGTAGAGCTTGCACAGGAAGGCCACCAGGGTGGGTTCGCGCACCACGATGGCTCCCGGCGGCCGCCCCTCGACGCCCTGCTCGGGCAGGAACACGATCTCCCGGTCGTAGATGATCATTCGGTCGATCAGTTGGTCCGTGGTGCGTACGTCGGCGCCGAGCGCGGTGACGTCGCGTATGTAGGCCGTGTTGGCGAGGTCCCCGCGCACGGTGTGCTGGTAGAGGTGCTGGACCCGGATGCCGCGGGCGAGGCGTTCGGCGGTGAGCGTGCGCGCGCTCTCCAGCAGATGGGTGGGGCGGGGGCCGCCGGGCTGGACGGTGAGCACCTCGGTGCGGCAGCGGTCGCCGCAGTCCTTCAGCAGCGCTTCGACGACGAGGTAGTCGCTGATGATGTCGAAGGACTCCATCGGATTGCGTCGGCGACGGCTCTCGAAGTAGGCGGGCAGCAGGGCGAGCAGGCCGTCACGGGTCCTCGAGACGGAGTGCTGGAGCTCGCGGATCTGTTCCTCGGCGGGCCCGACCAGGTTCGCGGCCGCCGCGTCGGGGCTCACCGGCACCAGGACGTCCGGCGAGCCGGGCATCGGACGCAGCAGGCACAGGTGCACGAGCCGTTGCCCGATCGTCTCCGCTTCCCGAAGGGGGATTCCGATCGCCTGGGCGATGTGATCGGGCGCGTAGCGACCGGCCTGGACGGCTTCCCGGTACGCCGACACCCCCCTCTCGTCCAGCTCGTCGAAAGCGGCGTCAGAAAGGGATATTTCCGGCATCCTGCGTTTACCCCCCGCGGAATGGAAATCAGTCGCCCGGCAACCTTACGGGCCTGGGCGCCGCTGCCGCGTCCTTTGGTCATCCGGCTCATGCACGCGGCCCTCGGCCCGCGCCCCACCCGGGATCAGGCGAGCCGGGCGGGAGGTTCGGCGGCGGGCCTGACGGGGACCGTGCGCGCGCCGGCGAGACCCAGCTCGACCGGATGACGGCCGGGCGGCGTCACCTCGCCGACGACGGCGGCATCACGGCCGTAGGGATGGGCGCGCAGCGCGGCCAGGACGTCGTCCGCGGCCTCGGCGGCGACGACGAGGCACACACAGCTCACGGTCGCCGCGTGCACCGGCTCCACGCCGAGCTCGTCGAGGGCCACCCGCACCTCGTAGTGCACCGGCAGCGCCGCCTCCGCCACCCGCATACCCAGACCCGTGGCGGACGCGTACGCGTGCAGCGTGCCCGACAGCCCGGCCCGGCCCACGACGCGCACCGCGCGCAGCGCCCCGCCGACCCGCGCCCCGCGCACCTGCTCCAGCAGTCCGGCGAGCGGCACGCACGCGGCGGAGACCACGCCCTCGTGCCCGAGCCCCGCCCGGGCCGACAGCAGATGGGCGCCGAACCCGCCGAGCGGGGCGCTGACCAGGAGGCGGTCGCCCGCGCGCGGCGGGGTCTCCTGGCCGGCGCCGGGGGAGAGCACCCCCAGTCCGGCGGTGTGCAGATAGATCTGGTCGGCCTCGCCCGCGCGCACCACACGGGCGTCCACGTCGAGCACCGCCACCCCGGCCGCCCGGGCCACGTCGCGGACCGAGTCGGCCACACGGCGCACCTGACGCAGCGGCAGCCCGGCCTCGACCACCGCCGACACCGACAGGCCGAGGGGACGGGCGCCCGCGGCCGCCAGTTCGTTGACCGCGCAGCACGCCGCGAGCTGGCCGATGTCGCCGTCGCCGTAGAACGGGGGGTCGGCCACGTACGTTCCCGACAGCAGCAGGGGCCGGCCCTCGCCCAGCGGCGGGCACGGGCCCCGCGCCTCCTCGAGCGCGTCCCGCAAGAACGTCCGCAGCCCGCCCCCGGCGAGGCCGTCGAGGTCGTCCGGCAGCGCGACGTGTCCGGCCAGGGTCGGGGCGGACCTGGGGGAGAAGGCACCACCGGCAGTCATGAGGGCTTGCCACCTCTTCGTACGGTCGACGGACAGAGGGCGGGCCGGACCGCTGAGACCGGTCCGGTCCGCGGTCGAGGACCCACAGGCCGCCGGCCGACCCCACGGCCACCCACCGACCCGTTCCGCGCCACGCGCCCCGCGCGCCGACCGGGCCCGCGGTCGCCCGCCGGGCTGTCGTGCGACGTGTGCCGCGCGTTCCCGCTCATCCGGCCTCCGCCGTCACCGCCTCTGCCTGGGCGGTGATCCGTCCCGCCTGGCGCAGCGTGAGGAGTGTCCGGGTCAGACGGCGGCCCGTGCCGTCGATTCCGCCGGGTTCGGCGCGGGCGGTGCACAGGAGCGGCAGATCCAGTTCGGCGTGGCCGCGCAGGTGCACCGACAGCCGGTTCAGGGCCGTCGGACAGGGCGTGGCCCCGTCGGAGGCGACCGCCAGCAACGCGCTCTGCCGCAGGGCCTCCACGAGCAGCAGCCCGGGCACCGAGTCGGTGGCCTCGGTGAAGAAGACCGGATGGGAGGGGTCCACCAGGACGGTCGTGGTGAGCGTCGCACCCCGGCGCACCGGCTGCGACACCACCACGCTGTCCGGGGTGCACCGGCCGACCAGCGAGGGGACGGCGGGCCGGCGGCCGGGACGCGGGCCGTCGTCGGCGCCTGTGCGGGCCAGCGCCGCGAGGCGACTGGTGGCGCGGTGGTTGCGGGCCACCGTCGGGGTGACGAAGACGAGTTCGGCCGAACCGCTGCAGCCCTCGGCGCCGTCGAGACGCAGGGTCCCGCCCAGCCGCAGACTGCGCGGCACACCGGCCACCGTCCGGGTCGGCTCGGCCCGCATCTCCAGGGCCAGCCGGGCGCCCTCGGCGCAGTCCTGCCAGACGGCCGGATCGGACAGGCGCAGCGCGAACCGGTAGAACAGCGCGGGCCGTTCGGCCGGCACCCCGAAGTTGCGGTGACCGACGTGCAGGCCGGCCCTGCGGATCAGTTCCACGAACATCAGCGGGTCGTGCGGGTTCGGGGTGTCGTTGAACAGCGGGTGTCCGACCGGCATGTCGTCGCGCAGGACGAAGTGCTGCTCACCGGCGGTCGGGACACTGCGCAAACGCTCGCCGGCCCGCAGGCGTCGGGCGCCGGGAGAGGTGGGGGGAGCGCCGAGGACTGCGTGCTGGGACATGGTCGGCTCCTCGGTCGGGGCGGGCCGATTGGTGCCCGGGGTCACGGGTGTGGTGGTGCCCGAAGACACAGGCGGTCCCACAGGACTGCGCACCAGCCTCACCGTCCGGCCGGCCGGGGCCAAGTACATGGCGATGGCAGCAAGTTGCGCCGCAGGCATTACCGCCCCCCACTCCCGCAGATCAGGACACCCCCCGACCCCGCCACCGACCCCCGCCCCGGACCCGCTTCCGAGGCCCGCCACCAAGGCCCCCGACCCCGTCACCGACCCCCGCCCCGGACCCGCTTCCGAGGCCCGCCACCAAGGCCCCCGACCCCGCCACCGACCCCCGCCCCGAGCCCGCTTCCGAGGCCCGCTACCAAGCCCTCCGAGCCCGCCACCAGGGGCCCCGACCCCGCGCCCCGGCCCCCGCCCCCGCCGAGCCCGCCACCGAGGTCCTCCCCGAGCCCCGCCGCCAACCCCCACCCCGCCCCCCGCCGCCAAGGCCCCCGCGCCCGCCATCTCGGCCTTCCGCGCGCACGCCGTCCCCGCCCTCCTCGCGCCCGCTTAAGCGACCGCTCGTTCGCGGCTTTAGCCGGACACAGGTCGTGCTGCGCAGACTCACCGGCGCAGGGTCACTCCCCGCAACCGCGGTTTTGCACCCCTCAACCCCAGCGGCGCACCCCCAGGCGTCCCCTCCCATCGCCAGGAAGGTCATGTCCATGATCGAGCCGTCGGACGTACGCCGATGAGCGTCGTCGTCCGGGCACCGGCCAGGACCGACCTCCCCCACGGCAGTGCGGACGCCGCTGCCCTCCCGCGGTCGGGCCGTCGCACGACGGACCCCGCCCAGGACCCGGCACCGGTCGCGACCGTGCCGAGAGACACCGCGTACCGCGGCGGTCCCCCTATCCGTGAAGGAGCAGCGTGAACAGTGTGGCGACGTCGGCCCCGGCCGGCGCACAGACCGCGGCCGGGGTGCCGTTCTTCTCCCAGGCGGCCACCTTCGAACGGCTGTGGCCGCAGATCGCGGCCCACACCTCCGACGTCATGGACCGCGGCAAGTACTCGCACGGCCGCAAGGTGCTGGAACTCGAGCGGGCGATCGCCGAGTACACCGGCGCCCGGCACGCCATCGCCATGAACAACGGCACCGACGCCCTGGTGCTGCTGCTGCGGGCGGCCGGAGTCCGGCGCGGCGACGAGGTCGTGGTCCCCGCCTTCACCTTCGCGGCGACCGCCACCTCCGTGGCCCTCGCCGGAGCCACGCCCGTGTTCGCCGACATCGACCCGGTGACCTACGCGATGGACCCGGAGTCGTTCGCGCGGGCGGTGACCGAGCGCACCAAGGCCGTCATGCCGGCGCACCTGTTCACCCAGCTCGCCGACATGGACGCGATCGGCGAGGTCGCCGCCGCGCACGGCGTGACGGTACTGGAGGACAGCGCCGAGTCGATCGGCATGCGGTGGAACGGCAAGCACGCCGGCCTGCTCGGGCGCGGCGGCGTGCTGTCGTTCTTCCCGACCAAGACCCTGGGCGCCATCGGTGACGCGGGCATGGTCCTCACCGACGACGACGAGGTGGCCGAGCGGGCCGGAATCCTGCGCCACCACGGCCGTATGGGCAAGACCATCGACCACATCGCCGGCATCTCCAACCTGTCCGGCGCCTCCGGCACCAACTCCAAGATGGACGACATCCAGGCCGCCGTCCTGCTGGCCAAGCTGACGGACCTCGATCAGGACATCGCCCGCCGCGCCCACCTCGCCGAGGCCTACACCGAGCGCCTCAAGGACCTCCCGGGCGTCCTGCGCGTCCCCACCGTCGTGGAGCGCGCGGTCCCCACCACCCCGGTCTTCTACGTCTACGAGATCGAGGTCGAGCGGCGCGACGAACTGGTCGCCCACCTCAACGGGCGCGGCATCGGTACCGAGACGTACTACCCGATCCCGCTGCACGTACAGCCCTGCTTCGCCGAACTCGGCTACAGCGAGGGCGACTTCCCCGTAGCGGAGGCCGCCTGCCGCAACGCCGTGGCGCTGCCGTTCTACCCGGACCTGTCCGAGGCGCAGCTCGACCACGTCGCCGACACCATCCGGGATTTCTTCCAGGGGAGCCAGAGTTGAGGACACTGCCTTTCTTCCCGCCCGACCTGTTCGAGGCGGACCGCGACGCGTTGCTCAAGGCGATGTTCGAGGTGGGCACCGACCCCGAGCAGCGCTTCATCCTCGGCCGCCGCACCGCCGAGTTCGAGCAGGAGATCAAGAAGGCCACCGGCGCCGGTGACGTCGTGGCGTGCGGCAGCGGCACCGGCGGCCTGGAGCTGGCCGTCGGCGCCCTGGACATCGGGCCCGGCGACGAGGTCATCGTGCCCGCGTTCTGCTGCCAGCCCGTCGCCTCGTCCGTCGTCAACGCCGGCGCCACGCCGGTCTTCGCCGACGTCGACCCGTGGACGATGGTCATCGACCCGGACTCGGTGGAGTCCCTCGTCACCGACCGCACCCGCGCCGTCATGCCCGCCCACCTGTTCAACAAGATGGCGGACATGCCGCGGATCAACGAGATCGCGCGGCGCCACGACATCGCGGTGATCGAGGACGCGGCCGTCGTGCAGGGCGCGGTCCTCGACGGCGTCCCGGCCGGCCGCTGGGGCACCCTCGGTGTCTTCTCCTTCTTCCAGGTCAAGGCGTTCGGCACGGCCGGCGAGGGCGGTGTCGTCCTGACCGACGACCCCGAACTGGCGCGCGCCGTACGCATGCTGCGCAACCACGGCCAGGACGGCGTCAACCGCTTCCTGCACCACCGCATCGGCCGCAACAGCCGCTTCGACGAGGTCATCGCGGCCTTCCAGATGCACCGGCTGCCCACTCTCGCCGACCGTCTGGAGCGCCGCGCCACCATCGCGGACTACTACACCGAGCGGTTCGCCCCGCTGGCCGAGCGAGGCGTCAAGCCGCCGCCGGCCGGCCGCAACGGCCGCTGCTTCTACGTCTATTCGATCCAGGTGTCGCGCCGCGACGACCTGCGCGCCTACCTGACCGAGAACGGCATCGGCTCGCACGTCTACTACCCCACGCCGCTGCCGTTGCAGCCCGCCTTCAACGAGTGGGCCCCCGAGGGCGCCGACTGGCCGGACGCGCGCTGGGCCAGCCGGTCGAACCTGGCCATCCCGATCTGGCCGCACCTGACCGACGCCGACGTCGAGCGCATCGCCGACACCATCTGCGACTTCTTCGCCTAGGGAGCCACCTGCCATGACGACAACCGTCCAGAGCGCCGACGCCGCGCAGGAGTACGTCTTCGACTCCTCCTGGGACAAGGAGACCGAGCGGCTCGTCACCAACGAGGCCATCTGGGACCCGGGCACCTTCGAGCGGTTCGACAGGCTCGGTGTGAGCGAGGGCTGGCACGTCCTGGAGGTCGGCGCCGGCTCCGGCGCGGCCGCCCGCCGGCTCGCCGAGCTGGTCGGCCCCACCGGCCGGGCGGTCGCCGCCGACCTGAAGACCGTGCGTCTGCTCGAGGACCAGAAGAAGGGCACGCTCGACGTCTGGGAGCTCGACATCCGCGAGGACGAACTCCCCGAGAACTCCTTCGACCTGGTGCACGCCCGGATGCTGGTCCAGCACCTGCCCGGCCGCCAGGCCGTCATCGACAAGTTCGTGCGCGCGCTGCGCCCCGGCGGCCTGCTGTTCCTGGAGGACACCGACTCCTCCACCCTGTTCCGCTCCGGGTCCGGCGAGGACTTCCTCCAGGACGTGCGCGCGGCCGGCTACGGGCTGATGCGCGAGGCCGGTCACGACCCGCGCGGCGGTCACGTCGACCTCCAGCTGGCGCTCGCCTCGGGTCTGGAGGACGTCACGGCCGAAGGCCGCGTCGTGATGGTGCGCGGCGGCTCCGACCAGGCCCGCCACTACCAGCTGTGGCTGGAGTTCATGGCCCCGCAGATCGTGGCCGCCGGCCTGGTCACCGAGGAGCGCATCGCCGAGGCGATCGGCGAGATGGGCGACCCGGCCCACAACTGGCTCAGCCAGATCCAGATATCCACCGTCGGCCGCAAGCCCCGCACCGCCTGACGGCCACGCAGGAACGACGAAGAGAGGAGGAGCGGACATGAGCCAGGCCCTCGCGGTCAAGCCGACCGGGCGGCTGCGCGCCTACGCGCGGCTGGCGAAGCTGTCGTTCTTCGACTACTACCTGGCCGCGCCGGTCGTCTGGGCGCTGCTGCCCTCCGATCTGCGCGACGACCCCAAGGTGCTGTGGACGCTGGTCGTCAGCACGCTCGGCTGGGTGGCGATGACCGCCGCCACGGTCGCGTTCGACGACGTGCACGGCTTCAGGGACGGCAGCGACGACGTCAACTACGACCCGAAGGCCGCGCTGCGCAACCGTGAGCGCAAGCCGCTGCTCAACGGCGACCTGACGGAACACCAGGCCCTGCGCTTCGGATACCTGACGCTGCTGGCGAGCGTGGCGTGGATGGGCGTGGCCGTCGCCGTCGCCCCGCACACCCCGGCCTGGGTGCTGGTGCTGATCCCGTTCCAGATCGCGATCAGCGTCCAGTACTCGCACGGCATGCGGCTCAGCTACCGCGGCGGACAGGAACTGGTGCTGCTGCTCAGCCCCGGCCTGATGGCGCTGATCCCCTACGGCCTGACCGACGGCCACTTCACCGGCGTCATCGCGCTGGAGACGTATCTGATCGGCGTCTGGTCGCTGCTGGTGTCGGTCTACTCCAACGTCAACGACCGCGACGGCGACCGCGCGGCCGGCCGCAAGAACCTCGCCACCGTGCTGTCACCGTCCGCCTACTCCGTGGCCATCGCCCTGATCTCGCTGACCGAGACCGCGGCGCTGCTCGTCGCCTGGGCGGCCGACGCCGTACCGGGCTGGTTCCTGCTGTGCATGGTCCCCGTCCTGGTGATGCGGGCCCGGCAACTGCGAGCGGGTCTGGGCCAGAACAACGCGCTGCTGGCCCGAAAGCTCGGCGTCGACACCCACCGACTCGGGGTGGCGGCCCTGCTGATCGCCAACCTGCTCGTCATCCGCTGAACCCCAGGAAGGCAAGGCAGAGCATGAAGAAGACCCCACGCCCCAAGAACCTGGGTGCGTTGTTCGAGTACTACGCCGAGGCGAAGACCCCCACCTGGCACCTCGACCGGCCCTACGACATCGCGCCCGAGGGCGGCCGCACCTACGACGTCGCCGGCCTGGCCCGGCTGGTCGCGGACATGTCCGGACGCCTGCACGCGGCCGGTCTGCGCCGCGGCGACCACCTGGCGATCATCAAGGAGAACCACCACGACGTGGTGCTGCTCGCCGCGGCCGCCGCCCGCATCGGCGCGCTGCCCGCGATGATCTCCTCCTCCAACGCCCCGGACGTGCACGCCAAGATCATGGAGCGCTTCCAGCCGAAGGTGCTCGTGGCCTCCGGCTCGGTGCTCGGCGCGGCCGCCGCCCAGGGCGTGAAGCTGACCGGTCCCGGCTGCCAGGTCATCGCCATCGACGGCGACCCCGCGCTGGCCGAGGGCGGCATCAGCCTCGCCTCGCTCGCCGGCGCGGACATCCCGCCGATGAACCTGCGCCCGGACCACGAGCCGATGATCTGCACCCACACCTCCGGCACCACCGGTGTGCCGAAGCTGGTGGTGCACTCGCCCAACACCCTGATGGGCGTGCTCACCAAGCTCGAGACGATGCCGCTGCCGGGCCTGTCCATCCGGCCCGACGACGTCTTCGCCTCCTGCATCGCCTTCGTCCACGGCCGTTCCATCACCTGGACCTTCGCCCAGCTGGCCCGCCCGCCGAAGAAGGTCGTCATCCTCGGCGGCAACGAGCCGGAGCTGGTCGCCGAAGTGCTCAGCGAGCACCGGCCCACCGTGCTCGAGGCCTGCCCGAACATCTTCCAGCGCTGGGAGCGGCTCACCGAGACGCACCGCCCCGCGTTCAGCCGGGTCCGGTTCTTCGTCAACACCTTCGACGCCATCCACCCGCCCACCGTGCGGGCGTTCATGGAGGCCTCGGACCACAGCCGCCCGGTGTGGGGCCAGGTGTGGGGGCAGAGCGAGACGGGCCCGGTCGCCATGGCCGTCTACTCCCGCAAGCAGATCCGCAAGAACGAGGGGGCCCTCGACCCGGTCACCAACGTCGTCGGCCGCCCGATCCCCTTCATCACCCAGGTCAGGATCGTCGACCCCGACACCCGCAAGCGGGTGCCGGCCGGCCAGGCCGGCGTGGTCCTCGTCAAGACCAAGGGCCGCTGCCTCACCTACCTCGGCGAGGACGACCGGGCCCGGGAGAAGGACTGGGACGGCTGGTGGAACACCGGCGACCTCGGCGTGAAGTCCCGCACCGGCGCGCTGCGCCTGCAGGACCGTGAGGTCGACCTCATCCCCGGCACCAGCTCCATCGCCCTGGAGTCGATCCTGCTGGAGCGCATCCGGCGGGCCACCGAAGTGATCGTCCTGGGCGACCCCGAGGGCGGCAGGCCCGTCCCGGTCCTCAGCCTCTCCGAGGGCGAGCTGAGCGAGACGCAGTGGCGCGAGGCCACCCGCGGCCTGCCCGAGCTCGCCCCGCCGCACGTCATCGCGTGGGAGGACTTCCCGCGCACCGGCACCTGGAAAGTACGGCGCTTCGACCTGCGCCGGCAGGTGCTCGACTCACAGGCCACCTTCGGCACCGGCCGCTGGACCTGAGCCGCGACCGCCACCACACGACTTCATCAGAAACGGACGGGTCGATGCCAAAGATCGTCATCATGGGCCAGGGGTACGTCGGCCTGCCGCTCGCGGTACGCGCCGTGGAGGCCGACGAGGACACCACGGTCGTCGGTTTCGACGTCGACGAGGACCGCGTCAAGCGGCTCGCCGCGGGCGAGTCCTTCGTCGAGGACGTCGCACCGGAGCGGCTCCTTGCCGCACTGGCCGGCGGGCGCTATCTGCCCACCACCGAGGAGCGCGCGGTCGGCGGCTTCGACGTCGCAGTCATCAGCGTCCCGACGCCGCTGCGCGAGGGCGTCCCCGACCTGAGGGCCATCGAGTCGGCCGCCCGGATCCTGGGCCGGTTCCTGCGCCAGGGCGCCACGGTGATCCTGGAGTCCACCACCTACCCCGGGACCACCGAGGAACTGGTCGCCCCGATCCTGGAGGAGTACTCCGGACTCACCGCGGGCGCCGACTTCCACCTGGGCTACAGCCCGGAGCGGATCGACCCGGGCAACCGGGTGTGGACCCTGGAGACCACCCCCAAGGTCGTCTCCGGTGTGGACGAGGCCTCCCTCGCCGCCGTCGACGCCTTCTACCGCACGGTCGTCGACACCACCGTGCCGGTGAAGTCGCCCAAGGTGGCGGAGCTGACCAAGCTGGTCGAGAACACCTTCCGGCACGTCAACATCGCCCTGGTCAACGAACTCGCCGTCTACGCACGGGAGTTGGGCATCGACGTATGGGAAGCGGTGGACGCCGCCTCCTCCAAGCCGTTCGGCTTCATGCGCTTCACCCCCGGCCCCGGCGTCGGCGGCCACTGCCTGCCCGTCGACCCGGTCTACCTGTCCTGGCGGGTCAACCGGGCCCTCGGCCGCCGCTTCCGGTTCGTCGAGCTCGCCAACGACGTCAACGACCACATGCCCTCCTACGTCGTGCAGCGGCTGCTGACCGCGTTCAACGAGCGCGGCCGTGCCCTGTCCGGCTCCCGTGTGCTGGTGCTCGGCCTGGCCTACAAGCCCGACACCGGCGACGCCCGCGAGTCGCCCGCCGTCCGCGTCGTCGACGGGCTGCTGCGGCTGGGCGCCGAGGTACGGGCCGTCGACCCGCACGTCGTGGAGAGCGCCCCCATCGACCCGCGGGTCGTCCGCACCGAGCTCGACGAGCAGGAGATCGCCGCGGCCGACGCCGTGGTCCTGCTCACCGACCACAGCGCGTTCGACCTCGACCTCATCACCCGGCACGCCTCGTTCATCCTGGACACCCGTCACCGGCTGCCCGCCGGCCCGACGGTGGAGTACCTGTGACCGGCACCGCCCGCCGCGTCCTGGTCACCGGCGCGAGCGGGTACATCGGCGGCGCCGTCGCCCATGCCCTGCTCGCCGCCGGGCACCGGGTCACCGGTCTGGTGCGCGACCCGTTCCGGGCGGCCGCGCTGGCCGCCGCCGGGGCCGACCTGCGCACCGGGGACATGCTGCGCCCCGAGACGTACATGCCGCTCGTCCAGGACGCCGACGCGGTGGTGCACGCCGCGCAGCTGCGGTTCACCGGCCGCCTCACCGAGGCGCGCATCCGGCGCATCCGCCAGGCCGACGCCGTCATGGCCGGGGCCCTGGCCGACGCCTGCCTGACACACGGCCGGCGGCTGCTGTACGCGAGCGGCGCCTGGGTCTACGGCGACCACGGCGAGCAGTGGATCGACGAATCCGTGCCGCACCGCCCCGCCCCGCTCGGGGTGTGGCACGCCGCGGCGACGGCCCGGCTGCGCGCCAAGGCCGCCGACGGCCTCGACGCGGTGGTGCTGCACGCCGGTTTCGTCTACGGACCCGGCGGCAACTTCCGGGCCGCCTTCGCCGACCAGGCGGACCGAAGCGGACGCATCCGGCACCCCGGAGACGGCTCCAACTACTGGAGCTGCGTCCACCTCGAGGACCTGGCGGCCGCCTATGTGGCCGCCCTGCACAGGGCACCGGCCGGCGCCGAGTACAACATCGCCGACGACCAGCCGCTGCCGCTCGCGCAGTTCACCCGCGAAGCCGCCCGCGCGCTGGGCGCCGAGCCGGCCGCGCCCGTACCCCGGGCCGTGGCCTCGCTCGTCCTCGGCCGCTCCGTCACCACCTCACTGACCACCTCCTACCGGTTGAGCAACGCCCTGGCACGGGACGAACTGGGCTGGCGCCCGGCATATCCGACCGTCGCCGACGGCCTGCCCTCGGCCGTGGCCGCCCTGCGCGGCACCCCCACCGCGAGCCCGACCCCGACCTGACCCCCGTACCGGAGGCCCGGTCACCGGCAGCGCCGCCCACCGCTTCCCGCGGACCTAGCCCCGGGACGCGGAGGCACCGCACCACGCAACCCACAACGCACGAGAGAGGGCGCACACATGAGCCTCAACCCAGGTGCCCGAGGCGGGCACGGCGGTGACGGCCACGCCGTCGTGATCGGGTCGAGCCTCGCCGGAATGGCCACAGCGCGAGCTCTGTCCCCGTACCTGAGCAAGGTCACGATCATCGAGCGTGACCAGCTGAGCGTGGAGCCCCGCTGGCGGCGGGGCGTGGCCCAGGCGCGGCACGCGCACAACCTGATGGCCGCCGGCCACCAGGGACTTGAGCAGCTCTTCCCCGGCGTCACCGACGAACTCATCACGGCCGGCATGGTCCGCGTCCGGATGCCCGAGGACATGCTCCTGCTCGCACCGGGCGGCTGGATGTCCCGCTTCGAGACCGACATGTCGATGCTGACCGGCACCCGCGACGTCATCGACGCGGTGGTGCGCGAGCGGCTGCGCAAGGACCCCAAGGTCGAGTTCGTCACGCAGCACGAGGCCCTCGGTCTGCAGGGCGGACGCGACGGCAGCGTCGTCGGCGTGTGGGTGCGCGGCAAGGACGGCCAGGCGCGCACCGGCTGGGGCGAGAAGTACCTGATCGACGCGGACTTCGTCGTCGACGCCACCGGCCGCAAGTCCAAGGCCCCGCAGTGGCTGGAGGAGCTCGGCTACGAGCGCCCGCAGGAGTCCGTGGTCGACGCGAAGACCGCGTACGCCACCGGCATCTACGAGCCGCCCGCCGGCCATGTCGCCGACTGGTCGTGCATGCTGCTGATGGCCTCGTCCGAGATCCCCCGCCAGGGCATCCTCAACCCCATCGAGGGCGGGCGCTGGATGGTGTCGGTGTCCGCCGGCGGCGGAGACCGCCTGCCCACCGACCACGAGGGCCTGCTGCGCGCCGCCGGCACCCTGCGCGACCCGGTGCTGCGCGACGTCGTCGAGTCCGCCACCCCCGTCGGACCGGTCTACGGCTCGGGCCGCACCGAGAACCGCTGGCGGCACTACGAGAAGCTGAGCCGCTGGCCCGACGGCTTCCTCGTCATCGGCGACGCGTTCGGCGGCTTCAACCCCTCCTACGGGCAGGGTATGTCCGTCGCCGTGCAGTGCGCCCTGGTGCTCAGGGACCGACTCGCCGCGCGCGGCACCCACGTCGGTCAGGCCGGCCCCCTGCGCAAGGCCTTCGCCCGGACCATGACCCCCGCCTGGCAGCTGGCCACCGGCATGGACTTCTCCTATCCCTGGGTCTACGAGGTCACCCGCCCCGACACGGCGACCCGGCTCGGCAAGCGCTACGTGGACCGTCTCACCGCCGCCGCCGTCACCAACCGGCACGCGGCCGTGCTGATGCTCCGGCACACCCAGCTCATCGCCTCGCCGACCGAGATGTTCCACCCCCGCGTGATAGCCGCGGCCCTGCGCGGCCCGAGCGGCCCCGGCCCGGTCGGACCGCCCAGCACCACCCACGGCATCGGTGCCCGGCACTCCCGCGCCGAAGAGCTCGCGGTCACGAACATCGCGGACCTGGCCGCCCGCCGGAGCACCAGACCGGCGCAGCCCGCGCCCGAACAGGTGCCGACGGCCTCCGTACCCAGCACCCCCGGCACGCCCGTGCACAACGCGAGGAGAACCCCATGACCGTCGTCCCGGCGCCGCTGCCCGAGGCGGACACCCCGCCCTGCGTCGGCGAGGACATCACCGTGCGGGTGCCCGTGGACGGCACCGACCGGCACATCGCCGGCCGGCTGCTCGTGCCCGAACAGGGGGCGGACACCGTCCAGGTGCTCATTCCCGGTCTCACCTACGACCGCCGCTACTGGACCCTGCCCGGCGGCTACGACTACAGCGCCCACATGCTGCGCGCCGGATACGCCGTGCTGCTGCTCGACCGCCTCGGCACCGGCGCCTCCAGCAGGCCGCACGGCGACGACGTCAACCTCGACAGCCACGTGGAGAGCATCCACCAGGCGATCGCGCTGCTGCGCTCGGGCACCCCCGGGGGCCATCGCTTCGAGCACGTGGTGAGCGTCGGCCACTCCTACGGGTCGGGCATCGCCCTCGTCGAGGCGGCCCGGCACGCGGACGTGGACGGCCTGGTCATCACCGGCATGCTGCACACCACGACCGACTTCTACGAAAAGGTCGACAAGGTCCACGACTTCTTTCACCCGGCGAGCAAGGATCCCCTGCTCGCCGGACTCGGCGCGCCCGCCGAGTATCTGACGCAGCGTCCGGGACGCCGCGCCAGGATGCTCGAGTTTGCGGGCGGCATCGAACCGGAACTGTCCGCGCACAACGAACTGATCAAGTCCACCGCCACCTGGGGCGAGGGCAACTCGTTGCCCGAGACCTACCGGCCCGAGCACTCTCGGGCCGTCAAGGTGCCCGTCCTGGTGGTGGTCGGGGAACACGACGCGCTCTTCAGCAGCTCGGCAGTGGGCTTCGCCGCCCAGTCCGAGTCCGTGCACGCCTTCGAGCGGGAGTACTACGCACCCGAGGCCCGGCTGGAGACCCACGTGGTCGCCGGCGTCGGCCACTCGCTGAACGTGCACCGGGGAGCGAGCGAGTTCTACGACCTGGCACGTGACTGGTTCGACCGCACCTTCGCGGCTGTCAGCGGACCCTCCCGGCCGGCGTGAAGCCGAAGTTCTCACCCACACCATAGGAGGAAACGATGTTCGACAGGCTTTCACGCCTGGTGCTGCGCTCACCGCGCAAGGTGGTTCTCTTCACCTTGCTGCTGGTGGTCCTCGCCGGTGCCGCAGGCGGCGGCCTGCAGGACCGGCTCACCTCAGGCGGCTACGAGGCCACCGGCACCGAGTCACGTGCCGCGGCCGAGGAGCTCGAGAAGACCTTCAAGCAGGGCGAACCGAACCTGCTGCTGCTGGTCGAGGACAAGCGGGGCGTGGACGACGCCTCCGTCGCCGCGGCCGGCCGTGACCTGACGCAGAAGCTGTCCAAGGAGTCCGACATCACCGATGTCGTCTCCTACTGGACCACCGGCAGTGAGGCGCTGCGCAGCAAGGACGGCGACAAGGCCATCGTGCTGGGCCGGATCAACGGCGACTTCGACGACCAGATCGACTGGGCCAAGAAGATCGACGAGAAGTACTCCGGCAAGGTCGACGGCATCGAGGTCAAGACCGGCGGCTCGGCCATGATGTGGCACGAGAACATCGAGACCTCCAGCAAGGACGCCTCCAAGGCCGAGGGCATGGTCTTCCCGCTGCTCCTCATCGTGCTGGTCATCATCTTCGGCAGCGCCCTGGTCGCGCTGCTGCCGGTGGCCGTCGCGTTCGGAGCGATGCTGGCGTCGATGGGTGCGCTGTTCACCATCACCTTCTTCAACGACACCTCCAGCGTCGTCGTCAACACCACGACGTTCCTGGGCATCGGTCTGGGCATCGACTACTGCCTGTTGTTCGTGACCCGGTACCGCGAGGAACTGCGGCTGGGCAAGGACATCAACACCGCGATCACCACGACCCTGCGCACCGCCGGACGCACGATCCTGTTCTCCGCGCTGACCGTGGCCGTCGCGTTCGTCGGTCTGCTCGTCCTGCCGTTCACGATGCTGCGCTCGCTGGCGATCGGCTGCATGACGACCGCACTGGTCGCCGCCGCGGTCACGCTCGTCCTCGCGCCCGCGGTGCTGCGCTGGATCGGTCCGCGCGTCGACAAGTGGAGCCTGGTCAAGCGCAAGCAGGACCCGGCCAAGGACGGCGGCGGGTTCTGGCACCGCACGTCCACCGCGGTGATGCGCCGCCCGGTGCGGGTCGCCGTGCTCGTCCTGGCCGTCGTCATCACCCTGGGCCTGCCGGCCCTGGACATGAAGCTGCGGCTGCCCGACGAGGCGGTCCTGCCCGCCGACGCCAAGTCCGCCCAGGTCGCCCAGGTGCTCCGCGCGGACTTCGACACCCGTGAGCAGCAGGCGCTGACGGTGGTCGCGGCCAACGCCGGCGACCCGCAGACGAAGACCGCCGCCATCGACACCTACGCCAAGGACCTCTCCAAGGTCGCCGACGTCAGCCGCGTGGACGCCCTGACGGGCTCCTACGTCGACGGCGCCAAGGTCGCCGAGGCGACCGAGGCCAACACCCGCTTCGGGGTGGCCGCGGGCACCTACCTGTCCGTGGTGCCCTCGGTCGACGCGTACGGGTCGCAGGGCGAGAGCCTGGTCGACGCGGTGCGTGACACCAAGGCGCCCTTCGACGTGAAGGTCGGTGGTCCGGCCGCGGTCAGCGTCGACACCTTCGACACCCTGCGCGACAACCTGCCGCTGTCCGGGGCGATCCTGTTCATCGGCATGTTCCTGCTGCTGTTCCTGCTCACCGGCAGTGTGCTGCTGCCGCTGCAGTCGATCCTGCTCACCGTGCTCAGCCTCACCGCCACGTTCGGCGCCCTGGTCTTCATCTTCCAGGAAGGCCACCTGGCGAGCCTGTTCGGTGACTTCATCATCACCGGCAGCATCACCTGGACCGTGCCCATCATGTGCTTCGGCCTGGCCTTCGCCCTGTCGATGGACTACCAGGTGTTCATGCTGTCGCGGATCAAGGAGGAGTACGACCGCACCGGCGACAACGAGCTGGCCGTCGCCAACGGTCTCGAGCGGGTCGGCAAGGTCGTCACCTACGCGGCGGTCCTGCTGTCGCTGGTCTTCCTGGTCCTCATCACCTCCGGCATCAGCTACATGAAGGCGATCGGCCTCGGAATGGCGCTGGCGATCCTCATGGACGCCACGCTCATCCGCGGCGGTCTCCTGCCGGCGCTGATGAAGCTGTTCGGTCGCGCCAACTGGTGGGCGCCCGGCCCGCTGCGTGCCTTCCACTCCCGCTACGGCCTCAGCGAGGCCGAGGCGGAGACGGAGGCGGCGCCGCGGATCCCCGGAGCCCGCAGCGGGAGCGACAGCGACAGCGACGCCCCGGTCACCAGCCGACCGCACTGACACCACACCGGCCGCCGCCGGCCCGACCCCGCGCACCGCGGGACCGGGCCGGCGGCGGCCCCGGCTCCAGGTGCCCCCGAGAGGTCCTACGACGGAAGAGAACGGCCGATGCCCAAGACCAAGCGCCCCAAGAACATAGGGGCCCACTTCGATCACTTCGCCGGCAAGCCGGGGCCCATCTGGCACCTGGACCGGCCCTTCGACATCGCCCCGGACGCGGGCCGCGCCCACGACTCCACGTCGCTGGCGCACCTCGTGCAGGACATGTCGGGACGCCTGTACGCGGCGGGACTGCGCCGCGGGCACCGGCTGGCGATCATCAAGCACAACCACATGGACGTCGTCCTGCTGGCCGCGGCCGCGGCCCGTATCGGCGCCCTGCCCGCCATGATCACCTCGACCTTCCCGCCGGACACCCTCGGCAAGATGATGGACCGTCTGGATCCGAAGGTGATCGTCGCCGCCGACGACGTCCTGGTGGCCGCCGAGGAACAGGGCGTCCAGCTGGCCGGTCCCGACACCCGGGTCCTGGCCGTCGAGGGCGAGCGGCTGCCCGGCGGCGCCACCCGCCTCGCCGACCTCGCCGGCAGCGACATCCCGGCACCCGATCTGCGCCCGGACTCCGAGCCGATGCTGCTCACCCACACCTCCGGCACCACGGGTGTGCCGAAGTTCGTGATGCACTCGGCGGACACCATCGGCGTGTACGGGGTGATGGAGACCATCCGCATCCCGTTCCTGTCGACGAGGTCCGACGACACCGTCGCCTCCTGCATAGCCTTCGTGCACTCGCGCGCGGTGACCTGGGTGATGGCCCAGTCGGTGCTGATCCCGTCCAAGGTCGTGGTGCTCGGCGGTTCCGATCCGGACGTGGTCGTCGAGACGCTCCAGCGCAACCGTCCCACCACGCTGGAGGCCTGCCCCAACATCTTCCAGCGCTGGGAGCACCTGCCCAAGGCACACCCGGAGCTCTTCAGCGACGTGCGGATGTTCGTCTCCACCTTCGACGCCATCCACCCCAGCACGATCCGCACCTTCATGCAGACCAGCCGCCGGCGCCGCCCGGTGTGGGCGCAGAGCTGGGGACAGAGCGAGATCGGCCCCGCCACCCTCGCGCAGTACCCCAAGCGCAAGGTCATGCGCCAACGGGCCGACGACCACGGGACGTTCACCCGCAACGTGGGCCGGCCGGTCCCCTTCGTCACCAAGATCAAGGTGGTCGACCCGGAGACCCGGCGCCCGGTCCGGCGCGGCAGGAGCGGCCTGGTCCTGATCAACGGCAAGGGCCGCTGTCTGGGCTACCTCGGCGAGCCCGAGCGCTACGACGAGAAGGTCTGGGACGGCTGGTGGAACACCGGTGACATCGGCGTCCACCGCTGGGACGGCACCGTGGACATCCTCGACCGCGAGGTCGACGTCATCCCCGGCACCAGCGGCATCGAGCTGGAGAGCCTGCTGCTGGAGCGCCTGGAGGACGCCTCCGAGGTCATCGTGCTCGGCAACCCCAACGGGCGGCCCGTGCCGATCGTCTCCACCCACAGCGGCACCCTGGACCGCGCCGCGTGGGAGCGTGCCACGGCCGGACTGATCCCGCTCGACGAGCCGCGGATCATCGACTGGGAGGAGTTCCCCCGCACCGGGACCTGGAAGGTGCGCCGGTTCGACCTGCGCGAGAAGGTGCTCCAGAGCCAGGAGACCTTCGGCAGCGGCCGGTGGACGTGAGCGTGCCCGACAGCTGAAAGGGCGAGCGAGCCCTGAACATGGCGTTGCCCTGCCGACATCGGCCGGGCAACGCCATGTTCAGGGCCGCTTTCTCACGCGGGCGGCAGTCCCAGGCCGGCCAGCGCATGCTCGGCGATCGAGGCGGCCAGCTGCGGTGTGAGCGGGCCGGTGGCCAGCAGCAGCCGGAACCACAGCGAGCCGAAGACCAGGTCGACGGCCGTGTCCAGGTCGATGTCGGTACGCAACTGGCCCTGTTCCTGGGCGAGTTCGAACCGGGCGCGGGCGACCGTCCGGTTGGGTGTGTACACCGTGCGCAGAAAGGTCTCGGAAAGACGTGTGTCCGTGTGCATCTCGGAGATCACCGCCCGCAGGTGCGGGCCGATCCCGGGATCGGCGAACAGCCGTGCCGTGGCGGCCAGTTGCTGCTCCAGGTCGGCCCGGATGTCACCGGTGCGCGGGAACCTCATGTGCGGCGCCACGGCATGCAGCAGCGCTTCCATCACGACGAGGTTCTTGGCGGGCCGGCCGGCCAGCACAGCCTCCTCGTCCACCCCCGCGCGGCGGGCGATGTCACCGACGTCGAACGCGTCGTAGGCCCGCTCACGGCACAGACCGAGCACGGCCTCGAAGATCCGCTGACGTGTCGTCACATCGTCTGCCGCCAGGGCGGATTGCTCCACGCTTGTCATGTGCAAAAGCCTATGGCCCACCTCCTTCACGGCCCGAGCCGAGAGCCCTGACAACAACTGGCCATGCAGGAAATGACAGCTCCCCCACCTCCTGTCCGCTGTGGTTCGGTGAGGCCCACTGGCCGAAAGAGACAGCGAACCCGCGCGGATCAGCGTGGGCGGAGCCGAATGTCCTGAGCGTTCTGCGACAGGGGACAGCAACTCCATTCGGAGGACATGTGAGCGGCACGACGACAACGCGGGCCGGCGCCGGGGGCATGCTCGGCTTCGATCCCACCGACCCCGAGTTCCAGAAGGACCCCTACCAGCACTACCGGCGGCTGCGCGAGAGCAGCCCCGTCTTCCGCAGCCCGGCGGGCTTCTGGGTGCTCACCCGGCACCGGGAGTGCGACCTCGTCATGCGCGACGAGCGGTTCGGCTACCCCTCGCCCGCGGCGGCGACCCAGGAGGCGGCGGGCGAGGGGGCGCTGCCCGGCGGGTTCGCCGACCAGCGCCACATGCTCATCTTCATGAACCCGCCGGACCACACCCGCATGCGCCGCGTCCTGCGCGACACCTTCGGACCGCGGGTGATGCGCAGCGCCAACGGCTACATCGAGGAGCGCACCGAGCAGCTCCTCGACGAGGCCCTGGGCCAGGGCCCCGAGTTCGACCTGATCTCCGCCCTCGCCCACCGGCTGCCGTTCGGCGTGATCTGCCACCTGCTCGGGGTGCCGGAGCCCGACCACCTCATGATCGAGAAGTGGGCGCAGGACTACCTGGCCGGTGTGAGCCCCTCCTTCACCGTCTCCCAGGCCAACCACCAGGCCAGGGACGAAGCGCTCGCCGCGCTCAACGACTACTTCCTCGCGCTGGCGGCCGAGCGGCGCCGGACGCCGGGGGAGGACGTGCTCAGCCGTCTCGCGGTCGCCGCCGACGCCGGGCAGATCAGCGAACAGGAGCTCCTGGGCACCTGCATCCTGCTGTTCATCGCCGGACACGGCACGACCACCAACCTCATCGGCAACGGTGCCCTCGCCCTGCTGCGCCACCCCGACCAGCTCGCCCGGTTCCGCGCCGAGCCGGAGCTGGCGGGCAGCGCCGTCGAAGAGCTGCTGCGGTACGACTCGCCCTCGCATCTGTCCATCCGCGTGGCGTTCGAGGACGCGGACCTCGGCGAGGGGAACGTCGTCAGCGCCGGCGACCAGGTCATCATCGTCCGGGGCGCCGCCAACCGTGATCCCGAGGCCTTCGCGGACCCCGACACCCTCGACCTCGGCCGCACCGACAACCGGCACCTCAGCTTCGCCTCGGGCCTGCACGTCTGCTTCGGCGCCCCGCTGGCCCGCACCCAGGGCAGGACCGCGCTCGGCACGCTCTTCCGCCGGGCCCCCGGGCTGCGGCTGGCCGCCGACCGGTTCGACTACAAGCCCAGCCTGCTCTCCCGCGCGCTGGAAGCGCTGCCGGTCACCACCGGCAGCTGAACTCCCCGGCCACGATCACACCTTGGAGATTCGTATGAGCACGAAGAACCTCATCGTGGAGGGCGTGCTGGCGCTGACCGGGGGGCCCGACACCGACGGTGCCCTCGAGAAGTACTACGCGCCCGACTTCATCCAGCACAGCCCGCTGTGCGCCGACGGGCCGGAGGGCCTGCGCCGGCTGACCGAGCGGGCCAAGGGCGCGGGCGCCCGGTACGAGCTGCTGCGCTCGATCGGCGAGGGCGACATGGTGCTGCTGCACGCCCGGGTCACCGGCCTCGCCGAAGTGCCGCTCATCCTGTTCAACCTGTACCGCGCCGGCGACGGCAGGATCCAGGAGCACTGGGAGGCGGTGGCCCCGGAGATCGGCCCGACCGCGTCCGGCCACGACATGGGCGACGGCGTCGCCGAAGTGACCGACCTCGACCGCACGGCCGCGAACAAGGAACTCGTCGGCCGCCTGGTCGAGGAGGCCTTCGTCGGCGGCGATCTGGAGGCGCTCGACGGCTGCACCGAGGGCGGCGAGCTGATCCGGCACGCCCCCGGCGTCGCCGACGGCGTGGCCGGGCTGCGGGAGACGCTCGCCGGCACGGAATACCTCAAGGTCCACCGCGTCGTCGCCGAGGGCAACTTCGTGTTCGCGTACTCCGAGGGCACCCGCGACGGCAAGCCGCACGCCTTCGGTGACCTGTTCCGCGTCGCCGACGGCAAGGTCGTCGAGTACTGGGACGTCCGGACCGAGGTTCCGCAGAACCTGGCGCACAGCAACGGCATGTTCTGAGCGGGGAGATCCCATCATGATCGATCCAGCGGGTCACACGCTCTGGAACACCCCCTCGGCACACACGTATCGGGAACGTCCGGTCGCACACGGGCTCCCGGCCGAGGGCGACGACACCAGGACGCGCGACGCCGGGGCCGCTGGCACCTGCGCGCCCGGCCACGGGCGGAGAGGATGACGGCGGCGCCGGCACCGACACGGCTGCCGGCGGCCGCCGACGCCGAGACGTACGCGTACGCGAGCGACGAACAGCGCTGGCGCGCGGTGCGCGAGCGCGACGACGCCGCGGACGGGGCGTTCTACTACGCGGTGACGACGACCGGGATATACAACCGGCCCTCCTGCGCGGCGCGGCTCGCCCGCCGGGAGAACGTGGAGTTCCACGCCTCGCTGGAAGAACTGCGCCTGCGGGGCTACCGGCCCTGCCGCCGCTGCCGGCCGGGCGAACCGGAGCCGACCCGGGAGCACGCCGCCCTCGTGGCCCGTGTCTGTCTGCTCATGGACACGGCGGCGGCGCCCCTGAACCTGGACGAGCTGGCGCAGAGCGCCGGCTACAGCCGGTTCCACTTCCACCGCATGTTCAAGTCGCTGACCGGGCTGACACCGCACACCTACTGGACCGCCGTGCGGGCCCGACGGGTCCGCGAGGAGCTGATCCGCGCACGGACCGTCTCCGACGCCATCTACCAGTCCGGCTTCACCACCACGGGCCAGTTCTACGCGGTCTCCACGGCGATCCTGGGCATGACCCCACAGGAGTTCCGGGCCGGCGCCGCCGGCGTCGAGATCCGCTACGCCATGGCGGTCACCGACGAGGCCCCGGTGCTGGTGGCCGTGACGGACCACGGCGTGTGCGCGGTCCTGGAAGGCCCCGAACAGGCGGCGCGCGAGCAGCTCGCGGAGCTCTTCCCGTACGCGGTACGCCGAGCCGACGACCGGTGGTTCGAAGCACGGCTCGGCCGGCTGATGGCCCGTCCCGCGGCCCGGTATCCGGTGGATCCGCTGCTCCCGCGCGAGATCCGCCGGCTCTGCCGGCACGAGCGGATCCGCCAGTTGCTCCGCATCCATCCGGACGCCGTCGCGGATGTCCCCAAGGCGGCGGCGCTGGGCGCCGGTTGACCACACGCGCCCCGGCGCCCCCTTCACACACCCACAGTGCCGGTGCCCGACGCATGCCGTCGGGCACCGGCACTGTGGCGTGATCTTTACTGTGAGAAACCCCCGTCCGAGCCCCGTGACCGGCCTGTCGGCCGCTGCGCCAGGGCTCGGGACGGCGTGCAAAGCCGCCGAGTACGAGCGCAACTTTCTGAGTGCCCGTGGCGTGAACCGATCTATAGCGTGGCCGTATCGACTCATCAGGACAAAGGGGTTGGCGCGATGGCTCGCCACGCTGAAGGCATCCACAGACGGAACTTCCTCACCGGGGGCGCGGCCGCCGGAGGCGCCGCCCTTCTGACGGGTACGGCCCTGGCCGCACCGTCCGCGGCGGCGGAGAACGCCGCGAGCACGGTGTCACCGATCACCTCGGTGGGCCCCGGCGACAAGCGGTACAAGGACCTGATCCAGGGCTGGAACCAGCGCTGGGCCGCCACACCGGAGAAGATCTGCCTCGCCGAGACGACCGCGCAGGTCCGCTCCGTCGTCCAGGCCGCCGTGACCGCAGGCAAGCGCCTGACGGTACGCAGCGGCGGTCACTGCTTCGAGGACTGGGTCTTCAACCCCGAGGTACAGGTCATCCTCGACATGACCAGGATGGACCGGGTCTACTACGACGCCGACAAGAACGCCGTCTGCGTCGAGGCCGGCTCCCAGGTCCTGAACGTGTACGAGCGCCTGTACCGCACCTGGGGCGTCACCGTCCCCGCTGGCACCTGCTTCCAGGTCGGCGTCGGCGGCCATGTCAGCGGCGGCGGCTGGGGCCTGCTGTGCCGCCAGCTCGGCCTGGTCGTCGACCACTTGTACGGCGTCGAGGTCGTGTGTGTCGGCGCCGACGGCACGGCGACGGTCAAGGTCGCCACCCGCGAACCGAACGACCCCAACCGCGACCTGTGGTGGGCCCACACCGGCGGTGGCGGCGGCAACTTCGGTGTCGTCACCCGCTTCTGGTTCCGCTCACCCGGCGCGACCGGCACCAACCCCGCCAAGCTGCTCCCGCAGCCTCCCGGGGAGGTGTTCCTGCACGCCACCGCCTGGCCCTGGGCCGACATGACCAAGGACCGCTTCGCACGGCTGGTCAGGAACTTCGGCGACTGGCACACCAAGAACCTCAAGGCCGGCACCGTCAACGACAACCTGACCAGCGTGCTGTGGCTGAACCACAAGTCGGCCGGCTACATAGGTCTGGTCACCCAGGTCGACGCCACCGTCCCGGGCGCGCAGGCGATACTCGACGACTATCTGGGTGCCATCACCGAGGGCCTGGACGTCGCCAACGAGCCGATGAGCGTCGACATGGGCGAGATGGCGGCCATGCCCGACCTCGCCGCACCGCGCCGCATGCCCTGGCTCCAGGCGGCCCGCTACATCGGTACCACCAACGCCACCCTGAACGACCCCACCTTCAGGTCCGACTTCAAGTCCGCCTACTACCGCAAGACCATGCCGACGGCGCACATCGACGAGTTCTACAAGCACCTGACGCGCGACGACCTGGTCAACCCCACCGCCGCGGTGCAGGTCAGCTCCTTCGGCGGCCAGGTCAACGCGGTCGCCCCGGACGCCACCGCCGCCCCGCACCGCGAGGCCGCGTTCAAGGCCGCCTGGGGACTGTGGTGGAACGACCCGGCCGCCGAGGAGATCTCGCTGCGCTGGATCCGCGAGTTCTACCACGGTGTCTTCGCCGCCACCGGCGGTGTCCCGGTCATCGACGACGTGACCGACGGCGCCTACGTCAACTACCCGGACATCGACCTCAGCGACCCGAAGTACAACACCTCCGGGGTGCCCTGGCACGACCTGTACTACAAGTCCGGCTACGCCCGGCTGCAGAAGGTCAAGAAGGCGTACGACCCGCGGGACTTCTTCCGCCACAGCCAGTCGGTGCGGCTGCCGACCACCTGAGCCCCGCCTGGCGACCCGCCCCGGCCGTCGGACACCGGCACCCCCACCGGCGCCCGACGGCCGAGCCACGCCCGCCCGGCAGTCGTCAGGCGGCCTCGGTCCCGGCCACCGCGCCCGGCAGCGTGTACGCCGGCACGGCCGCCAGCGCCAGCACGGCACGAGCGATCGCGTCGGAGTCGCCCAGCGTCACCGAGTTCACCCCGGGCCGGATCCCGGCGGCCGTCACCCAGTGCACGGACTCGGTCGGCACGCCGTAGGCGAACCGCCGCGGATGTGCCCGGCCCGAGGCGTCCACCAGCCGGTAGGGCCGCTCCGTGACGGCGAGACCACCGGTCTCGTACGCCCGCGAGCCGGGACCGTGGATGCGGTAGCGGCTGCACTGACCGGTCCGGCGCAGATGCAGCAGCAGCGGGTCGGCGGTGCGCCGCAGGTCGATGTCGGGCAACCGGGCCTCGATCAGCACCTCCGCCCGCACCTGTGAGCCGGGCACCTTCGGCGAGGACGCCACGAACTGCCGTGCCTCCTCGTCCAGTTCCATCCGCACATCGGGCCCCACGACGGACAGGACACCGGCCTCGATCAGCGCGATCATCTCCCGGATGCGGGAGGCGGGCGGCCCGATCGACAAGAACGCGTTGAGCGGGGTGTACCAGCGGTCCAGGTCGTCGCGGTGCGAGTCTGCGGTCAGACCGTTGTGGTCGATCAGTAGCCGTATCTCGTTGCGCAGATCCCGCAGCGCGTCCAGCGCCGCCTTCACCGGCCCGGACACATTGCCCTCGACGGCGTCCGCCACATCCTGCCCGAGCCGGGTCAGCAGCCACTCCCGCCAGGCTCCCGCGCTGTCGAACGCGGCGCCCTCGTCGGGGCGGGCGACCCGCGCCCAGTCCCAGCGGTCGGCGGCGGCCACCCCGTACGCGTCCAGCACCGCGCGCTCGGCGTCGCTGTCCCACGGCGTCTCCAGCAGCCGCTCACGGAAGGCGTCCACGACGTCCGCCTCCTCGGTGCGGGTCAGCAGCGCCGTGTAGTAGACCGACTCCGCCTCCTTGGCGATCAGCGGCCAGATGTCGGCCTTGAAGTCCAGGCCACCGCGGAAGACGGCCCGCGCCCGCAACTCGGCCACCGTCGCCTCGTCGAGCAGCGCCGGGTGGTACCGGCCGTGCGCGCCCTTCTCGTTCTCGCCGCGGGCGTGGTACGGCACCCCGCGCCGGGAGCCGGCGTGCAGCGCCGGCTCGCGCCCCGAGGGCCGGTAGACCAGCTTCCCGTCGACCTCCTCGTACACACCGCCGCGCCCCTCGGTGAACAGCGCCATGTAGTCGAAGAAGTTGAGGCCCAGACCGCGCAGCAGCACCGGCTCGCCCGCCTTGACGAAGTCCAGGTCGATGTCGGCCGGGTTGACGGGCCGTACATGCCTCAGTCCCAGTGCCCGCGCCTTCTTGTGCAGCCGGGCCAGTGTGTCGGGATCCTCGGCGTCCACGTGGCCCAGGGAGAGCACCACCGCGTCCAGGTCGGTCAGTTCGCGGCCGTTGGCCAGACGCACGGTCTGCGAGGGATCGGCGCCCTCGGCCGCGTCGTCCAGGGCGACGGCACGGGTGTGGTGGACGACGACGTCGACATGGGCCGGCGCGAGCGTGACGACCCGGTAGAACACCCACTCCAGATAGTGGCCGTAGAACGCGCGGGTGGGATACGTGTCGGGCCCCATCCTGCGGGCCTCCGCGAGGATGCCGTCGTCCAGACCACACTCCCCTGGCTCCAACGACGCCATGAGCTGCGCCCATTCGTACAGGCTCGGCCCGGTCTCCAGCGGTCCCTCCATCTCCACCGACTCGTCGGTGAAGAGGGTCACCTGCGAGGCGACGGTGTTCATCAGCAGATGCCGGGACTGGCTGCCGCGCCAGACACGTCCCGAGCCCGGCCGCTCGGATTCGACCACGTGCACGGTCAGCTCGACGCCCGGGTCGAGGGCGGCGTTGGCGCAGACACGTGCCAGCACCGACAACCCCCTGGGCCCGGTGCCGATGATGCACATGCTCAGTCGCTGGTTCCCCATTGTTGCTCCTGCTCGGCGTGGAAAGGCACGGAAAGGCATGGAAGACGCGGCTCCAGTACGTGGGAAGGAAAACCGCTGTGCCGAACGGGGGTCAACGAATGACCGCCCCGAGCGCCGTGCCGGTGCCGACGACCGGAAAAACGTGCCAGTGTTCTGCCGCGTCCCGTGTGCCGAGCAGCTCTCTTGTGTGCCCCCGGGCCCCTGTGCCGGCGCGCATTGTCATACGGCTGTCATGCCGACCCTCTTCAAGCCCGGCTTTAGCCCCCTTGCGGACACTGGCAGAACCCCGCGCCTTCAGGGACCGGACCCAGGCCGCCATCGCCGAGGAGCTCTCCATGACGACCCGTACCTCCGGGCAGGCCGCGCTCGCCGCGGGACTGCACGGCTGGCTCACCGCTCGTCTCGCGCTCTATCTCGACCGCCCCGAGGCATCCCTGGACGACCGCACCCCGCTCGTCGCCTACGGCATGGACTCGGTGACGGCACTGAGCCTGTGCGGCGATCTGGAGGACGAGCACGGTCTGATCGTCGACCCGAACCTGGTCTGGGACCATCCCACGATCGCCGGCATCGTCGACCACCTGACACCGCGTCTGACCACCCGAGGCACGGACACGAACCAGTAGGCCGTGCGGGGGCTCGCCCCTCGTGCCCGGATCAGGCGCTGACGACGGACGTCTCCTCGACCACCGGGTGGTCGCTGCCGAGTGGGCCCGTCGCACTCGCGCCACCCGGCGAGCCGACCGTCTCGAAGACCTCGGCGGCCGCCGGCCCGAACGCACTCCATTGCTCGGGCAGGTCGTCCTCGTAGAAGATCGCCTCGACCGGGCAGACCGGCTCGCACGCCCCGCAGTCCACGCATTCGTCCGGGTGGATGTACATCATGCGCGGCCCCTCGTAGATGCAGTCCACGGGGCATTCGTCGATGCAGGCCTTGTCCTTGACGTCGACGCAGGACTGAGCGATGACGTACGTCATGAGGGGACTCCTCGTAGAGGGAAGACGGGGGTGGGCGGGCAGGGGCGGATCACGCGCCGACGGTCCAGGTGTCGTTGCCGGCCAGCAGGGCGGCCAGGTCGCCCTTGCCGTTCTGTTCGATCGCCATGTCGAGCTGGTCGGCCATCTGGGTGTCGTAGACGGGCCGTTCGACGTCACGGAACACACCGATGGGCGTGTGGTGGAGGGTGTCCGGGTCGGCGAGGCGGGAGAGGGCGAAGGCCGTGACGGGGGAGGGGGAGTGGGCGTCGTGGACGAGGATGTCCGCCTCGTTCCGCGGGGTCACGTCGACCACCTCCAGGCCACCGGTGCCGACATCGCGGATCACGCCCCGCGCCCCGTCCGTGCCGAAGCGGATCGGTTGCCCGTGTTCCAGGCGGATCACCGCCTCTTCGGCCTGCTGCCGGTCCTTGAGGACCTCGAAGGCGCCGTCGTTGAAGATGTTGCAGTTCTGGTAGATCTCGACGAGGGCCGTGCCGGGGTGGGCGGCGGCCTGCCGCAGGACCTCGGTGAGGTGTTTGCGGTCGGAGTCGACGGTGCGGGCGACGAAGGACGCCTCCGCGCCGACGGCGAGAGACACCGGGTTGAAGGGGGTGTCGAGGGAGCCCATCGGCGTCGACTTGGTGATCTTGCCGACCTCGGAGGTGGGGGAGTACTGGCCCTTGGTCAGGCCGTAGATCCGGTTGTTGAAGAGGAGGATCTTGAGGTTGACGTTGCGGCGCAGGGCGTGGATGAGGTGGTTGCCGCCGATGGAGAGCGCGTCGCCGTCGCCCGTCACCACCCACACCGACAGGTCCCTGCGCGAGGTCGCCAGGCCGGTCGCGATCGCGGGTGCGCGGCCGTGGATGGAGTGCATGCCGTAGGTGTTCATGTAGTACGGGAAGCGGGAGGAGCAGCCGATGCCGGAGACGAAGACGATGTTCTCCTTGGCCAGGCCCAGCTCCGGCATGAAGCCCTGGACCGCGGCGAGGATCGCGTAGTCACCGCAGCCCGGGCACCAGCGCACTTCCTGGTCGGACTTGAAGTCCTTGGGCAGGAGGCGGAGTTCAGTGGTCATGGATCGTCGCCTCCAGCGCGTGGGCCAGTTGTTCTTCCTTGAACGGCATGCCGTTGACCTGGGTGAAGGACCGTATGTCGGTCAGGTAGCGGGCCCGCAGAAGTCCCGACAGCTGGCCCAGGTTCATCTCCGGGACGACGACGTGCTCGTACCGCCCCAGTACGGCGCCGAGGTTGCGTGGGAAGGGGTTGAGGTGGCGTAGGTGGGCCTGTGCGATGGATTCGCCGGCTGTGCGGAGTCGGCGGACGGCTGCGGTGATGGGTCCGTATGTCGATCCCCAGCCCAGGACGAGGGTGTGGGCC
>NZ_JBEAAJ010000021.1:0-103835 GCF_040446465.1 Streptomyces sp. RG80 | reverse complement strand
GACTCTGCTCCGCAGGCGGCTCAAGGCGCTGCAGTACCGGCACTGCATCCTCGACGGATTCTTCGCCGAGACGGGCCTCGCTTTCGACAGACCGGACGGACCCTAATACGCCGAAGTCAGTAATCGACAAGGTTAGTGCGTGTTTCTGATCCCTGGTGCTTCGTGCGGCGCGATGCATTCAGAACCGGACCGTGCTTGAGCAGGCGTGACCGCCGAGCCGCAATAGGGGCAGGCAATGGGCATGGACCCTGATTTGCGGAGGCCGTCCGCGTCCATGTATATGGCCGTTTCCTGGCTTCCTTCATGCCGGTTTGAGTGGCAGACCTGAACGCTCGTGCAGGGATTCGAGTGCGGTGTGGTCCGCGGCCGCGACGCGCAAGGTGTCGGCGTTGTAGGGCTGAGCCTCCGCGAAACGCCCACCGAGATCTTCGCCGAGCAGGACGAACCGACGCGCCGACTCCTTCATCAGCCTGCCCACGGTCTGACGTACGTGGACGGATTTCCCAGGCCGCCGCCGAGCCAGCCTTGCGACTCGTCAACGACTCGGGCGACTCCGAGGCGGACCTTGAGCAGTACATGTTTCCGGAGGTTGGCGCGCCTGTCCCCGCCCGCGAGCACGAGACCAATTCCACATCCGACTCCAGCCCCAATCGGCGGCTGGAGTCGGCGCAGAGGAATCCCGCCGGTCCCGGTGCGGTTCGGCGCGGCATCGACACCTCGCGGCCGTGCATCACTCCCGTACGGGCGACCGGCTGGGTACGCCTGTCTGGGTGTCAGCTCCAGGCGTTGAAGCTGATGTCGGATGGCTTGGCCTTGTTCAGGGTGTTGCGGAAGCGGTCGCCTTTGTCCTGGAGCGGGAAGTTGGCCTTGCCCCAGTCCGAGTTCTCCAGCGCGTTCCAGGCCGCTCGCTTCGTGCTCCAGAGGCTGTCGTAGGGAACGAGGGCCGGCCGGTCCCAGTTGTCGGGGCCCCATGCCTCCGCCTGCTCCTGGTACTTGGCGAAGCGGAAGGCGTGCGTGCTGCCGCCGTCCTTGTGATAGACGACCTTGAAGCGCTTGCCCACCCGCTCCACGTCGTTGAAGCGCTTGGTGGTGTAGTCCCCGTGGGCGGAGACGGACACGTAACTGGGCCACTGGTCGTTGCCGTGGTACCAGACCACGGCGGCTTCCCAGTCGTGCCGGTGCCCGAAGGCATCGGCGCCAGCAACAACCTGGTCCTTCTCGAAGTACAGGGTGTAGACGATGCCGCACCAGCCGGTGCCCTTGTCGCACTTGGCCCGCGAGTAGGTGTTGGCGTTGCCGAGGTGGCCGGTCTTGCATCCACCTGTGATCGATCCGGAGTTCTTGAGACCGCCGTTGAGGTTGCCGTTCGCGTCGACGGCGGGCGCCGGGTAGCAGCCGTCCGAGTCGTAGTCGAAGAGCGGCTGGAACATCTCCTGCTTCGGAGCGCCGTCACCCATGTATGGCAGAGGCTTGATCCCTTCGGCGTGCGCGGCACCGGCCAGTCCGAGCGTCAGAGCGGTGACACTGCCCGTGATGAGCGCGGTCCTGAGGAGACGGGATGGTTTTCTGGTCGTGGCTATCTGTGACATGCGTTTTCTCTCCAGTTGCTCGGTCTGTCGGGAGGTCGGCGTTTTCTGCGCAAAGGACGGCCTCGACTTCCCGTGGTTTTCGGCAGGGGTGGAGCGGCCGGTTTGCCCCCCCGGCCGTCGCTTGTGAGGTCAGCCGCACTCGCGGAAGTGGTGCTCGGTGGTACGGACTCCGACGGCGAGGTACCTGCACTGCAGGTCGTTCTCCCGGAGGTCGTCGTCGGCGGAGGACGGCCTGTACGAGACGCCCGCGTTGAGGACGCGCCGGTGCAGGCCGCGTCAGTGAAGGCACGCGCGGGTAAGGGCTCGTCGCCCAGGGGGTAGAAGCCCGTTTTGGTGGTCTTCGAAGCGGTGTTGAGCTTCGAGCATCTCGTGACGCCGTCCCACCGGAGCTGCACTACCGGTGGTCGAAGGCACGTCGGCGTTGATGATTTGTACCTGAGGTTTCCTTGCCTGTTGACGAGGTTTCCTGTCCAGCGTGCCCTCCGGACTGGCGTGAAAGTAGAGGCATTTGACCCCAACACGGCAGAGGAGCTCTCGTCAACCGTGGGTTGGCGGGTGAGGCCGACCGGTGGCTGCTTGTCTCAACTACGCTGGAATGTCGCACGGTCGATGCCATGAGGGTTCCCCTCGTGCGGGCGAATTCTGTGTACCAACTGGAAGAATCGCCACATGCGACGGACCCAGAATTCAGAGGCGACGAGGGACCATCCGTGAACGTTGACGGAAACCGGCAATGCCAAGTGCTCTTTTGGGATCCCCGAGATTGAGTAGCTTTGGGTCTTAGTACTCCGGCAGCACTTTGACGTTTTCCCTGTTCAGGGGCAGTTTGGGTGAGTGTAGTGGGCTGATTGGCGGCCCGTGTCCTCATTCCCGGGCCGCCCCTCGATCGTGTGCAGCCGCCGCTGATAGTGGCAGCGGTCCGGGCAGCCTCCCGGTGTGATCGACGAGCGTGCAGTTGAGATCTGGGACGACGAACTCGAGGAACTGTTCCTGCGTACCGGCCACCGCTTCAGGCGGGTCGAGCCGCGCCGCAGGATGCGTGACTACATCCGTGGACTGCTGGGCCCGGTCGGCCGCAAGAACGGCTGGCAGCTGGCCGAATACGCCGGACACCGCACACCCGACTGCCTCCAGCGGCTCCTCAACGGCGCCCGCTGGAACGCCGACGAGCTCCGCGACGACCTCCAGCACTACGTAGCCGAACGGCTCGGCGAGCCCGACGGCATCCTCATACTCGACGACACCGGCTTCCTCAAGAAGGGCACCACCTCGGCCGGAGTGCAGCGCCAGTACTCACCGCCGGCCGCACCGAGAACTGCCAGATCGGCGTGTTCGCCGCCTACGCCACCACACGTGGGCGCGCTCTGGTGGACAGGGAGTTGTATTTGCCCGAGTCCTGGACCGGCGACCGCGACCGCTGCAGCGCCGCCCACATCCCTGACGAGCGGGCCTTCGTCACCAAGCCCGACCTGGCCAAGGCCATGGTGCTGCGGGCGGTCGCCTCGCCGCTGCCGATCACCTGGGTGACCGCGGACGCGGCCTACGGTCAGGAGTGGCGGCTGCGCCGCATGCTGGAGGAGACCGGCCTGGGATATGTCCTCGCGGTCCCCAAGTCCCAGCAGGTGCCGCACTTCGGACGCATCGATCACCTCTTCTCCCAGGCCCCCGACCAAGCGTGGGAGCGACGCTCGTGCGGTGACGGGGCGAAGGGCCCGCGCGTTTACCACTGGGCCGCCCTGCAGATCACATCCATCGAGGACTTCGACGGCGGGATGCCCACCCACCAGCGGTGGGCCCTGGCACGCCGCAGCATCAGCAAGCCCGCGGAGATCGCCCCTACTACCTCGGCTACGCGCCGCTCGGCACCACGGTCGAGCACCTGGTCCGCGTCGCCGGGATGCGCTGGGCCATCGAGGAGGCGTTCCAGGCCGTGAAGAAGGAGTGCGGCCTCGACCAGTACGAAGTCCGCCGTTACACGGGCTGGATGCGGCACATCACGCTGGCCATGCTGGCGCACGCGTTCCTGGCCGTCATGGACGCCGACGCTGCAGCAAAGGGGGCAGCAGAAACGGTTCCTGCCTCGCGCCCCTCACCGTGGCAGCAGTTCGGCGGCTCCTGGCAACTGTCCACTCACCCACCGGCGTTCACCAACACCTCATCAGCGCACGCGCGTTGAGATGGTCGCACGGGCGCAGACGGCGCCAAGCCGTCGCCCGCGGCTGCCACTATCAGCGGCGGCTGCACACGATCGAGGGGCGGCCCGGGAATGAGGACACGGGCCGACAATCAGCACAGTACACTCACCCAAACTGCCCCTGAACAGGGAAAACGTCAAAGTGCTGCTGGAGTACCAGCCCCGATCTCTCACGAGGGTCCGCTGACGGAGTCGGTGGAACTTTTTATCGTCGGCATGGTGGGCAGGGCTGCTGCCCGAACCGGTCGCACAGACGCAGTCCTGACCGGGGACGCGCCCCGCCCGGTTGCCGTCCAGCGGGGCGACGTGCTGTGGATAGGGGATGAGTGTCGTGAGGAGTGCCCTTAGCTCATGGGCTGATTCAGCTCGCCATCGATGAAGGAGGCTCTCGGCCGAGCAGCGGGTACGGATGGCTCCAGGCGACCGATCCAGTACAGGATCGCCTCAGACTGCCCCCGTACTTCGAGCTTGTGGTAGATACGGCTCAGGTAGTTCCGCACCGACTTCTCGGTAAGCACCATGTGCTGCGCGACCTCGCGGACTTTCATGCCGGAGGCGAGCAGATCCATGACCTGGCCTTCCCGCTGTGAAAGTGTCGAACGCCGGTCCGGGCGGATCTCCGTGACCGGTCGCGGCTGCTTCCTGTCGGATGTCCCTCTCACCGGGCCGGTGACCGACCTCACCCATGCGGCGGCGACGACGGGGTCCAGGAATCCGGTTCCGCGAAAGGTGCACCACAGTGCCTCGTTGAGCAGGAAGGCGTACCGGTTCTCCAGCAGATAGCCCGTGGCCCCATGCTCGAGCGCCAGCGACACATCGTCCCAGTCCAACGAGTGCGCCAGCACCGCGGTTGGTGGTAGCACACCCCCGAGTTCGCCGCAGAAACGCTTCAATTCGCGTGCCATTCCCTGTCCGTAGAACAGTAGGACATCGTCTTCCACTCGGACATCGGATGGTTCGGTGACCAGCCGGACGCAGTCCGCCGACAGATCGTTCGGAACGAGGCCGCTGTCGGTGACGAGCGCAAGTGACAAAGGAAGTCTGTAAGAAGATGACCCAGAGACCTCGCGGGGCGGCATTGCGACTCCAGTTGTGGGGGCACGACGGAGTCTTGGGGGCGACTCACTCCGCCTACAGCCAGAAAGGTTACGACCCCATGCCCTTGCGACCTCGGGTCCAGAGAACTAAAAACCACCTCCTCGACTCCTACCGGAGTACTATCCGCATGACCATCGCCTGCATCACTTCGAAGCAGATGCGCAACCACCGGGAATGTCGCCAGGGAGAAACGTCCGGGGTACGCCGACGCCCGTGAACCTCGCGGGGGTCACGGGCGGGCGCTTTCTGCTGTAGGTGGCTATTGCGGCGTCACGGCCAGCTTCGTCAGCCCCTCGGGCTGGGGCCCGTCGCCATACGCGATGATGCCGACATACCGCTCGCCTCGCGCGGCGTCCGGCCACTGCACCGTCAGCCGGCTCTGGGCGTCCGGCGTGACGGACTGGGTGGTGGGGGTGACGGTGGGCCGGACGGTCGGGGCCGTCTGGCCGACCTTCCACAGACGCAGCGTGTACTGCTGACTGTCGGTGCCCGTCGGCGTGGCGTACTGCACCACGTAGACGTCGTAGTCGCCGGGCGGCAGGTCGATGTAATCCTGCGAGCCGATCTGCGGCTCGGGAGACACTTCAACTCCGTTCTTGTCGAAGGCGAAGACGTCCACGATGCTTCCGGGCGCATGGTCCGCCGGGTCGACCGCGACTCGGGTGAAGGGGGCGCCTTCGGGGACGTGGACGGGGATCTTCGCGTCGGCGGAACTGGCTCCCGGGGCCGAGAAGAAGTCCTGGTCCTCACCGGTGACGGTGCCGGTGATCTTCTCGGCCTTGTACAGCTCCGCCCGCGCGGTCAGCTCTCCCTTCCAGCTAGCCCGTACAGTCAGTGGAAGGGACTGTTGCCCCTTGAGGGCGATCTCGCCCGGTGCGGCGACGCGGGCGGCGCGCAGTGCGATCGGGCTGGTGACCCGGTGTTGGCTGTGGGCGTCGCTCCAGGCGAGGGAGCCGCTGGAGAAGACGCCGTAGGGCGCGTTGGTGCGAGTGAAGGTGACCCGGTACGTCGCTGAGGCTCCCGGGCGCAGGGTAAAGCTCTGCGGGGTGACCCTGGCCTGGTAGCCAGGTGGTGTCCGGAGCGTCGCCCGGTAGGTAGCGGTGTCCTTGCCGACGTTGGTGACCGTGCGGGTGACCGTCTGCCGGGCGGCCAGGTCACCGACGGCGATGGACGGGTAGTTCAGATCGCTGGGGTCGAGGGGACGGGCCTTCGCGCAGGCGTCGACGCCGTCCACGGTGGTCGGCCGCTGTATCCCGCAGAGGTACGCCGTCCAGTCGGCGGACGTGGAGTCGTAGACCAGACCCGGGTCGGCGGCGAGGGTGGCTCGGGGAGAGCCGCCTCCGTAGTCGAGCGGGGTGGCGGAAGCGGTGGCCTGCCGGCCGATGGGCTTGCCCTCGTTGTCGGTGGTTGTCGCCGTGGTCATCAGCGCCGACTTGACCTCCATGGGCGACCAGTGGGGGTGCAGCTGTTTCAGCAGAGCGGCGAGGCCGGATATGTGCGGGGTCGCCATCGATGTCCCGTCGAAGAATCCGAAGCGGTCAGGGGAGTCGTCGTCAGGTACGACGCCCGCCAGGATGCGTTGGCCCGGGGCGGCGATGTCGGGCTTGAGCAGGTCGCCTCCGCTGTAGAGCTCGGGGCCCCCGGAGGAGAACGAGGTGACCTGCGGAGCGCGTACCTGGACGGTGCCCGAGACGAACCTCCCCGTGGCACCTGCCCTGGCCGCGTACTCCCTGACCGCCTTCCCCTCCTCCTGGCTCAGTTGGACCGAGGGCACGACGTAGTCGTTCGGGAAGATGTCCTGGGCACTGGTGGGTGTGTTCGCCACGGCCATGCCCACACCTCCCGCATCCGCGATCTCCCGGCCCTTGTCCCAAATGGCCACCCCGCCCCGGTCGCAGATGACGATCCGCCCCTTCACCTCGGCGGGGTCGAGCGTGCCCGGCGCGCACAGCGTGGCCTGCGCCGCGTCCGCGTCCGGCTTGCGCACGTCGTCAGCGGCGACCAACGGGGCTGTGGGGACCGGGGCCTGCAGCCTGACGTTGGTGAAACGGCGGCCGTCGCCCAGGATCAGCGTGGAGTCGTAGCCGGAGTCGTGCGTCTCGGCCGCGACGGTGGTGATCCATGGCGCGGTGTTCCCCACCGTCTCGGGTCCCCCGTTGCCGGCGGCCGCGGAGACGAACACGCCCGCCTTGGCGGCGTTGAACATGGCCTCCATGGATTCGGAGGTGGTGAGCCGTCCGCCGATGGAGTAGCTGATGACGTCCACGCCGTCCGCCACGGCCGTGTCGACCGCCGCGGTGAGGTCCGTGTCCCAGCAGCCGTCGTGCCAGCACGCCTTGTACGCGGCCACCCGGGCGGCCGGGGCGATACCGCTGACCTTGCCACGCATCCCCAGCTCCGGGAGCTCCACGGGGGTGGCGTAGTTGCCGGCGGCCGTAGTGGCGGTGTGGGTGCCGTGGCTGTCCAGGTCCCGGGGGGACGGAATGTCGTCGGAGGTGGGGTCAGGGACGCCCTCGCGGAACCACCGGGCGCCGATGAGCTTGTTGTTGCAGGTCACCTTGTGGGCGGGATCGTCGCCCGCGTCGCAGGTGCCGTGCCACTTCTCGGCGATGGCGTCAGCGTCGGGGCGGGGTTCGGAGAGGGAGGCGAGCATCGGGTTCGTCGGGTCGATGCCGCTGTCCACGACGCCGATGATGCTGCCCTCGCCGGCGTGTTCGGGGCCGCCGAGCTTGGACCAGAGTCCGTTCTCACCGCCCAGACCCAAAAAGCGTGGGATGTCGGGAGGGGAGACCGAGCCGTCGGCCGTGTTTGTGCTCTCCTTCGGACCAGCCGTGCGGCCTTCGGCGTCGGGTGCGGATCGCCGATGTCGGGGATGGTCGGCGCGGGCTGTCGCCGGGGTATGGGCGTCCCACGTCGCCGCCGCTGACGTGGACAGGTCGGGTGCCTGGGGCAGTGGGACGGCCTTGTCGGGGGTCAGTGCGACCACCCCGGGAGTGGCGGACAGCTGCGCCGCCTGGCGGGCGGTCAGTTTCGCGGCGAAGCCGTTGAAGGCGTAGCTGTACTCGTAGAGCTTCCTGACGCCGGGGACGTCGTCGAGCACGTTGTCGCGGCGGTTGTCCAGGTGCCGCACATAGGCCTTCACTGCGTTCGTGCTCGTCCTGAGGCGGTTCCCGGGAGACGGGGCGGTGCGGGCCAGACCCTTCAGACCGCCCTGGTAGGTGGAGACGGGCGGCTCTGCGAGCTTGACGACGTACATGCGGGCCTCGGCGTCGCCGGGCGTGCCGTTGTGGTCGGCGTGGGCGGGCGCCACCGTACAGACGATTGCCAGGGATACGGCCAAAGGTGCCGTCAGGCGTTGAACAGTCGACCTGCCGTGCCTGTCGCTGCGTTTCAACTCGGTTCCGTTTTCGTTGACTTGGGATTCGGACCGCTGCCCAGCAGGCACGCTCGGGACCTGAGCGGCGACCACTGTCCAGTGTTGGTCCAGGGGGCGTGTCAACCATGTCTTTCGCAAACGGATCCGCACTAGGGGCATTTGCCCCCAACATCAACTCCTCTTCCCCGTAAGGAGCGTTGAGCACGGTCCCCTCACATCCAGGTGCATCTCGTGTCCGGCCCTGGGCAAGGCCACCGAGCCGGCTGAACGGGTCCGCTGACGGACGACATCGGCCCAGCCCGAACCGGCGTCGAGGCGTTTCCGCTTGAACACCCCTCATGGCCTCCAGCTCGTGCCCGGGGAGATGCCGGAGCGGCAGCGCCAGTTCGACGCAGTAGTTCTCCGTCCCGCAGACGGCTGCGAACGCCGGTGCGGTGGCCGCGTGCACCGCGCCCTACGCTCGTCCGCCGCCTGTCAGCGAGGTGGCGCGCCGTTGTCGCAGCCGTCGGGAACGAGTCCCGGCCGGTAATCCTTGAAGGCGTCTCGGGCCGCACGCTTCGCGCCCCGATCTGGCGCGACCAGGCCGACGCCCGGCTCGGCGCCAGGACTGTCACGGGACACGAGGCGATCTTCGAGGTGTCAGCCGGCCGCGACGCCTCACACAGCCAGGCGGCCGCACTGCTGTACGGCTGCAGCATCGAACGGTGGTTGCGGGAACACATCGAGGCCGGCGGCTTTCCCTGCTTTACCCCCGCGAACTCCGGCTGAGAGCGGACAGGCCGTGCCTGGAGCTCGGGACGGTCGGAGGCGCATGACGGCGGTTCTCATACCAGGTGTCGGACCACTGCCTCGGCGACGGCCCTGGCGCTGCTGGGGTTCTGGCCGGTGATGAGGAGGCCGTCCTCGACCACGTATACGTCGAAGGGCTTGTCCGCGGTGGTGTAGGAAGCGCCGAGTTCCTTGAGCCGGTCCTCCAGGCTGTAGGGGACGGCGTCCGCCCGCTGGGCGAGTTCCTCCTCCCGCCAGGAGAACCCGGTGACGTTTCTGCCCTTCAGCAGGGGCTCGCCGCTCCTCAGTGTCACGTCGAGCAGACCGCACGGCCCGTGGCAGACGGCCGAGACGATCCGGCCGGTCTCGTAGAAGCGTGCGATGAGCGTCTCCAGGGCCTGGCTCTGGTGGAAGTCGAACATCACGCCGTGACCGCCGGTGAGGTAGATGGCGTCGTAGTCGTCGCTGGCGACCTGGGTCACGGCCAGGGTGTCCTTGAGCCGGTCCATGAACCGGCGGTCGGTGTACCGCCTGGCGGTGCCGAGGTCGCCGAGAACGGTGTGAGCGAGGCTCTCCGGGTCCAGGGGCACGGGCCCGCCCTGGATGCTGGCGATGGTGACGTCGAAACCGGCCTGTTCGGCGACGTCGTAGAAATGAGTGAGTTCACCCAGCCAGAGACCGGTGCGGTATCCGACCTTCTCGTACTCGCCGATGCTGGTGACGATCACGAGGATGCGGTTCGTGCGGGGCATGGATTTCCCTTTCGGGGACGGAATGCATGGATGGTCCGTGCCGTCAGGCGGAAGGCGCACCGGTCAGGACTTCCACACGGCCGGTGTCGAGAGAGTAGTAGGCGCTGACGACAGCCAGATCGCCCTTCTTCACGAGCGGCGCGAGGTCGGCGTTGGTCCGCAGGTCCGCGGAGGTCTGCTTGGTGTGGATGCGGATCATGGCGTCGACCGGGTCAGCGTGCTTGGCCTTCGCCGTCTCCTCGTACGCGGGCCGCAACGCCTCGACGATGGCCTGCAGGTTGCCGGGCAGCGGCTTGTTCTCTTTGAGCGCCTTGTATGCGGCCTTGATGGCGCCACAACGCTGGTGCCCCAGTACGACGATCAGCGGCGTCCCCGACGTCATGGGGCCGTACTCGACGGAGCCGATGACCACCGGTTCCACCACCTGGCCGCCGGTGCGCATCACGAACAGGTCGCCGAGCCCCGTATCGAACAGCAACTCCGGAGGCACGCGGGAGTCGATGCAGGAAAGGATCACACCGTAGGGATCCTGCTCCTCGGCGACAAACTGGCGCTGGCTGGGGTCCCGGTCGGGGTGCAGCAGTTTCCCGTCCACCCAGCGCCTGTTGCCATCCATCAGGCGGGCGAAGGATGTCCACGGCGAGTCAGGCCGATCGGCCGAAGACGAACCCTGGGTGGTCGGGGACGGCGAAGAGTTCTTCGCCGCATCCGCGTTTTCCGTCTTTGTGCTGTCCGTCTTCGACGAGCAACTGGAAAGCGCGGCCACGGTGGCCACCAGTCCTCCGGCAAGTATGGATCTGCGCATCGGCTGTCCAACCCTGCTCATTAGCTTTTCCTTCCGTTCTGCGCCTTTCTGGCACTGGCGTGTATCGAGGCGCGAGAGTGAGATCCTGTTCAGGACCCGGCCCCAATGTAGGAGTGATTTCCCGGCCGCCCCCGGTACCCCGGAAGTGAATTGGGATGAAGCGGTTGCTACCGGAGTAGCAGCGGTCCCCATCCGGAAGACCCCGGCACGGGAGGCCACTCGCTGGATTTCGGCACAAAGGTGCGCAGGTTCTCCTTGGCGATCCAAGCCGTCACAGGCGTCTGCCCGCTGGGCCTACCGTCGCGAAGCTGATGGTTCCGAACGCGGTCTCGTCGCCCGGGTGGTGAAACACCGAAGCGGGCTGCGCAGGCCGGGAAACGGCACCATGCAGCGGACTTCGTCAAGCGCGGCAGTCTCTTCCGCGCCGCGATGTCCCAGTCGGGTGCGGGTCATGTATCCCCAGCGCCGCAGGGACGGTCTTGCCATCTCAACCCTCATGACCGAGCGCGCGCGGGCCCCCCGCCCCGCCACCGCACTCCGCGACCTCACCGGTGACGAACTGCTCGCCCTCCAGGTGGTGCTCGCCGCCTTCGTCGACGGGGAGTTGGTTCCGGTCCCCGTTCCGACACCTTCGCCGACGCCACGGCCGCGGGGGGTCCGGTCACTGCTGCTCGGGTTCACACAGAAGGAGTTCAACTCCCTGGCTCCGGCCTCGGCGCCGACCGAAGCCGTGCATGCAACGCTGGCGGACAACGGCCTCGTCACCGAAGCTGTTGCCGCGTACGCCGTGCTGAGCGCACAGACACCCACGCCCGCCACGAACTGCCCGCCTGGATTAACCACTTCGCCTGGGGCAGCGCCGCGCACTGCATCGACATTCGACATTCCCTTCGCCGTTGACCTCTGCGACGCCGAGCGCGGCACGGCCGCGACGGGCCCGCACCCGCCGCAGTCTCCGTGTCGGTGCCGTTCCGCAGTGCGCCCAGGATCGTGGCCTTGTCAGGAACGTGTGCGCGCGGTCCGCCGTCCGCGGCGGGAGGGTTCGGCGGTGTCCTCGGCTCCGACCAGGGCCAGGGTGGTTTCCTGGCCGGAAACGGGAGTACCGGAGCCGCCATCCGCGTCCGTGTCGGCCCTGAGGTCACGGCGGGCCAGCCACCTGTCGATTCCCACGTTGAGCAACAGGCAGACAGCCCCCCAGCCGATAATCGTCGTCAGGTGGCCGCCCATACCCGCGCCGTCGAAGTAGACCGCGGCGCGGGCCACGTCGACCGCTGCGGGCAGGGGCAGGACGTCGTTCAGGTCGCGGAAGACTTCGGGGACCATGTACAAGGAGATGGCTCCGCCGGAGGCCGGGACCCCGATCATCAGGGCGATCACCAGCACGGGAATGATGCCGGCGATGCCGAGGGTGCGGGTGAACACCGCGGTGAACATCGAGATGCTGAAGATCGTCAGTGCTCCGAAGCCGACCAGCGCCCAGCCGTGACCGTTGATCGCGCCGATCAGGACGTCGAACAGCACCCACAGCCACACGGCCATGCCCACCGCCCAGCCCGCCAGCATCGGCAGGAGCTGGCGCAGCCGGTTGATCTCCGGCGCGCCGCCGCGCAGCGCCGCCATGATCACGAAACCGGACATGATCCACGACATGGCCGCGTACATGCTGTTGCTGCCGTTGGAGTCGGAGGCGTTCAGCGGCTTGATGTCGGTCACTTCCAGCGGCATCTTCTGGCTCTGGGCGATCTGCTGGAACATCCCCCGCAGTGCGTTGTGCTGGCCGGCTCCCGCCGCCGAGGAGGTGTAGAGCTTCGCTTTGCCGCCCTTGGAGGTGGGCAGCACGTACGCGCCGACGATTTCGCGCTCGCGGATCTGATCGGTCGCCTTGTCGAGGGAGGTGCTGGTGGTCAGGAAGACCAGGTCGCCCAGGCCCTGCTGAAGGCCCTTGGTCGCCTGCTCGGTCTGTGCCTGGGAAGCGCCGACGACCACGACGGGCATGTCGCGGATCTCCGGCTGGTGCAGGGAGGCGCTCATCATGCCGACGACGGCGGTGAGGATGGCCAGCGGGAAAGCGGCTACCGCGAAGTACCGGACCCGCTTGGAGCGCACCGGGCCACCGGCCATCGCCGGCCGCGGCGCGTCGGGGTTGTCGGACTCCGGAACGCTCGCGAGGGCGGCCCCCTTGCGGCGCTCCATCAGGAGGGCGAGCGCGAGAGCGGCGACCATCCAGATGGCGAGCGTCAGCAGATGCTTGCTCACCCCTCGGCCGTCGAAGTAGATGACCGACCGAAGTGCCTCACCCGCGGCCGGCAGGGGCAGCACGTTGTGCAGGAAGCCGAAGAAGTCGGGCATCGCGTGGATCGGCGTGGCGAGGTTCGAGGAGGGCACGCCGAAGACGACCCACAGCAGCATGCCGGGCAGCACCGCCAGCCCGCCCAGGGTTCTGGCGAACAGCAGCTGACCGATGCCCACGGCTCCCGTCGCCAGCAGGCCGATCCCGACGAACGCCAAGTAGTGGCCGTCGACCGCCCCCACAATCGGCCCCAGGATCAGCCATGTCACGGTGCTGGTCACCACCGCCCAGCCGGCCAGCAGTGGCAGGAACCTGCGCAGGACGAGCAGGTGGGGTGCCGCCGTGAGCATCCCGCTCAGGGGGACGTACCCGACCATGATCATGCCGATCGCGGCGAGCAGCACGGCGATGCCCGCGCTGTCCCCGGAGGGCAGCGGTGCGATGTCCTGGGTCTTTGTCGTCCAGTCGTGGCCCGCCGCCACCGGGGCCAGGATCTGCTTGACCATTCCGGCCTGCGAGGCGCCGGCTCCCTGGGCGGTGTAGACGGTCGCCTCCCTGGCGCCGTCCGCAGGAATCAGCAGTACACCGGCGACGTCACGGTCCTTGAGCAGGTCGAGCGCCTTGTCGCGGTCGGCGACCAACCGGGGGTCGGCGGCGCCGTCCTGAACCGACTTCAGCTCGTCGACGACGGACTCGGCCACGGCCCCTGAACCGACCACGGCGACGGGCATGTCCCGGGTCTTCGGTGCGTGCATGGTGCCCATGTAGGTCGCGTACATCATCGTGACCATGACGAAAGGAATGAGGAAGAGAAAGACGCGCTTGGCGATCTCTCGCTTCCGGTCCGCCTCGAGCGAAGCCGGCTCGCGACCGCTCACGTTGGCGACAGGGGTCGGTGTTTCCATGACGTGCTCCTGATGTGCGGACTCAGAGTGTGGAACGTGAGCTCTTGCCCGTTTTGTGGTTGAGGTGGGGGCATGACCGCTGGTTGTGGGTGGGTCCCGATCGGCAGGTCGAGGGCTGCGCAGAGGTTGCGGGCGCGTGTACGGGGGCTCGCGTCGGCCAGGGGGTGAGGAGCTGCTGTGAGGCGGCGGCAGGCATCCTCGGACAGGCACGGTCGGCCCGGGGGGCCGCAAAGCGTCGGCCGTGGTCGAGCGCCTCGGGCAGGGCGATCCCGGGCATGCGCAGCTCGTACTGCCAGAAGGCGTCGTCGGTCCGCGCTGCGCGGAGCGGACCCGGCCGGCGTCTTTGTGATCCTGGAGGCAGTTGGTGGAGATTCGTGCGGAGTCAGCCCGCGGCGATGTCGGCGAGCAGGGCCGTGACGCGCGCCTGCGCTCGCTCGGCGACGTCGCCGCCAGGGGCGACGTGAACGCGGTCGGCCTCGATGGCGGCGATCGCCGAGACCGCGACATCGCGGGGAGAGAGCTTCTCGCCGAAGTACGCGGGGGCGCTCTGCATCGAAAGGGGAGCGGCGGCCTGCAGGTCGATGGCGCCGAGCGCTGCGGAGTTCCGGCCGAGGGGCGTGTCGACGAGCCCTGGGCAGAGCACAGTCGCGCCCAGCGTGGGCGCCACGCGCTTCAACTCCTGATCGAGCGTCTCGGTCAGCCCCACGACCGCGTGCATGGTGGTGGTGTACGGCGTGAGGTCGGGGAGGGGCGCGAGACCTCCGGAGGATGCGGTGTTGAGGAAGTGGCCCGTGCCCTGCGCGATGAGCAGGGGAGCGAAGGCCTTTACGCCGTGGACGACTCCGAGCACTTTGACGCCGATCATCAACTCCCAGATGCGGGCCCCTTGTTCCCACATGGGAGCGGGAGGGCAGACGACGCCGGCGTTGTTGCATACCAGGTCCACTCGCCCGTACGTGGCGATGGTCCGGTCGGCCAGTGTGCGCACTGAGGCCTCGTCGCTTACGTCCGCCACCACGGCGGTGACCTCGGCCCCGGCGGCCATCAGCGATGCCTTCGCCTTGTCCAGGCCCTCCTCGCGGATGTCGGAGATAACCAGCCGCACTCCGCGGTCTGCGAGGGCTTCGGCGAGGCCGTAGCCGATGCCGCTTGCCCCTCCGGTGATGACGGCGACCTGATCGTTCGCGATGCGCATGCGTACTCCTGCTTTTGTCTGCGGCTACCAGAATTGAAGGACATGAGAACCTGATTGCGGCAGGCGGGTAACTGACGGGCGGTTGGAATTCGTGGATCAAAAGGGGCTGCAAATCGTCCCGTCGCGGTTGCAGTCCCATGGTGCGTCGGCTTGCGTAGTTTTGCCTGACGCTGAGGCTGTGGCGATGATTACGCAGGTGGCGGCTACCGCGGCGAGTCCTGTGGCGAGCCATTTGAAGAAGGACGATTTATTGCTTCGAATGGAATTCACGGAAATATCCTTTCTCTGGTTTCCACCCCATTCTAGGAGTGGTTTCCCAGGCGTCCCCTGTACTCCGGAAGTGAGTTGGGAGGCGGCGATTACTACTGAAGTACTACCGGACCTCATCCGGAGGATTCGGGCGTCTGGTGGGCGGGCGACAAGCCGCGCGAAAGGCCTGGCGATGCCGTGCGCCGTAGGTCAGGAGGGGGTCTTCGCCGACTCCGACGGCTTGGCCGGTGTGCGCGCCGGGACGGTGCCGTCCTGTTGGCCGGGCAGGAAGGCGGCGAGTGCGCAACACAGCGCGGCGGCGCCGGCGCCGATGGCCAGGACGGTCCTGAAGGCGTTCTCCGAGGGAAGGGAGTGGCCCGCGAAATCGGTGGTCAGCTGTGCCAGGACCACGCCGACGACGGCACTGGAGAAGGAGGTGCCGAGGGAGCGCATCAGGGTGTTGAGGCTGTTGGCGGCGGCGGTCTCGGACACCGGTACGGCGCCCATGATGAGCGCGGGCATGGCGCCGTACGCCAGCCCCATACCTGCGCCGACGACGCAGCCGACCATGACCAGCTGCCAGATCTCGGACATCAGCACGATGCCGGTCCCGTAGCCGACGGCTACGACCAGCGCGCCGATCATCAGGGTGACCTTGGGGCCGCGTGCCCTGGTGATGCGCGCGGAGAGCGGGGCCGTGGCCATCATCACCAGGCCCATCGGCGCCATGCCCAGACCGACTGTCAGCAAGTCCTGGCCCATGCCGTAGCCGGTCGGCTTGGGCAGTTGCAGCAACTGCGGCATGACCAGGGACAGCGCGAACATCGAGAAGCCGATGGCGACGGACGCGAGGTTGGTGAACAGGACCTGGCGGCGGGCGGTGGTGCGCAGGTCGACCAGCGGCGCGCTGACGCGCAGTTCGAAACGTCCCCACAGGAGCAACACGATCGCCGCGGCGGCGAACAGGCTCAGGGTGGTTGTGCTCCTCCAGCCCCAGTCGGCTCCCTTGGACACGGCCAGCAGCAGACAGATCAGCCCGGCTGAGAGCCCAGCCGCACCCACTAGGTCGAAGCGGCCGCCTGTGCGCACCTCGGATTCGGGGACGACTGTCACGACCAGTGCGACGGACAGGACGCCGAGGACCGCGGAGGTCCAGAAGAGCACGTGCCAGTCGAAGTGGTCGGCGATCAGGGCGGCCGCGGGCAGCCCCAGAGCGCCGCCGATGCCGAGGGATGCGCTCATCAGGGCGGTCGCGCCGGGCAGCCGCTCGGCGGGCAGTTCGTCGCGCATGATGCTGATGCCGAGTGAGACGGCGCCGGCGGACAGCCCTTGAAAGACCCTGCCGATGATCATCGGGGTCAGCGAGTTGCTGAGGCCGCAGACCGTCGAGCCGGCCACGAGGAGAGCGAGGCTGACCAGCAGCATGATCCGCTTGCCGTACATGTCCCCGAGCCGTCCCATGACGGGGGTGGCAACCGCGCCGGCGAGCAGTGTGGAGGTGACGGCCCAGGTCGTGTCCGCCGGGGAGGCGCTGAGGAGTTCGGGAAGCTCGGGAATCAGGGGGATGACAAGGGACTGCATGAGTGAGACGACGATCCCGCCGATGGCCAGGACCGCCACGACGACGTTCGCTCGCGGAGCGGAGGACGCCTCCCCGGCGCCCCGCCGGGATGCTGCTGCGGACATGAACGGCCTCTCAGGAGGGTGGGCGGGGCACAGAGTCTGCGAACTCGGAGGAGTGGTACGGCACATGGGGGAGGCGGCGCTCCCGGGCGAAGGGGGGGGGAGCGCCGCCCGATCCGGGCGGCAGCCCAGCTGCGGGGGAGGGGGAGTTTCGGGCTACTCCTTCACACGGATGGCAGCAGCCGGACAGATCGCCGCGGCCTCCCGCACGCCCTCGTGCAGATCGACGGTGGGGTTCTCGGTGAGCAGGATGGCGATCCCGTCCTCGTCACGCTGGTCGAACACCTCGGGTGCGGCCACGACGCACTGTCCCGCGGCGACGCACTTGGGCTCGTCGAATTCGATGTGCATGCTCTCTCTCTTCTGGTGTGAGGGTGACTGCTGTGGCGGGGGAGCTGGGGTCGAGACGGGCAGATCAATCGCGGTCCCAGGTGATGGGCAGGCGTTCCGGACCGCGGGTGAGCACTCCGGACTTCCAGACGACGTCCGCGTCGGACTCGTGGAAGCGCAAGCCCTGGAAGCGGGTTAGCAGGGTGCGCAGGGCGACCTGCAGTTCCACCCGGGCGAGCGGAGAACCGAGACAGTGGTGTGTGCCGTGACCGAACGCGAGGTGAGGGGCCTCATGGCGCTCCAGGTCGAGCCGGTGGGGGCAGGTGAACACGGACTCGTCCCGGTTGGCCGAGTGCAGCGCGACCATGACCGCCTCGCCGGCCCGTACCGTTACCCCGCCGACCTCGATGTCCTTGAGGGCGTAGCGCGCGAAGGCGGTGCCGATGGACAGCGGGACGAAGCGCAGGAGTTCCTCCACCGCCTGCGGGATCCGGTCAAGGTCGGCGCGCAGGATCGCGAGCTGTTCGGGGTGGGTGAGCAACAAGTACACGAAGTCGGTGATCTGCATGGCGGCGGTCTCGAAACCGCCGACCAGGATGCCGGAGAGCATGGTCTGCAGCTCTCCCTCGGAGAGCCGGTCGTCCTGGTCCCGAGCGGCGACGAGGTCGCCGATCAAGTCGTCACGGGGGTTCTCGCGGTGTTCAGCGATCAGGCCGGCCATGTAGGCAGTCAGGTTTTCCCGGTGCTCGGCCGCCTCTTCTGCCGTGTACTTGGTGGTGGAGATGAATGCCTCGGCCCAGACGTGAAAGTCCTCCTGGTCCTCGAAGGGCACTCCGAGCAGGGCGCTGATCACCGTGATCGGTAACGGCAGAGCGAAGTCGGTGACCAGATCGGCGGGCGCTCCCTTGGTGAGCATCCTGTCAACCAGATCGTCGGCGATCTGCTCGATCCGGGGCCGCCAGTCCTCCACCCGCTTGATGGTGAACGCCTTGGCCGCGAGTCGGCGGAGACGGGCGTGCTCCGGCGGATCCATGATCATGAGAGCGTCCGGCGGGGTGCGGAAGGACCGCATACGTGGCTCGTCGCGGCGGATGCTCTCGTTCCGGCTGAAGCGGGGGTCACTGAGGACCAACCGCGCGTCCTCGTAGCGAGTGGCCAGCCAGGCGGCCTCGCCGTAGGGGAGCTGGACCCGGCTCAGTGGCTGCTCCTTCCTGAGCGTGGAGTACAGAGGGCTGAGGTCGAGCTTTTCGGCCATGAACGGGTACGTGGCGGGCCGGGGGATCGGCATGGTCGACTCCTTGGTGGGGCAAGGGGGTCTATAACTGAGAGCATGCTATCGATTGAATGATCGTCCTATTCCACTCAACAGATAGTTCGGTATCGGTTGCTAGGGTGGAACGGTGACTGATGAATCTCCGCGTCGACTGCGCGCCGACGCCGCCCGCAACTCCGAGAAGATCCTTCGGGCGGCGCGTGCGATTTTCGCCGAGACCGGCCCCGACGCCTCGCTCGAGGAGATCGCCCGTCGCGCCGGTGTCGGCATCGCGACGTTGTACCGACGGTTCCCGAACAAGGAGCAACTCGTCCGGGCGGCGCTGGAACAGAAGATCACCGAGGAGATGTCGCCCGCGATCAGCCGAGCGCTCGATGACAGCGATCCCTTGCGGGGGCTCGCGACCCTGTGGGAGGCCTCGGTCTCCTTCGCGGCACGCGAGCGAGGCATGCTCGGCGCGGTGAGCCATGCCGGGTCCTTGGCTTCGGAGCTCTCCGCACCGTTCTACGAGGCACTGATCCTGGTGGCGCGAAGGGCACAGATCGCCGGACGTGTCCGTGCTGACCTCGTCCCCGACGACCTCCACCGGATCACGGTGATGCTGCTCAGCGTCCTGCACACGGTCCAGCCCGACAGTGACGGTTGGAAGCGCTACATCACCCTGATGCTCGACGGCCTCGCTCCTGTGCAGCCCACCGTGCTTCCGTCGCCGGAGCCGCTCAGTCAGACGCTGACGCGGAGTTCCCGGCCCGCCTGACAGAGAGCCGTGTCCACGGCTGCCTTCGCTCCCGCAAGCTCGCGCCACCGCAGACCGACCACATCTGGCCGTTGACCCACTCTCCATCGTCGGAGAGCAGCAGGGCCACCGTCGCGGCGATGCCGGCGGTTCTGCCCGAATCGGGTGCATCGGAAGTCGTGTCCCGGCTGCGGCGCGGAGGTGCCTTGGCGTGGCAGGGACTCGGTCATGACCCGTCCCGGCGCCACCGCGTCGCAGCGGAGCCCCTCCCGGTCCCAGCGCGAGGCGATGTGCCGGATCAGGGCGTTGACCCCGGTCCTCGAGGGGGAGTGCGTGGGCAGAACGGCCAGGCCGGACCACGCCCCTCCGGAGGAGCAGTTGACGATGCCGCCACCGCCCGCGGCGAGCAGATGCGGGATGGCTGCCCGGCAGACCACGGTGTATCCGAGGAAGTCCATCTCGAAGGCACGGCGCCTGATCTCCACATCCATGCCGAGCAGGTCGGTGTCCCGGTCGGGCACCGCGTCCGGAACATTGGCACCCACGTCGAAAGGGCCGTCCAGCCCGCCGAGTTCGGCCACTCATGTACTTCTCCTGGGTCTGTCCGCTGGAGGGGGCCGTGGGCCCGGCGGTCGGGGGTGGCGCGAACCGCCGGTCCCACGGTGCGCCGCCTGACCTGTCCCTGGTGTGGCGGCGCTGGGGCCTCCTCCGCTGCGGAGGCGGCCCGTCTGTGGGTTCCCTCGCCTACCAGGTGACCGGCAGCTCGTGGACGCCAAAGGCGGCCATGGTGCCTCGGAACGGGACCTCCTCCAGGGGTACGGCCAGGCGGAGCCGGGGCAGCCTGCGCAGGAGCCGGGGCAGCGACTCAGTCAGTTCGACACGGGCCAGGTTCTGGCCGAGGCACTGGTGGATGCCGTAGCCGAAGGCAATGTGGCCGCGGGCGCTCCGGGTGACGTCGAGGGACCCGGCGTCGTCCATGAACGACGGGTCGTGGTTGGCCGCAGGCAGATTGACGGCGAGGATGTCGCCGGCCTTGACCTCCTGGTCGCCGATGACGAGGTCCTCGTGGGCGGCGCGCCAGATCATGTCCTGGGCGATCGAGAGGTAACGCAGCAGTTCCTCGATGGCGTTCGCGACCACCTTGGGGTCGTCACTGTCCCGGACCACGGCCGCCTGTTCCGGATGCTCCAGCAGGGTCAGCGTGCCCAGGCCGATCATGTTGGCGGTGGTTTCGTGGCCGGCGATGAGCAGGACGAGGCCGTTCATGGCCACTTCCTCGGGCTTGAGCTCCCCCGTCTCGACGCGTTCTGCGATCAGCCGGCTGATCAGGTCGTCGCCGGGCTCGCGCTGCTTGCGCTGCACGAGCTCCATCAGGAAACCGAACAGCTCGGCACTCGCCTGGCTCTTCTCCTGCGGGGTGACGTCCGGCTGGTTGATCGTGATGCTGTGCTTCTGGAAGAACTCGTGGTCCTCATAGGGCACCCCGAGCAGCAGGGAGATGACCAGGGACGGCATCGGAAGTGCGAAGGCCTCGACGAGGTCGGCCGCGTCGCCCTTGGAGGTCATCTCATCGATGAACCGGTCGACCAGCGTCCGCACCTGGGGGCGCATCGCCTCCACCCGCTTGACCGTGAAGTCCTTGGTCATCATGAGGCGGATGCGGGCGTGCTCGGGGTCGTCCATGCGCGGGAACGCCGGGACCTGCATCTGTTCCGCGCCCGGGTGCATCCGGGGGTAGCGGATGGTGTCGGCGCTGATGCGCTGGTCGGACAGCACAAGTTTGACGTCCTCGTAGCGGGTGACCACCCAGGCGGTCTCGCCGTTCCACAGACGCACCTTCTGCAACCCGTCGCCCAGTCGCCACTGCTCGTACTCGGAAGGCAGGTGGAGCGGACAGCGCGAGGAGCGGGCGGCGGGGTAGGTCGGCAGATCGAGGTTGCCGGTCGGATCGGTGGCCGTGCTCATGGGTCCTCCAGTGGGGGTGGGGGTACGGGGAGTCGCGGGCGTGGGGTTACGCGACGGGGGCGCCGATGACGGCTTCCGTCCAGGCGGTGCCGGCTGCGACGAGTGAGCGCCAGGCGCGGACGGCCTTGGGCGGCAGCCCTGCGGCGAGCACGCCGGTCAGCAGTTCGCCGCGTCGGTAGACGACGAGAAGACGCCGCGCGTCCTCGGCCTGCAGGACGAGCGCCTCGTCGTGGCCGCGCAGATGGCCGTAGGCGTGGATCTTGACGTCGTACTGGTCGGACCAGAAGTACGGAACCGGCGCGAACGGCCGCCGCTGGTCGTGGGCGAGGAGGTTGCGGGCGACGGTCATGGCCTGCTCGGCGGCGTTCGTGCGGTGCTCGATGCGCATCGATGCGCTGAAGAGGGTGTTGTGCCAGCGGGCCACGTCGCCGACTCCGTGGACGTCGGCTGCGGCGGAGCAGTACTCGTCGCACACCAGCCCGTCCTGGAGGGCCAGGCCGCTGCCCTCCAGCCATTCGGTGTTGGGCAGGGAGCCGATGGCCACGAGGACGTCGTCGGCGGGCAGGACGCTGCCGTCGGACAGCAGGACACCGGTGACCCGGCCGGCGGCGCTCTGGACCGCGCTGACCGAGGTGCTGGTGCGCACGTCCACGCCGTGGCCCAGGTGTATCCCGGTCAGGAAGCGTCCGGCCTCGTCACCCACGGCCTGGCCCATGGGGACCGTGCCCGCCTCCAGGAGTGTCACCGCGATGCCCAGCGCCCGGGCCGTGGCCGCGACCTCCGCCCCGATGAACCCGCCTCCCACGATCACCAGCCGCCGGCCCGGCCGCAGCCCTTTCCTCAGTGCCAGCGCGTCCTCGACGGTGCGCAGCACATGCACGCCCGACACGCCGTCGCAGCCCGGCAGACGGCGTGGACGGACACCGGTGGCGACGACCAGCGCGTCGTAGGGCAGCAGGCTGCCGTCGGACAGGTGTACCTGGCGGGAGTTGCGGTCCAGAGCGACGGCGGTCGCTCCCAGGCGCAGGTCGAGGCTCAGGGCGTCGATGTCCGCCGCCGGGCGCAGCGCCAGACGGTCCGGTTGCCAGTCGCCCTTGAGGAGTTGCTTCGACAGGGGCGGGCGGTCGTAGGGGGTGTGGCGTTCGTCGCCCACGAGGGTGATCGCACCCTCGTAGCGTCCTCGGCGCAGGGCCTCCGCCGTGGCCAGTCCGCCCGCCGAGGCGCCGACCACCACGGTCCGGTTCACGAGACTGCCTCTCGGCCTGCTGTGCCGATGTCGGCTGTCAGTTGCATCAGACGTCTCCTTTGCTGAGCCGTTGCGTTTAACCGCTCGACCCTTGGTACTGATAGCTACTCTCACCTAGTGAGGGTCGTGGAGCAACCTACCTGAGAAGTAAGTGGCGTTGGATCCGTCATCCCTGGGTTGTATCCGCAGGGACCAACTCAAAAGAGCCACGTGAAGTGGAGTTTTTGCTCGTTGACGCCTGCTTCCACAAAACGATAGCGTCCAATCGTTTTAGCGGCTTCAGGCCTTGGACGTCATGACGTGCGCCCCTGCGCCACATGGCGTTTCGCCCCGCTCTCTCGTGGGCCTGAGGCCAGTTCACTCCCGGAAAGAGGCGAAGCATGACTGAGGCGTATCGGAACCTGGTCGGCGGAATGCTGCGACCACCGCAATCGGGGCGATGGCTCGACGCGGAGAACCCAGCGACCGGTGAGGTCTGGGCGCGGATCCCAGCCGGCGACCAGGCAGACGTGGACGCCGCGGTCGCCGCAGCGAAGGAAGCCTTCCCCGGCTGGTCGGCGTTGCCGGCGGCGGTCCGCGGCTTCTACCTGCAGCAGGTGGCGATGGCCTTCGCCGAACACGGTGAGGAACTGGCCCGTCTGGAGACCCGCGACAACGGCCGTCTGCTCGGCGAGAACATCCAACGCGCCGGAATCGGCATGGCGTTCGTGTGGAACCAGGCCGCAGGCCGAACGCTGGAGGCGGTCACCGGCGACAGCGTCGTGCTGGACCCGACCAGCCTCGGGTTCACCCGGCGCGAGCCCTACGGAGTCGTCGCGGCGATCGTTCCGTGGAACGCGCCGCTGGCGATGCTGTGCAACAAGGCGGCCATGGCGCTCGCCGCGGGCAACACCGTGGTCGTCAAACCCCCGGAGCAGGCGAGCGTGTCCTCGCTGCGATTCGCTGAGCTCATCGCCGAGGTGCTGCCGCCCGGGGTCCTGAACATCGTCTCGGGAAGCGGCGACGAGGTGGGTGACCCCCTCGTCCGACACCGGGACGTTCGAAAGGTCACCATGACCGGGTCGACGGAGACCGGCCGGGCCATCCAGCGCGCGGCAGCCGACACCCTCACCCCCAGCATCTTCGAACTCGGCGGGAAGTCCCCCAACATCGTCTTAGCCGACGCCGACCTCGACGCCGCCGCGCAAGGCGTGACGGTCGAGTCCATCTTCACCGGCAACGCGGGACAGGTGTGCGTGGCCGGATCCCGGATCCTCGTCCAGCGGCCGGTCCTCAACGAGATGCTGAAGCGCATCCGCGCGATCACCGAGGGGATCGTCCTCGGTGATCCGGCCGACGACGCCACCACCATGGGCCCCCTCATCTCCCGGGAGCAATACGACCGCGTCGTCGGCTACCTCAAGTCCGGTGCGGAAGAAGCGGAGTTGGTCTTCGGTGGCCGGCACGGAGCCGAACTGGTCCCCGGACTCCCGGGCGGCTACTGGGTCGAACCCACCCTCTTCACCACCACGGACAACTCACTGAGCATCTGCCAGGAGGAGATCTTCGGGCCCGTCGCCGTGGTCATCCCCTTCGACACGGACGACGAGGCCCTCGCTCTCGCCAACGACAGCCGCTACGGCCTGGCTTCCGGGGTGTGGACCCGCGACCTGGCCCGCGCGCTCCGCTTCGTCCGCGATCTGGACACCGGCAACGTGTGGGTCAACGCCTACCGCCAGACGCGGTACGAGCTGCCGTTCAGAGGCGTGAAGGACAGCGGCTACGGCCACGACGCCGTCCTGGAGTTCACCCGGGAGAAGGCCGCCGTCATCAAGGCCTGACGCCCCGGCGCAGATCCGTACCAAGCCTGCCGACGAGCGCGTCGGCAGGTCTGCCCCCATCACAATGAAGGAGAAAACTCATGGGTGACATGGACGGCAAGGTCGCAGTCATCACCGGCGCCGGCGCCGGTATGGCCAAGGCCTGCGCGGAGCTGTTCGTCCAGCACGGTGCCAGGGTCGTCGCCGCCGACATCAGCGGAAAGGAGAAGTACACCGCAGCCGAACTCGGCGAGGCGGTCGTACCCGTTCACTGCGACGTCTCGCAGGAGGACCAGGTCGTCGCGATGTTCGAGACGGCGGTACGCGAGTTCGGCCGCGTGGACGCCGTACTGAACGTCGCCGGCATCGCCGACGGAGCGCCGCTCGCCGACTCCACGCTGGAGATGTACGACCGGATCATGGCTGTGGACCTCAAGGGCGTGTTCCTCGGCACGAAGTACGGAATCCGTACCATGCGCGCCACCGGCGGCGGCGCGATCGTGAACTGGGCCTCGCTGGCCGCCCTGGCCACCTCCGGCGCCTATGCCAGTGTCTACTCGGCCGCCAAGGCAGGCGTCATCGCATTGACCCGGGCAGCGGCGACCGAGTACGCCACCGACGGGATCCGTGCCAACTCGCTCTGCCCCGGCATCATCCTCACCGACATGGGCCAGAACGCGGTTCAGGCGGCACCGGAGAAGCTCCAGAAGCCGGCGATGCAACGCGGCGGCACCCCTCAGGAAGTCGCCGAACTGGCACTCTTCCTCGCCTCGGAACGCTCCTCTTATCTCACAGGGCTGGCCATTCCGATCGACGGCGGCTGGGGCTCGCTGCTCCGCTGAGCGCACCCGTCATCTGGCAGAGCGCGGTGACGCAGGGGAGCCGTAGGGCGAAGCCTGGGGGTTTTCCGGGAGTCGGAGCGTTCCGGCACATGCGGTGGACGCTCCGGCTCGGGGCGCCGAAACACAGCGGAGCATCACGTCGCTGAGTACCTCCACTGATCCCCCCACATTCAACGAGTGGCGCTGTTGCAGGGTCTTCGCGTGCTTCGGTAGGAGGGCGCCTCCTACCGAAGTAGGAGGCGATGACTGCGTATTCGCTTCCCCGGTGCCGTGGGCGGCCCGATTTCCCCGCCTAGCTTGAGGGACGGGTCACGCAGACCCACCTAGTCCATACCGTCCATCCCGTTGTTTCCCAGGTGGGAGTAACTCCTGTGGCCACCTTCCTCTACAGACTCGGCCGGTTCGCGTTCCGACGACGCCGCCTCGTCGTGATGCTGTGGATCGCCATCCTGGCTGCCGTGGGCATCGGCTCCGCGAGCGTGTCCGGCACGACGTCGGACCAGTTCACCATTCCCGGCACCCAGTCCCAGAGGGCGCTGGACCTGCTCGACAAGGAGTTCCCGCAGGCGTCTGCCTCAGGTGCCACCGCTCGTGTCGTCTTCGAGGCCCCCGGCGGGCAGAAGCTGACCTTCGGGGCCAACAGGACCGAGGTCGAGTCGCTGATCGCCGACCTCAAGAAGGCTCCCCAGGTGGCGAGTGTCAGTGACCCCTACGCCAGTCGTCTGATCAGCCAGGACGGCACGATCACCTACGCCCAGGTGACGTACGGGGTTGCCCAGGCCGACGTCACCACCGAGGCACGGGACGCCCTGCACGCCGTTGCCGACAAGGGCGAGAAGGCGGGCTTGGCGGTCAACCTGGGCGGCAACGCCGTCAATGAGAAGGAGGGCGCACACGCCGGCGAACTGATCGGTCTCGCGGTGGCCGCTGTGGCGCTGGTGATCACTTTCGGATCCCTGCTCGCCGCGGGTCTGCCGCTCCTGACCGCACTCCTGGGCGTCACTATCGCGATCCTGTCGATCACCATCGCGACCGCCATATGGGGCATGAGCGGCTCAGCGTCGACGCTGGCGCTGATGCTGGGGCTGGCGGTCGCCATCGACTACGCCCTGTTCATCGTCTCCCGCTACCGCAGTGAGATCAGGGCGGGCCACGAACCCGAGGACGCCTGCGGGCGAGCTCTGGGGACGGCCGGATCAGCGGTCGTTTTCGCCGGTCTGACCGTGGTCATCGCGCTGGCCGGTCTCAGCGTCGTCGGTATCCGGCTGCTGACGGACCTGGGCCTGGCGGCGTCGTTCGCGGTCATCGTCGCCGTGGTTGTCGCCCTGACCCTGCTGCCCGCAGTGCTGGGCTTCGCCGGGACGCGCATCATGAAAGGCAATCTCCAGACCAAGCGCATGCGGGCGCTGGAGCGCGGCGAGGGCGAGCCGATGGGCGTGCACTGGGTGCAGCACGTCATCCGTCACCCATGGCGGGCGCTCGTGGTCTCGGTCGCCGCCCTCGGTGTGCTGGCCATCCCGGCGCTGTCGATGCGCCTGGGCATGCCCGACGACAGCACGGCTGCTGCGGGCACTACCCAACGGGTCGCCTACGACACGTTGAGCAAGGGATTCGGCCCGGGCTACAACGGCCCGCTCACGGTCGTCGTCGACGCCCGCGACAGCAAGGACCCGAAGGCCGCCGCCGAGCAGACGGCGACCGCGCTGGGCAAGCTGCCGGACGTCGCCTCCGTGAGCCCGGCGGTGTTCAACACCTCTGGTGACGTGGCCCTGATCCGGGCCGTCCCCAAGGGCTCCCCGAGCAGCCAGGAGACGGTGGACCTGGTCGGGGAGATCCGTGACATCACCGCCCCGGCCATGCAGCGAGCCACGGATGCCGAGGTCGTGATCACCGGTACGACTGCCCTGAACATCGACGTCTCCGACAAGCTCGGAGACGCTCTTGTGCCCTACCTTCTGGTGGTCGTCGGCCTGGCGCTGATTCTGCTCCTCCTCGTCTTCCGCTCCATCCTGGTACCGGTCAAGGCGACGCTGGGCTTTCTGCTCAGCGTGGTGGCGACCCTCGGCGTCCTGGTCGCGGTCTTCCAGTGGGGCTGGCTCAAGGGCGTCTTCGGCGTCGACACCACCGCTCCCATTGTGAGCGTGATGCCGATCTTCATGATCGGTGTGGTCTTCGGCCTCGCGATGGACTACCAGGTCTTCCTCGTCACCCGGATGCGGGAGGAGTACGTCCACGGTTCCGAGCCCACCGAGGCGGTGGTCGCGGGCTTCCGGCACGGCGCCCGTGTGGTGACGGCCGCGGCGATCATCATGATCTCCGTCTTCGCCGGATTCCTGCTCGCTGATGCCGCACTGATCAAGTCGATCGGTCTGGGGCTCGCCTCGGCCGTCCTCTTCGACGCCTTCGTGGTCCGTATGACGATCGTGCCCGCGGTCATGGCGCTACTGGGCCGCCGGGCCTGGGCACTGCCTCGGTGGCTGGACCGAATCCTGCCCGACGTCGATGTCGAGGGGGAGAAGCTGCGGCACGTCCTGGACGGGCCGACCCGGACGACCGGGCTGGACGGGGACACCGGGCTCAGAAGCGCGAAAGGCAGGCTGCTCACGTCCGCCCGCCGTGGCCAGGACTGACCACCGTGCCGCTTACAGTAGCCCGGCGCATGTGATCCCACGGCAGTGGGAGCGCCCCTTCAATCGCTGTCCGCCGGTCCTCACTCCCCCCAAGGGCCGTCGGACGGTCCGCCGGTATCTCGGAGACACACGCCGTGACCTCAGCATCGAACAACTCCCCAGCCGAACCCGGCACCCTGCTGGGTAGCGCGGAGGACCGCACGGTGGTCCGGGTCCTGGCTCTGCTGGCCGCCTTGGGCCGGGCGGACCAGGCACATCCCCGGGTCAAGAGGTGGGGGATGCCGATCCTGTGCGCCGTGCTCGGCCTCCAGCCTCTGATGGAATACCCCGGCCCGGGACCCGCCCTCCCTGTCTCACTCGGCCTGCTGGCCGGAATCACCGTCCCGCTGCTGTGGCGCCGGAGTCGTCCGGTTCTGGTGTTCACCATCATCACGGGGTTCTCCGTGGCGCAGGCCGCCTCTGGCGTGCTGACCAACGCACACTTCCTTGCCCAGCTGATCATGCTGTACAACCTGGCTCGCTTCGCCACGCCCCTCGCTCTGGCCGGGGCCGTGTCGGTCGTTGTACCCCAGACGGTGATCACCACTCTCGCCTTCTCCTCCGACATACAGCTCAAGCGCATCACCACCGCCCTGGCACTGGCCGTCATGCTGTCGCTGTGCATGCTCGCGATGGCGGGACTGGGGCTGGGCGGCCGGGTCGCGCGCCTGTACATCACCGTTCTGCAGGACCGGGCGGTGCGGCTGGAGGTGGAGCGCGACCAGCGGGTCCGGCTCGCGGAAGCGGCGGAGCGGGCCCGCATCTCCCGGGAGATGCACGACATCCTTGGCCACACCCTCGCCGTCATGGTCGGTCTCGCCGACGGCGCGACCGGACTGACCGAGGCCAACCCCAAGCGGGGTGCCGAGACGCTGCAGATCATCGCCGACAGCGGACGCGGCGCCCTGGCGGATCTACGCCGTCTCCTTGGCACCCTCCGCCAGGACGGTACTGCGTCGTGCGACTCCCCGCTGGCACCCCAGCCGGGCCTGAGCAACCTCGACGCCCTCCTGGAAAGGGTGCGGGTCGCCGGCCCCACCGTGGCCCTGCACACCGAGGGGGAACTCGCCGGCCTCCCCGCAGGACTCCAGCTCACCGTTTACCGCATCGTCCAGGAAGCACTGACCAACACCCTCAAGCACGCCACCCTCGCCACGACGGTCGACGTGACCGTCGTGGCGACCTCCCACGCGGTACGCGTCGCCGTCGAGGACAGCGGCCCTCCGCGTACGCCGCGCGAGCGCCCTCACAACGACGGGGGACAGGGACTCCTCGGTATGCGCGAGCGTGCCTTGCTCTACCAGGGGACCGTGACCGCCGGCCCGAACTCCTGGGGCGGCTGGAGCGTCCGAGCGGAACTGCACCTCCTCCCACCCACCGACACGACTACGCCTACGGAGAAGAACCCGGCATGACCACTGTCCTCATCGTCGACGACCAGGCTCTGCAACGCCTCGGCTTCAGCATGCTCATGGAACAACACCCCGACCTGACCGTCGTCGGCGAGGCCACGCACGGCGCCGAAGCGGTACGTATGACGGCCGAACTCCACCCGGACGTCGTCCTGATGGACGTACGCATGCCCGGCATGGACGGCATCGAGGCGACCCGCCGCATCGTCACCTCCGGTGGCCGTTCCCGCGTGCTGGTCATGACCACTTTCGACCTGGACGAATACGCCTACGACGCCCTGCGCGCCGGAGCCAGCGGCTTCCTCCTCAAGGACGCCCTGCCCGAAGAACTCCTCGCTGGAATCCGCGCGGTCGCGGCCGGGGACGCCGTCATTTCGCCGGGCCTGACCCGCAAGCTCATCGACGCCTTCACCACACGCCTACCCGGCCACACCCCGGAGCAGACGCGACAGCTGGAAGCCCTCACCGAACGTGAGATCGAGGTTCTCACCGCAGTCGCCACTGGCTGCAGCAACGCCGAGGTCGGCGAACGCCTGCACTTGGCCGAGACCACCGTGAAGTCCCACGTCAGCCGCATCCTCGCCAAGATCGGTGCCCGGGACCGGGTCCAGGCGGTCATCTTCGCCTACGACGTGGGGCTTGTACGGCCGGCATGAGCAACCGCCGCGATGTGGGGTCACGAAGCCAGAAATAGGGCCGTGGTCGCCTGATCCGGCCCTGTGCGAGCGGAGAAGAAACAGAGTGAGTACGCACAAAGGAGAGCCCCGAAATCTTTCCCCCGGAGCAGCGCGCAGCCGACGGCGCCGACCGCTGTACCGAGCGCGTCCGGTGATCAGAAGCACGAGTGCGCCCGCGAACAGACAGGCATGGCCCGAGCGGCGTCGGACGCTCCAGCGGCACGACCCACTCCAGGGCATCGCGCGGCGCGTGGCCGTGGGCAGCGTGCTGATCCTCCTCGCCAGCGGGGCCATCTCCGTGATGGTGTGGTTCTGTGTCGCGTTCCAGACCGTCGTGACGCCTGTTCTGCTCGCACTACTCGGCGCGGCCCTGCTCGGTCCGCTCTATCGCCGATTGATCGCGATGAGAATGAACAAGTCGCTCGCTGCCGGGCTGACCTGTGCCGCTGTCGTCGTGGTCATGGGCGGGGCGGCATACATCGTGGTGACCGCCCTCATTGACAGCGGTGACCAGATCATCTCCTCCCTGCGCAACGCCGCCGCCTCGGTCGAGGAGCGGTTCGGCCTGGCGGGGACGTCCTTGGACGATGTGGCCGCGAACGCGAAGGACCTGCTGTCGAAGTTCGGCGGCACCGCCGTCAACGGCCTCTTGAGCGGGGTGAGCGTGATCGTGGAGATGGCCGCGACGGGCACCCTCGCGATCCTGCTCATGTTCTTCTTCCTTCGTGACTCCGACCGGGCAGTCGCCGCACTGCACTCGCTCGCCCCTCGGGGCTCCGGTGCGAACCTTGAGGTGATGGGCCGTCGCGCCTTCCAGGCGATTGAGGGATTCATGCGCGGCACCACGATCGTCGCCTTCATCGACGCCGTCTGCATCACCGTCGGCCTGCTCGTTCTGGACGTACCGGGGGCGGTCGGGCTCGGGGCCCTGGTCTTCATCGGCGCGTACATCCCCTACCTCGGTGCGCTCCTGTCCGGCGCAGTCGCGGTCCTGGTCGCTTTCGCCGACGGCGGCCTCGGGACCGCGCTGTGGGTCCTGGGCATCGTCTTCGCGGTGCAACTCCTCGAAGGCAACGTGCTGCAACCGATGATCCAGAGCCGCACCCTGCAGATGCACCCCGCGGTGATCCTCGTGGCACTCACCGCCGGTGCCTCGGTCGCCGGAGTCCTCGGCATGCTCCTGTCCGTGCCCATGACCGCGGCGGTGTTCGGCGTGTTCTCGGAGTTGAGGGGGCGGTACGAGGAGACACCGGCAGCTGCCACGGCGGACCAAACGGAGGTCGTCGACGACGTCCGTTCCGATGAGGACGAGCCACCGCGCCGGCCGGGACGTCGGTCTCGGCGACTGGCGAGTGTTGCGGCCACAGGCATGTCTTCGCGTCTGCCGCGCAGGCTCAAGGACACGGTGTCCGGAGCCTGATCCGTGCATGCGAGTGGGGTACCAGCCACAAGCAGTTGGCTGGTACCCCACTCGTCGATTCCGGTCGGGCGGTACGCGATCAGTCGGAGTGCACGGCCTGACGCATGTGTTGGGCTATCAGGCCGTAGATGCCTCTGGCCGTTTCGGCGTCGTTCTGGTCGTAGCCGTGGTCAGCACCCGGCACGTCGAGGTGGTCGTAGAGCGCCCTGACGCCGCGCAGCCGCTCGGCGTAGCGAGTGCCCTCGGCACGGAGCAGGTCGTGTTCCGGGGTGATGACGAAGGCGGGTGCGATGCCGGTCAGGTCGGCGGTGTCGGAGGGATGGGCGGGGGAGACCAAGGGATCGCCGCGCAGCGTCGGGTCCGGCACGTAGGAAGTGTCGAAGATGTCCGCCATCCATGGGCGCAGCAGCGGCTTGGCGATGACCGAGCGCTTGTCCCTGGCATCGGTGACGAGGTCCAGAGGGGGATAGTGCAGGATCTGGAGAGCGATGGAGGGACCGCCCTTTTCCAGTGCCTGACGGGCCACCGCCGCTGCGAGGGCCCCTCCGGCGCTCTGACCGCCCACCGTGAGGAGGCTGCTGTCCCAGCCGTGTTCGGCGCCGTGTTCGGCGACCCATGCGACAACGTCGTACGCCTGGCGAGGTGGCGCGGGAAACGGGTGCTGCGGCGCGACGACGTAGTCCACGTTCACCACCACCACGCCCGCCTCGGCCGCGAGGAAACGGCACAGCGGGTCGTCCAGTTCGACCGGCGGCAGGACGAAGCCGCCACCGTGGAAGTTCACATGGACTGGAGGCAAAGGCGCGCCGTCGGGACAGTCGGGGACGTACACCACAGCGCGGGCCGGGGCGATGGAAGTCGGGATGGTCAGCTCGTGTGTGTTCCGGGGGTATTCCGGAAAACGCTTGTGCAGAGAGGACGCGACGTGTCGGTCCGCCAGCAGCGCGTTGAGACGCTGCATCACTTTGGCGGCGGGTGAGGCCAGCGCCGGCCGGGCCAGGAGGGACATGGCAGCTCCGTTCGATGGGGTGGCGCGCCGGGCTCGCCGCTTTGAGGGACTGTCATGCGCAAAGCCCTGCTCTGGCGGACCCGCCGGTAGTGCCCTGTGGCGTGTGTCCAGGCTAGTGATCTCTTACGGGATGAGCAGGGCACCGAAGAAGCGAAAACGGCGGGTCTGATTGGTACTTGAGTAGGAGGGGCCCTGTCCGAAAGGGCAGGTGGGAGCTACGGCGCTCGGAGTGTGTCCCTTCGGAGGAAAGAGCCCCCTACCGTGGTAGCAGCTGCCGTCCTGGTTTTGGGTTCTTCGGTGCTGCGTGTTGTCGAAGCGACGCCTATACCGTGAAATACGGCCCGCGCGACGGCCTCTTCACACTTCTTCCGCGACGAGAACGGATCGCGGGCGTGAGCCGCTTCCTGTCAGCCGCCGTCCGCCGTTCCTGCCCACTCAGGGGTGGCTGACGGTCCGCATGCATCCCGGAGACGTATCCAGTGACCACCACTTCCCCGAGGGCCCGCCCGGTGGAACCCAGTAGCCTTCTGGGTGGCCCGGAGCACCGCACGGTAGTGCGGCTGCTGGCGTGGCTGATATCGATACAGCGAGCCGGTCAGGAGCACCCCCGGGTCAGGCAATGGGCGGCGCCGCTGGTGTGTGCGGCTCTCGGTGTCCCGGGTCTTGTCGACAGTGCGGCCGGGGCCGATCCAGGTTTCCTGGTCGCGCTGGTGGTGATGATCGGGTTCACTGTCCCGCTGCTTGCGCGGGATCGTCATCCCTTCCTAGTCTTCGCCGTTGTCACGGCCTTCTCCATGGCTGAGGCCGTGTCCGGGGTTCTCAGCTACGCTCATTTTCTCGCGCAGCTGATCATGCTGTACAACCTCGCCCGGTTCGCACCGCCCGTCCAGTTGGCTGTCGCCGTCGCGATAGCCGTCCCCCAGACCATCGTGACCATCATGACGTTCGCGCCGGACAGGCAGATCGAACGGATCGACAGCCCTCTGGCGGTGACTACCGACCTGGTGCTCTGCATCCTCGCGATAGCAGGCCTGGGGCTGGCCGGCCGCGTGGCGCGCTCGTACATCACCGCCCTGGAGGACCAGGCGGTGCGTCTGGAAGTGGAGCGCGACCAGCGGTCCCGCCTCGCGGAGGCCGGGGAGCGGGCACGCATCTCCCGGGAGATGCACGACATCCTCGGTCACACCCTCGCCATCGTGGTCGGTCTGGCCGACGGTGCGGCGGGGCTGGCCGAGACCAAGCCGAAGCAGACCGCGGACACCCTGCGGATCATCGCTGACAGCGGGCGCGGTGCCCTGGCCGACCTGCGTCGGCTCCTCACCGGGATTCGTGAGGAGGGAGTTCATAAGACGCCCTTCCGCCCCCAGCCGGGTGTCGGCGATCTCGGCGCTCTGCTGGAGCGGATCCGTGTGGCCGGCCCCGACGTCGGCCTCCATACGGCCGGCGACCTCGCGGGCCTGCCCGCGGGACTGCAACTCGCCCTGTACCGCATCGTCCAGGAAGCTCTGACCAACACCCTCAAGCACGCGGCTTCCGACACCACGATCAGGGTCTCCTTGATCGCGGAGCCGGATGCCGTACACGTCACGGTCGAGGACACGGGTCCGCTCGCCACGGCACTGGATCATTTCCGGGAAGGCGGCGGGCAGGGGTTGCTCGGCATGCGTGAACGCGCAGCGCTCTACCAAGGGACGGTCACCGCCGGTCCCAACTCCGAAGGCGGCTGGAGCGTTCGAGCCGTTCTGCTTCCGAATCCGCTTACAAACACCTCCTCAGACGCACACCCGACATGACCTCCGCCGACTTGGCCCGCCTTCTACCCCCAAGGTCGGCTCGGTAGGGTCAGGGCCGGCAGCTGACTGAAGAGGGCCTCTCGATGACGACGTTTGACCAGCTGACGGGGTGGGCCGGTCTCGGCCATGTCACGCGAGCCAGACGGGACCTTGTGGCCGGCTGGCGGATCCCGGACATCATGAAGGTGCAGCTCGTTGAGGTGGGTATCCCGGTAGCTCCGCGTGTCATCGAGCGAGTCGTGATCCAGAGCGAGGTTGAACCGATCCTGTTCACGTCCCGGGGACCGCTCTACCGGCTCACCGAGCAGACGGACCCCGACGAACCGGGCGAGCCGTCATCGTTCGGCGTGGAGCCTGAGACCGGGGCGGTCTACTTCGTCATGCCGGACGGGGAGGCGTGGTTCGCCAACTCGAGTGTCGATGTGTGGCTCAATGTCCTTCACCGTTACGGGCGTTGGGTCACCGCCTCAGACCTTCTCAGCGAACCGGACGGCCCCGACGACTACCTCTCGGAAGAGGAGGAAGAGCATGCTTTCGCCGAGCTGAACCGACTGGCCGAGGAGCTGAAGGAGATCGACCCTGCGGCCTTCGGCGGCTACGAGGGGTTTCTCTGGCCCGGGCTTCTGGATCGATGGCTCTACTGATTTTGACCCGCTCGCTGGCGGACGACCCCTGACCTGCCAGGTCGGGGAGTCGCGCACGGGCCTGGACAGCGTCCTTGACACCCACCGTCTGCCGTGGGCGGGAGCGGCCGAGGTGCCCTGGCCCTCCTCTCGGCGTATACGGCGTGGGGCCCCGGGATGCCGTGAACCTCGAGTGGTGCGCTTCGGGCATGGTGCCGGCGCGGCGGGCGGCGCCCCTGTCGCCGCCTCACCGACCGCCCGGCACTCCCGCCGCTGCCTGTCAGCCCGGGACCACCGGCAGGACGATGCGGGAGGGCCGGGCGGGGTCGTGGAAGACCTGTTGGCGGGCCACTCGGGCCGTGGTCGCGCACTCCTCGGGGTCGCCCGTATTCAGGTTGCGGTCCCAGCGCGGGAAGTTGCTGGAGGTGACGTGGACGCGAATGCGGTGCCCTGCCCGGAAGACGATGCTGGTCGACCACAGGTCCACGACGTGCTCGGCGGGCTCACCCGGTGTGGCTTGTCGAACCCGCACGATGCCGTCGGTTACATTGCGGGAGACGCCGTGCTCGTCGACGTCGCACAGGCGGGCCACCCAGTCGGTCGACGACCCGTCCGTGGCGGCGAAGAGGACCGCCCGCACCCGGCCGGTTACCTCGACGTCCTCGGTGAGTGGTTCGGTGGTGAAGACGAGGACGTCCGCACGCGCTTCCACTGCTGTCTGGTCGAGCGGCCCGGGACGGAACTCGTCGGTCAGCAGCAGTGCTCCGCCGGTCGTGGGCGCCGGGTCCATCGGGTCGTAGGTGAACTCCTCGGGCTGCTCGGTGGCTGACGGTGGCTCAGGGGTCAGGCGTCCGTCCGCGCGCAGGTGGAAGTCCGTGTCGACGGCCCGTGACAGCGGCCATTCCGTCTCCTCGCGCCATTGGTTGACGCCCATGACGAAGAGGAGAACCTGGCCCGTGTCCGGCTCCAGCGGCTCGCCGTCGCCGATCGTGCGCTGGTACCAGTCGAGTTGGAGGCCGTGCAGAGGTCCGCGCATGCCCATGAAGGCGGAGTTCGCGGCGAACCCGAAGTTGACGTCGCCGATGACGTGCTGCTGGTTGGCGTGGCTCCACGGGCCCATGACCAGGGTGGCGGAGCGGCCGGCGCGGCGCATGGCGGTGAAGTTGTCGAGCGTGCCCTGGGTGAAGATGTCGTACCAGCCACCGACCTGGAAGGTGGGCAGGTCCACCTCGTCGTGTCGGCCCTCGACCCGGCAGGCCCGCGCCCACTCGGGCTCCCGCCGGGACCGCTCGTAGCCCAGCTCGGGAAGGTCGTGCCGGACGAACGCGGGGAAGTGACCGGCGGGCAGTTCGCGGTAGCCGCCGCCGGCCAGACCGTCGAAATCCTGCACGAGCCCGCCGAGGCTGCCGACGAGCGCGGCGGGGTCGGTGCCGTGCCGGCGCATCAGCGCGTCGGCTCCCATCATGAGCGTCCAGGGCGCGGTGATTCCGAGCTCGATCGCACCGCCGCGTGTCCACAGCCCGTCGTCCGGGTCGGACCACGTGACCACCGGTGCGATCGCCTTCAGCTCCGGCGGCTTGGACAGTGCAGCCATCCACTGGGTGTTGCCGAAATAGCTGGCGCCGATCATGCCGACGGAGCCGTTCGAGCCGGGAAGGCCGGCGGCCCACCGTACGGTGTCGTACCCGTCGCTCTCCTCGTGCGTCCACGGCTCCCATTCGCCCTCGGAGGCGAACCTGCCACGGGTGTCCTGGAGAACCACCATGAAGCCGCGCCGGGCCGCCGCCAGGGGATCGAGGACCGCGATCGCCAGGGCCATCTGCTTCCCGTACGGCAACCTGCTGAGCAGGACCGGCCACGGTCCGCTGCCGCCGGGTCGGTAGACATCCGCGCGCAGCACCGTGCCGTCACGCATCTTGGCGGGTACGTCGCACTCGATCTGGATCTCCGTCATGTGCTGCTCCTTTGCCTGCCACGACGCCTTCGCGAGGACATGGTCGATCGGTTCTCAGCCCACCCGGCACCCCCGAACGGGGGTGACCCGGCGGTTTCGGGGGCTCAGGTCGGCGTTCAGCAGGTCGGGCAGTACGTCGGGCCGTTCCAGGCCGATGAAGTGGCCGACCTTCGCCAGCTGGGTGAAGTAGGCAGCCGGCAGCAGCCACTTGTTGGCCGCCCGGTCCGAGACCCGGGACCAGGCTCCGCAGTGACGTGGGTTTCAGGGCTTGAGGACCGCCAGTACGTCGTCGAGCGAAACGTTGGCGGGGTCGCTCATCTCGACGCCGTCGAACGTCTGCCAGATGTAGGACGCCGTCCCGTCCTCCCGCAGCGGATGCAAGTCGGCCAGTTCTGGATCGTCGCGGAAGCTGTTGAATGCCTGTTCGGAGTCCCACTCGACGACGAACAGAACCTGTCGCGGCGTGAGGTCACCGGTGACGCTGTCCCGGAAACGGCCGAACGTCACCATTCGGCCGCCGTATCGCGGGGCCACTTCGGGCAGGCGGCTGAAATACGCGACGTACTTCTCCACGTCGACCACGTTGAACATGTTCAGGGCGTAGAACTTCTTCGCTGGGCGTTCGCTCATTGCCAATGCTCTCTTCAGCCTCAGGGGGAACCAGTGCGATGACGTCGGTCGCGCCGCACAGGATGGGAAACCGATCGGTTTCCATCACTGTAAACCGATCGGTTTCTCTCTCGCAAGTCCCGGTCAGGGCACCCGATGTGCGTCAGTCCAGCGTCGTCACCGCGACTCGCTGGTAGGCGTAGGGCCGTCGGATCCGGTCCTTGTCGAGCTCGCCCGCGCTCGCTCTCGGGATCTGCTTGACCTACGCCCAGCGCTCCGGGAGTCATCAGCGGGCGACCCCCGCCGGTGAGGAACTCCCGCAGTTCCTCCGGGGTGACGGTCGCCCTGTCGCGCAACGTCATGCAACCTGCGGGTCCGCTTGGCCGGCTTTCCGCCCGGTCACGAGCCCTGAGCACGCTGCGGTAGAGGCCGAGCACATCTACGGCAGCCACCACCTCTCCATCGGCAAGGCGAAGAGCCTTCGCGGCTACGCCCCACGCCGCGATCTCGAGTCTGCGGCACTGGAGTACATCTCCTGGTGGATCGACCACGACGAGCTCACGGTGACGCCCAGACGCCCAGACGCCGAGCGAGGCCAAGCGGCACGGTGGAAGCGCAGTGACTCAGAGCCACGTTCACGCGCACGCCGACAGGTGGGGAGTCGGCGGTTCAGCATGCCGCCGCCGGGCCGCGGGTCACTCGCGGGCGGTCGCAGTGGTGCTCATGTCCGCGTAGCGGGTGCCGGACACCTGGGCCGCCAGCGGTTCGAGCGCGGAGAGTTCGGTTGCGGAAAGGGTGAGCGCCGTCGCCGCGGTGTTCTCCCGCAGCCGGCTGGGCCTGCGGGAGCCGGGTATGGGCAGGACGGTGAGGCCGTGGACGCGGGACTGTTGGTGGATCCAGGCCAGCGCGATCTGGGCCGGGGTTGCGGCGTGGTCCTCGGCGATGGCGCGGACGGTGCCGAGAAGCGCGTGGTTGATGCGGGCGTCCTCGCCGGTGAACCGGGGCATCGTCAACCGGGCGTCGCCCGGGCTCAGTTCGCTGGTGCCGGGGAGCGCGCCGGTGAGCAGGCCACGGCCGAGGGGCGAGTACGCGACAAACGCCACGCCGAGTTCGGCGGCCGTGGGGACCGCCGATGTCTCGACGTCGCGGCTGAAGAGTGACCACTCGGACTGCAGCGCGGCGATCGGGTGGACGGCGTGGGCCGCGCGCAGTTCGGGACCGGTCACCTCGCAGAGTCCCAAGTGGCGGACCTTGCCCTCCTGGACGAGCTCCGCCATCGCGCCGACGGTCTCCTCCAGGGGGACCGAAGGATCACGGCGGTGCGCGTAGTACAGGTCGATCGTGTCGATGCCGAGGCGTCTGAGACTCGCGTCGACGCACTGGCGGACGTAGGCGCGGTCGCCGCGGACCTGGTTCCAGGTCTGTCGGCCCCGCTGCCTCACGATGCCGAACTTCGTGGCGAGGAAGGCCTGTTCGCGGTGGGCGCGGATGAAGGGGCCGAGGAGCACCTCGTTCTCGCCGTGTCCGTACAGGTCGGCGGTGTCGAACATGGTGACGCCCGCGTCGAGGGCGGCCTGGAGGGTTTCCGGTGCCTGAGCGGGTGCGCTGGGGCCGTAGAACTCGCTGAATCCCATGCAGCCCAGGCCCTGGGCGCCTACGGACGGGCCGCCGGTGCCGAGAGGGACGACCGGGAGGGTTGAGGCATGCATGGGCAGGACTCTCCTCGTGTGGCGGCGGGTGGGCGGGAGGTCACCGACCTCACGTGTGGTGGGGGAGGATGACGTCGATGATCTCCTGGACCCGTTCCGTGAGGTCCTCCCGGTTGTGCTGGACCCAGGAGATGTGCTGGCTGCCGAAGAAGGCTGCGACGACGACCCGGGCCATGGGGGCGACGTCGGTGTCGGCCCGCAATGTGCCCTCGTCCTGGGCCTGTCCCAGGAGCTCGGCGATGAGGTGGGTGAACTCGCTGAACGGCGTTGGCATGTCGGCGTTGACCAGGTTGCGCTCGATCTGCAGCCGGGCACCGGCCTGCATGACCGGGTTGTCCCGCAGGGCGACAGCGGTCTGCAGGAGCAGTTCGGCGACCGCGTCAAGCGGCGGCAGCTGCCTGGCTGTGACCGATTCGCCAATGGTGGGCAGCTGTGTGTAGAACTCCTCGGTGACCGCGACGGCCACCGCCTCCTTGTTCATGAAATGGAAGTAGACGGCTCCTTTGGTCACCTCGGCGAGGTCGGCGATGTCCTGGAGCGTGACGGCGGGGAACCCCTTTTCGGCGAAGGCCGTCGCGGCGGCGTCGAGGAGCTGCCTCCGGGTGCGGCTGGCCCGTTCCTGCTTGAGTTCCCGCGGGGTGGTCTTGGCTCGGGCGGGTGTCTGCAGATGCCTGCTCATGAGTCCTCTTCCGTGCTCTTCGGCGGTGCCTGGTGAGCATGCTCCGCGCGACATGGTTCCCTTGCAAGATACCTCTGCGAAGGTATATTTTCACATCGCGCCACCACGGTATTCCCGAACCCAATGGGGGAAAGACCATGGACCAGTTGAACGAACTGTCGACCAGGGTCCCAGGCGAACCGGGCACGGCAGTAGTAGTCGATGCCGCTCTGAAGTTTCTCCAACCAGTCTCTCGGCAACTGGTCCACCGGGCCGCGGTCGCCGAGGTCTTCATCACGGACGCCCTGCAGGTGGGCGAGGACCGGTTCCTCGTGGGAGCCCAGTGGCCTCGGGACCATGCGCTCTACTATCCCGACGCTCAGGGCATGTGCGACCCGCTGCTGCTGACCGAGACGGTGCGCCAGGCCTTGGTCTATCTGGCGCACGAGTACTGCGGGATCCCGCTGGGACACCGCTTCGTGGGCAGCGACACTCACTTCGAGATCACGGACCACGAGGCGCTGGTGGTGGGCGACACCCCGCTGCACGTCACCCTGGACGTCCAGTGGTCGTGGGTCGCGAACAGGCCGCCGCGGCGCTTCGGTATGCGGGTGGACGCGGTGGTGTCGGTGGCCGGGCGTGAGTGCGCCCGGGCCGGGCTCAGCGTCTACGCCGTCGACGAGGGGCTGTACCGGCGGCTGCGCTGGCGGGGGGTGGAGAGGCAGGAGCCTGACGAGGCCGCTCGCGTCGAGCACTGCGCCGCAACTCGCCTGTCGGCCGCCGACGTCGGCCGACTGCGGGCCAAGGACAGCGTGCTGGGCCGCACGGAGGCGGGGGAGTGGCGGCTTCTGGTCGATCTTCACCACGCCGTCCTCTTCGATCACCCCGGAGACCACATACCGCTGATGGTCACCTTGGAAGGCGCCCGTCAGCTGGGGTACCGCCTGCTCCACCGTCACCACGACGCCTGCGCGGGCGCGGTGCTCCGCGCCGTGCGGATGGACTGCCCGGCCTTCGCCGACCTCGACGAACCGGTGCGGCTGTGCGCCGAGTTGCAGCCGCCGCCGATCGCGTCGGGGGTCACGGGGCTGCTCATCAGGGCGGTGCAGGGGGAGGACACCGTCGCCACGGTCACCATGGAGTGGCTGCCGCGGGGCCTGCCCGACGCGTCCGATGAGGTCGCCTTCTCCCGTGGCGCGATCGGCTCCGGCGTGGCGGTGTAGCGGTGCGCACAGATCTGCGGGCCTGTCTCGACCGCGGTCTTCGATGTACGAGGGAACCAAAGGCCCACCGCGCCCTGGCGGTTGTGCGGATGGGGTCGGCCGGCTGACACCCGGACTCGGAGCGGCATCGAACAGCGGGACGGACCTCGCGGCCGCCCGTGCCTCCCGTACCGGGATACGCGCCGACGCGTGCGTGCGCAGGGGGTGTTCCTGCTCTCGCGGCATCCGCACCCCCAAGTAAGAAACCGTTGAGAAAGTATTTTTACACATCCCCGTCCGGCTCGACAAGGAGCTCAATGATGCTCGATCATGCTGAGCCGCAAGAAAAGCAGCGATTCGGCCTTTCCCTCCCGGAACGAACAGGCGGCGCGCCCGCCGAGGACGCCGTACTGCGGGCCGCCCGGGCGGCAGGGTGTGCCGCGCCGGCGGCGGACCGGGACCGGCGGCTGGCCCCCGCGGTCGTGACCGGGCTCAAAGAGGCTGGATTCGCACGTCACTTCGTGCCCCGCCGATGGGGCGGCCGGGAAGGCGGCTTCGCCGACCTGATCACCGCCACGGCGCTGATCGCCGGACAGTGCCCCTCGGCCGCATGGTGCGGCATGCTCTGGGCCGCGCACGGGCGGTACGCCGCCAGGCTGCCCGAAGAAGGACAGCGGGAGGTGTGGGGGAGCGGCCCCGACACACTGATCGCCGCGGCCCTGGCCCCGCCGGCAGGAACGGCTCGCCCGGTACCGGGCGGCTGGCTGCTGGACGGCCGGTGGGACTGTGTCAGCGGCGTGGACTTCTCCCACTGGATCCTGCTCGCGGCCCCGGTCGACGACGCCCCGCTCGCGGCCGGTGCCGCCCCCGCCGGTCCGGCGCAGGGAGCGGCACGGGTCCTGGCGGTGCCGCGCTCCGAGGTGATCGTGCGCGACACCTGGCGCAGTACCGGGCTGCGCGGCACCGGCAGCAACTCCGTCGACGTACGCGGGGTGTTCGTCCCCGACCGGCGCGCCTGCGCGCTCGGCGACATGCTGGGCGCCGTGGTCGAGCCCGGCGCCTCACCGGCACGCCAGGCGTCCGCGCTCGTGGCCGGCGGCCCGATGCTCTGCGCGCCGGCGCTCGGCGCGGCCCGGCTCGCTCTGCGGTCCTGGACACGCTGGGCGGCGACCCCGCCCGCCGGGGGCTCGACGGCTCTGGGCGACGCGGCCGTCCAGCGGGTGCTGGCGCGCTCCGCCGCCGAGATCGACGCCGTGGCCCTGCTGCTGGACCGGGCCGGAGCCGGCGCCGACGCCGAGCCCACCGCGCCACGCGTGGAGGCGGTCAACCGGCGCGACGCCGCGGTGGCCGCCGAGTTGCTGGTGGAGGCCGTGGAACGGCTGTTCAGGACGGGCGGTGCCCACGCCCGGGACGACACCAGCGAGGTCCAGCGGGCCTGGCGGGACACGCACACGGTGGCGGCGCACGGCGTCCTGCGGCTCGACGCCTCGGCCGGCGCCTATGCGGCCTGGGGCGAGAGCGAGTGGGCGGCTCCGATACCCGGGGGAGCCCGGTGAGCGGGCCGGTCCGCCTGGTGTTCTGCGATGTCGACGAGACGCTCATCTCAGGGAAGTCGATGTTCGACTTCCTCACGTACTACTTCCGCCGCACCCGCGGAACGCGAGGCGCCCGCCTCGCGGCCGACGTCCGACGGAACCTGTCCCGACGGACGTCGGCCGGCGCACCCCGGGAGGCCATGAACCGCCTGTACTACCGCAGTTGGGCGGGTGAGCCCGCCGCCCGGGTCGTGGAGCTGGCCGAGGCCTGGTACGCCGAGCGGTCGGAGGCACCCGGCTTCTACCTGGCCGCCACCCGCCGGGCGCTGGAACTGCACCGCGGCACAGGGGACATGGTGATCCTGGTGTCCGGATCGTTCCCCGCGGTCCTCGCGCCCATCGCCGCCGAGGTGGGGGCGACGCGTCTGCTGTGCTCGGTCCCCGGGGTGCGTGACGGAGTGCTGACCGGCGAACTGGTGGGCGATCCGTGTATCGGAGCGGCGAAGCGCGCGGCGGTCCGCGACATGCTGCGGCGCTGCCCGGACGTGGACCCGGCGCGGTGTTACGCGTACGGGGACCACCTCTCCGATCTGCCGATGCTGGCGGAGGTGGGGCATCCCGTCATCGTGGGCGGCTCGGTGGAACTGGCGGCGCGGTTGCCGCGGGCGCGAGTGCTGCAACCGCACGCCGCGCTCGACGTCCCTGTCCTGCTCTCTCCCGTTCCGGCGGTCGGCGCCGGCCCCCGCAGGGACGGCGTCTGACCGGCCGTACGGATGATCGTGTGTCGTCGGCCGGGCCCGCCCGACTCCACCGGATCCGGACGGGCCCGGCCGGGGGATCACCAGCGCTCAGCGCTCTTGAGGGCCGGTGCCGGCCCGTCGGGCCTTCGGCGGCCCGGACACGGCCGCCCACAGGTCGTCGAAGCGTCGCGCGGCGTCGGCGTCGTCCTGCGGGACGGGATGAGGAACCCCGAAGAAGACCGTCACCAGCAGGCGGGCCACGGCTTCCGGGGGGTAGCCGCCGGTGCTCCCGTCACCGGCCTGGGCCTCCTTGACGGCACGGGCGAGTTGCAGACAGATCCGCTGGACCAGCCCGAGGTCGTGCCGGTCCAGATGAGGGCTCTCCACGGCGAGCCGCAACGCGGACCGGGCCCGCGTGTCCTGGCGGAGATGCCGGGCGAGGTCGAGCACGGTCTCGCGCAGAGTGCGCCCGTCCAGCTCGCCGGCAGGTGCCGCGCGCGTGCTCAGCTCGTTCCCGGCCTCCTCGATCAACGCCGCCGCCAGCTCCTCCTTCGAGGAGAAATGCCCGTACAGCGCGCCCTTGGTCATGCCGGTGCGTTGGATCACGTCGAGCAGCGTCGTGCCCATGTAGCCGTGCGCGGCGAACTCCTCCGCGGCAGCGTTGAGCACGTGCTCCCGGGTGCGGACCGCACGCTCCTGAGTCACACGGATCCCCTCCAGAGAAAAAACCTTCACAAAGGTATGTTGTTCGATCGGCGCGCCTTGACGCCGACGTCGAAAGTGATCCTATCCGCGTACGACCCGATCGCGTGGCGGCGGCCCGCTCCGCAAAAGCCTGGGCATCGCCGCTCGGCCGAAACCCGTCGCCCGGGCCGACCCGGCTCGGGCGACGGGTGTGCGTCCGACGCCCTAGATCAGACCCAGGTGCCGCAGGTCCGCCACGTACTTCTCGACCAGTGGCCGGGACAGGTGCGGAATGTCCTGATCGGCACCGAGGCCGGCCGCGCGCACCGCTGTGCGGAACCGTTGGGCGGGCAGCGCCGACGCCGTGCGAGGAATGAGCGGCTCGCGCCAGGCGGCTATCAGTGGCAGCAGGGAGTACGGTCGCTGCGCCTGGGGCAGCGCCTGCAGCGCGGCCTCGAACTGCTCGCACCACTTGCGGTGACCGCCGACCCGGCGGACGGTGATCCCGCTGTCGGCCAGCCAGTCGACCACGGTGTCCAGCGAGATTCCGTCGTCGTGCGGATTGACCACGTTGAATGTCCGGAATCCGTCGCTCCGGAAGCCCAGGGCGGTCACCGCGGCGGCGACGAAGTCCCCCGGCAGCCCGTCGTAGTGGGCCCGCGGACGCCGGACGCCCTGCGCGCCGCTGTAGAACGACTCGGGTGCGATCCCCGTGGCGATCAGGCTCAGCAGCAGGCGGGTGAAGGTGTCGGGCACATTGAGCTGACCGGCGTACCGGGCGTGCGCAAGGATCATGCCGGAGCGGAACACGGTCACCGGCAGCCCGCACAGGTCGTGGGCCTCGCGCAGCAGCACCTCGCCTGCCCACTTGCTGGTCGCGTAGCCGCTCGCGTGCCTGTCGTCGATCGCACGCTGGGGGCTGTCGTCCCTGATGTCGGTGTCCTCGTCGGCCGTGGCCGCGGCATGTGCGGCCACGGCCACACTGGACACGAACACGACCGGTTTGAGCCGGGTGGTCAGGGCGGCGCGGACGACCTCGGCGGTGCCGACCACATTGGGCTCGAACAACTGCCGGTACGGCAACACGTGGTTGACCAGGGCCGCCGGGTGCACGATGAGGTCCACGGTCGCGGTCAAGCGCTGCCAGTCCTGCTCACCGAGGCCCAGGTGGGCCGTGCCGATGTCGCCGGCCAGCACACGCAGCGCGCCGCCCGCCGTCAGTTCCTCGAAGCGGCTCTTGAGCGCGGTGTCCCCGCTGTCCAGGGACTCCTCCAGACGCTGTCGGGCGGCCCTGTCGTCAGCGGCGCGCACCAGGCAGACCAGTGTGCCGCCCACCGGGGCCAGCCGCTGAAGCCACTCCAGGCACAGCAGGCGGCCGAGGTAGCCGTTGGCCCCGGTGAGCAGCACCGTGCGCGGCTCGCCGACCGGCCGGGGCAGTGCCCTGCTCGCGGACAGGGTCGCCGCGTCGATGAACTTGTCCAGAGTGAGCTCGTCGGCCCGCACCGAGGGGGCGTGCTCGTCGTGGACGGCGGCGAAGGTGGCCCGCCGGGCCGCGGCGGCACCGCGCAGCCGCTCCACGTGGGCAGTGATCTCACCGAGGGTGTTGGCCGGTCCCAGGACGGTTCCGACCGAGACCTCGATGCCGAAGATCTCCCGCAGCAGGTTCGCGAACGACAGTGCCGACAGCGAGTCTCCGCCGAGATCGGTGAAGCGATGCTCCGGACCCGGTTCGATCTCGAGCCCCGGCAGCAACGCCTGCGCGGCGCGGGCGACCGTCTCGGCCACCGGGCGGTCGTGGCCTTGCCACACCGCGCGCAGCTCCGCGGTCTGACCCGCGGCGAGTTCGGCGTAGCGCTGTTCGAGCCGTTCGCCGTAGCGCTCCTTCAGCCGCGGGCGCAGCTGTTTGGTCGAGTCGGTCAGCAGACCGTTGCCCTGGCTGAACGGCACGGTCTCGACGATCAGGTCGCGCGGGACCTCGTACGGCGCCAGTCCGGCCTGCGCGGCGACGCTCTGCAGCGACCGGCTGACCGCCGCCTTCAGTCCCGCCTCGTCGCGGGCCTGGTCGATCGCCTCGGCGGTGGGCACCACCACGGCGAGCAGGAAGGCGCGGGAGCTGTTGCCGTAGACGAAGATCTGCCGCACCAGCGGGCTGGCGACGAGCGCCGCCTCCACCTTCGACAGGGCGACGAACTCGCCCTGGGAGAGCTTGAGTACGTTCTTCCGGCGGTCGACGTAGACCAGTTCGCCGGGCGCGGTCTCGGCCATGATGTCGCCGGTGCGGTAGTAGCCGTCCTGGTCGAACACCTCGGCGGTGTCCTGGGCACGCCGGTAGTAGCCGGGGGTGATGAGCGTGGTCCTGACCAGCAGTTCGCCGCGCGGATGGGGGGAGTCGGCGGTGGAGTAGCCCAGTTCGGGTACGTCCACGAGCTTGTAGTCCACCACCGGGGGGCTCTGCACCCGGTGGTCCAGCATCACCAGACCGGTCTCGGTCGTGCCGTAGCTGTCCAGGAGCGGGACGTCGAGGGCGTCGCGGAGGAACTCGGCCAGCTCCGGGGCGAGCGGGGCGGACCCGCAGGGGGCGTGGATGACACGCCCTCCCAGCACATGGTCTCGCAGGTGCGCGATCACCTCGGCGTGGTCGGCGTCGCGCAGCTCGCCGCGCGCCGCGCGCTGGTTCAGCTGGGCGTGATAGCTCTCGAAGAGCAGCTCGCAGACCCGCGGCACCATGGCGATCTCGGTGGGCCGGATCAGTGCCAGGTCGTCCAGGAGGGTGGACAGGTCGCTGTTGGCCACGAAGTGTGCGGTGCCGCCGGAGGCCAGCGTCTTGATCACCAGCCTCCTGGCGACCAGGTGGCTCTGCGGCAGGAAGTTGGCCGTGATCAACGGGTACTGGTCATCGGGTCGCGCGGATGGGCGCCACATGAGGGACACCGTCGACTCCGGGAACATCACGCCCTTGGGCGTGCCGGTGCTGCCGGAGGTGTACACCAGGGCCGACAGCGCGCCGGCGGTGCTGCTGTCCGGCGGCAGTTCGGGCACCGGCGGCAGCGAGCCCGCGCGGTCCACGACGTCGGACAGCAGCTCCAGCGACATCGGTGCACCCGTCGTGGCCAGCAACCGGCCGGCGGCCGCCAGCGCCTCCCGGTGCTCGGCGAGTTCGGGGTGGTGGTCGAAGACGAGGATCCGGTGCACGCAGGTCTGTCCGTCCAGCGCTTCCAGCACGGTGGCCAGCCGGTCGGTGCTGGTGGCGAAGACACGCGGCGCGGCCTCCGCCACGAGGTGGCGGATGTGGTCGACCGAGGCGTTGGTGTGCAGTGGCACGGCGACCGCCCCGACCTGGCCGCACGCCAGATCGACGGTGGTGTAGTCGGTGCCGGCGAAGCCCAGGACCGCGACCAAGTCGCCTTCGCGCAGCGGGTGTCGCGGGTGGTGGTACCAGTCGGCGGCGACCGCGCTCAGTCGCGACCACAGTTCGCCGTACGAGACGGTGTCGAACCGGGGCAGCAGCCGCACGGTGACGCGGCCGTCCACGCTCACGTACTGCCTGGCCCGCTCGCCGAGTGCGGGCCGGTCGGCGTACGCCGCAAGGGTCCGCCTCACGATCGCGGACAGGCGAGGCCGGGGTCCGGCGGTCTCCGCGAAGACGCCGGCCGTCGGCATGTGGTCGGCGAGCTCCGGCTCGGCCCGGAACAAATCGGCAATACGCTGCTTCCGGCTTTTCCCTACGGGAGCGTGCATGGTGGCGCCCGGTGAATCATTACCCATGACCACGCCTTTCTGTGACCGCGAATTTGTTCCGGCGCATGGGCCTGGCAGAAAGCCGAGGGAGACCGCCACGGGCCGGGCCGGCGTATTGGAGCAGAGCGCTCCGGTGGCCAAGGCGCGGTCAGCTTACTGTGCGCCATGAAATGGAGGCCAGGGGTGGCGGGGGAGGGGCGGAAAGTGTGCCCGGGGCAGTGGTCGGCATTTTGCTCGTGCGCACCGGAGCGGGATTTACTCGGTCATTCGCACGCCGTGCCCGTCACCGTGGTTCAGTCACGGCGCCGGGGGGCTGCTGCGGCCGTTGCGGCCCTGCGGCCGGCCGGTCTCCGCGGTGGCCGGGTGTGCAACCGGGGAAAGTCCGCGGTTGCACACCGCGCGGGGTGCTGCGGCAGGGTTGCAAAAAAATACCTTGGCGGAGGTATTCTTATGGCGGGTCGGTCGGAGTGCGCGCAGGCTCCGAGGCCCCTGACTGAGAGCGCGGGTGTGGCTGAGGAGTGGTCGAACGTGACAGACAGCGAAGCAGAGCTCCAGCAACGGGACGCGCGCGTGCACCCGCCGGAACACGTGGACGTCGAAGCGCGGTACACCGATCCCGACGCCGGTGAGGACGTCGAGTGGATCCCGATCACGGCGCTCGACCTGTCCCACTCGCCGCGCTCCGCGGGGGAGAGCGGCGAGCACGTACGGGTCCTGGCGGAATCACAGGCCGACCTGCCGCCGATCATCGTGCAGCGCGGCACCAACCGGGTGGTCGACGGCCTGCACCGGGTCCGCGCCGCCCGGCTGAGGGGCGAAGCGACCATCCGGGCCCGCTGGTTCGACGGCGACGACGCGAGCGCCTTCGTCCTGGCGGTGCGGCTGAACGTGCGGCACGGACTGCCGTTGTCACTGGCCGACCGCAAGGCGGCCGGCACCCGAATCCTGTACGAGCAGGAGGACTGGTCGAACCGGGCGATAGCGTCGGCCGTCGGACTGTCGCCCAAGACGATCGCCGCCCTGCGCGAGACGGTCGGACGGCCCGGAGGGCAGGCCCGGATCGGCAGGGACGGCCGAGTGCGGCCCGTCAGCACCGCCGCCGGGCGCGAGCGCGCCAAGGAGATGCTCTTACGGGAGCCCTCCTCCTCCCTGCGGGCGGTGAGCGCGGTCGCCGGCGTGTCCACGGGCACCGTCCGCGATGTGCGCGACCAGCTCCACCGGGAGAGCGGGGAAGGGATCCCCAGGCAGCGGCGCACCCCGCCCGCGCGGAACGCGGAGGCGCCGCGCGCGCAGACCATGCCGTCGGAGCAGGTCGCGTTGGACCGGTCGACCGCGCTGCTGCGCTCCCTGCGTACCGACCCCTCACTGCGGTTCAACCAGTCGGGCCGGCTGCTGCTGAGCATCCTCGCGGTGGCCGCCATCGACCCACAGGCGCAGGACGGTCTCGTCCTCGACCTGCCCGACCACTGCCTCGACTTCGTCGCGGAACTCGCGCAGGCGAGCGTGCAGGCGTGGCAGGACCTGGCCGTGCGCCTGTCGCGACGCCGGTCGGCGCCGCCCGAGCAGCGGCAGCCGGCGGTGAACTCCGAAAAGCGGGGAAATCGCGGGGCTTGACGCTCCGGCGAATTCCTTGGTTCTGTCATGGAGCAACATCGGAAACACCGAAAAAGCTTCCAACAGAAAGCGCTTCGAATGCGCACCGGAAAATCAGCTTGGTTATTCGGATTTGGGACGGGGTGTTGAGGAAATGACCGATGCATACGGCTGGACCGGAAAGGACCGTAGGGTTCAGCGAATTGTCCACTCGGCTTCCGGGACGACTTTCCTGGTTCCGCTCGACCACTCCCTGGCCGACGGCCCGGTGGCCTCCGCCGACGGATTCGCCGGGCTCGTCGAGGCGATGGCCGCCAACGAGGTGGACGGGATCATCGTCCACAAGGGACGCGTCCGGTTCCTGCCGACCGAAGCGCTCGGGCGGCTGGCGTTGATCGTCCACCTGAACGGAAGCACACAGCACGCGCCGGACGTGGACGCGAAGATCCTGGTCGGGGCCGTGGAAGAGGCAGTCGCCCTGGGTGCCGACGGCGTCAGCGTCCACATCAACCTGGGATCGAGCACCGAGGCCGCCCAGCTCACCGACCTTGGCGCGGTCGCCGGCCGGTGCGCCCGCTGGGGCCTGCCACTGCTCGCGATGGTCTACCCGCGCGGCCCTCGTATCACCGACCCGGCCGACCCCGTTCTGCTGGCGCACGCGGCGAACGTCGCAGCGGACCTCGGAGCCGACATCGTCAAACTCCCCTACACCGGCTCGCCCCTGACGATGCGCGAGGTCGTCGCGGCCAGCCCGATCCCGGTCGTCACCGCCGGCGGCGGCGTGCTCGAGGACAGCGGGAAGTTCCTCGACCGCATCGACAGCACGATGCAGTCCGGCGTGCTCGGCGTCGCCGTCGGACGCAACATCTTCCAGGCGCCGGACCCGGGCGGCCTGGCCCGCTCGGTGGCCCGCCGGGTCCACGCCGGAGCGCGGTCGCTCGAACCCCTGGCCGCCCTGCGCCAGGAACTGTCCGAGGCGACCGTCTGACGGGCAGCCCCCACCCCAGCAATCCCCTCCCCGCACACCGTGACGTCCGTCGCCGACAGCCACGCGCGACCACGACAGGCAAGCAACCCACAAACAAAGGTGCGAACATGAAATCCGCATGGATCGACCTCCGCGGCACCGCCGCCGAACTCGCCACCGCCATTGTCGAGGAGAGCACCCACGTCGGCGTCGAGACCGTCGTGCTGGACGACCCCGAGCTGGCCGCCAAGGTCCCGCCCAACATGCAGAAGGCCGCCGTCGTCACCGGGGACACGCCCACCACCCTGATCGACCAGCTCGTCGACGTGGTCGACATCCTCATCGCCGACCACAGCATCGCCGAGAAGTTCGAGGGCCTGCGCCCCGACCTGCGCTCCGGTGTCCTGATCAAGGTGCTGGACGAGCAGACCCTCGACCTCGCCTGCCGGATCGCCAACGAGGCTGAACTGACCCTCGTCGAGTTCCGCCAGGACCCCAGCAAGATCCCGCTGGAGATCCTGCTGGCCGCGGCCGACAAGGCCAAGGGCTCCATCGTCACGGTCGTTGAGGACGTCGAGGACGCGGCCACCACCCTCGGTGTGCTGGAGCGCGGCTCGGACGCGGTGCTGCTGGCCCCCAAGCGCGTCGGCGACGCCACCGAGCTGTTGCAGGTCACCCGGGGCGAGGCCGCCTCGCTGGAGATGGAGGAGCTGGAGATAGTCCAGCTCACCCACCTCGGCCTGGGCGACCGGGTCTGCGTCGACACCTGCTCCCACCTGCGGCCCAACGAGGGCATCCTGGTCGGCTCGTACTCCACCGGCCTGGTGCTCGTCAGCAGCGAGACCCATCCGCTGCCGTACATGCCCACCCGCCCGTTCCGGGTGAACGCGGCCGCCCTGTCCTCCTACACCCTGACGCCCGGCAACCGCACCCAGTACCTGTCCGAGCTGCACTGCGGCTCGGAGATCCTCGCCGTCAGCACCGACGGCAGCGTGCGCACCGTCGTCGTCGGCCGGATCAAGATGGAGTCCCGGCCGATGCTGCGGATCGAGGCCCGCACCCGCAGCGGCCAACGCGTGGACATGGTCGGTCAGGACGACTGGCACGTCCGGGCCCTCGGCCCCGGCGGCAGCGTGCACAACTTCACCGAGCTGCGCCCCGGCGACGTCATCCTCGGCCACACCATGACCGACCAGCGCCACGTCGGCTACGCGATCCGGGAGTTCCTCCACGAGCAGTAGAGCCCCCGCCGGTCACCGCGGCGCTGGGGCAACGTCCTCCGCGTCCCACGGATCTGAAGGAAGAGAGTGCGTGAGATGGCGCTCATAGTGCAGAAATACGGCGGAACGTCGGTCGCCACACCTGACAAGGTCATCGAAGCGGCACGGCAGATCCGGGCGGCACACGAGGACGGGAACCAGGTCGTCGTGGTCGTGTCCGCCATGGGCGGGGCCACCGATGAACTCCTCCGGCTGGCATCGGCGGTGACCACCCGCCCCGACGCACGCGAACTCGACGCCCTGCTGTGCACGGGCGAGGCCGCGTCCGCCGGACTGGTTTCCCTGGCGCTCGACCACCAGGGTGTCGCGAGCCGCTCGTTCAGCGGCCCGGAGGCGGGCATCCGCACCGACCACCGCCACGGCCGGGCCACGATCGTGGCGGTGGACCCGCGCAGGCTCCGCGAGGAGCTCGCCAGGGGAGCCGTCCCCGTCGTCGCGGGCTTCCAGGGCGAGTCCATCGCCACCGGGGCCCGCACCACCCTGGGCCGCGGCGGCTCCGACACCACCGGCGTCGCCCTGGCCGCGGCCCTCGGCGCGGACCACTGCGAGATCGTCACCGACGTCGCCGGCGTCTACACGGCCGACCCCCGCACGGTCGCCGGCGCCCGCCGACACAACTCCCTGCTCTACGAGGAGATGGCCGAACTGGCCGTCAGCGGCGCCAAGGTGCTCGCCTCCGACTCGGTCGACTACGCGCGAACCCACGGCGTCGACCTGAAGGTGCGCTCCAACCGTGCCGCCATCGGCCCGCAGACCTGGGTGGGCGACGGCCGGCGCGCCACCGGGGCGGCGTCGGGGGAGTCCTGGACACCCGCGGACCACCTCCGCCCGATCGCCGGGGTCGCGGGGCGCTCCGGCCTGGTCCGCTGCGTACTGCGGCGGATCACCTCGGACCACGTCCTGCGCCTGCTCGGCGAACTCGTCGAGCGCGAGACCGAGGTCGAGCTGCGCCGCTACGGCAATCTCGGCACCGAGGACGCCGGCGACATCGCGCTCACCCTGCCCGAGGACGGCGTGGAGGACATGCGGGAACTGCTGGCCGACACCGACCGCGGCATCCGTCTGGACGAGGCGCACTGGACGTCGAACCTGGCCCGGCTCTCCGTCGTCGGACTGGGCATCGGCCGGCGGCCGTACGCACCGCTGCGGCTGCTGGAAGCCCTTCGCTCGGTCGGCGCCGCGCGCACCGACCTGCACGTCACCTCCAACCGGCTCAGCGTGCTCACCGGCCGCAGCGATCTGGCCGCGGCCACCCAGATCGTCCACGACACCTTCCTGTCCGAGCCGGTGACGTCCCTGGTCCACCCGGCGGATGCGGACCACGCCGGCACCGCCTGGCCGTTGGCCGCCGGGAGTCGGCAGCTCGACGCCGCGATGCCCGCGCTGGCCGCCGCCGAGTGACTCCGGCCCCACACCATGAGGGAGAACACCGATGCCCGTCATCCGACTCCATCCCGGCCGTCCGAGCGGGCCGACCCCACGCGGCCTCGCCGGGATGCCGCAGCCGGAGGGTCCCCGATGACCGTCCCGCCGGCCTTCGACCCCACCTCCGACGACCAACTCGCCGACCCTTACCCCGTCTACGCCCAGATGCGCGCGCAGTGCCCGGCGCTCCACGACCGGGAGCGGGACATCTGGATCCTCACCCGCCACGAGGACGTGCTGCGCGTCGTCCACGACCCCGAGACCTTCTCCTCCGAGAGCGCGGTGCGGATCACCGCGGGACCCGAGTCCGACGAGGTGAAGCAGGTCCTGGCCGAAGGCTGGGCGCTGACACCGAACCTGACCGAGAGCGACGGCGAGGAGCACACCCGGCTGCGCGTGGCGGTCAACCGCGTCTTCACGCCACGGCGCGTGGCGGCCCTTGAGCCCTTCGTCAAGGACACCGCCGACGAGTTGATCGCCCGGTTCGCCGCGGCCGGACGGGCCGACATCATCGAGGGCTACGCCTGGCCCCTGCCCCTGATGGTCATGGCGCGGATCCTGGGGATGCCGCCCCAGGACGTCCCGCTGCTGCGGCAGTGGAGCTCCAACTGGCTGAAGCTGTCCGTGGGCACCGGTGAACCCGCCGAACGCGTCGACTGGGCCCGCGACGTCGTCACCATGCAGCACTACGTGATGGGGCTGCTGGCCGACACCGACCGGGCCGGTGAGGACTCGCTGCTCTCCTCGCTGGCGCGCTACGGCCTCGAGCACGGTCTCGACGACGTGGAACTGATGCGTATCGTGATGAACCTGATCATCGCGGGGCACGTCACCGTCACCCGCGCCATCGGCAACGGCCTGGTCACCCTGCTGGAGAACCCCCGCCAGCTCGCCGCCCTGCGCGCCGGCGAGGCATCCGCCGACGACATGGTCGAGGAGATCCTGCGCATCGAGTCCCCGGTGCAGGGCCTGTTCCGCACCGTGACACGGGAGACGGAGCTCGGCGGGAAGCGTCTCGTGCCCGGCGACCGCGTGATGGTCCACTGGGGCTCCGCCAACCGCGACGACCGCGTGTTCGAGAACCCGGAGGAGTTCGCCCTGAGCGGCAGGCCCCGCCGCCACCAGATGGCCTTCGGCCGGGGCGTCCACGCCTGCCTCGGCGCCTCCCTGGCACGACTGCAGTTGCGCGTCGCCGTCCCGCTGCTCTTCGAGAGGCTCCCCGGCCTGCGTCTGGGCCCCGCCCACTCCCGCACCCGCGAACGGCTGGTCATCGCGCGCGGATTCGAGGAGCTGCACCTCCACTGGAACGTCCCCTCCCAGCCCGAGGCGGAACCGACCGCACCCGCACCCCACCCGCGACCCGTCGCCGGCCGCCCCGGGCCCGAGTAGGCGGCTGCCATGACCTACGACGTGATCGTGATCGGCGGCGGATCCGCCGGCTGTGTCCTCGCCCACCGGCTCAGCGCCGACCCGCGGCGCTCGGTCCTGCTCCTGGAGGCGGGCCCCGACTTCGCCACCACCGACGACACACCGCCGGACATCAAGGACGCGACCTACGCCCCGTACACCTACGACTGGGGCTACCGCTCCGTCCCCGACGCCTTCGGCAACGAGGTCGCTGTTCCGCGGGGCCGCGTCATCGGCGGCTGCTCCGCCGTCAACGTCTGCGTCGCCATGCGGGCCCGGCCCGCGGACCACGACGCGTGGGCCGCCGCGGCCGGTCCCGCCTGGGGCTACGCCGAGATGCTGCCCCTCTACCAGGAGATGGAGCACTACCCGTACGGCGAGGAGAAGTACCACGGACTCGGCGGCCCCTTCCGCATGACGCTGCCGGCTCCGGAGGATCTCGGGCGGCACGCCGTCGCCGCACAGCAGGCCGGCGTGCGCCTCGGGCACGCGGAGGTCGCCGACTTCAACGCGCCCGGCCCGCCGGGTTTCGCCCGCACCCCGCTCAGCGTGGCCGACGGCGTACGGCTGAGCACCGCCATCGGCTACCTCAATCCGGTCCGTGAGCGCGCCAACCTCCAGGTGCGCGGTGAGACGCTGGTCGACCGGGTGCTGTTCAGCGGCACCCGGGCCCGGGGCGTGCGGCTGGCCACCGGCGAGGAGATCCCCGCCCGGCACGTCGTGCTCAGCGCGGGGGCCTACAACTCGCCTTCCATCGCTCTGCGTTCGGGGATCGGCGACCGCGGCGACCTGACGGCGCTCGGCATCGGCGTGGTCGCCCACCTGCCCGGGGTGGGACGCAACCTCACCGAGCATCCCGCCTACTGGAACGTGCACGCGGCCAAGGAGCCCCCGGCCGCGGCCCGGTCGGTGTTCGGCAGCGTCCTCAGCGTCGCCACCGGGCCCGACGAGCCCGACTTCGACGTGCAGATCCTGCCCTCGGCGGCCGTCCCGGCCGGCAGCCTGCCCGAGCAGTTCGTGCCGCGGGCCGAGAACCATCCCACCGGCTGGGACATGGTCTTCTTCGTCTCCTGCGTCCAGCCCCGTTCCCGCGGGAGCGTACGGCTGTCCTCGCGCGAACCCCAGGACGCGCCGACGATCGACCTCGGCCTGTACTCAGCAGCCGAGGATGCCGAGCGGGTCGCCGACGGGGTACGTCTGGCCCGCCGCCTGGCCCGCACCCGCCCGCTGGCCGACCTGCTGGCCGACGAGCGGGTGCCGGGCCCGGACATCAGCGACCGCGAACTGGCCGACGCCGTCCGCCGGGCGCCGGCGCACTACAACCACGGCAGCGCCACGATGCGCATGGGCCGGCCCGACGACCCGATGGCCGTGGTCGACGCCGACGGCGCCGTGCGCGGCGTCGAGGGACTGACCGTCGCGGACGCCTCGGTGTTCCCCGCCATGCCCCGCGTGGCCACGAACGTCCCCGCCGTCGTGGTCGCCGAGCGGATCGCCTCGGTGCTGTGTGAACGACTCGCCCCGCGCGACTGAACCCCACCACCAGCCAAGCCGGGCACGCCCGGCGCACTGTCAGGAGGATCCCGTGTCCACGACCGTCGAAGCCGTACAAGTCCTGCGTACCCGCTGGTCGTCCGAGAACGAGGCCGACCGGTTCACCGTGGACGACCCGGCGACCGGCCGCCCCCTGGCGGTCGTCCAGGGGGCCGACGCCGACCGGGTGGACCAGGCGGTCAGGACCGCCCACGAAGCCCACCACGCGTGGAAGGCCCGCACCCCCCGCGAGCGCGGCAAGTGGCTGTGGAAGGTCGCCCAGGTGATCCGCGAACACGCCGACGAGATCGCGGCGCTGGAGTCCAGCGACAACGGCAAGCCGCTCACCCAGGCGCGCCAGTTCGACCTGGAGGGCGCCGTCACCATCTTCGAGATGTTCGCCGGAATGTGCGAGGCGATGCCCGGCCAGGTCCGCGACGCGGGCAGCATGCTCGACGTCACGGTGCGCGAGCCGTTCGGCGTGGTGGGCGCGATCGTGCCGTTCAACTGGCCCCCGCTGCACACGGCGGGCAAGCTCGCCCCTGCCCTGGCGGCAGGCAACGCCGTGGTCATGAAGCCGCCGGAGCAGGCACCGCTGTCGGTGCTGCGCATCGCCGAGCTGGTCCAGTCGGTGCTGCCGGACGACGTCGTGCACATCGTGCCCGGCGGCGGCGAGGTCGGCGCCCACCTGGCCGGCCACAAGCTGGTCGGCAAGATCTCCTTCACGGGTGCGCCCACCACGGGTCAGGCCGTGATCAGGACGGCCGCCGACAACCTGACGCCGACGCTGCTGGAGCTCGGCGGCAAGAACGCCCTGATGATCTTCGAGGACGCGGACCTGGAGTCGGCCCTGCCCTGGGCGGTGGAGGGCGGCTACTTCAACCAGGGCGAGGCGTGCACCGCCTCCTCACGGGTCCTGGTCCACGCCGACCTGCACGACGAGGTGGCCCGCCGCCTCGCGTCCGCCGTGCGGCGGTTGAAGGTCGGCGCCGGCTCCGACGCGGGCACCCATGTCGGCCCGCTGGTGAGCCCCGGGCAGCGGCAGCGGGTGCTGGACTATCTGGAGATCGGTGTCGGCGAGGGGGCCACCATCGCCGCGCAGGCGCCCCTGCCCACCGACCCGGACCTGGCGGACGGCTACTACGTGCCGCCGACCCTGTTCACCGGCGTCACCCCCGACATGCGGATCGCCCAGGAGGAGATCTTCGGGCCCGTCGTGTGCCTGATCCCCTTCCGTGACGAGGCCGAGGCCGTCCGCATCGCCAACGGCACGGAGTTCGGCCTGGTCGCCGGAGTGTTCACCCGCGACTCCGAGCGCGCCCTGCGGGTCAGCCGGGAACTGCGGGCCGGCATCGTGTTCGTCAACCACTACAACCGAGCCTTCACCGGCACGCCGTTCGGCGGCGTGGGCGCCAGCGGGTACGGTCGCGAGCACGCCCTGGAAACGCTCCAGGAGTACAGCTTCAGCCGCAGCCTGCGCCTGCCCTCCGGCCGGGAGTCGATCCCGCGCTGGGCCCCCTCCCTCGACGTCGTCGACGAAGCCTGACCAGAGTCCGGACATCAGCAAGGTGGTTGCCTGTGAGTACGACAATGCGCGCGGCGGTCTGCGGAGCGGCGGGCGGTCCCGAGGTCCTGGAGATCCGGGACCTGCCCGTCCCCGAGGTCCGCGACGGCTGGAGCCTGGTCCGCGTGCACGGCGCGGGCCTGAACCGCTCCGAGCTGAGGACCCGTCAGGGACACTCCCCGAGCGTCACCTTCCCCCGGGTGCTGGGCATCGAGTGCGTGGGTGTCGTGGCCGACTCCACCGACCCCCTGCTGCCGACCGGGACGACTGTCGCGGCGGTGATGGGGGAGATGGGCCGCCAGTTCGACGGCGGCTACGCGCAGTTCGCGCTGCTGCCGAACGCTCTGCTGATGCCCGTGACCACCACCCTGCCGTGGGAGGTCCTGGCGGCGCTGCCCGAGACCTATCTGACCGCGCACGGCTCCCTGGACGCCCTGGGCGTCACACCCGAGCGCGGCGGACGGCTGCTGATCCGCGGCGGGACCTCGTCGGTGGGGCTGGCGGCGGCGCAGATCGCCGCCGCCTACGGCATCGAGGTCGCCGCGACCACCCGCAACCCGGACAAGGCCGAGGCGCTGAAGGCGTCCGGAGTCGACCACGTCCTGCTGGACGACGCCCGGCCGCTGACGGACACCGTGCACGCGCTGTGGCCCGACGGCCCGGAACATGTCCTGGACCTCGTAGGCACCCACACCGTGGTGGACTCGCTGCGGCTGGCGCGCCGCGGCGGGACGGTGTGCGTGGCGGGCTCGCTCAGCGGCTGGCTGATCCCCGACTTCGAACCGATCGCCATGATCCCCACCGGGACCAGACTCACCGCCTTTCACAGCGACACCCTCAAGGGCCGCGCCGGTCAGGGGCTGTTGCAGCGGATCGTCGACGAGGTCGAGGCGGGCGTCTACCGGCCGAACCTCGACCGCGTCTTCGCCCTGGACGACATCGTGGCCGCCCATCGCCGGATGGAGGCCGACCAGGCCACGGGCAAGGCGGTCGTGCTGCCGTGGGCCGACGCCCCCGGCGCGTGAACGGACCCGATGACGCACCACCGCGTGACGAGAAACCACTTCCTATGCGGACCAGGAGCGCTGCCATGAGGACCGAGTTCGTCGAGACCGCCGTCGTCGGAGGGGGCCAGCAAGGGTGCTCGGTGGCGGGCTCACTGGCCCGGCTCGGCTACCGGGCGGTGGTCTTCGAGCGGGGGGAGATCGGCCAGACCTGGGCCAAGGAGCGCTGGGAGAGCCTGCGCGTCAACACGCCCAACCGGACCGTCACCTTCCCCGGGATGCCCTACGACGGCGACGACCCCGAGGGCTACATGCCGGCCCGCGAAGTCGCCTCGCGGCTGCGGCGCTACGTGAGCGAAGCGGGCATCGAGGTCCGCGAGCACACACCCGTGCGGTCGGTCGAGGCACCCGTCGACGCCCCCGCCCACCCCGACGCACGCTTCCTTCTCCACCTGGAGAACGGCCGGAGCGTCGAGGCCCGCAACGTCGTCGCCGCCCTCGGCGGCTACTCCTCACCACGCCTGCCCGAGCTGACCGCCCGGATCGACCCGTCGATCACCCAACTGCACACCCGCTACTACCGCGACCCCCAGTCCCTGCCACCCGGCGCGGTACTCGTCGTGGGCTCGGGCAACAGCGGCCAGCAGATCGCCGAAGACCTGCGCGACGCCGGCCGGCAGGTGTACCTCGCGGTCGGCCGGCACAAGACCTCGCCGCGCCGCTACCGGGGTGCCCAGGTCCTGGACTGGCTGCAACTGCTGCCGCTGGAGGGCAACTTGGAGTCCGCGTCCGGCGGGCGAGGCGACTCGCCGGTCCTGCCGGGCGTGTCGGTGCTCAGCGGCAAGGCCGGCGGCCGCGACCTCAGTCTCGGTGTGCTGGCCCGCAAGGGCGTCACCCTCGTCGGCACCGTCCGCGGTGTGCAGGGTGGCGTCCTGCTGCTCGAGGACAACGTCCGCGCGATCGCGCGGGACGCGGCCCGCGCCGAGACCGAACTCCTCTGCGCCATCGACACCGCGATAGAGCAGCACGGCCTGGTCGTGCCCGAACGCACGCCCGTACCCCCCTTCGATCCCTCGCAGTTCGCGGACTACGGGGACAAGCTCGACCTGACCGCGCAGAACATCACGACGATCGTCTGGGCCACGGGATTCGTACCCGACTACGGCATCCTGCCCCGTGCCGCCCTTGCCGAGAGCGGCATGCCGGTGCACCACGCGGGGGCCGGCACCCTGCCGGGGCTGTACTACGCGGGCCTGCCCGAGGGCGGCTCGGTGATGCCGCTGCTCATCGCCTCCACCCGGCTCCAGGCCGAGCGGGTCGCCCGCGGCATCCACCTGGACAACACGCTGCGCCACCGCTCGCCGGCGGCGCTCGGCCGGCTCTGGGGCTGACCGCCCGCCGGTTTCGGCAACACCGGTACGACGCAGACAGCGGCGCCCGGCGGGTTCTCCCGCCGGGCGCCGCCGGTGTGTCGTGCTGCCGGCTGAGCCCGCGGCCACAGCGTGGCGGTGACCCGTGCCGGGTGTTCTGGCAGACGGCACAAACGAGCCGGCGTCCGTCCCCGATTCCCTGGGGCGGACGCCGGCGGCGCGGGCACGTCATGCCGGTCGGGGCACGACCTCCAGGCCCAGGGGGCCGTTGATGATGAACGACTCCACGCGCGCGGGCTGTTGACCGGGGTGCGCCAGGGCGAGATCCGGCAGCCGGCGGAACAGCGTGCTCAGGGCGACGTCCGCTTCGAGGCGGGCGAGGTGCGCGCCGAGGCAGAAATGGGGCCCGTGACCGAACGCGAGGTGTTCCTTGCTGGACCGTGTGGGGTCGAAGCGCTCGGGGCAGTGCGGGTGTAGCTCCGGGTCGCGTCCGGCGGCCGCGAAGGCGACGGTGATCGCATCGCCCTTGCGGATGACGACGCCTTCCCCGAGGTCGATGTCCTCCAGGGCGCAGCGCATCGGTATGTGCATGATCGGTCCCTCGAGGCGCAGCGTCTCCTCGATGACGTCCTGCCAGCCGATGGTCCCCTCCTGGATCCGGGTGAGGGTCTCGGGGTGGTCGAGCACGGCCTGGACGGCGCTGGTGATGAGGTTGACGGTGGTCTCGTATCCGGCGCCGATCATGAGGAACAGCGTGCCGAGGAGCACGTCCTGCGACATCGGCTCCTGGCCGGGGTCGGAGGGCAGCAGCAGGTCGCTGGTCAGGTCGGCGGCCGGGTGCTCCTGCTTGTACCGCAGTAGTTCGTCGAGGCGGCTGTAGAGGTTGTCGCTGGCGGCCAGCGCCTCCTTCGGCCCGAGCGAGGAGTTGAGCACCGCGTCGATCCCGGTGCCGATCGCGGTGCGCAGGTGGTCGGGGACGCCGAACAGATCGCAGATGACCGTGATGGTCAGCGGCAGGGACAGGGTCTGGCGGATGTCGGCGACGGCCCCCGGAGGCAACGCGGCCAGCGCGTCGATCAGGCGGTCGGCGGTCGTCTGGACCTGCGGGCGCATGCGCTCGACCTGCCGCGGTGAGAACGTGGGGGCGACACGGCGCCGGGACCTGCGGTGCTCGTCGCCGTAGAAGTTGAAGAAGCTCTGCTGCAGGGCGAGGGCGGCGAGCGGCCAGCCGTCGGGCATGTGGTCCAGGTCGGGCCAGTGCTGCCGTATGTCGCGTGAGACGCGCGGGTCGTTGGTGAGCGTCTGGATGACGCTGTGCCGGGTGACCGCCCAGGCGCGGACGGGTCCGGGAAGTTCCACGAGCACGGCCGGTGCGTCGCGCAGCGCGGTGGCCTCGGCGTGCATCGCCCGGCCGGTGGGATCGAGAACGGGGCAACTGGTCATGGACAGGGACGACATGAGGCACTTCCTCACGGGAGATCGAACGGGCAGTGGCGCCGGTGCCTCTCAGCTCCTGGCGGTGGCGACGCCGGCGGGTGCGGCCACCGCCGGTACGGCGGCGGGGTGTTGCACGGGCGGGCCGGCGGGGTGTTCCCGCAGGAACAGCGATGCGACCAGGCCGATCACGCCGATGGCCGCCATGTACAGGGCGATGGGCGTCCAGCTGTGGTACTTGCCGAGCAGTGAGGTGGCGATGAGGGGGCTGACGGCGCCGCCGAGCAGACCGCCCACGTTGTAGCTGATGGACATTCCGGAATACCGCAGGACCGTGGGGAAAAGCAGCGGAAAGAGCGCCCCTTGGACGCCGTAGTTCGCGGCGAACCCGGCGAAGAGCAGCAGGAAGCCGAGTGCCATCAGCGGGAAGGACTCGCTGTCGAGCAGCGGGAACCAGGCGAACGGGGCCGCCGTCATGGCGACGATGCCGCCGATGAATACCGACTTGCGGTTGAACCGGTCGCCCAGCCAGCCGAAGAACGGCATGGCGAGGATCAGGAAGACGCAGGATCCGACGAGCAGCATCAGCATGGCGGACTGGCTCACGCCGATGCCGGCACCGTATTTGAGCGAGAAGACCGACCCGAGATAGAACACCAGGAACAGGGGAAGCGCCGACAGCGACGCGCACAGGGTGACCAGGCCGTACCGCGACAGGACGTCGAACGCCGGGATGGCCCTGACCGCGCCCTCGTCCTTCGACCGCTGGAACTCGGGGGTCTCCGCGAGCCGCAGCCGGACGTGGAGCGCGATGCCCACGAGTACGGCGCTGAAGAGGAACGGCAGTCGCCAACCCCAGGACAGCACCTGACGTTCCGGAAGCAGGGTGGTGAGGAGGAGGACTCCGTTGGCCAGCAGCAGTCCCCAGGCGTTGCCGGTGCCGACGATGGCGGTGAGCAGGCCACGCCTGTTCGGCTGGGCGCTCTCCAGCGCCATCAGGAAGCCGCCGCTGGACTCCCCGCCGACCGAGCACCCCTGGATGAAGCGGAGGATCGTCAGCAGTATCGGGGCGGCGATGCCGATCGTCCTGTAGGTGGGCAGCAGGCCTATCAGGACCGTCGCGCCACCCATCACGACGAGCGTGGTGACCAGTGTCGCCTTGCGGCCGATCCGATCGCCGCAGTGCCCGAAGACGAAGGCGCCGAGCGGTCTGCCCACAAAGGCGACCGCGAACGTTGTCAGAGACAGCAGGGTGCCGGTGGTGGGGTCGAACGAGGGGAAGAACAGCTTGTTGAAGTAGAGGGACGAGAACGAACCGTAGATGAGGAATTCGTAGAACTCGATGCTGTTCCCGATGAGGCTGCTCAGCACGGCTCTTCTGCGCTGGCCCCTGCTGATGATGACGGAATTCACTTCGGCTCCGAGGATGGTTTGCCGGTGGACGGGACAGCCCTTCAGTTCTGGAAGTCCTCCTCCCACCATTCCTGCGCCGAGCGCGATGTCCGCTGCGCCTCACGCCTGCGCAGTTCGGCGCGCTGGGTCTTGCCGGAGACGGTTGTCTTGGGCAGATCGGCGAACTCGATGCGGCGGATGCGCTTGTAGGGCGCGAGGTGTTCGCGGGCGTGCGCGAGGATGTGCTGTGCGATCCGGGCTTCCGGCACGTAGCCGGCGGCGAGCGTCACGTACGCCTTGGGCACGGCCAGGCGCAGTGGTTCGGGGGAGGGCACCACGGCCGCGTCCTGGACGGCCGGGTGCTGCAACAGCACGCTCTCCAGCTCGAAGGGGGATATCCGGTAGTCGGATGCCTTGAAGACGTCGTCGCCGCGTCCCAGGAAGGTGAAGCGGCCGTCGGTGTCACGGGTGGCGAAGTCGCCGGTGTGGTAGTAGCCGTCGCGCATGCTGCGTGCGGTCGCCTCGGCGTCGCCCAGGTACCCGACCATCAGGCCGAGCGGACCGGCGGCCAGCGGCAGGCAGATCTCGCCCTCCCCGGCGTCGCCCTGGACGGGGGCGCCGGTGCGCGGGTCCAGCAGCGTCACCTCGTAGCCCGGCATCGCCCAGCCCAGTGTCCCGTCGCCGTCCGGCATCCCCGGCGGATTCCCGATCGAGGCGGTGGTCTCGGTCTGTCCGTAGCCGTCCCGTACGGTGATGCCCCATGCCTCGCGGACTCGGCGTACCACCTCCCAGTCCAACGGCTCCCCGGCGGCCACCGCCTCGCGCAGCGACATCGGCAACCGCGTGAGGTCCTCCCTCAGCAGGCTCCGCCAGACGGTGGCCGGCGCGCAGAAGGAGGTCACCGCGCGGCTCGACATCATCTCCAGCAGGGGGCGGGCGGCGAACCGCGGCTGGTTGACGACCATGACCGTCGCCTCTGCGTTCCACGGGGAGAACAGGTTGCTCCAGGCCCATTTGCCCCAGCCGGGCGAGGAGATGTTGAGGTGCACATCGCCGGGGCGCAGGCCGAGCCAGTACATGGTGGACAGGTGGCCGACCGGGTAGCTCACGCTCGTGTGCCCGACCATCTTGGGCAGGGACGTCGTGCCCGAGGTGAAGTAGATGAGTGACACGTCCTCGGGCCCGGTCCGTACGGCCTCGCGGAGCGGGTCGGCGGCATAGGCCTGCTGGTAGTCACGCCAGCCGGGCACCGGGGGTCCGACGGCGATGCGTGTCCATCCGCCGTTCAGCTCCTCCAGCTTGGGGGTGAGGTCGGTCTCGGCGATGACATGTGCCACTCCACCGCGTTCCAGCCGGTCGGTCAGGTCGGCGGGCGTGAGCTGGACGGCCGTGGGGATGACCGTGCAGCCCAGCCGGAACGCGGCGAGCACGGACTCCCACAGTTCCACCCGGTTGCCGAGCATCAGCAAGATGCGGTCCCCGCGTCGTACGCCGGCCGACCGCAGCCATTGGGCGACCCGCTGGGAGCGCTCGGCCAGTTCGGCGAAGCTCAGTGCGGTGTCGGCGACGAGCGCACCCTGCTTGTCCAGGTCGACCACGCGCAACGCGGTGGCGTGGTTCCCTTCGGCGATGGCGTCGAACCAGTCCTCTACCCAGTTGAAGGTCTCCCCGATCACGGGCCTGGGAAAGGCCCGGGCGCGCGGGAGGTCCCCGTAGGAGGACAGCAGGTGGTCGCGGGCGCGTCGAAACTCCTCGGTCGCTGTACGCATGGTGGCTACCTCCCGGTGAACTCTGCGTGGCCCGGGCCGTCAGCGATGAACCGCTGCATGCCGGTCGTTCGATCCGCGGTGGCGAACAGCCCGGCGAACGCCGTCTGTTCGATCGCCAGTCCGGTGGCCAGGTCGGTGCCCAGGCCACGGTCGATGGCGGTCTTCGCGGCGTGCAGAGCCAGTGCCGGGCCTGTCTCGAAACGCCGCGCCCATTGCAGTGCGCTGTCCAGTACCTGGTCGGTGGGCTTGACGAGGTCCACCAGGCCGAGTTCCAGTGCCTCGGCCGCGCCGACCTGGCGCCCGGTGAAGATCAGCTCCTTGGCCCTGGCCGGGCCGATGAGCCTGGGCAGCCGTTGGGTGCCGCCGGCCCCGGGGATGACGCCCAGCAGGATCTCGGGGAGTCCGAGCCGTGCCTCGCTGCCGCAGATGCGTACGTCGGCGCAGAGGGCCAACTCGCAGCCGCCGCCGAGAGCGGGCCCGTTGATCGCGGCCACGACCGGCTTGGGGATGGCGGCGACCGCGTCGAAGGCGGCCTGGAGCACGGCCGCGTGCCGGACCATCTCGGCATGCGTCATCGTGGCCATTTCCTTGATGTCGGCCCCCGCCGAGAAGGCCCTGGGCCCGCCGTGCAGGACGACCGAGCGGACCCGGTCGTCGGCTGCGGCCTGCTCGGCGGCGCGGTGCAGTGCGACCTGCGCGGCACGGTCGAGCACGTTGAGCGGCGGTCCGCTGAGACGGATGACGCCCACCGCTCCGTCGACGTCCAGCCGGACGACGGGGCGTTCCACCTCGGGAAGAGTCCTCATGCCCACAACAGGCCTCCGTTCACTTCCAGGACGTGGCCGTTGACGTAGCTGGACTCGGCGCCGGCCAGGAAGACCGCCGCGTCGGCGGCCTCGTCGGCCTGGCCCGGCCGGCCGAGCGCCAGCCTGGTCTTGTAGCGCGCCCAGACCCGGTCGTTGGCGGTGAGGTGCTGACCCATCCCCTCGTCGAGGATCCCCGGGGCCAGGGAGTTGACGAGGATGCCGCGTGGGGCGAGCTCGATCGCGCTGACCCGGGTGAACATCTCCACCGCGGCCTTGGTGGCGCAGTAACCGGAGGCTCCGATGGCGACCCGGGTCGCCATGCTGGAGGAGACGTTGACGATCCGGCCGGCCGGGCTGCGCTCCAGGTAGGGGACGGCGGCCCGGGTGCAGAGGAAGACCCCGGTCAGATTGGTGGCCACCATGTCCTGCCAGTCGTCGACCGCCAGCCGCTCCACCCGCCCGTCCCGGCTCACGCCGGCGTTGGCGACCAGGATGTCGAGACCGCCGAAGAGTTCGGTGGTCCGGGCCATCAGCGCCTCGACCGAGCTGTCGCTGGTGACGTCGACCGGGATGTAGGCACTGCGGTCGGGCGCGAGGTCGAGGACCTCCTTGATGTCGTAGGGGTTGCGGGCGGCGCAGACCACCCGCGCTCCCTCCTGCAGGTAGCGTTCCGCGATCGCCCGGCCAAGGCCACGAGAGCCCCCGGTGATCACGGCGGTCTTCCCTTTGAGCCTCATCGTGGTCCTCCTTGGTCGGAGTCGGCGAAGGGGAGCCCGGCGGAGCAGCCGGCCGTGCCGATCACATCGAAGAGCGAGCCGCAGCCACGGCAGTCGTAAGGCACCTTGCACACCGCCCCGCCGAAGCGGCCGGCCCGCGCGACGTTCTCCCCGCCGCAGTACGGGCAGCGGGGGGCGGCGCCCGCCACCTGGTATCCGGCCATGCGCAGGGCGTCCCGGCCGGCCGGGGTCACCGCGGTCGGCTGCCACGCGCCGCGCTCCCACACGATCTCGCTCTCGTGTCCCGGGGCCGCGTCGGCGAGTGCCGACCGCACCCGCCGGGCGATCTCGCCGAGGGCGGGGCAGCCGAGCCGGGTGGGGGTCAGACGGACCTGGATCCGGCCGTCGGCCAGCGACACCGAGCGCAGCACCCCCAGGTCGCGCAAGGTGATGTCGATCTCTGGATCGGAGATGCCGGCGACCACGTCGGCGAGCTGATCGGCGTTCAACTGAACACCCCCGGGGTGTACTCGCCGCGGACCGCGCGGCCGCGTGCGAGGGAGTTGGCCAGTGCGTTCCCGCCCAGCCCGGCGGTCCGCGCCAGCGGGCGGTCCGGCAGCCGCGACCCGGGTCCGCCGCTGTCGCCGACCAGCGCCGCGAGCCGCTCGTGCAGCGTGACGGCCAGAGCCGAATCGCCAGGCAGTGTGCCTGTCCCGACCTCCTGCAACCGGGCACCGAACATGTCGGCGGCGCACTCGGTCACTTCGGCGTAGGCACGTGTGAACTCCGCCCGGGTCTCGGGCCAGGCGGTCAGCGCCCGCGCCCACCGCCGCCAGTGGTCCAGATGGACCAGCTGCTCACTGCGGATGGCGGTGATCGCGGGCAGTTGCGTCGCGCCGGGCTCGGCTTTCGCGGTCTGCTCGGCGAGTACGGTGACGGCCGCGGCGACGACGAGACCGCATGCCACGGTGGACGGCCAGTCGGTGAGCCGGTCGATGGCGCGCGAGACCTGCCACTGCGCCTGCTCCCGATCGAAGAACCGGGCGTCGACAGCGGCCTCGTCGAAGCCGTAACGCATCAGGATCGTTCCTGCATGCGCCAGCGCTTCCTGGCCGATCGAGCCGACCGCCAGCGCCTCTTCGAGGTCGATGTAGTCGCAGATACGGTCGCCCAACCGGTTGCCCAGGACGAACAGGTCGTCGGCAAGCGCCAGCCACAGGTCCCGGAGCCCGGGCTCGCCGGCCTCGTGCGTATCGTCGCGGCGCTCGGACAGGCCGATGTCGCGTTCCTCCGGTGCGGGGGCGACGGCGGGCAGGGCGGAGCGGTCGCGGCGGCGTGTGGTGGGGAAGCCGGGTTGGCGGTGCGGCATCCGGGTCTTGGCGGCGAGGAGGTCGCGATCCCCCGGGCTGGAGACGATCATGTCGGTGCGTCGGACCACCCAGAGCTTGGCGAGGTCGTCGCGGCGCCCGAAGGTCTCCTTGGCCAGGTGCCAGGCGGCGTCCCGGCACGGTGAGACGAGGGAGCCGACATGGTTGAGCGGCGTGCTGGAGCCACTCTGTGCGAACACCTCGTAGACGTCGGTGTCGTTCGGGACATGCGGCATCTACGCCACCCCCTTCAGCGCGCGCCGGTACCGGGCGTTGCGGTCCAGGGAGTCGCGCACCCAGTCCAGCCGCCGCTGCGATGACGGTCCGCCGTTGGCGATCAACTTCTTCACCTCGGCCCAGTCGGGCATCGCGAACTCCCACTCGCCCGAGGGCGCCTGACGCACCAGGGCGGGGTCCACCTGTACGCCCAGCTTCCGGAAGACTGGAATGATCTTGTTCAGCCAGGTCTGGCGCACCGCGTCGTTGCTGTCCGGCTTCAGGCCGACCTGCCACATGCGGTTGGCATGCAGGGTGTCGGTGTCGGGCGGCCCGAGGTAGACCAGGATGCGAGGCAGCCACAGCTCGAACGCCTCCTGCACCCGTCGGCGCTGCTCGGCGTCACCATGCGTCATGATCTCGTGGGTCAGATCCAGGGCGTGCTGGTAGTGGAAGGACTCCTCGCGCTCGACCTTGCGCAGCGCCCGGGCGTACGGCAGGTACACGCCCTTCGCCAGGGACTGGAACTGGCAGATCGCGGCCGAGTTCGTCAGGAGCAGCCCGGTGCCGAGCTCCTCCCAGGTCGCGAAGGAGAAGTGGAAGATGTTGTGCAGCTTGGTACGGCCCTCGAGGTAGTCGAGGAAGATCTGTTCGCGCGGCATGCCCAGGTCTTCGGCGACGCGTGCGACGGCATGTCCGTGGCCGACCTCGTCCTGGATCTTGGCCATGAGCATCTGCCGCCTGGTGTGGCTGGGTGCGCGGTCCAGCCACTCGACGTACTGCAGCACGCCCACCAGCTCGTTGAGCGCCTGTACGCCGGCGAACCGCCTGGCGCCCTCCCGTACGTCGTCGGGCATCGGATCCCACAGCTCGTAGGTGCGGTGTCCCGCCACGGTTGCCGTCGGCATGGCGGTCTCCTTCCATGGTGTTTGCAAGGTTTTTGAGTAGGTGTCCGGCCGGCTCAGTACCAGCGGACGACCACGGCCCCCGCTGTCATGCCGCCGCCCACTCCGGCCAGCACCAGGCGCTCGCCCCGGCGGAACGGCCGGAGTTCGTTCTCCGCGCGGAGGGTGAGCGGGATGGAGGCCGTGGCGGTGTTGCCGAACTGCGGTGCGGTCAGCGGCACTCGGTCGGGGTCGACGCCCAGCTCACGCGCGCACGCTTCCACCAGACGGGTGTTGGCCTGGTGCAGGATGAAGCGGTCCACGTCCTCCAACCGGACCCCGGCCGAGTCGAGCGCCTCGCCGACCACCTTGGGCAGCACGCCGAGCGCGTACTCGCGCACCTCGCGGCCCCGCATGCGGAACAGGTGCTCGCCGGCCTCCCGGCTGCGGGCGTCCAGCGGCGTGCGGGTACCTCCGGCGGGCACCTCGACCAGGTCGCGGTGCTCGCCGTGGGCGACCAGCCGCCAGCCCAGCACGCCGTAACCGTCGGGCACCGGACCGAGCAGCACCGCGCCGGCCCCGTCGCCGAAGAGGCTGACGGTGCGCCGGTCGGAGCGGTTCATCAGCGAGGAGTAGATGTCGGTGCCGACCACCAGGGCGTGGTCGCCGCCCTGCCCGGCCAGTCGCGCCGACAGCATCGAGTCGGAGACCGCCAGTGCGTAGAGGAAGCCGGAGCACACCGCGTTGACGTCGAACGCGGGGACTTCGGTCAGGCCGAGCTTGTCCTGCAGGATCGCCCCGGTGGAGGGCTGCGGCTGGTCCGGGGTCGACGTGGCCACGATCATCACACCGAGCCGGGCCGCTGCCTCCGGCACTGCGCCCAGCGCCTCGCGCGCGGCGTGCAGCGCCAGGTCGGAGGTGACGGTGCCGGGCTCGCGGTACCTGCGCTCCCGGATGCCGGTCCGCTCGACGATCCAGCCTTCTTCCGCGCCCGTCCACTCGGCGACCTGTGCGTTGTCAATCACCAGCGGTGGCACGTGGCCGCCGAGACCGAGGAAACCGAAGCCCATCACAGGCCCCTCGCCGTAGCGTGTTCCTGCGGTACCTGGACGACGGCGCAGGCCCAGGTCCAGGCCGCGCCGCCGCCGATCACCAGGGCGTAGTCGCCCGGCTGGAGCGACGCGTGATCACGTAGGTCGGCCAGGTTCGCGAGGAAGTCGCCGCACCCCAGGTGGCCGGTGGCCACGCCGAACCGCAACGCCTCGGCCTTCAGCACGTCGTCCAGTACCGGCGTGTAGATGGAGTCCAGCACGCTCACTCCGAGCCGCGGGAGCGCGATGTACTTGACTCGCGGGTCGTCGGGCTGCAGTCCCGCGTCGTGCAGGCTTTCCACGATCACCTTGCGGATCAGCCGGCCGGCTATCTGGCTGAACCGCTCCTTGCCGTGCTCCGCCATGTAGGACTTCTTGGGTCGGCGCAGGTCGATGTACTCGTTGTGTGACAGGGGTGCGGGGCTGAAGTCGTCGCCGTGCCGGAGCATCAGCTCGAGACCGGCGTCGGTGGCGGTGGCCATGGACACGAGCGCGTAGTCGTCGGGTTCCGCGTCGCCGCGGTGAAGCAGCGTTGCCGTCCCCGCGTCGCCGTAGCCGAGGCCGTAGTCGCAGGCCCAACGGCGGAAACCGGGGGGTTCGAAGCGGTCGCCGGTGGTGACGAGGGCGGCGCCGAGCTCGCGGTCGGCGGTCAGGTGCATTGCGGCCAGCTGGAGGGCGAGCGCGCCGCCGTTGCAGCCTTGCTGGACGCCGTAGGACTGGGCCTCGGGATTGCCTATTTCGTTGGCCACGAAGTGCGGTGGCGACCACATGTCATGCCCTTGGTGGTAGATCCAGGTGTGCAGCACGAGGCCCACCTTGGAGGGGCTCCAGCCCGACCGGCTCATCGCGTCACGGGCTGCCGCTACCGCCAGCTCGGGACCCGACCACTGGGTCGAGACGGGCAGCTGGTTGACTCCGATCTTGTCCGCGTCCGGGGTGTCCAGCTTGCCCGCCGCGATGGCGTCCTCGACGGTCTCGTGATCCGGTGGAAACCACGAGGTCGCGGTCTTGATCCGAAGGTCGTTTCCGAATTTCATCAGGTTCCTTCGAAAGCTCGGGATCTGTGGGGAGCGGTTCTCCGGCAGACGAGTGGCTGCCGGACGGGGGCCGGCGTTTTGTGTGGCCGGGGGAGGGCGACCGAGTGCCGGGCGTAGCGCGGTACGCGGGTCGTTCATCCATGGGGAGCTGACACCGGCGCCCTGAGTCGTCGATGGCTTCCTGCCGGAGCTATATACCTTTGCGGAGGTATGTAACTTCGGCGGAGTGCGGTCTCGTGGCCTGTGCGGAGGCGCGTGCGCCGGCCGCAGGTGGCTTCCCGGCTGCTGTGCAAATGCGGGATATCCCCAGTTGCACACCGGGAGCCCTTCCTGGGCGACGTCAAATACCTTACCGAAGGTATGTTCTTTGGGCCATGGTCTCCGCCCGTCGCGCGGTCCTTGCATCCTGGTGGCGGGCGAGCGCGGCCCCGGCGTCTTCTGCGAGTCGGCGCCGGGCGCGCTGCACGGGAAGATGCCGATACTCACACGGCGCAGGCCTGCTTCTTCGAGGTCAGGGTCATGACCGAGGCGGTGGACCTAGCTGTTGGTCCCCATCCCAGGGCCGGTGCTGCCTGCGGCCGAGGTGGTGCCGCCGGATTTCACTCAAGGGCGCGCCTGACATCGCCGCGATGTCCATCACCGGGCCACGGTTGTCGGCGTACTGCCTCGGGGTCGCACTCCGCACGGGATCACGTATCGCTCCCCTCGGGGAGTCCGAAGCCCGTCAGAGATCCTTCGCCGTAGCGTGTTCCTGCGGTACCTGGACGACGGCGCAGGCCCAGGTCCAGGCCGCGCCACCGCCGATCACCAGGGCGTAGTCGCCCGGCTGGAGCGACGCGTGATCACGTAGGTCGGCCAGGTTCGCGAGGAAGTCGCCGCACCCCAGGTGGCCGGTGGCCGCGCCGAACCGCAGCGCCTCGGCCTTGAGCAGCTCACTGATCACCGGGCCGTATATGGAGTCGAGCAGGCTCGCCCCGAGCCGCGGCAGGGCGATGTATTTGATCCGCGGGTCGTCGGGCCGCAGTCCCGCGTCGTGCAAGCTGTCCGCGATCACCCTGCGGATATTGCGGCCGGCGACGGTTTCGAACCTCTTCTTTCCGTACTCCGCCAGATAGGACTTCTTGGGTCGGCGCAGGTCGATGTACTCGTTGTGTGACAGGGGTGCGGGGCTGAAGTCGTCGCCGTGCCGCATCATCAGCTCGAACTGGGCGTCGGTAGCGGTGGCCATGGACACGAGCGCGTAGTCGTCGGGTTCCGCGTCGCCGCGGTGAAGCAGCGCCGCCGTCCCCGCGTCACCGAAGCCGAGGCCGTAGTCGGAGGTCCAGCGGTCCATTCCAGGCGGTGCGAAGCGGTCCCCGGTGGTGACGAGCGCGGCGCCGAGCCCGTGGTCGGCGGCCAGGTGCATCGCGGCCAGCTGGAGGGCGAGCGCGCCACCGTTGCAGCCCTGCTGGACGCCGTAGGACTGGGCCTCCGGATTGCCCACCTCGTTGGCCACGAAGTGCGGTGGCGACCACATGTCATGCCCTTGGTGGTAGATCCAGGTGTGCAGCACGAGGCCCACCTTGGAGGGGCTCCAGCCCGACCGGCTCATCGCGTCACGGGCAGCCGCTACCGCCAGCTCGGGAGCGGACGAAGTGACCGAGACCGGCAGGTGGCTGATGCCGAGCCGCTCCGCGTCCGAGTCGGTCAGCTTCCCGGCCGCCACTGCGTCCTCGACACGCTCGCGGTCCGGTGGAAACCACGAGGTCACGGTCTTGATCCGAAGGTCGTTTCCGAATTTCATCAGGCTCCTGTCGAAAGCACGGGATCCATCTGGAGCGGACACTGACGCACTCGGCGACCAGTGGTCACCGCCAGGATCACATACCTTCGCAGAGGTATGTGACTGTGAAGAAGTGCAGACGGTGATCCGCGCACGGCTTCCCCCACCGTCCCGCTGAGATGCACCGCGTCCAACGGGCCCCGCTGCTTCGCCCCGCCGTCGCCGTGGCGGAGTCCTAACTCCCTGACAGATGGGCGAGGTTGACCGATCGGGTTGCCGTCCCAGATTTGCAAACCTTCGCGAAGGGATTATTCTGAGAGAGCCCGCCTCGGGCGGCCGCTGTCCCGCTCATCCCTATGGAAGAAGCCACCCCATGGCCATCTCAGACGCCCGATCGCCACGGTGGGCCGGGTACACACTCGCCCTCCTGGCGTTCGTCCAGTTCATTGTCACCATCGACTTCAACATCGTTTATGTGGCGTTGCCGGACATCGGTCGCCAGCTCGACTTCTCCGCCCAGGCGCTGCAGTGGGTCGTCAGCGCCTACGCCGTCGCGCTCGGCGGGCTGCTGCTGTTCGGAGGCCGCGCGGTCGATCGGCTCGGCCCGCGCCGCATGCTGGTCATCGGACTGGTGGTCTACGCGCTCTCCTCGCTCGCAGGCGGACTCGCGCAGAACGCCGGGCTGCTGGTGGCCGCCCGTGCGGCACAGGGCGTGGGCGGTGCGCTGCTCACGCCGGCGACGCTGAAGCTCATCTTCACCACCTTCGCCGTGGGTCCGGAGCGCAATCGGGCCACTTCCGTGTGGGGCGCCATGGGCAGTGCGGGCCTGGCCGCCGGCTCGCTGCTCGGCGGGGTACTGACCAGCGCCTTCGGCTGGAGCTGGGTTTTCTTCGTGAACGTCCCGCTCGCGCTGGGCGCCGCCTTCGCGGCCACCCGGATCCTGCCCGCGGACCGCTCCTTCGATGGCGGTCGGAGCTTTGACGCCATCGGGGCTGTGGTCGCCACGATCGGTTCGACGATGTTGGTGTTCGGCCTCGTGAGCGGCCCGGACAAGGGCTGGGGCTCGATCGAGGGGGCCGGCTCCCTGGCGGTCGGCGTTCTGATGCTGGCGGTCTTCGTCCTCATCGAGAAGAGCTCCGCCGACCCCCTGGTACCGCTGAAGCTGTTCGGCCTGCGGGGCCTGACCGTCGCCATGCTGGCGTTGATCGTCTTCCAGGCCTCCGCGAGCGGCACGTACTACCTGCTCACCACCTACCTGCAGACGGTGCTCGGCTACGCACCGCTCGCCGCAGGGCTGGCGTTCCTGCCACCGACCGTGGCCTGCATGGCGGTGGCGATGAAGCTCAACGCCCGGGTGCTGGGGTGGCTCGGCGTTCGGACGACGCTCTTCGGGGGCACGTTGCTCACCGCCGTCGGGCTGGCCGCGATCGTCGCCGGCATGTTCGCGCACGGCAGCTACTGGACGCTGCTGCCGGGGGTCGTGATCTGGGGCGCCGGCGGTGGCTTCGCCTTCCCGTCGCTCTACGTCGCCGTGGCGTCATCAGGGGCCGAGCCGGCCCAGCAGGGCGTCGCCTCGGCGCTCGCCTCCACATGCCGTCAGATCGGCGGCGCCATGGGCCTCGCGGCCCTGGTCGCGGTGGCGAACTCCTCCGCCGGCCACAACCCTGGCCCTGACGCGCTGGTCGGCGGGCTCCGCATGGCAGGGTGGGTCGCCGCTGTGGGGACGCTCGCCGGCGCGTTCATCGGACTCGGCCTGAAGAAGCAGCCTCGGCCGACCCCTGCGCCTGCCACTGCCTCGGTGGTGGAGACGGATCTCTCGGAGGCCGCTCCGCGGGTCGGTTGACACCGCATCAGCAAGATGCGTGCTCGGGTGGGTCCGGTCGGTCGGAACGGGGACACCTCGGTGTCCGTACGACGCGGATGATCGTGGGCCGGCCCGGGCCCGCAGTCGACCGCGCGCAGAGTCCTCGCGAGGGCCGACGCACGGTCGGCGAGCAGGTAGGCGACCGCCATCACAACGGCACGGCACCGGGGCGGCGTCGGGGTGTCCCGGCCCCGGCCGCCGTCCGTATGGGCAGCAACGAGGCTGTCGTGCCGAGAGTTTGGGCACCATGCACGTCCGCCCGCGGCACGGAAGCCTCGCGCGGTGTGGCAGGGCGGGGGAGTCCCGGCCCATGTATCCGCCGCGCCCTGCCGGTCGTCGGCACCGCGGCGGCAGCCAACGGCCGGGACACAGACAGGGATCCGCCCGCCCCGCCGCGATCCCCTCTCTCGCGGGTTGCGGCCGCGCACGGCGCCTTCCGGCGCCGCGATCTGCGCGATCAAGGACTGACAGGAGCTTTCCCATGCTTGTCCAGGCCGGCCTGTCCGCCGAGACCGAGACCGAGGTGCCTCCGACGAAGGAGGTCCGCCGTCTGGACCGGGTCGTCATCCGGTTCGCGGGGGACTCCGGGGACGGCATGCAGCTGACGGGCGATCGCTTTACGTCGGAGACCGCGTCGTTCGGCAACGACTTGTCCACGCTGCCGAATTTCCCGGCAGAGATCCGAGCGCCGGCAGGCACGCTGCCGGGTGTGTCCTCCTTCCAGCTGCACTTCGCCGATCACGACATCCTCACGCCGGGCGACGCACCGAACGTCCTGGTGGCGATGAACCCGGCCGCCTTGAAGGCGAACCTGCCGGATGTTCCGCGCGGCGCGGAGATCATCGTGAACACCGACGAGTTCACCAAGCGCGCACTGGCCAAGGTCGGATACCGGACAAGCCCACTCGATGACGGCTCCCTGGACGGCTACAGCGTGCACCCGGTACCGCTGGGGACGCTGACGGTGGAGGCGCTGAAGGAGTTCGGTCTGTCCCGCAAGGACGCCGACCGGTCGAAGAACATGTTCGCGCTGGGTCTGCTCTCGTGGATGTACCACCGGCCCACCGAGGGCACGGAAGCCTTCCTTGGGAGCAAGTTCGCCAAGAAGCCGGACATCGCCCGGGCGAACATAGCGGCATTCCGGGCAGGCTGGAACTTCGGCGAGACGACCGAGGACTTCGCGGTCTCCTACGAAGTGGCTCCCGCCGCGCAGACCTTCCCTCCGGGCACGTACCGTTCGATCTCCGGCAACCTGGCCCTGTCGTACGGTCTGGTAGCGGCTGGCCAGCGGGCCGAACTGCCGCTGTTCCTCGGCTCGTACCCGATCACGCCCGCCTCCGACATCCTGCACGAGTTGTCCAAGCACAAGAACTTCGGTGTCCGGACCTTCCAGGCCGAGGACGAGATCGCCGGCATCGGCGCCGCGCTGGGTGCGGCCTTCGGCGGCTCGCTGGGTGTGACAACGACCTCGGGTCCGGGCATCGCGCTGAAGTCGGAGACCATCGGTCTGGCGGTCTCAGCCGAGCTGCCGCTGCTGGTCATCGACATCCAGCGCGGTGGCCCGTCGACCGGGCTGCCGACCAAGACCGAGCAGGCGGACCTGCTCCAAGCGATGTTCGGCCGCAACGGTGAGGCGCCGGTGCCGGTGATCGCCCCGGCCACCCCGTCGGACTGCTTCACCGCGGCTTTGGACGCAGCTCGGATCGCGCTGACCTACCGCACCCCCGTCCTGCTGCTGTCGGACGGCTACCTCGCCAACGGCTCCGAGCCCTGGCGGATCCCGGAGACCGATGAACTGCCGGACCTGCGGGTGCAGTTCGCCTCCCAGCCGAACCACACCCTGGAAGACGGCACCGAGGTCTTCTGGCCGTACAAGCGCGACGAACACACCCTGGCGCGGCCGTGGGCGGTCCCCGGCACTCCGGGTCTGGAGCACCGTATCGGCGGCATCGAGAAGGCCGACGGCTCGGGCAACATCTCCTACGACCCTGCCAACCACGACTTCATGGTCCGCATCCGGCAGTCCAAGATCGACGGCATCGACGTCCCGGACATCGAGGTCGACAACCCCGGCGCCGCCGAGGGTGACGGGGCGAAGCTGCTGGTCCTGGGCTGGGGTTCCACCTACGGCCCCATCACGGCTGCCGTCCGCCGCGTCCGTGCCGCGGGTCAGAGGGTCGCGCAGGCGCACCTGCGGCACCTCAATCCCTTCCCGGCCAACCTCGGCGAGGTCCTCACCGCTTTCGACAAGGTGATCATCCCGGAGATGAACCTGGGCCAGCTCGCCATGCTCATCCGGGCCACATACCTGGTCGACGCCCACTCCTACACGCAGGTCAACGGCATGCCGTTCAAGGCCGAGCCGCTCGCCCACGCCCTCAAGGAGGCCCTCCACCATGGCTGACACCGCTACCGCGGCGCCGGGGATCGCCGCGCTGTCCCTGGTGCCGAAGTCCGAGGCCAAGCAGTCCATGAAGGACTTCAAGAGCGACCAGGAGGTCCGTTGGTGCCCGGGCTGCGGTGACTACGCGATCCTCGCCGCGGTCCAGGGCTTCATGCCGGAGCTGGGCCTGGCCAAGGAGAACATCGTCTTCGTCTCGGGCATCGGCTGCTCGTCGCGCTTCCCGTACTACATGAACACCTACGGCATGCACTCCATCCACGGCCGCGCGCCGGCGATCGCGACCGGCCTGGCGACTTCGCGCAGGGACCTGAGCGTGTGGGTGGTGACAGGCGACGGCGACGCCCTGTCGATCGGCGGCAACCACCTCATCCACGCCCTGCGCCGCAACGTCAACCTCAAGATCCTCCTCTTCAACAACCGGATCTACGGCCTGACCAAGGGCCAGTACAGCCCGACGTCGGAGGTCGGGAAGATCACGAAGTCGACGCCGATGGGCTCCCTGGACGCCCCCTTCAACCCGGTGTCGCTGGCGATCGGCGCGGAGGCGTCCTTCGTGGCCCGCACGGTGGACTCCGACCGCAAGCACCTGACGGAGGTCCTGCGCCAGGCGGCGGCGCACCCCGGCACCGCTCTGGTGGAGATCTACCAGAACTGCAACATCTTCAACGACGGCGCCTTCGAAGTTCTCAAGGACAAGGAGAAGGCACAAGAGGCCGTCATTCGCCTCGAGCACCGTGAACCGATCCGCTTCGGCACTCCGCTCGCGGACGGGAGGGGCGCCAAGGGCGTCGTTCGGGACCCGGCCACCGGCGACCTGAGGATCGTCGATGTCACGCCGGAGACCGAGGCGCAGATCCTGGTCCACGACGTACACGCGACGTCCCCGACCACGGCCTTCGCGCTCTCCCGCCTCGCCGACCCGGACACCCTGCATCACACCCCCATCGGCGTGCTTCGCTCGATCGACCGCCCGGTCTACGACACCGAGATGGCCGAGCAACTCGACACCGCTGTTCATCAGCAGGGCAAGGGCGACCTCGCCGCGCTCCTCACCGGCGGCGACACCTGGACCGTGAGCTCGACTCCGGGCAACATCCCACTCTGACAACCCGTCAAGGTGTGATGCCCGGGCCGACGTAGTCCCTCCGGAGTCGGCTCCGCTTCGGCCAGGTCCCGCCGCCCAATACCGGGATGGCCGCTGCGCGACTGTACTGCCGTATGGCCCGAGCGTGGGAGGGCCGCAATCCGTGATGGACCGCGCTCCGCCGCTCAACAGGGCCCGGGTCAGCTTCATCATGGAGCGGGTGACGGGAATCGTGTCGGAGTCGTGCGAAAAGTGGACCGTCCGCGGCGCCTGACATGCTTGCTCTGATTGCCCACCGTTCGTATCACGGCTCAACAACCGTGTGGACCTTCGTCGTTGCCATCCTCATCGTGCTCGCGACCGGTTGGTACATCCAACGCCGAAAATAGGTGCGACACGATAGCCACGGAGACGAGAAGGTCTACCAGAGGTCGGCGTACTTACTTTGGCCGGGAGCTGCCTTGGTGCGAGTGATCATGGCCCATTGCCACCGCCGCCTGCGACACATTCACCGGGTAGCCTCCGCGCACGCCGCGGTGGTGGCCGCCCACGCTGGGCACGCGCCGATGCAGGTTCTGGTGGACCACCCTGGCATGGAACTCGGAGCGATACCGGCAGGTCAGGCGTCGGCAATTGGCGTGAGGGTGTCCAGCCAGACGTCGAAGACGAAGCGTGTGTCGTGGGGGCCGCCCTCCAACCACCAGGTGCTCACCGTGGCGACGTCGTCAGCGATCTCTTCGATCGTGCACTGGATGCTGGTCGGGCAGGGGTAGGGCGAGGTCGGCCCCAGATCCCCGCCGAAGTAGGCGGTTTTGCCGACCAGTTGGTGAGGGCGGTCGTAAACGTCGGCGAACTCCACCAGGATCAGGCCCGGTTGCGGTTCGTCGGTGAGCCAGTAGACAGCGGTAGCGGGCAGTTCGCAACCATCACCCTCGCCCAGATTTGTCCCCATGGCCGCACACTACCCAATAGGTGTCACAAGGCACGACCGGTTTAAGTCGTCTCCGACGGGACGCTCTCGCTGGGCACACGTTCGGTGGGATACCGGGGAGGGAGATCTTTCGGATGAAGTGGGCTCGACTGGAGTCGCACTTGCCGGCGAATCGCGGCCGGGGTGAACGCTGGCAATTCCCCGTCGTGTGATCAATGGGATTCTGTTCCGTCAGCGGACCGGCCGCCCCTGGTGGGACCTGCCTCCCTGCTTCGCTAACCGAAGACAGTCACAATCGTCATCGCAGGTGGTCGGCGGACGGCACACGATCCCCGAGCAGAGAGACCAGCGGGCCGGCCGCCGGGGCTGCGGCAGCCAAGGCGGCCGGCCGGCAGGGTTCGACAAGTCGATCTACCGCTGCCGCAACGAAGTCGAGCGGACGGTCATCGGGCTCAGGAGCTTCCGAGCCGTCGCCACGGCCTTCGACAAGCAGGCGTACGTGTTCTACGGGCCGGTCACCGTGGCCGCGGTCCGCCTACGGCTCCGCCTGCAGTGAAACGCCTCGTTGAGCGTCCCAACATGAGCTGTCGGACTCGGTCTACCAGGGTGAGCGGGTGTCGCGGAGTGCTTCTGGGGTCTGCTCGGGCAGAGCCGTGTTTTGGTCGGTGCGCAGCAGCATGCCCGGGTCGGGTTCGAAGTCCTCATTGGGCGGTGCCGGCTGGTGGAAACGCTCGGTGCGCGAAATGGTGACCTCCACCAGTCGGCCCTCCTGGAACATCCAAAGCCCGAAGCAGTCGTCGTCCTGGTCGCGAAGCAGAACTTGCACCGTATGCGGATGCGGCCACGGCAGCGACTCCAGGTGCCTGAGCAGGCCCTTGCGGGCACGCATTTTCTCGAACTCCAAGGCCCACCCGAACTCGTAGCCCCAGTGCCCCGCTATCGGGACGAAGCGACCTTGCCATGTGCGTTCCGGATCGTCCTGGGTCAGCGGCTCCATCACCTCGTCCGACCAGCGGGCGAGCACGATGACCTCGGCGTCTCTACTCATGGCGGAGTATCACCGCATCCGCCTGATCCACTGCAACCGAATTCCTCAACCGGCCACTGCAGGCAAGGGGGCGGATCGGCCACGCCAGGGTCAACTCGCGGGTACGGGCGGCGATTCGGACCACGCCGCCCGCCGACCGCACGCGTTCCACCCGCACGGCATCCAGATGCGGAGCCACAGTTCGTACGAGGTCGTCACACTCGTCGAAGGTCCCGCTTCCCGTGGCGGAGTGTCACCGGTGCACAGGGCCCAGCCCGGCGTCACGGAAATCTCGCCGAGGTCACTTTCACGTGTACGCCGACACCCGGAAACCTGAGTCCTTCCTGCATGGTCGGCGGCGCCATGGGCAGACCATCCATGATGGGCTTGATGGCCTGGGCTGTTCGAGAGCCGTCGGGGCCGGGGCCGGGCAAGGCCGCCCAGCTTGCGAACAATGCACGGACCAGCGCGGTCGGCATCGCGCGACACGTCTGTCAGGCGGCTTCTGTCAGGCGGCTTCTTTCAGCTGCGGGGAGGAGTCCTCCACCCGCAACGCATAGGCGGCAGCGCCGGCGTAGGAAGCCTCGACGACAAGAACGGCGATCAGCAGCGCATGGGGCCACCCATCCGCCACGATGCTGACCAGGCGTCCCACAGCGAGGCCGCTCATGAAGGTGAACAGCGTGATGAGGGAAGTCCTGGTGTAACGCGTGTTGGAGGCTCCCAGGCAGAACAAGATCGCCATGGCTACGAACAGTGACCCGGAACCGCTCCTGAAAAGGTTCGCCTCCGAGGGCGACTGAATGTCGACCCCGTAGACGTCCAGCAAGAGGTGGGGAGCCAGGAGATAGATCAACCCGATCACGGCGATCCCGAGGCCCGCTGAACCAAGAACCATCCTTTTCAGACTCATCTTTCAGATACCTCCGGTTTGGGAGCTCGTCGAAGAAGCTCCGGAACATGCGGCACGAACTGCTCGTGGTGCTGGAAGCGGTCCTCGCCGTTCGCGACCAGAACGGGTCGCCGGATCAAGGAAAGGTGCAGCTGAACAGCGGCCGTCTCGTTGAAGTGCCGGATGCAGCCTCCGCGTTCGGACCTCGGCGGGCGGAGCGGGGCCCTCGGCCGGGAGCCAGCGGCCGGGCGCCGTGGCAGCGTGCCCGGCCACCATGGAGACCTGGTGGGGTGTGGGTGTCGCAGACTTGCCAGTCGGAGCCGCATCAGCCCTGCCTGCGCCTGGGCGGCATGGTGTGGGCTCCGTTCGTTCGAGCTGATGGCGAGGTGTAGCTCGTTCCTCACCATTTACAGTATGATCATAATGCTACAGGCCGGGAAGCGCTCATCAGGCAAGACTGAGGCGATCCGCCCGCTGGCCGTGTCGCAGGTATTGCCGACCGGCGAACCGCCGCCGTCGAGACCGTCCGGCAGCGCATGAGAGCGGGAAAAGGTCAGGCGGACCGGCGACTGGCCTCGCCACCGCGGCGACCGGCTCGTCCGGGCGGCGCTCCAGCCGTGTGTCCCGGCCGGAGTCCGCTCATTCGTCGCCGAAGGGACGGATATCCCGGGTGTGAACCCTGCCGGACGTCGATGATTGTCGATGTAACGACAAAAACTGACCCCCGCCGATAGGCTCTGACAGCCTGTCACCGACAAGCCCATGGGGGTCTCGTGACACAACGTCCGCTCGCCGGATCAGTCAAAGGGTTACGCCGTATCGCGGTCCTCACCGCACTCGCCCTGACCGTCCCGCTGACGGCCACCACCGCCGAGGCACACAGCGGCGTGGACTCAGTCCCGGGCAATCCCGTCATCGCCTGGAACATCCACGCCCAGACCGCCATCTACGACACCGCCAAGCAGTCACCCACCACCAGCACCCGCAGCTTCGCCATCGTGCAGGGCGCCGTGTACGACGCGGTCAACGCCGTCGCCGGCCGTCCGTACGAGCCCCTGGTCAGCGCGCCCCGCAGCCGCCCCGGGGACTCCACCGCCGCGGCGGTGGCCACAGCCGCCCACGACACGCTGCTGTGGCTCTTTCCCGCGCAGGCCGAGTCGCTGAACGCCCGCTACGACGAGGCGCTGGCCGCGATCCCCGACGGCCGCGCCGAGGACGGCGGGGTGGCCGTCGGCAGGGCCGCCGCCGCGGCGATGACCGAGAGCCGCCGTGACGACGGCTTCGACCCCACCGCGCCGTGGACCGTCGGCACCGAGCCGGGCGAATACCGCCCCACCCCGCCTGGCTACGTCAACGCCGGCGCCTGGGTGCCGAACCTGAAGCCGTTCGTCGTTCGCAACGCCGGCGCCTACCGGGTCAAGCCCCCGCCAGCCCTGACCAGCGCCGCCTGGGCCCGCGACCTGAACGAGGTCAAGAGCCTCGGTGCGGCCACCAGCACCGTCCGGACCGAGGACCAGACCGAGGCGGCGATCTGGTGGGACGACCCTGAAATGGTCGAATGGTCGATCACCCGGCAACTCGCCGGCGCGCACCACCTCGGCAGCCTGCGGACGGCCCGGCTGCTCGCCATGGTGTACGTGGCCTCCGCCGACACACTGATCGCCTGCTACACGGCCAAGGCGCACTGGAACTTCTGGCGCCCGGTGACGGCCATTCCGCTCGCCGGCACCGACGGCAACCCGGCCACCGAACCCGACCCGGGCTGGACGCCGCTGCGGGTCACCGCCCCGTCGCCGGAGTACCCGTCGGGCCACGCCTGCTTCACCACGGCGGTCATGACGGCCCTGGGGGCGTTCTTCGGCCGTGACGATCTCACGTTCGGCGCGTACAGCCCCGCTTCCGGCACGACCCGCCACTACGACAGCCTTCGGGCGGCGACAGCCGAACTCATGGAGGCGCGCATCTGGGCCGGCGTTCATTACCGCTTCGCCTCCCAGCACGGGCACCGGCTCGGGCTGACGGTCACCCACGACGTCCTCAACCACGCCTTCCAGCGGCGCTGACGCGGACGTCCCTTCCACCACCGCCAGGAGGCAGGGAGAACAGCTCGGGACAGCACCGACACCGAACCTCTTTCATCCTGGTTCCTGAGGAGTGAAACAGGCTGATCAGGTGAGGTGACGTGGCGAAGCCCCTCGTCGTCGTTGGTGTGGCGATCTCACTCAACACGCCGACGGCGGGGGGCTTCGCGGAAGGCCTGCTGGTTCAATCGAGTGCAGTGGCATCAATCCGATAGGGCGATACGCAAGTTGATGTCCGGTTCGTGCTTGCGGGTTGAGCGAGGTTGGCGGGTCGGGTGTCCGGGGTCGGGGGCCAGGCCGGGTGAACGTGTCCACCGATCCGGAGTGAGTCTGGGCAATGTGAGCCCGTCGAGGTGTTATGGCACCATCCCCGTTGTGGATGACCGTACGCAGGACGTGGATTGGTCCGGCCTCTTCCATGGCTCGGGCCCGGCCGGCGACACGCCGCTGCATCTGGCTGCTCTCCTCGGCGACGATGCTGAGGCTTTCGTCGACGGGTACGCGCACCTGTGGTCGGCGACGCTTCGTCGCGAGGGCAAGGCCTGGCCTGCGACGGCGCCCACCGCGCTGCTTGTCGCCGAGCTCCTGGACAATCCGCTGCTGGGGCCGGATGATCCCTCGTTGCCCGATGCCATGCTCGCCTATCTGTACGAGGTCGGGGTCGCCGCCGACCTCGGAGACCGGGCTGCGGAGATCCGTGCTCGGGTCAAGGGCCGCGCACCGGAGCTGCGGGCCTGGACTGCCGAGTACGTGTCGACCGATGCGGACGGCAAGGCCCGGATGTGGCGGGACGGGCCGGGGCTGGGTGACCTTGTCCTCGATCAGGCGGCGCTTGCCTGCTTCGACCTGGTTCCCGCGCTCCTGCGGCGAACACTGCCGTACCTCGCCTCGGAACGCGCCAGGCGCAGGACTTGTGCCGCAGCAGCTGTCGGGTCACTGGCGCGGCATCCCGTAGCCTGCGCGCAACGTCCGGAGTTGCAGCACCAGTTGACGTCGATGGCCCGGGCCGCCGATTCCTCGTACGACCTGGCGACGATTGTGATGGCCATTGGCCACCTCGGCGGTGACACGCGCCCCTGGCTGGGTGACCCGCATGCAGGCGTTCGGGCCTGCGCGGCTCTGGCGCCTGACCTTGCCGGCGACGACGCAGCGGACCGGGTGCTGATGGAACTGGCGCGGTCGCCGCAAGCCTTCGGCAAGTCCTTCGGCGACATGGCTCCACCCCTGCAACTCCAGTCCAAGTCGTACCAGGACCTGATCACAGGGCGACGCGCGAGCTGATGCCCGGTGTCCGGGACGGGGGTTACGGTCGCGGCAGGGTGAACAGCCCCTGTGGCTCACCACGGGGTCGGCCGGGCCGGTGGGGGTGGTGGAGGTGGGGGCGGCTGCTCGTTCCGGAGCAGGGGGATCGGTGCGCGCAGTCGCAGCGTGCCGGGAAGGTCCAGTCGGCCCCGGCTTTCGGCCAGCACGATCCGTTGCACGGTGAGCGTGCCGTCGATCGTGCACTCCCCGCTCCGTACGCGGGCCAGACAGGCGTTTTGGACGACGGCGACAAGCCCCGCGACCTGATAGAGCAGCGTGAGTTCGACGTCCAGCGTGCCGATCCTGGTGCCGTCGACGAACACGTCCACGAACGGGCGGTGGCTGGAGGTGATGCTGTGCGTCGCCAGCGCGACGACCTCCTCGCTGCCCGGCACGGAACGGGTCCGTCGTGCGGCGGCCGTCAGCTCCGCGTGCTTGCGCCAGCCGGCGGACGCCAGGTCGAGAAGGTCCAGGCCGAGGAAGCCGTCGATGACGGTCGCCAGCTCGCGCTCGACCGCCTGGTCGGCCGCCGGTGTCAGGGAGGGCACTCCGCTGAGGAGGGTCCGGGCCAGCCCGTGGGAGCGGACGGGGTCGACGAGCGCGTCGGCGGAGTCCTGCATCTCCCTGCCGAGCAGGAAGGCCCGTACGGTCAGGGGTTCCAGCGCGTGAGTGGTGGTCATGGCGTTGCCTCAGCCTCTGTCGGTGCCGTCGATGCGCTGGTTGCCGGGGTCGAGGTGCGGTTCGAGGCGTACGGTGCGGGTCGGCGGGCCGGTGTCGTACGGCTCACGTACGTCGGACCTCGTCGTGCCAGGGCGCAGTACGGTGCTGACGTGGTCGTGGATCCAGCGTGGTCCCCGTTGGCGGTGGCGGACCAGGGCGAGTCCGGCGACGGCCAGGAGTAGTACGCCGCCGAGGGTGGGCCCGACGACCAGTCCGACGGGGGTCGACCCGTCCACGGAGTCGGTCCTGTCGACCGTACCGCCGTCGCCGGTACCGCCGACCTGGCCGTTGGTTCCGCCGGTTCCGCCGTTGGCGCCCCCGCTGGCCTGGCCCCCACTGGCCTGGCCCCCGTCGGTCTGACCGCCGTTCGTGGTCCCGGTGGTCTGCGCGGCCGTCACCGTGAACTCGGCCGTGGCACTGTCGTACCCCTCGTCCGTGCAGGTGGCCAGGACAGTGTGCGTGCCTTCGGACGATCCCTCCGGCACCTGGAACGGTTCGGTGAATGCTCCCGCTTCGGACACCGGGACGGCGGTGGCGAGTGATTCGGTGTCGTCCCATGTCACATCCACACTGGAGCAGTTGAATGCGGAACCGTCCGCGGCGACTTCCGCTTCCGGAGGGCCTTCGGAGGGATCGAGTCCGAGGGCGGCCTCCTCCTCGGGCTCGACGGTGAAGGTCGCTTCGGCGCTGATATCCGTCTTGGTGGTGCATACGGCTGTCACCGTGTAGTCGCCCGGCGTGGCGTCGGCCGAGACCGTGAGGCCGACCGAGAAGGTGCCGGCGTCGATGTCGACGGGGGCCGTGGTGGAGGGAGCCGCGTCCACCATGGAGACCTCGGCTGTGCCTGGTCGCCGTTTGGTGGTGTCTCCCACCGCGTTCTGAAGGCCGCCCAGGTAACAGTCCTCGAAACCCGAGCCCCGTACGTCGATGTTCGTCCCCGGCCGCCCCGCTGTCGCACTGATCTCGATGTACGGGTACGGCTCCGCCATCGCGCCCGGCCCCGAGAACGCGGTCGGGCCCAGTGCGACCGCGGTGCCCAGCAGCACCGTTGTCAGCAGGCGGCCGATGATTCGCACGACGGAGAGCATGGGGCACGGACCAGGAAGGCGGGAGAAGGAGCTGACGAGGCACGAGAAGGCCCAGGCGCTGGGCCCGGATCGCTGCCCTTCGCGCATCATCTCCCATTCTCCTCCGCCTTCGCCGTGTTCGCTCGTCAACCGATACCGGCTCCCCGTGCTGATGACACGTCAATACGTGCGTGTTCGGGCCGAACTCGGCTTCCTGGAGGGGGCCTTGGAGGACTGTGAGTGTCTCCTGCTCCGGAATGCGATCACGTGCCGGGACGCGGAGAATGGAGGTATCGCCCATGCGCCCGGCCCGCTGCGGCCGTCCCCTTTCACCGAGACGTGGAACGGAGACGTGGAACGGAGGCGTAGTGATGTCAGCAGAGACGCCCGTGGTGTACTTCGACATCGGCGATACACTCGCCGACGCCGCCTTCGAAGTTGACGGTTCATTGACTCTGCGGCCGAGACCCCGGGTCTTCGAGGTGCTCGACGCGCTCGCGGGGGTGCGCAGCGGCATCGTCTCGAATCCGGGTGAGGGCGCGGTCGCCCGGGAACGAGCGAAGGCCGCGCTCGACGAGGCCTTCGCGGGCCGTTTCACCGACGACGGTCTTATCCATTGGGGTCCGAAGACCTCACGCGGGATCTTCGACGACGCGGTGGCGGGCGCGGGTGTCGCGGCCGACGACTGTGTCTTCGTGGGTGAGGACCCCGACGAACGTGCGGTCGCCCGCGAGGCCGGTCTGCGCACGGCAGCCCATCCGGTCTTCGCACGCGCGGCCATCGCGGGCCGTTCCGTCTTCTGGGCGAGGATCGAGCTGCCGGCGGGCCGGACCCTGGCCGACCTGGAGGCGGTGGCAGGCGGCACCGAGGTCGTTCCGGTGCATGTCGCCGGCGGCGGGCTCGTCCTCGCCATGACGACCGTGCGGGGCGTGGAGGCGCTCGAACTGGGCGGCTTCACGGTCCGCCTTCAGGACCAGGTGGAGGAGACGGCGGCCTTCCTGGTACGGGACGACCGCCCGGTCGTGCCCGCGGCGCCCCTCGCGGACACCTCGGCCGAAGGGCGGGCGCGGGTGGAGGCGGACCTGCGGGCCTCGGCCGCGTTCGACCTCGTCGCGAGCGAACTCGCCGGGACGGGGCGGGCCGGCGGGCCGGGGCGAGGCCTACGGGACGAGCGAACGATCGTGTCGCTGGGGCCTGCCCCAGGTGGTGTCTACGTCGCCGCCTCGGCCGGTGTCCCCGTCGAGCAGGTGCACATCGAGGGCTCGAAGCCTGGCCACACCGAGCGGCTGCTGCCTGACCCGGCGCTGCTGTCCCGCCCGGGCGAGCCGGATGCCGAGGGGCTCGTCCAGAGGTCGCGGGGACTCGCGCCGGCCGCCGGACTCGTCGGCGCACCCTCCGCCGCGACGGTCGCCTCGGTGCGCGCGGCCGTCACCCCGGAGGTCATCCGCGACCATGTCGCCCGTGTCTCGGGCGTCGCTCCGCTGGTCGACGGGGAGCCACGGAAGGTCCGCAGCCGTGACGCGGCGAGCGACGACAACCCGGTCGTGGCCGACGTACTCGCCCGCCGGCTCCACGACCTCGGCCTCGCGGTCAGGCTCCACCGTTTCACCTGGCGGGGCCACCGGCTCTCCAATGTCGAGGCCGAGTTCCCCGTCGAGGGTTCGGACGGCGCCGTACTCGTCACGGCACACCTCGATTCGACCGCCGACCAGGGCGAGTACGTCGACGAGAACGGTCGTCCGCGGCCGTACGATCCCGCCGTCGACCCGGCGCCGGGCGCCGACGACGACGGGAGCGGGGTGGCGGCGGTCATGGCGGCGGCCGAATGTCTGAGCACGATCGTCAAGGGCGACAGGAAGCCGACCCGGACAGTGCGCTTCGTGCTCTTCAACGCCGAGGAGCAGGGGCTCGTCGGCAGCAAGGTCTACGCCCGGGCGGCGGCAGCGGCGGGGGACAGCATCGCGGGCGTCCTGCAGATGGACATGATCGCGGGCTTCCAGCGCGACGGGGGCGGGGGCGGCGGGGCGAACGGTGCGCGGCCGGTCGAGATCCACGCGGGTTCCGCTGTTCCCGGCCCCGCGGTGGGCGCTTCGGAAACGCTCGGCGACCTCGTCGCTGCGGCCGTGGGGGAGGTCGAGCCCGGCCTCACGACGCAACGGCTCAGGGGCGCCGACGACCCGGCCGCCGGCCGCAGCGACCACGCGAGCTTCCACGAACGCGGTTGGGCGGCCGTCGCCGTGTGCGAGAACTTCTTCGACGACACCGCGCCCGCCTCCGGCACCCGGCAGTACCACAAGCCGGGCGACACTCTCGACGACCGGGACCACAACACGGAGTACGCGGCTTCGATCGCTCGCGGGGTCACCACGGCTGCCCTGACGCTCGCGGGTCTGTGAACAATCCCCACCCCGCAGCCCCATCCAGATCCCCATTCCTGTCCTCGAAGGCAAGGAGCTGAAGCCATGACCACGACGATCGACAGGAGGGACACCGGCTACGACCACCTCGCCAGCAGCGCCGGGGCCGCCTCCTTCCTCGACGAGACCGACCGGGTGGCGGCCGAGGTCGAGCACACCCTCACCGCCGAGCCCAGCAAGGTGAACCGCTTCACCGGGCATCTGACCGAGCTGCGGGTGGACGGCGCCCCGGGCTTCACCGACGCCGACATCGCGGGCATCGAGGCCGGTGGACAGCCCACGGAGGACACCCGCGACGCCGGGTATCTCGCCAAGGCCAAGGAGTACGTCGCCTCGGTCTCGGAGGCGATCGGATTCGCGGCCGGCGAGCCCGTCGAGTTCGAGGCCGATCCGACGGTGACCAGGACGAGCGACGGTATGCGCGTCGTCAGCCTCCAGCAGAAGCACAACGGCATCGAGGTGTGGGGGATGCAGCCGAAGGTGTGGCTGCACTCGGACGGTACGGTCGACCGGGTCGTCGGCGACACGGTGAGCGTGCCGACGGGCGTCTCGGCGAAGCCTGCGGTCCCGGCCGAGGTGGCCCTGCGGGTGGCGGCCAAGAAGGCTGCCGAGCCGGTGACCCTCCGGAGTCCCTTCGGTGACGCAGAACTCCCGCGTCTCGACATCTCCTACGGTCTCGGGCGCCTGTCGGTGCAGTCGCAGGCCGACCAGCCGATGACCTTCGCCGGGGGAGCCTTCGAGGAGGCCATCCCGGCCCGGCTCGTGTACCTCTACATGGGCGGAGACATCCGTCTCACCTGGTTCTTCGCGTTCACCCGGCCGAACTTCACGGTCCAGTACCACGCCTTCGTCGAGGCCGACGAACGAACCGCGGACAAGGACGCGCCCGAACTCCTCTACTTCTACGACACGAGCAGCCATGCCGTGGGCGGGCTGGTCTTCCGCGAGAACCCGGTCGACACACCCTTCGCCGAGGTCACCTTCCCGCTGTCGCTGGACGCCTATCCGGTCCAGGTGACGCCCGAGGTGCAGCCCCACCTGCCCCTGGAATTCCCCGGGCCCTGGACGGTGGCCGGCAACGGAACGCTGTCGACCGACGGCAACAACGTGCGTGCCGTCAACGGCAGGAGCCGGCAGCCGTTCCAGGTCCCGGTGGACGCGGAGGGCAACGCGGTGTTCAACGCCGACCCGGACACGCCCGAGCAACTCGTCACCAACATCTTCTACTTCTGCAGTCTCGCGCACGACCTCTTCATGATGCTCGGCTTCACGGAGGAGAACGGGAACTTCCAGGCGGTGAACAGACCGGGGCACGGCAAGGGATCTGACGCGGTCCTCGCCCTGGCACACCCGGGATCGGTGCCGGGCACGGCCAACATGGCCACGAGGGCGGACGGACTGGCGGCCGTGATGAACATGGGGCTGGTCACGGCGACCGGCCGCCACACGGCCAACGCGTTCGACGTCGTCATCCACGAGTACGTGCACGGCGTGACGAACCGTCTCGTCGGCGGCCTGTTCGACGCGAACGGCCTCTCGGAGGACCAGTCGATCTCCATGGGCGAGGGCTGGAGCGACTACTTCGCCCTGACGATCATCAACTTCACCCGCGCGCAGGAGCACGTCGTCATCGGCGACTGGGTGGTCGACGAACCGGGCGGCATCCGGCAGCGGCCCTACGACGCGGACTATCCGGGCACCTTCGGGGACATCGGCAAGACGCGAGGCGAAGTCGCGGGCGCGGGCAACGCCGACCTCAGCTACCGGGAGGAGCACAACGTCGGTGAGATCTGGTGCGCGGCGCTCATGGAGCTGACCCGCCGGGTCACCGCCGCGCTGGGCAGCAAGGAACGGGGCTACCGACTGACCTGGCAGGCGGTCGTCGACGGTCTGAAACTCACCCCGAAGAACCCGTCGTTCCTCGTCGCGCGCGACGCGATCCTGCGGGCCTTCAAGGGAATGGAGGGCGGACGGCTGACCAGCGCCGAGTACGAGGAGGTCCGGCGCGCCGCCTGGGAAGCCTTCGCCCGATACGGAATGGGCTTCGACGCCTTCTGCCCGAACGCGTCCTACGACGGCTGCCAGGGCGGCACCCAACTGCCCCCGCCCGGACACCCGGACTAGGGCGGACTGGGGCCTGTCGTCAATTTCCCGCCGACCGGGCACAGGCCCACGTACAACCAGTACGAGGGCTTTGGGTCGCGGCGACCAGGCGAAGGAAGATGCGCACTGAGGTAGCAGTGCCCGCGAGGATCCCGGCCGCGAGCGCGCGGGGCCCGACCAGCGCCCAGCCGACCCGTACGACCCGGTTGGCGGGACCGGGGGCCGTGCTCTTGTACTGGCGCGGACAACTATTCCGTTGCCGTCGTAGTCCTGCGGGCAGTGGCAGCTCTTACCTGGACCAGCAGCTCGGCGCCGTGGCGGTCGAGTTTCGCCGACGCGGGCATGACGTCACCAAGCGAGTAGTGAAGACTGGATACATGCGACCTCATGCCCCCGGCGGCCTCCTGTTCGTAGCGCTCGGTGTCATCCTTGTCGCCGCCGGCTACGTCTGGAGGGGACGTGTCCTGCGTCCCCTCTCGGCGAAACGGGCCCAGGCAGCCGTGATCCGGGACCGTTCCAGAAACCTGCTGCGCTCTGCGGACATGGCGATCGCCGGAGCGCGGCGCCGGGCCGCACGTGACGAACCGGCCATCGTCACGATCGGAGACGTGACCAGGGTGGCGCGTCAGCACTACGGGTACCACTTCGTGGAGCGCGAAGAAGCAGCTGCCGCCCTCCGCGAGCGCTATGAGGCCTCCGACTGCCGGGTGGACTGCATGACCGACGCCTTCAACTGACTGCCTCCTCGGCAAGTGCTTGTCGCCAGGGTGCCGGAGCTGTCAGCTGATCGTTGGTCACGCTGCAAAGGCGCCGTGATTCAACGCTGGGCCTGGTCGGAGTGGTGGTGTTTCGCCGATCCCTGCTTCATCCGGGCTGGCCAACCGACGGCGTCTCAACCGCAACGGCGATCGGCAGCTCAACGGGCCAGGCTGTCGGCCCCCCCACCCTCAGCACGTCCAACCGGCTGCCCTGTGCCGCCGGCCGGGCCTGCAGGGTGCGCGCGGTCAGGGCCGGATATTCCCGGGGTTGGTGGGGTGAGGCTGGCTGTTCGAGAGGCAGCCGGGACGGTTCGCACCAGCTCACCCCTGTGCCGGATAGGGGAATCGGCGAACTCCCGGGCTGTTCTCGAGTGGATCTGATCAGGGGCGGCCGGGGCGTGTGGGGTGAGTGTTTCCCTTTGCGGGGGTGGATCGTTGCTCTGCGTCTGGTCGTGGGCGGTCAGGGGCAGGAGGTGGTGCGGGTGACGTGGGCGTGCAGCAATCGAGGGGAGGGTTGAAACCCGTGGCGGGTGTAGGCCGGGATCGCGCGGGGGCTGGAATGCACGGTGACGCGTTCGAGACCGAGTTCCCGGGCGTGAGCCAGGAGCGCCTCGATGAGGCGGCCGCCCAGACCGCTGTCGCGTTCGCCGGGGATGACGTAGACGCACTGCAGGTCACCTGAGGCCCGCTGCAGGGCATGTGGGCTGGGCACACGGGGGAGGACCGCCAGCCAGGCCATGCCGATGATCACCTTGTCGCGGACCATGACCATACAGCGGTGCGAGGAGGCATTCTGCCTCGCCCAGGTGACGAAGTGCCGCACGAAGTCTTCGTGTTCGGCGACGGGCACGCCTTCGTTTTCGAGGATCCACTGCCATCGCAGCTCAGCCACGGCGCTCAGCTCGTCAGGTACGGCCGGACGGATAGTGATGTTGTCGTCCACTCGCGCATTGTGCTGTCGCCCGGCCGGTGGCGTCACCAGCGCGATGGGGCGATGTTGCCGGCCAACGACTCCTGACGGCCAAGGGGCGCAAGCCGGCCGAGACGAGGAAGTCTGCTGCCAGGCCGTGGGACATCGACGACGGGTTGTGGGCGCGCACCGAGGAGCTGCCGACGGCCGTCCCGCGTGATCCGCGGTGTCCGGGCCATAAGCGTGTGGACACCCGTACGGTGCTGTGCGGGATCCTGTTCGTGCTGCACACCAGGATCCGCTGGGAGGTCCTGCCCTCCCGGGGGCTGGGCTTCGGCTCGGGGATGACCTGGTGACGCCGACTGCGCACCGCTCGGTGTGGGGAGTGAGGGCACGAGGTGCCCCAGGAGATGGCCCTGTCGATGCGTCAAACGCAGTGGTAGCAGTCGGGCCCACGCAGCCTCACATGCGGGATCTCAGCACGTCGACCTCGCAACCGGGCGTGAACGGGTCGAAGCCGTGCTCGATGAGCCATCGAATGATCAGCAGGCTGCGCAATGACCACCACGCGTGGATCACGTCGAGGTCGATGTCGGTGCCGTAGCCCGCGATCACGTCGGCGAGGTGTTCCTCGTGTCCGAGCGTGAAGGTGGCGAGGTCGTACAGGGCATCACCCTGTCCGGCCTCGGACCAGTCGATGATGCCCGTGACCTCGTCGCCGTCGACGAAGACGTGCGCGATCTGCAGGTCGCCATGCGTGAACGCCGCGGTCCACGGCCGGAGCGCGGCTTGGGCGACCTGGCGGTTGCGGGTGACCAGATCCGCGGGCAGGACGCCGTTCGCCACGAGCCGCTCGCACTCGTCGTCGAGTTCCGCCGCCAGCGTGACGGTGCTCCGACCGGCCTGGCCGGACCAAGGCGGCAGCGGCGCATCGTGCAGCTTCCGGATGGCGGCGCCCGCCGCGGCCCACGCCGCCGGCGATCCGATCGACGGCCCGCCGAGGCGCCCGAGCGTAGTCCCCGGGAGCGCGGCGAGCGCGAGCACGGGCGGCTTGCGCCACAGGACCTGCGGGGTCGGTACCGGCGCGAGGGACATCGCTTCGATCTCGACGTCGATGCGCGCCTGATCGGCGTCCACTTTCAGAAACACATCGCCGACGCGCAGGGTCGCGCGCTCGGAATGGGCGACGACGACTTCGACCTCATCCATGGGCGACCAGTATCCCGGGGATGATCGCCGACGTCTCCGGGTTTCTCACGTGCGATTACGCGGCTGACCGCGCCCCGTTGGGGCTGATGGATCCGCTCCTGCTGAGGGGGAAGATCAGTCAACTTGCTTTTGTTCTGGGCTGGTTGGGGGGGGGACCAGCCTCGCGTACTCGTCTCACCAAGCAGGCAGTCGCCGTGCCGGAGTTGGCCGAAACTGCGGGCATCATCAAAACGCGTCGTGGAGGCTCCCGTTCCGCGCCGCGCCACTGGCATCATCTCTGGATGACTTCGTCGATATCCGAGTCGTGGTCCCGTATGGATACGTGGCTCGCCCGGCGCACGCCTCGAACGTTCGCCGCTCTGGCGCCCCCGGCGGAGCGCTCGGCAATCGCCACGGCTGAACAGGTCCTCGGGCAGCCTTTCCCCGATGCTCTGGTGGAGTCCTTGCTACGGCACAACGGCATGGGCCACTGCGACCTGTTGCCACCGTTTTGGTCCTTGCTCGATGTGCAGGGGATCATCTCCGCCTGGCAGACACGGATGCAAATCTACGGAGATGAGCTGGCGCAGGCTGCGGAAGGCGACCCGGACGGGGAATACGGGCCGTGGTGGCATGGGTTGTGGATCCCTTTCGCCTTCGACGGTGGAGGTGACTACCTCATCATCGACCAACGCCAGTACCGACGGCGTGGAAGGATCGGCAACGCCGATCATGAAACGGGATGCTTCTTCTCACCCCATCCCATGTGGGCGTCGCTCCCGGCTCTCCTCGACGCAACGGCCACCGCTCTGGAAACCGGCGAGACAGTGAACGGCTACCGGCCTGTCGCAGTCGACGACGACGAACTGGACTGGGACTTCTGATACGCAGGTTCAGGCTCGCGAAGACACTCTTCAACGCAGCCGACGCCTTCTAGGCGACGGCCCCCTGCCATCTGAGCAGCGTCCCTCGCCTCGCAACGAAGAGACGTTCGAGGGGCGTTGGGTGTCTTCGGGCTGACGCGGGTGGAATTCCGTTTCGGCGATTGGTACTGGCACTCGTACTCGTAAGAGGAAGAAGGCGACTGTGGATACTAATGACGCTGGCCTGCCATCTGTTGATCACCCTGCCGAGATCGCTTTCAGGCGCGGGTGCCAGGCCCTGGAGGCGGGGGACTGGGATCGCGCACGCAGCCTTTTCGAGGAGGCGGTCGGCGGTTCCGGCCCGCAGATGCTCTGGCGCGTGGCCGAGGCATGCCTGGAAACCGACCAAAGCGCATGGTGGATGCGTCGGGCCGTGGTCTCGGAGAGCGAGCCGGGCGGCATCACGGTAGACCCGGGCACGCTGCCTATCCTGGGAGGCAACGGCGATATGTTTCAACAGCATTGGGAGATCGCCGTCGAATCGAACGACCCGGCCCGTGCGGTTGCCGCGCTCACCGCCGCGCAACGCCGCCTGGGACGCGTGCTCGAGGACGGCCGTGAACTCCCGCCGGAGGGGGCCGACGATGCCCTGGCCGACACCGACCTCTACAGCCCCAACTACGTCGCCGTCGACGACACGGTCCCCCGCGTGTGGATGGACTGCAAAGACGGGATGTTCCCCCACATGGCCCGCACCGCGCTGCGCATCGTGGCAGACGAACTACGCAGAGCCGGGATACGCCACGCACACCTGTTCACCCGTCCCGCACCGCACTCCCCAGGCAGCTAGCAACGACCGCCGACGGGGCTGGGCGTCGCTCGACGATCTCGAACGGGGTAGTCACCTGGCGATTCGCCGTACATGGGGGCGGCCCTCGTCTGATCTTGTGCTCCGACCACGGTGCGCGTAGAAACTGGGTCTGGCCTGGGCTTATTGCAGCAGATTCAACCTGCGCAGCGACGGGTCACTGTGTGCAAGACCGGCGGCGAGCCTGCGAACGGACGGGGGCGTTGCCGAGCCGGCGTATGCCTCGCTGCTCGGTGCGCTGCTGCGCCGCAGGGACATGCCCGGCTCGCTAGGGACGGCCATCGATAATTCGAACGGCGACGCTTCCCCCCGTGACGGTGCACGGTCCTGCTCGGCGGATGAAAAACACGTTGGCCGGTCCGCCGCCAAGCTGCGACGATGCCCCCGTTTCTTAGCGGAGGGCATTTGTTCGTTTTCGTGTGTGCGGGGTGTGGCGCGAGGCTGACCAACCCGTTGTCCCAGGTCGAGCTGCCGGCTCACGCCCATCAGAAGTACGGGAACGGGATTCAGCTCCCGGTTCTCATGGAGTCGGGCACGTTCGCCGTGGAACCGGAGCCCTGGGGGCACCCGTGGTGGCGGTGGGAGGAGATCGATCCAGCCGAGGCGGCAGCCCGCGGCATGCACGCTCCGGTGTACGCCGTGTCCGGCGGCCCACCCGGCACCATCGTCATCGCACCCGGGGATACCCGCGGTACCGTGCTCGTTCCGGAGCAAGCCGGCGGCTACTGCTGCGGCCTTGACTGGGGTGACGGCCCCAACATGGCTTGTGAGGCGTGCGGCCTGCCCGTGGCGAACCGCATCGACGACTGTTCGCTTTGGCAGGCGGTCTGGCTCGCGCCGGACGCCGTGCACCGCCTACCCGTCGACGACGCCCACATCGCGATCCTCTCCTGGGCGGAGCTATTGGTGGAGAGGAAGGTCACGCCCCCGAGCGTGCCGATCACGAGATGGGGCTCGCTGCTCGGGCTGGGCCACTGGTGGTCTTGGAACCCGCAATGGGAGGCGGCAGCCGGCCGAGGGCTGGCCCACCTGCTGGCCGCCTCGGACGGCCGGTCGGTGGCTGTCCCGGACGGCCTGATCGCGGAAGTGTTCCAACGCGCCCTCGACGCCCTGCTGCCCGCGGTCCAGCCGGCACGGCGCGCCGTCCTGGCCGGACCCGGACTGCCCGCCCCGGATACGGACGCCGACATCGTGATCGTGCCGACCCACTCACAGACGGGGGAAGTCTGGAGACCGGTCGGCCCGGCTGGATCGGCATACCCGGTGCCGCTGCCGTTCGGGGTGTGGATGTGGCTGGCCTTCCCCGAGCCACACCTCCACCTCCCAGCGTCAGGAACCATGCCCGACGGCGTGTTCCGCGACGACCCGCCCGCGCCGCGTCCCCACTACCTGTTTCGGGCCGACGCGGGAACCTTCCAGCACACGTTGGTCCGATTGCCGGCCGTCCGCAGCCCGTGGTTGCGCGAGATCCTGGAGAATCTCACGCACCACATGCGCGCGGGCCTCTTCTAGCCGACTGGCAGAGGCGCCGGTACTCACTTTTTGGAACTGTCGCCACTGCACAGAAGCGGTCAGTGGTGCATGCCGAAGTGGTGAGTATCGGCCGTCCGTTCTCGTGGATAAAGACAGCCGTCGACACGGGCGGGAGCGTGGCGCTGTTGCTGGGGCTTGCCGCCGAAGTGTCTGCTGGCCGGGCCGGTGGGGGAGAGAGGCGGCCGCAGCAGATCGTGAGCCGCGGCAGCAGGGAACTGTGGGCCGGATAGCCGGCGTTGGTGAAGCCCCGCGTTTCGTGCAGTTCGGCGGCCTGGAGTGCCGAATCAGGGCTCTGGCCTGGGCGAGCATGGGTGCTGCGGCCTGGGGTGCGTTTCTCTGGGCGGTGGTGTTCTGGCTGGTCAGCGGGTGGTGGGGTTACGCTCCCGGCGGCGGCGTCAGCCCGAACCGCGAGATGACGTCCGGCAGCCATTCCGGCTGGCCGAATTCGAGCCCGTACTTGGCCACGAGTGCCGGGATCGCGTCTGCGGACGGCGGCGGGCCGTCGGCGAGCATCTCGGCCATCTCGCGGAAGCAGTTCTCGAAGCCGGCCGGGCTGATGATCTCGATCATGCGGGCAGGGACCGGGCCGGCGTTCCACATGGCGTGCAGCTCGCCGCGCGGCTTGGTGATGTAGCCGCCGGGGCCCAGCACGGCTTCGCGGTCGCCGGAGCGGAAGCCGATCTCGCCTTCGGTGACGATCGAGTACTCGTCCTCGCGGGTGTGCAGGTGCGGCGGCACCAGCGCGCCGACCGGGAACGGGTGCTCGACGACCGACAAGGCGCCGTTGGTATCGGCACCCCAGAGCTTGAATACCACTCCGATGGAACCGAGGAAGCCCTCGGTGCCCTCGCCGGGGCGGACGACCGTGAGTGGAGGGACCAGGTCCTCGGTCATGGCGATCACTCCTCTGATCGATTTCGAGATACACTGGTGTTCTGTCAAAAGTGTCCGCCCCGGACCGTGAGGCGTCAAGTTGAGTGAACAGCATCGTTCAGTCAAAACGCGGGGCTACGAGATGCGCAAGCGGGCCGAGGACGTCAGTCGCACCCGGCAGCGCATCGTCGAAGCCGCCGTGTATCTGCACGGCACCACCGGCCCCGCGGCGACCAGCATCGCGGCGATCGCCGAGCGTGCCGGAGTCACCCGGCTGACCGTCTACCGACATTTCCCCGATGAGCCGGCGCTGTTCGCGGCGTGCTCCGGACACTGGCTGTCGCAGCAGACGTTGCCCCGGCCGGAGGAATGGGCCGCGGCCGAGGACCCCGACGAGCGGCTGCGGATCGGGCTCACCGACCTCTACCGCTTCTACCGCGGCGGCGAGCAGATGCTGACGCTGGCCGTCCGGGACCAGCACGCCGTCCCGGAGCCGATCCGGCAAGCGTGGGAGGAAACGAATCGGGGATACGTCGAGGTTCTGGTGGGGGCGTCCCTGGAGGACGACGGTCGGATCCGGCGCGCAGCGATCGGACACGCGGCGGCCTTCACCACATGGCACTCACTGTGCCGGGAACAAGGACTCGAAGACAGTGAGGCGGTCGAGGCCATGGCCGCGCTGGTCGAGGCGGTCAGCGCAGAGAACTGAATCAGCGCTCGGCGACGAACCCGTACGCGCGGCCCGGCCGGTCCGGGGCGACCGTCGATTGCGCCTTCGTAGGTGGAAACGGACGCCACTGGTCGCGGGAGTGTCGACACAGTAGCTCCCGTGGGCTGAGGGAAATGTTGCTGAGATCTGACACCACCTGGCCTGAGCTGAGGTCCGGTGTCTGGTCGAGCCGTAGACAATGGACCTCAGCGCCTGCGTGATCGATGATCGGACCGTGAAGAGAGTTATCGATCTTGATCAAGCCGTCGTCGAAATTGCAGAGCGTCGACATGGGTGGGAGTCCACAGGATTGGTTGTCGGGCCTGTCAGTTGGCGTGACGAAGCAGCTTCTTGGCCTCGGCAGCTTGAGACGGACCGCTCGCGAGTGGAGGACCCCGATTCAATCGGCGTCCGTATCACGGGGCTGGCAGAGACCGAGCTTTGTGTGGTGCTGTTCCGCGGTGGCTGGGCCGATGTCGACTTCATCGCGAGCATCGATGATGCCGGTGTACTCCCTGCCCCGGATGTGGGATCGCCGCAAGGCTTCGGGAACCTCCTTGACCGCTGCGTGTCCAGGGTGTTTGGTCCTTCGCGGCAGTAGCTTCCCGGTGTCGTGATGGCGGCCATTGGCCGGCCCGCGGCATGTCGAGGAAGAGTGCGCTGTCGTCAGTCAGCAGTCAGTACCGGTCTCTGCTGCAGATCTCGAATTTTCTTCGGACCTGCTCTTCGCCGCAGTTGGCTCACGGAGTGAACCAACTGCGGAAAGCGGTGAGCGAGGCCGAGTACGACTGGTTGCTCATCGAGTGGTGTCAGACGCGTGGGCGATGATCTGGACATGCTGCAAGCGAGAGATGAGCACGGCCGACGGGTGGGGAACCCAGAGGACTCAGCGTTGAGCCGGATGGTGGCGAACCTCAGCCGGGGCAACGCCTTCGTGATCGTCGAGCGAGTCGATGCCGACGCGGACGGCGACTGGTATGTGCAGGTGTGGCTGAGGGATGACAACACGTATCAGCTGGAATTCCGCGACGGGATCGCGGCGGAGCACTACCAGACCCGGACAATCTCCCAGGACAAGGTGATCGCCGCCTTGAGCGGCTGGGCTGAGGAACGTCCAGGGTGGAAGGACGCTTTCATGTGGAGCAACATCAGCACGATGTTTGCGGACCCGGACTGACCCTGCCATCGAGGGGTCGGCAGGGTCATGGACCCGTTCCTTCAGTTATGGCGCATCAGGATGACGTCCGGGTTGGCCATCGGGACAGTGGGTCGAGCGGCCTCGGAGGTGGCCAGCAGGGCAACGATGGTGACCGGTTTGTTGTGGGCGTACGATCCCGGCTCTCCAGTTGCGTACGGATGAACGTCCCCAATGACGGTTCGTGTTATTGGTCTGGCCGGGGGCGAGATCTCGAGATCGTCTCTGCTGCAGACGGTTTGGCCTGGTCCTGGCAGGATGCGTGAGTGCAGATCTTGAGAATGGTGGGCTGTGTTGGCCTGCTGGTTGCACTCGTGGGATGAGGCGGTTCTGGTGATGGCGCCGCGGCTCCGGGTGACGTGGAGCGTGTGGAGGCGATGGCTTCGATGGACCCGAGTTCGATCACTGTCCTGGTGACCTTCATCGATGGACCGGCCGACGGTCGGACTGAGCATCTGCCGTTGCCCGAGGCGACGGGCAAGGTCACCATCGATGGCGTGACATATCGGTGCAGCCCGGGCCCGCCGCCGTAGGTGAAGGACACTTCGGAGGGACTGGCCCAGGTGATGCGACCGGTCTGAGGTGACGCTGTTTGTCAGGCCACGTCCTTCTCTCCTCGATGGCCATGAGGCGGTTCTTCAGTGGGTAGCTGGGGCCGTTGATGGAAGTTCATCAGCACTTCTGAGCTACTCCGACGCGATGACGGCGGACCTTCGATGGCTCTGTCGGCGGCGAGCGTCGTTGACGCAGAGCTCACAGCAGCAGTGAACCTGTGGCATAACATGCACGCCATGAGATCGAGATCGCGTATAGGTACGGTCATAAGCGGCATCGCCGCCGCCACCTTGCTCACCATCACCAATGCCTCTGCGGTGGATGGGGATGAACGGGCTACCGGCACCACAGATCCGGGCACTTCGGCATTCTGTACCCCCGATGGCTCGTGGGCCCAGGCATGTTTCTACGCGTATGGTGACTGGTTCGGTGTGGATGACACCTATGAGGACGGCCTCTCAGCCGTCGTTGATTGGTACTTGACGACGCCCCTCGGTGAGAAAACACGCTCCGGACGCATTTGGAACCCTGATGGTTCTAACGCGGGTTGGCGCTTCAAGAACAAGGACTTCACCGAAGGCTACTGGGTGTATTTGAGGCACTGCCGAGGCAGTTACTCGACTCTGAATGTGCAGGCAGGCTCCTGCAGCACTTGGCACGCAACGAAAGCCTGACCTGGATCGTTCATGTGGGGCCGCCAGTTCACTGTCGGCCCCACATGATGTCGCGCGGGAATCCGGCAGGCTGTTGGTCGACGACTCACAACGGCTACTGAGCTTGAACTCATGATGTCGCCGGGGTGAGTGACAGGCTGGTTCCGGCGAGGCATACGTCGATCAGGTGTGGGCGGTACTGGATCTTGCTCATGCCGTGGCGGATGGTCTTGATGAGGTGCTCGGAGGTGGTGAAGGCGGTATTGGACAGCCAGCCGCGTCGCAGCAAGGACCAGATGCCCTCGACCGGGTTGAGGTCGGGTGCGTAGGAGGGCAGCTGGTAGACGGTCAGCTAGGGCGGGTATTGGGTTGTGATCAGTTTGCGGGTTTCGCCCTCGCGGTCGTGTCTGATCCGGCAGATCTTGTTGTATGACGCGAGTACAACTGACAGATGCCGAGTGGGAGTTCATTGAGCCGTACCTGCCGATCGGTGAGTACGGCCCGTACCCCGAGCGTCTGCGCCGGCAGTTCGAGGGCGTGATCTGGCGGTTTCGGACGGGCGGCCAGTGGCGGGAGATGCCGCATGAGTTCGGCGCCTGGTCGACTGTCCACAACCGCTTCCGGCAGTGGAGGGACGCCGGGGTGTTCGAGGCCCTGCTGGAGGGCGTGATTACGGGGGCCGCGAAGCGGGGTGAGGTGAACTTGTCGCTGGTCAGCGTGGATTCGACCACCGTCCGGGCTCACCACGACGCCGCTGGGATGCACCTGGGCTCCGACACGCTTGCCGACCTGGAGAAGGTCGCCGAGGAGGTGGAGAAGGCCCGGCAAAGGGGGGCAGCTCGGAGGAACAAAATCCGCAGGACGCCGCACACGATTCGGAACGGGACGAGCGACGACGTGTCCGGCGCAGGCGCAAGCTTCGTCTGAAGGCCGCCCTGCTCGGGCGTTCCAGGGGCGGTCAGACCAGCAAGGTCCACGTCGCCGGAGAGCGCAAGTGCCGCCCGCTGGCGCTCGTACTGACCGAAGGGCAGGCCGCTGACAGCCCTCAGCTCATCCCCATCCTGAAGAAGGTGCGGGTCCGTGGGCCGGTCGGCCGTCCCCGTACTCGCCCCGACGCGGTCGCCGGGGACAAGGCTTACTCGTCCCGCGGCAACCGCGCTCATCTGCGCACACGCGGCATCAAGGCAGTCATCCCGGAGAAGAAGGACCAGGCCGCCAACCGGAAGAAGAGAGGCTCCACGGGCGGCCGGCCCGTCAGCCACGATGCCGAGCTCTACAAAGAGCGGAACACCGTCGAGCGCCTGATCAACAAGCGGAAAGCCTGGCGAGGCATCGCCACTCGCTACGACAAGACCCCTGCGAGCTACCTCGCCGGCCTCCACCTTCGCGGCGCGATGATCTGGATCAAGGACCTGGCCAAGTGCACCGAGGCTCGGTAGCTGTCACCGACGGCACTGCGTAGGCTGTGCAGGAACCAGGTCGAAGCAGCCGGACTGTCACCAGAGAGGCGCTGGAGTTGTCACACATAGCCGATCACTGGTCTTCCTGTCGCCGGGGCGCGGTGTGACTCGCGCCGACCTCATCGCCATGCTCCGCGAACAGACTCCGGCATGCGGCCCTGCACGTGACGCCTTGATCGCCGGGGCTGACTTCGTCGTCTGGGATGGCCTGGTCCCGGCCAACCGGCACGCGGGCGTCTTCCGGCGTCGAATGCACAACTCCTTGAAGCGTGGCCGCACGGTCGAGGGTGCGGCCGAAAGCGTCGACATCCTTCTGCGGGCCGGAGAAGAGCCGCTTCGTACTGGATCCATCGACGCGGTGGACAGGTCGTCCTGGTTCACGATCTTCCTGAACTCCACGGCGACAGTAGTGGTGGCCTGCTGCGGCGGACGCCGACCCACCACCACGGAGTCGGCCGACACCCCCGAGTCCGGCGCCCAAGCTCGCGGGTGACAACAAGCCTGCCTAGGTGACGCCTATCGCGCTTTGGCTCACCAAGACCACCCCTTGATCGCGACCGAATACTCGCCCTAGTCCTGCCGGGCGATGAACTGCCGGATGCCGTAAGCGAGATGGACGTTGAGGTTGATGCCCCTATGTACTGTCAACCGGTGCCTGGTGCCGGTTGTGGCAGTGAGACGGCTCGGATGTACTGGTAGATCTCTCGTGCCACGTGGCGCTTGAGGCACGGTACTGCGTCGTTCGAGGTTTTCGCTGGGTTCGCCCCTCGTGTCGGAGGCTAATGAGCACGATGGGGTAGCGAGCGGCGTTCGCTTGGCGGCTGCCGCCGCGGTTGAGACGGCGGTGCCGGCTCTTGCCGGATGAATGCCGGGGCTCGCACCACAAAGGACGCCTACCTGGTGAGGCGGTTCTGGTTTTCTCCTGCAGCGATGAGCGGAGCTGTCGGCTGTCGGGGCCTACTCCGAAGGCCTTGAGCAGGTCGCGGTAGTCGGTCCAGGCGAAGCTCGTAGTCGAGGTAGCCCACCTTTCCTTCGGCGGCCCGCCGGGGGCCTGTCGCCGCACGACCTTCTCAAAGTTTTCGTCGGACCAGTATCCGCTCGCGGCACAGGCGAGCCTTCTCCACGAGGGCGTCGTTGCCAGGGTGCCGTTCCAGGTACTCGCGCAGTACCAAGGACAGCATGGGGGATGCGCGCCAGCGAGGGGCCTCCGGCCGGCCGGGCCCGTTGTCATTCGGGGCGGTGACCTGGGAGCTCCGCGTCGGGAATGCCAGCCGGGGCAGTTGTGTTGAAGGCGGCGTGGGAGTGGAGGGGACAGTGTCCCCGGGCCTCACTTATTGCCTGCGGGGAAGATCGTTCGGCTGAAGCCCCGCAGAGTCTTTCGCCGCGTAGGCGACCGCCCTTCACTCCCATAATTCTTCGCCGAGAGCGGTGAGCGTCGGGAATGCGACACGGCGAGACGCTGTTGAAAGAGTCGTCTGACATGTTCGAGTCAAAAGGCTCGGGTGGTGGCGGAAGGAGCACCTCATGGCACGCAGCGCCGCACGTCCCGTCGTCCGGCTGGCCTCGACGGCCCGTACCGGAGTCACCTACGTGACCCGCAAGAACCGCTTGAACGATCCCGACCGCATGGTCCTGCGCAAGTACGACCCGCAGGTCGGTGCGCACGTCCTGTTCCGAGAGGAACGCTGACACCCCTCGGCTCGGCTCCACGTCGAAGGCAAGAGAAAGGCCACCCATGAGGCACGGCATCCACCCCGTCTCCCGCGCGGTCGTCTTCCGCGACCGCGCGTCAGGCTTCCAGCTGCTCACCCGCTCCACCATCCACACGGAGCACACGGTCGAGTGGGAGGACGGCACCACATACCCCGTCGTCAACGTCGACATCTCGTCGGCAAGCCACCCGTTCTACACCGGCACCTCACGCGTCGTGGACACCGCGGGCCGCGTGGAACGCTTCCAGCGGCGCTACGGCACCACCGTTGCCGTCCGACCCTGACCGAGGACAACGTTTCCACCCGCGAGAGGAGACCGCTGTGAAGGTCCGTAAATCGCTGCGTACGTTGAAGGTCAAGCCCGGCGCCCAGGTGGTACGCCGACGGGGCGTCACCTACGTGCTCAACAAGAAGGACCCGCGCTTCAAGGCTCGCCAGGGCTGACGCACTGACCGACGTACAAGGATCCGGCCCGGCCCCGCAACTGCGGTGCCGGGCCGACGGCTGCCGCGGCGAAGGCGG
>NZ_JBEAAJ010000020.1:0-112121 GCF_040446465.1 Streptomyces sp. RG80 | reverse complement strand
CATCGAGGCCCTGCGCGCCTTCGACCTGGTCTTCGTCTTCAACAAGGGCGCCGAGGGCACCGAGTTGCTGTCCATCCTGGTGACCAACAACATCATCGGTGAGTCCAGCCGTATCGGATACGGATCGGCCATCGCGGTCGTCCTCCTGCTGATCTCGCTCGTCGTGATCATTCCTTACCTGGTGAGCACCTTCCGGAAGGAGCGACGAGCATGAGCGCCACCACCCTCTCCACGGGGCAGCTGAAGAAGCACGCGCCCCTGCGCCCCGGCCGCGTCCTGCTGCACGTCTTCCTCGTGTCGATGTCGCTGGCCTGGCTGGCGCCGCTGCTCTGGGCGATCTACGCGGCCCTGCGCCCGTACGCCGAGACATCCGAGAAGGGCTATGTCTCCTGGCCCGACAAGCTGACGTTCGAGAACTTCACGAACGCGTTCACGCAGTCGGACATGACGCACTACTTCGGCAACACCCTGCTGATCGCGGTGCCGGCGGTGCTGGTGACGCTGTTCCTGTCGTCGATGGTGGCGTTCTACGTCAGCCGCTTCGACTTCCGCGTCAACCTGTTCCTGCTGCTGCTCTTCACCGCCGGCAACCTGCTCCCCCAGCAGGTCATCATCACCCCGCTGTACCGCCTCTACCTGCTCGTCGACCTGCCCGGCATCACCATGAGCGGCAAGCTGTACGACTCCGCGCTCGGCCTGGTCCTCATCCATGTGGCGTTCCAGTCGGGCTTCTGCGCCTTCGTGCTGGCCAACTACATGAAGATGCTCCCGCACGAGCTGACCGAGGCCGCGCTCGTCGACGGCGCCTCGGTGTGGCGGCTGTACTGGCAGATCACGCTGCCGCTGTGCAAGCCGGCGATGGCGGCCCTCGGCACGTTGCTGTCCATCTGGATCTACAACGACTTCTTCTGGGCCCTCGTACTGATCTCCACCGGCGAGAACATGCCGATCACCTCGGCCCTGAACAACCTCTCCGGCCAGTACTTCACCGACCCGAACCTCATCGCCGCGGGCGCCCTGCTCACCGCCGTGCCCACACTGATCGTGTACTTCGTGCTCCAGCGTCAGTTCGTCAGTGGACTCACGCTCGGCGCCAACAAGGGCTGACGCCCCCTCTGTTCGAAAGAGAACCACCGTGCCGCACCCCTTCACCCCCGTCGCCACCGTCCCCGTGGACCGGGCCAACGCCCGTGTCCACGAGGAGGGTTGGCAGTCCTGGAGCCCCAGCGGCGCCTACGCCCTCGACGAGCGGCCGTACCGCCCGACCAACGACAACTGGGCGACCGTCTGCTACCGCCCGGGCGTCACCGTCCCCGAGGGTGCCTTCCAGGGCGAGGGACTGCTGGCCCTCGATCCCGGTGACGGCTCCCCGGTCCGGCTGTGGGCGGCGCCGGAGCCCACGAAAGAGGTTCCGTCGATCCGGCTGACCGTCGAGGGCGACACGGCGGAGGTCACCGCGGACGGCCCGGTGAAGGAGTGGACGGGGGCCACCGTCCAGACGGTGCTGGGCGATTGGGCCGCCTCGCTCGGCGTCACCCCGCCCCGCCCGGCGCCCACCGTCTGGTGCTCCTGGTACGAGTACTTCACCGAGGTCACCGAGGACGACATCCACGAGAACCTGCGCGCGATGGACACCCTCGACCTGCCCATCGACGTGGTCCAGATCGACGACGGCTACCAGAAGGCCCTCGGCGACTGGCTCACCCTCTCCGGCCGCTTCCGTTCCCGACGGGACATCGCGGACGCCATCCGCGCCCGTGGCCGCCGGGCCGGCATCTGGACGGCGCCCTTCCTGGTGGACCCGGCGAGCGACCTGGCCGCCGAGCACCCCGAGTGGCTGGTCCGGGACGCCGAGGGCGGATTCCTGCACGCCGGCCGCAACTGGGGCCACGACCTCAACGTCCTGGACACGACCCACCCGCAGGCGGCGGAGTACCTCGCCGACGTCTTCCGGACGCTGCGTGCCGAGGGCTACGACTACTTCAAGGTGGACTTCCTGTACGCGGGCGCCCTGGACGGCGTACGCCACAAGGACGTCGACCCCCTCCAGGCGTACCGCGAGGGCATCGAGCTGATCCGCGAGGCCATCGGCCCGGACGCCTACCTGCTGGGCTGCGGCGCGCCCCTGCTGGCCTCGATCGGCCTGTTCGACGCCATGCGGGTCAGCCCCGACACGGCCCCGCACCGGCGCCCCGAGGCCGACGACTACAGCCAGCCCGGCCAGGACCCGGCCGAGTTCACCGGCGTGGGACGCCAGTGGCAGCACGGCCGGCTCTGGGTCAACGACCCCGACTGTCTGATGGCCCGCCCCGCCGTGGAGACCCGCGAGCGGTGGGCGGCGCACGTCGAGGCGACCGGTGGCCTGATGGCCTCCAGCGACCGGCTGCTGTCCCTGGACCGGTGGGGCGTGGAGACGACCCGCCGACTGCTGGGCGGGGTCGAGGCGTGATGCTGAAGGTTCCCGGTATCGCCTACGGCGGCGACTACAACCCCGAGCAGTGGCCCGAGGAGGTCTGGGCCGAGGACATGCGCCTCATGGTCGAGGCCGGGGTGACCATGGTCAGCGTCGGCATCTTCTCCTGGGCGCTCCTGGAGCCGAGGGAGGGCGAGTACGACTTCACGCTCCTGGACCGCGTCCTCGACATGCTCTACGCCCACGGCATCGCCGCCGACCTGGCGACCCCGACGGCGGCACCGCCGGCCTGGTTCTTCGTCAGGCACCCCGAGGCGCTGCCCGTGGACAAGGACGGCCGCGCACTGTCGTACGGCAGCCGTCAGACGTTCTGCCCGTCCAGCCCCGCCTATCGGGAGGCGGCGCTGCGGATGGCGCGGGAGATCGGACGCCGGTACGCGGAGCATCCGGCGGTCGTGATGTGGCACGTCCACAACGAGTACGGCTGCCACAACGCGGAGTGCTTCTGCGAGGAGAGCGCGGCGGCCTTCCGGGGCTGGCTGCGCGAGAAGTACACGACTCTGGAGGCGCTCAACGACGCCTGGGGCACCCGCTTCTGGAGCCAGTGGTACTACGACTGGGACGAGATCATCCCGCCCCGCGCCACGGGCGCCGTCCCCAACCCCACGCACCGGCTGGACTGGCGCCGCTTCTGCAGCGACGCGCTGCTCTCCCTGTGCGAGGCGGAGCGCGAGGTGCTGCGGGAGGCGGCCCCGGAGCTCCCCGCGACCACCAACTTCATGGTGATGCACAACTTCGACGCGCTGGACTACTGGCGCTGGGCCCCGAAGCTGGACGTCGTCTCCAACGACCACTACCTCCAGTCCACGGACCCCGAGTCGCACATCGACCTCGCCCTCAGCGGCGACCTGGTCCGCTCCCTGGCCGGCGGCCCCTGGCTGCTGATGGAGCACTCGACCGGCGCGGTGAACTGGCAGCCGGTCAACCGGGCGAAGAATCCGGGGGAGTTGCGGCGCAACGCGCTCGCCCATGTGGCCCGGGGCGCCGACGGCATCGCCTACTTCCAGTGGCGGGCGGCGAAGGCGGGCGCCGAGCAGTGGCACTCGGCGATGCTCCCGCACGCCGGCACCGACAGCCGGATCTGGCGTGACGTGGTCCAACTCGGGTCGGACCTGGGGGCGTTGGCGGAGGTGCGGGGCACGACAGTCCCGGCACAGGTCGCCATCGTCTGGGACTGGAACGCCCGTTGGGCCCTGGAACTGCCCTCGCAGCCCAGCTCGGACGTGCGCTTCCAGGAGCTGGTGCGGTCCTGGTACGAGCCGCTGTGGCGGTCGGGCGTCGCGGTGGACTTCGTGCACCCGGAGGCGGACCTGTCGTCGTACCGGCTGGTCCTGGCGCCGAGCCTGTACCTGGTCGACGACGAGGGCGCGGCGAACCTCACCGGCTTCGCGGAGCGCGGCGGCACGCTGGCCGTCGGCTTCCACAGCGGGGCCGTCGACACCAACTGCCATGTGCAGCTCGGCGGTTACCCGGGCGCGTTCCGTGAGGCGCTCGGCGTGCGCACGGACGAGCTGTTCCCGCTGCTGCCGGGCGAGTCGGTGGAGCTGAGCGACGGCGGCAGGGCGCGGTTGTGGTCGGAGCGGGTGCGCCTGGCGGGCGCGGAGGCGATCACCTCGTACACCGAGGGTCCGCTGGACGGCGTACCCGCGGTGACCCGCAACTCCTTCGGTACGGGCACCACGTGGTACCTGGCCACCCAGCCGGACCCGGCGACGCTCGCCGCGCTCCTCGACCGGATCCGCGTCGAGGCGGGCGTGCTGCCGGTGCTCGACGCGCCCGAGGGTGTCGAGGTGGCCCTGCGGCGGGGCACGGAGGCCGACTACCTCTTCCTCATCAACCACACCGAGGAGAGCGCGGACCTCCGCGTCTCCGCCGAGGCCACCGAACTGCTCACCGGAAAGCCGGTACCGGGCGGGATCACCGTCCCGGCGGGCGAGGTGGCGGTGGTGCGGGAGCCGCGCGGCTGAGCTCGGACGGGGGGTGGGCAGGTGACCTGCCGGGCACCGATGAGTTCCGCCCCCTCGGCCGGTCTCACCTCCGACACCGGCCGAACCGAGAGGACACGATCACCATGACCGCACCTGTGAAGGGCCCCGCCGCCTACTTCCCGTCCATCGAGAAGAAGTACGGCCGCCCGATCGCGGAGTGGAAGGACCTGATCCGCGCCTCGCCCCTCACCAAGCACATGGAACTCGTCACCTGGCTGAAGACCGAACACGCCCTGGGCCACGGCCACGCCAACGCCCTGGTGGCCCACACGCTGGCCGAGGGCAGATGATCCAAGCGGGTCGGGTGAAGTCCACCGCGGTTCGGCAGTGCCCCGAAGGGGCGCGGGGCTGTGTCGATGTGCGGCTGTCGCCGCGTGGGCGCGACCAGCCACAACGTCGCCGCAGACGAACAACAACCCGTCCCCCGCACCCAGCAGAGCGCTCAGCGGCCGGTGAGGCGGGAGCCCTCGGGTGTGCGGCGGTAGAGGACCGCGCGCCCGTCCCGCGCGCGGACGACGAGACCCGCCCGGTGCAGCACCCCCAGGTGGTACGAGACCGTGGCCGGGCTCAGGAAATGGCGTGCCGCCAGCTGGGCCGTGGAGGCCGGCCGGGACAGCGCCGCGAGCAGTCCGGCCCGGGTGGACCCGAGGAGCCCGGCCAGTTCGGCGGAGGGGGTCGCGGGCACGGCGGGCCGGTCGCGCACCGGGTACGCCAGCAGCGGTGGCCGCTGCCACGGGGGCACCGGGTCGACGGCCACCGCCGGGCGGGGCGCCACCAGGGACGGCACCACGACGACCAGGGGCACGGTCAGCCGGATCGTGAACCGGCTCTCGACCCGTAACGCCCCCTCGGCCCAACGGACGTCCGGATGCAGCGAGTTGAACATCCCCGCCGCCCCACGCCGGGCCAGCGCTCCCGCGCACCGGTCGACCTCCGCGTCGAGGACGGCCCGCGCGGCCTCCCAGTGCGGGGCGAAGGCGAGGTCCCAGTAGCGCCGCAGCTCGTCCGCGGTCTGCCGGGCGACGGAGGCACCGCCGCGCGCCATCGCCCGCCGCACCTCCGCGGGCAGCTCCACCCCGGCCAGCCCGCTCGCGGGCCGCCCGTCGCGCAACGCCTCCAGTTCCCCCATGACCCGCTCGGGCGCAGTGGACCGTACCCGCTCCAGCTCCTCCTCGACCGTCGGCGCGGGCCCCGCCGGATGCGGGCTCAGGAAGTCCGGCACATAGCCGCCCCCGTCCAGCGCCAGCGCCGACAGCAGCGGCAGCCGAGCCCTGCGCAGCACCCGCCGGGCCCGCGCCACCCACGGATCGGCGTCCGGGGCGGGACGCAGCCCGAACGGCAGCAGCGTCGCGACGACCTCGTGCAGCGGCGAAACGGCGAACCGCGAACGGGCGAGCCCGTCGGCGTCCACGGTGAGCTCGATCAAGGCCTGCTCCCCCTTGTCGGCCCTCGTCGGCCCTCGCGACTCTTCGAACCTGCTCGAATCCTGGCACGGAAGCTCGCGGCGGCGGGCGGTCGGACGCACTCTGAGGACGTGCGAAGCAGACGACGACTCGGAGCCCTGTCCCTGGCCGCGGCGGTCACCCTGCTGCTGTCGGGGACCTGCACGTCGAACGCCGCCCAGGACCGGCAGGCCGCGGCACCGCACGGGGAGCGCGGGGGTCTCTCCGGGGCCGCGGCCTGCCCCGGCCTGGACGGCTACACGTGCGCCACGCTGTCGGTCCCGCTGGACCACGGTGGCGGCACGCCCGGCCGGCTGTCCCTGAAGGTGGCGGCGGCGGACAACACCGACGCGCCCAAGGGCGTGCTGCTGTTCCTGACCGGGGGCCCCGGCCAGCCGGGCGTCCCGTTCGTGCAACGCGTCACCGAGCGGCTCAAGCCGGTCCTGAAGGACTACCGCCTGGTGATGCTGGACCAGCGCGGCACCGGCGACAACGCCCTGCGCTGCCCCGGGCTCCAGGAACAGATGGGCTCCTCGGACCTGACCTCGCCCACCCCGGACGCGGTCCGCTCCTGCGCCGGCGCCCTCGGCCCGGCCCGCCGTTTCTACGCCACGAACGACACCGTCGCCGACCTCGAACTCCTGCGCCGCGCCCTCGGTGTACGGAAACTGACACTGGACGGCGTCTCGTACGGCACCTACACCGCGGAGCGCTACGCCCTGGCGCACCCGAGCCGCGTGGCCCGCCTGGTCCTCGACTCGGTGGTCCCTCAGACCGGCTACGACCCCATGGACCTGGCGGCGATGCGCGCCGCCCCCGGCATCCTGACGGCGGCCTGCGAGGCGACCGACTGCCCGACCGACCCGGCCGCCGACCTGGCCGAGGTGGTGGAGCGGTACGACAACGGCGTGGACGTCCTGGACACCCTGACGACGTACGAGTTCGTGGACCCGGACTTCAGGGCGGTGATCGACGCCCTCCACCAGGCGGCGAACGGCACGCCGGGCCCCCTGAACGGCCTGATCCAGGGGGTACGGGAGGGCAGCGCGGCCTTGGCCGAGGAGCTGAGCCAGGGGCTGCACGCCGCGACCCTCTGCCTGGACGGCCGCTATCCGTGGGGCAGGTCGGACGCGCCGTTGGACGGTCGCCGGGGCGCCCTGGAGAAGGCGGCCGCCGACCTGACCGCGGCGGACCTCGGCCCCTTCGACACGGCCACGGCGACGGGCCTCGGCTCGATGCTGAGCTGCCTGCACTGGCCCCGCACCCCGGCTCCACCGCTCCCTCCGGCGCACCGCCGCCTCCCGCCCGTGCCGACCCTCCTCCTCGGCGGCGACCGCGACCTGTCGACGCCACTGGAGTGGCTGTACGACCAGAAGAGGCTGACCCCGAGGGCTCAGGTCGTGGTGGTCCGGGGTGCGGCGCACTCGGTGCAGACCCGTGCGGCGAGTGACGCGGGCCGCGAAGCGGTCGCCGACTTCCTCCTGGGCCACTGACCAGTCCCTTTACCACACTTGACGGTGCGAAAGCTGTTCTGGAACCTCTTCGTCCGTTAAATCCCGGAGAACTCTTCTACAACCATCACTCACAGACGTCTGTCTGCTCTCGCAGAGAAGTTCGAGAAGTTGACGGAAGAGTTGATGGAAGAGGAGCCCAGAACGTGACCGTGCGTTCCTTTGCCCGGCGGATGCGACCACGAGTCGAGCGCAAGGCCGCCGAGAGCGTGTGGCAGCTGCGCACCATGCGGCGCCGTCGCCGGGCCGCGGTCACGGATCCGGTGCTCCGCCCGGTCGCGGTCCGAGGCCAGCAGCTCTACGGCCGGGTCGTGACCCGCTTCAGCGCCGCCGAGGCGGCCGCCGCCAACCTCGGTCTCGTCCTCGCCGCGCTGGAACGGGAAGGCATCCCGTACTTCCTGGTCCCGGCCGCCCGGACCCGCCACACGGTCGGTGTGAACGCCGTCGACCGGGAGCGCTTCCTCACCGCGATCGAGGCGCTGAACGAGGGCAAGGCGGTGTTCATCGGCCGTCCCCTGCCCGGCGGAAAGCTCAAGCACCCCGCGCTGTTCATGGACGGCGCGCTGCCGGCCGGGCTGCGCACGGCGCCGGTACTGCGGATCGGGGAGAACCACCTCGGCCCCGCGGGCCAGTTGCTCGCCGGCCCCGAACTCGCCTGCGACGTGGAGTTCTGGGAGGACGGTGCCCAGCTCCTCGCCGGCGCCGACGGGCCCCGGCGCCTGGCCAAGGTGCAGCCCCAGGCCTCCGAGGACATCTTCGCCGACTCCCTCGTCGCACCCAGGAACAACGGCATCACCGACGTACTCCCGGCGTCCGAACAGCGGCCCGCCACCGTGCGCGTCGGAGACCGCGAGCTCCCGAGCTTCGTCCCGTTCACCCTGCCCACCGTCGAGGACGTGACGTTCCCCGTCGACGTCGTCTACACCTGGGTCGACGGCGAGGAGCCCGAGATGCGGGCCAAGCGCGCCCGCCACCAGGACCGCGGCACCGCCGAGATCCTGGACAAGGAGACCAACGCCTCCCGCTACACCAGCCACGACGAACTGAAGTACTCACTGCGCTCACTGGCGATGTACGCCGACTTCGTGCGCCACATCTACCTGGTGACCGACGGTCAGAAGCCGCACTGGCTCGACGACAGCGCCCCCGGGATCACGGTCGTCGACCACCGCGACATCTTCCCGGCGGACGTCCTGCCCGTCTTCAACTCGCACGCCATCGAGACCCGCCTGCATCACATCCCCGGCCTCTCGGACCACTACCTCTACTTCAACGACGACGTCTTCGTCGGCCGCCGGGTCACCCCCGAGCACTTCTTCCACGGCAGCGGCCTGATGCGGATCCCCGTCTCCCCGCTCAAGATCGGCGTCGGCAAGCCGCACGCCGAGGAGACGGCGACCAACTCCGCGAGCAAGAACGTACGAGCGCTGCTCCTGGAGAGGTTCGGCCGGCTGACGACGAACAACTTCATGCACACCCCGCTGCCGCAGCAGCGCAGAACCCTCCGGACGCTGGAGGAACTCTTCCCGGAGGACATCCGCCGCACGACCGCCTCCCGCTTCCGCTCACCGCAGGACATCGCCGTCACAGCCCCACTGCTCTACCAGTACGCCCTGATGACCGGACACGGCCTCCCGGGCAAGTACAGCTTCCGGTACGTCAACATCAGCCGCCCCGACGCCGACAGCCGCCTCGCCGACCTGCGCCACAACCGCCGCTTCGACTTCTTCTGCCTCAACGACGTCGACGTACCGCCCGAGGAGCGGGAACAGGTGAGCGTCCGGATGCACGAGTTCCTGGAGGACTACTTCCCCTTCGCGAGCCCGTACGAGAAGCAGGACTGACGGGCCGGGGGGCTTGGACATGGGGGGAACGGACATGCGTCACCGCTTCGGAGTGCCGGGGGGCATCCGAGCGGCGCGGGACCTGCTGCTGCGCCTGCGACTCTGGCTGACGGCCCGACTCTGGGCGCTGCGCGCGTCCCGGCCGCGCCGGCACCTGCGGGCCGCGGTCCCCGGCCTGCGCCGGGTCACCTTCGGCCCGACCCGGCTCTACGGCCGTACGGTCGCCGGGTACACGGCCGCGGACGCCGTCGAGGCCGACCTGGAGCGGGTGTGCACCCTGCTGGACGGGATCGGCGTCCCGTACTTCCTGGTCCCCGCCGACCACGGGAACGGCGCGCCCCGACAGGTCATCGGCGTCCCCGAGCCGTACCGCGAGACGATCCTCGCCCAGGCGGGCAGACGCTTCGCCGGCACGGTCGGATACGTCGGCGCCGTCGGAGCGGACGGCACGGTGACGACCGCGGCCCTGTGGGCGGACGGAAAGCTGCCGCGGCCTGTGCGCCGGGCCACGGTCCTGCGCACCGGCGTCGTACGCCTCGGCCCGAAGGGACAGCTGCTCACCGGCCTGGAAACAGGCTGCGACCTCGAGTTCTGGCGCCACGGCCGGGACCTCGGCAAGGATCCCGCCTGGCTGACCGTCCCCGGCGACCGCCTCCCGGAGGTCTTCGGCCCGGCCCTCGTCGCGCCGCGCCACAACCCCGTCTCGGAGGTCCTCCCGGTGGCGGCACAGCGCCCCGCCGCGGTCCCGGTCCGCCGCCGCAGCGTGCCCACCTTCGCCGCGTTCGCCGAGCCGGGCATCGACGAGGTCCGCTTCCCCGTCGACGCCGTCTACACCTGGGTCGACGGCGACGACCCGGACCTGGCCGCCAAGCGCCGCGCCCACCAGGCGCTCTCCGACAACCCCATCGCCCCGCGCGAGACCGGCGCCTCCCGCTACACCAGCCACGACGAACTGCGTTACGCCCTGCGCTCGTTGGAGATGTACGCGGGTTTCGTCCGCCACGTCTACCTGGTGACGGACTCCCAGATCCCGTCCTGGCTGGACCCCACGGCGGAGGGCCTGACGGTGGTGGACCACCGCGACATCCTCCCGCCCGACGCCCTGCCGGTCTTCAACTCCCACGCGATAGAGAGCCGCCTGCACCACATCCCCGGCCTCTCGGAGCACTACCTCTACTTCAACGACGACGTCTTCATCAACCGCCCGGTGCGCGCCGAGCACTTCTTCCACGGCAACGGCATCGCCCGCATCCCGCTGTCCCCCCTGAAACTCGGCGTAGGCACCCCGCACCCCCTGGAACCGGCCCCCAACTCAGCGGGCAAGAACGCCCGCGAGGTCATCAGCCGCTTCCACGGCCGTCACATCACCCACAAGTCCCTGCACACCCCGCACCCCCAACTCCTGTCGGTCATGCGTGAGATGGAAGACCTGTCAATAGAAGAACTGGAACGCACGGCGTACTCCCGCTTCCGCTCCACCACCGACGTGGCCCCGGCGTCCACCCTCCACCACCACTGGGCGATAGCCACCGGCAGAGCCGTCCCCGCCGACTACCGCTTCCGTTACGTCCAACTCGGCACCCCCGACATGCACCGCCGCCTCTCCCGCCTGGCCGCCGGCGAGGACGTCGACTTCTTCTGCCTCAACGACGTCGACACGGCACCCGCGGAGAGATCCGCGGCCCGGACGGCGATAGAAGCCTTCCTGGACCGCAAGTACCCCTTCCCAAGCCACTTCGAGACCCCACCCCACACCCCCCTGCACGCCGTACCCGAACTGACCCGGACGAGCCGACGCCGGGACCGCGTCAGATAGCTCACGCCCGCATGCGGACGCCGTACCGCTCCGCCATGCTCAGAACACGACGAAGGGCCCCACCGCGAACGGTGGGGCCCTTCGACATCGTGCCCGGTGAGGCACTGGCGGAGGATACGAGATTCGAACTCGTGAGGGGTTGCCCCCAACACGCTTTCCAAGCGTGCGCCCTAGGCCTCTAGGCGAATCCTCCGCGGCAAACAATACAAGACGTTGAGGAGTGCTCGCGAACTCGTTCCCACCCCCTGCCATCGGGTACTGTTTGGGCAGCCCCTCACGCGGCGCTATCTGACTGAACTCCCCCAGGGCCGGAAGGCAGCAAGGGTAGGTTGGCTCTGGCGGGTGCGTGGGGGGCGCTTGCGTTCCGGCGGGGCCGGACCGGGCGGGGTCGCGCGCGTGGGGCTGGTTGTCAGTGGGCGCCTATAACCTCGTATGCGTGTCGTCTCTCGCGCTGTACCGCCGCTATCGCCCGGAGTCGTTCGCCGAGGTCATCGGGCAGGAGCATGTCACCGACCCGTTGCAGCAGGCGCTGCGGAACAACCGGGTCAATCACGCGTACCTGTTCAGCGGGCCGCGCGGATGTGGCAAGACGACCAGCGCGCGCATCCTGGCCCGCTGTCTGAACTGTGAGCAAGGTCCCACGCCCACCCCCTGCGGGGAGTGCCAGTCCTGCCAGGACCTGGCCAGGAACGGGCCGGGCTCCATCGACGTCATCGAGATCGACGCGGCCTCCCACGGTGGCGTGGACGACGCCCGTGAGCTGCGCGAGAAGGCCTTCTTCGGCCCCGCGAGCAGCCGGTACAAGATCTACATCATCGACGAGGCCCACATGGTCACGTCGGCCGGTTTCAACGCGCTGCTGAAGGTCGTCGAGGAGCCCCCGGAGCACCTCAAGTTCATCTTCGCCACCACCGAGCCCGAGAAGGTCATCGGGACGATCCGGTCGCGGACCCACCACTACCCCTTCCGGCTCGTGCCGCCTGGGACCCTGCGCGAGTACCTCGGTGAGGTGTGCGGCAAGGAGAACATCCCCGTCGAGGAGGGCGTGCTGCCCCTCGTCGTGCGGGCCGGTCAGGGGTCCGTGCGTGACTCCATGTCCGTCATGGACCAGCTGCTCGCCGGGGCGCGGGAGGAGGGTGTGACGTATGCCATGGCCACCTCCCTGCTCGGCTACACCGACGGCTCGCTCCTCGACTCCGTCGTCGAGGCCTTCGCCACCGGTGACGGCGCCGCCGCCTTCGAGGTCGTGGACCGCGTCATCGAGGGCGGCAACGACCCGCGGCGCTTCGTCGCCGACCTGCTGGAGCGGCTGCGGGACCTCGTGATCCTCGCCGCCGTCCCGGACGCCACCGAGACGGGGCTCATCGACGCCCCGGCCGACGTGCTCGAGCGCATGCAGGCACAGGCCGGCACCTTCGGCGCCGCCGAGCTCAGCCGCGCCGCCGACCTCGTCAACCAGGGCCTGACCGAGATGCGCGGCGCCACCTCGCCCCGTCTGCAGTTGGAGTTGATCTGCGCGCGCGTGCTGCTGCCCGCCGCGTACGGCGACGAGCGTTCCGTCATGGCCCGGCTCGACCGGCTGGAGCGCGGCGTGAACTTCTCGGGCGGCGGGGGCGCGCCCGCCATGGGATACGTCCCCGGGCCCGATGCGCATGTGCCTGCACATGGGGGAGCGGCAGCGGCTCCGGTCCCCCCGGGGGGCGGCGCCGCGGCCGCTCGGGCGGCGGTACGAGGATCGGGCGGCGCTCCGCAGACGGGGCCGGGTACGGGTCCCGGTGGCGCCGCGGGCTTCGGTGCCGGTCCCGGCCAGGGCGCCGCGGGATATCCGGCCGCGCCCGTCGACGCCGGTGCGGCCCCCGGCCCTGCCGGCGGCGGCCCGGCCGGTGGCGTCGGCGACGCTCAGCCACAGCAGCCCCAACAACCTCAGCAGCCCCCGGCCCCCGCCGCACCCACTCCCACTCCCACACCCGCGGCCCCCACCACCTCCGCCCCCGGCGCCTGGCCCACCGCGGCATCCGCGGGCGGCGGCCGACGCCCCGGCGGCTGGCCCACCGCGACCCCCGCCGGGGGCGGCCAGCCCCCGGCCGCGCCGAGCCAACCCGCACCCACCGCCACGCCCACGCCTGGCACGCCCGCCCCTGCGGCTCCCGCCCCGGCCCAACCGGCCGCCGCCTCCGCGTACGCACCCCCGGCCGGCGGCCTCGACCCCCGCATGCTCTGGCCGAACATCCTGGAGGCCGTCAAGAACCGCCGCCGCTTCACCTGGATCCTGCTCAGCCAGAACGCCCAGGTGGCCGGCTTCGACGGCACCACCCTCCAGATCGGCTTCGTCAACCCCGGCGCCCGCGACAACTTCGTGAGCAGCGGCAGCGAGGACGTGCTGAAGCAGGCGCTGGGCGAGCAGTTCGGCGTCCAGTGGAAGATCGAGGCGATCGTCGACCCGTCGGGCGGCGGCGCGGCGCCCCCGCAGACCGGCGGCGGCATGTCCGGTCACAACGGCGCCGGTGGCGGTTACGGCGGTGGCGGAGCCCCGGGCGGCTACGGCGCCCCCGGCACCCCCGCCCCCGCACAGCGCCCGGCACCTCCCGCCCCCGCGGCCCCCGCCCCGACGCCCTCGTCGGCCCCGACCCCGCCCCCGGCGGCGGCCCCCACGCCCCAGCCGCCCGCCGCCCCGGAGCCACCCCCGGTCGCCCCCGAGGACGACATCCCCGAGGACGACGATCCCGACCTCAACGAGTCGGCCCTCTCCGGCCGCGAACTGATCGTGCGGGAACTGGGCGCGACGGTGATGGAGGAGTTCACCAACGAGTAGGGCGCCCCACCGCGCCTGCCGCCACCCCTCCCCGCACCCCCGATTAGGAGAAACCCACAACCCCCACCCCCGCCCCCCTTCAGCAACCCGCACAATTCACCGAGCCCCCGGCCGGTTACGCTGACCCCGTGAAGGTCCTCGTCATCGGCAGCGGCGCCCGCGAACACGCCCTGTGCCACTCCCTGTCCCTCGACCCCGACGTCACGGCGCTGCACTGCGCTCCCGGCAACGCCGGCATCGCCGAGGTCGCCGAGCTGCACGGGGTCGACGCCCTGGACGGCACGGCCGTCGCCGCGCTGGCCACCGAGCTCGGCGCCGAGCTCGTGATCGTAGGCCCGGAGGCACCGCTCGTGGCGGGCGTCGCCGACGCCGTGCGCGAGGTCGGCATCCCGGTCTTCGGCCCCTCCGGGGAGGCCGCGCAGCTCGAGGGCTCCAAGGCCTTCGCGAAGGACGTGATGGCGGGGGCCGGCGTCCCCACCGCGCGCTCCTACGTCTGCACGACCCCCGAGGAGGTCGACGAGGCTCTCGACGCCTTCGGCGCCCCCTACGTCGTCAAGGACGACGGGCTCGCCGCCGGCAAGGGCGTCGTCGTCACCCCCGACCTCGAGGCGGCCCGGGCGCACGCGAACTCCTGCGAGCGCGTCGTCATCGAGGAGTTCCTCGACGGCCCCGAGGTCTCCCTCTTCGCCGTCACCGACGGCGAGACCGTCGTCCCGCTCCAGCCCGCCCAGGACTTCAAGCGCGCGCTCGACGGCGACGAGGGCCCGAACACCGGCGGCATGGGGGCGTACTCCCCGCTGCCGTGGGCCGACCCGAAGCTGGTCGAGGAGGTCCTCCAGACCGTCCTCCAGCCGACCGTCGACGAGATGCGCCGCCGTGGCACGCCCTTCTCCGGGCTTCTCTACGCCGGTCTCGCGATCACCAGCCGTGGCGTACGGGTCATCGAGTTCAACGCCCGCTTCGGCGACCCCGAGACCCAGGTGGTACTGGCCCGCCTCAAGACGCCCCTCGCGGGTCTGCTGCTGGCCGCCGCCAAGGGCGAGCTCGCCGATCTGCCGCCGCTGCGCTGGAGCGACGAGGCCGCGGTCACCGTGGTCGTCGCCTCGCACAACTACCCCGGCACCCCGCGCACCGGCGACCCGATCACCGGCCTCGACGAGGTGGCCGCCGAGGACGCCCCGCACGCGTACGTCCTGCACGCCGGCACCAAGCACGACGGCGACGCCGTGGTCAGCGCGGGCGGCCGCGTCCTGTCCGTCACGGCGACCGGCAAGGACCTGAACGAGGCCCGCGACCGCGCGTACCGAGCGGTCGGCCGTATCCGCCTCGACGGCTCCCAGCACCGCACGGACATCGCCGCGAAGGCGGCCGCGGAAGCCTGAGAAACCGTCCGCCGATGAACCCCGCGGGCCCCGAATCCGTCTCTGGATTCGGGGCCCGCCCCTTTTGTGTGACTGTGAACGCGACCACGTACGTGACTGAATTCGAGTCAAGATCCCAGGCCTGATCCTCGCTGTCCGTCATCCACCTTTCCCCAAAGCCATTCCATCGAGTGACCGATGCCTTTTCCGGCTGACGTGGGCCGGGGCCCCAACTAGGGTGCGGCGCAAGCGTTCCGGCACTTGGCCCACCGGCATTGCGATGTCAGTGGTGGGTGCCACAGTGGGGGAGTGAGCAACGCCAGGACAGCCAGGCAGCCAGGACAGCAGCGAGGAGGTGGCACCCGGTCGTGACCGGTATGGGTGGAGAGGCGGGGGCACAGGCCGCGCGCTCCTGGGCGCTCGCCGTACTGCGCATCCGCAGCCGTGCGCTCGCTGTCGCGCTGTTGCCGGCGGCCGTCGCCGTGGTGCTGTACGCCGGAGGCTCGACCGGCCACCTCACGGGCCCCGGCTGGCACGCCGCCCGCTGGGTCGTCACCCCGGTCGCCGCCCTCGTCCTGCTGGCCGCCGCCGGCATCGCCCTGGTCGTGGCCCGTGCCCGACCCGCCATGAGCCCGACGGTCCCGATCGCCGAGGAGTCGGCCCCGGACCTGTACCGCATGGTGCGCGACCTCGCCGACCGCCTCGACGTGCCCGCACCGTCCGCGATAGCGCTCACCCCGGACTGCGACAGCTGGCTGGAGGACCGCACCCACCCGTCGCACGGCCCGCCCAAGCAGGAGGACCGCGACGAGCTCACGGGCGCCCGTGGCCCGAGGCGTACGACCGCGGCGCCGGTCCTGGTCATCGGCTCCCCGTTCCTGTGGTGGATGCGGGTCGGCGAGCTGCGTGCCGTCCTCGCCCCGGTCGTCGCCGGTACCGGCCCCTCGGCCCACCCCGACATAGCCGCGGCCCGTCGTTTCGTCCGCGGCCTGGACGCCGCGGTGGCCGTGTCCTCGGCGTCCGGCCGCTGCCCGGCGACCCGCGTGGTGTGCGCCGGCGTCGGCTGGGTGGCCCGGCTGCTGCTGCACAGCGTCCGCGAGCACGCCTCCCAGATGGAGCGCGGAGTCGCCGCGGCCGCCGCCGAGCGCGCACAGGCCGTGGACTACGGCCTGCGGATCGTCGCCCAGGAACAGGTGGGCCTGGCGTACGCCGGCTGGGACCGCCTCCTGACCCGCGTAGCGCTCCCCGCCTGGCGGATGGGCCGCTGGCCCTCCCGTCTGGACGCGGGCGTGGTCGCGGCCCTCACCGAACTGTCCCGCCGGGACCGCCTGGCCGAAGGCTTCGCCTCCCGCCTGGGCGAGCGTCCCGCCTGCGACCTCCTGGAAGAACCCGGCGCGATCGACGAGGCCACCTCGCTCCTGGCCGCCCGGCTCTTCCACGGCGGCCCGGCGGAGTCCGGCCCGGAGTGGTCCCCGGTCGACTGGCAGGAGTACCCGGACGAGGTCGTGGACCGGAAGTGGCGCCTCGACGCCGCCCGCCTCCACCGCGTCCTGGACGCCCAGGGAGTCCGCCGCACCCCCGAGACCCCGGCCCCGGAATCCGACGCCCCGACCCTGTCGAGAGTCCTGGACCACCTCTCGACCCCCCACGCCGGCGAGCCCACCCCGACGGCACCCCAGCCGACCCCGCCCGAACCCGAGCCCGCCGAACCCGAGCCCTTCGAGCCCAAGCCCAAGTCCGATCCCGAGCTCGACTACGAGAACGACCCCGAGCCCGAGTTCGAAAACGAACGCACGGCCACCCTCGCCGCAGCCCTCACCGCGGAGCTGGCCCGGGAAGAAGCGGCCGCCCCCGCCCCCCAGAGCCCCGACACCACGTTCTGGGACGAAGGCTCGCTCCCCCTCTTCCCCCCGCAGGCCCCCCGTACGTCCCGCGAGCTGCTGACCGACCACGTCACCGCCATGGTCTGCTGCGCCGCGATGGACACCGCCGGAGCCACCCCCGGCCTCGACTGGCTCGACGGCCCGACCCTCCTCATCGACGGTGACCGCGCGACCGACCTCGCTCCCGTGGTGCTCAGCCTCGTCGAGGACGGCGACCCGGCCCCGCTGCGCGCATGGCTGCTGGAGTCCGGGATACGCCCGGAGAAGCCGGTCCGGCTCGTCTGAGCCCTGCCTCGGCGGCCCCTTCCTTATTGGCCTTACTGGAAGCCCCTCGTACTGGAAGCCCTCGTTCCACTTTCGGCGAATTCGCAACGAATAGTGACAGCGTGCGTGCGTAATGTGATGTGCTGGGACCGATCGAGCACATGGCAAGGGCTTGCGACATAAGACAGACGTCCAGACGTCCGCACGAACACACGGGGGCACGAGGGAGGGGAGCAGCCATGGGGTCGGAGCAGATCCGCCGCTGGGAGTCGGGAGCGCTGGCGCACGCGGTGACGGACCCCTTCGGCCAGGGCCCCGTCCCCTGGCTCCGCGGCGACGAGACGTACTTCGACGACACGGGCCAGGTCGTCCCCTGGTACGTGGAAGGCGCCCAACACCCCGGCACAGCCACACCCGCCCCCGGCCAACGCGCCGCAGGCCGCGGCACCCCCCGCGTCCCCGCCCCCCGATCCGCCGGAGGCCCCCGCGCCGCGGACGACGTCCGCCGGCAGATCAAGGGCTTCACCTCGACCGGCGCGGTCGCCCCCGGCGAGGCCATCGACTTCCACATCACGGTCGACCCGCCCCAGGAGTTCGCCGTCGACGTCTACCGCATCGGCCACTACGGCGGCGACGGCGCGGCGAAGATCACCACCAGCCCCCGTCTGTCCGGCATCGTCCAGCCCCCGCCGCTCACCGCGGACCGTACGGTCTCCTGTCACCACTGGTGGCTGAGCTGGCGCCTCCAGATCCCGTCCTTCTGGAGCATCGGGGCGTACGTGGCCGTGCTCACCACCGCCGACGGCTACCGCTCGCACGTCCCCTTCACCGTCCGCCACGACCATCCGGCGGACCTGCTCCTGCTGCTGCCGGACGTCACCTGGCAGGCGTACAACCTCTACCCGGAGGACGGCCGTACGGGCGCCAGCCTGTACCACGCCTGGGACGACGACGGCCGGCTGCTGGGCGAGTCGGACGCGGCCACGACCGTCTCCTTCGACCGCCCGTACGCGGGCGCAGGCCTGCCCCTCCATGTGGGCCACGCCTACGACTTCATCCGCTTCGCCGAGCGCTACGGCTACGACCTCGCCTACGCCGACGCCCGCGACCTGCACTCCGGCCGGGTCGACCCCACCCGTTACCGCGGCCTGGTCTTCCCCGGCCACGACGAGTACTGGTCGGTGAACATGCGCCGGACCGTGGAGCGGGCCCGCGACCACGGCACCTCGCTGGTCTTCCTCTCCGCCAACACCATGTACTGGCAGGTGGAGTTGGGCCCGTCCCCGTCCGGCGTCCCCGACCGCCTGCTGACCTGCCGCAAGCGCAGGGGCCCGGGCCGTCCGGTCCTGTGGCGCGAGATCGACCGCCCCGAACAGCAGGTGGTCGGCATCCAGTACGCGGGCCGTGTCCCCGACCCCGCCCCCCTGATCGTCCGCAACGCCGACCACTGGCTCTGGGAGGCCACCGGCACTCATGAGGGCGACGAGATCGAGGGCCTGGTGGCGGGCGAGGCCGACCGCTACTTCCCGCGCACCCCGCTCCCCGAGCACGACGACCGCATCCTGCTCGCCCACTCCCCGTACCCCGACACCGAGGGCACCCTCCGTCACCAGGAGACCTCCCTCTACCGCGCCCCCTCGGGCGCCCTGGTCTTCGCGTCCGGCACCTTCGCGTGGTCCCCGTCCCTGGACCGCCCCGGACATGTCGACCCCCGCGTCCAGCGCGCCACGGCCAACCTGCTGGACCACATCTGCAAGCGCGACTGACGTCACATACCCGCAGGCCACAGACCCGCTGTCCGAGACCGGCCGCCCATACGGGACAATCGAGCCACTTGGACAGAACCACGGGGAGGAACCGTGTCCGGATTCGTAGAAAAGCCCGAGCCGATCCAGGTTCCGGGCCTGGTGCATCTCCACACCGGCAAGGTGCGCGAGCTGTACCAGAACGAGGCGGGCGACCTCGTGATGGTCGCCAGCGACCGTATCTCCGCCTTCGACTGGGTGTTGCCGACGGAGATCCCCGACAAGGGCCGGGTCCTCACCCAGCTCTCCCTGTGGTGGTTCGACCAGATCGCCGACCTGATGCCGAACCACGTCCTGGGCACCGATCTGCCCGAGGGCGCCCCGGCCGACTGGGCGGGCCGCACCCTCGTCTGCAAGTCGCTCCAGATGGTCCCCGTGGAGGCCGTGGCCCGCGGCTACCTCACCGGCTCGGGCCTCACGGAGTACAACGAGTCCCGCACCGTCTGCGGTCTCGCCCTCCCCGAGGGTCTGACCGACGGCAGCGAGCTGCCCGCGCCGATCTTCACCCCGGCGACCAAGGCCGCGGTCGGCGACCACGACGAGAACGTCTCCTACGAGGAGGTGGCTCGCCAGGTCGGCGCCGACACCGCCGCCCGGCTGCGCCAGGCGACCCTCGCCGTGTACTCCCGGGGCCGGGACATCGCCCGTGACCGGGGCATCATCCTCGCGGACACGAAGTTCGAGTTCGGCTTCGACGGCGACACGCTGGTCATCGCCGACGAGGTCCTCACCCCGGACTCGTCCCGCTTCTGGCCGTTCGACCAGTGGCAGCCGGGCCGCGCGCAGCCGTCGTACGACAAGCAGTTCGTGCGGGACTGGCTGACCTCGGCGGAGTCGGGCTGGGACCGGAAGAGCGAGCAGCCCCCGCCGGCGCTGCCGCAGGAGGTCGTGGACGCGACCCGCGCCAAGTACGTCGAGGCGTACGAGCGTCTGACGGGCACGAGCTGGAGCTGACCCCATGACAAAGGCCCCGGTCGATGACCGGGGCCTTTGATCTGGAGCGAACGACGAGGTTCGAACTCGCGACCTCAACCTTGGCAAGGTTGCGCTCTACCAACTGAGCTACGTTCGCATGCGCCGTGGCGCGAGAACCACTATACCCAACCTCGCTCCCGCGCGAGCCGCACCGCCGCGTGCCGGTTCTCCGCCCCGAGTTTCGACACCGCAGACGACAGGTAGTTCCGTACGGTCCCCTGTGACAGCGCGGCCCGCTCGGCGATCTCCGCGACCGGGGCCCCGTCGGCGGCCAGTTCCAGCACTTCGGCCTCGCGCGAGGTCAGTGGCGAGTCCCCGGCGGAGATCGCGTCGGCGGCCAACTCGGGGTCGACGTAGCGGTTTCCGCCGTGCACCGTGCGGATGATCTCCGCGAGCCGCTGCGCGCTGACCGTCTTCGGGACGAACCCGCGCACACCGGCCGCCAGGGCCCGCTTGAGATGCCCGGGCCGGCCGTGGCTGGTCACGATCAGCACCTTGCAGTCGGGCAGTTCGGTGCGCAGCGATGTGGCGACCCTCACACCGTCCGCGCCGGGCATCTGGAGATCCAGTACGGCCACGTCGGGAGCGTGCGCCTTCGCCATGGCCAGCGCCTCGGGGCCGGAGGCGGCCTCGGCGACGATCGTGAGGTCGTCCTCCAGCGCGAGCAGCGCCGCAAGGGCGCCCCGGATCAGATGCTCGTCGTCGGCGAGCAGCAGCCGCACCGTCATGCCGTGACCTCACTCACGCGCAACGGCACCGAGGCCACCACTCTGAACATCCCGTCTCCCACCGGCCCCGCCTCCAACGTCCCGTCCACCGCCGCCAGCCGTTCCCGCAGTCCGGCCAGCCCCGAGCCGCCCGGACCGGGGGCCGCGACCACCCCGTCGTTCTCCACCGTCAGCACCACGTGCTCGTCGCCCACCCGCACGTCCACCGCGCACCGCCCGGCGTCCCCGTGCCGCAGCACATTCGTCGTCGCCTCCCGCACGACCCACCCGAGCGCCGACTGCACGGCCGACGGCAGCCCGGCCGTCCCCCCGGCCGGCGCGAAGACGCAGGCGATCCCCGCCGCCTCCAACACCCCCTGCGCACCCGTGAGTTCGATGCCGAGGTCGGCCTCCCGATAGCCCCGTACGACATCCCGCACCTCGCGCTGCGACTCCTGCGCGATCCGCTGCACCTCGACCATCTGCTCCTCGGCCTCGGGCCGTCCACGCCGCGCCAGCTGTACGGCGAGCTCGCTCTTCAACGCGATCACGGCGAGGTTGCGCCCCATGACGTCGTGCAGATCGCGCCCGAACCGCAGCCGCTCCTCGGCGACCGCGAGCCGGGCCCGGGTCTCGCGGGCCTCGTCGAGCTCGTAGACGGCGTTGAGCAGCCAGACGGAGAAGGCGGAGGTGAAGGCGAGGAACCCGCCGCCGAGGAACACCACCAGCACGCTGATCACCGCGGTGGGAGTGGGCCGGCCCGCGAACGACACGATCCCCGCCCCGACGGCGAAGCCCGTGACGACGGAGTACATGCGCCGCCGGCTGCGCACCCCGAGGGCGCTGGTGCCCGCCCCGAAGATCAGCACCACGGCGAAGACCGAGCCGGCCGCGGTGTCGACGTCGTCCCCGCCAGGTCCGTGCTCCGCGACCACGATCGCGGCGACGGCGACCGCCGCGGTGAGCGCGCCGAGCATCCACAGCATGTGGACGGGCTGCTCACGGCTGCCGAGCGTCCAGTCCAGCGCCCGCGCCGCGGTCACGGCACAGGCCACGGAGTGCACCGCCACCAGCAGCGCCAGCGAGAGCGCGAGCCAGAGCGACAGCGCTCCGAACAGCGGCAGCGACACCGAGACGAGCTCGATCAGCGCGAAGAAGTGGAACGACCACCGCGTGTACGTCTCGACCTTGGCCGGTGTGCTCTTGCGCCGCCACCAGCCCCCCGAACCGCTCATCTCCCCGCTCCCCGTGCTCAGCGCCGCGGTTCCCATCGGAACCACCGTCGTACAGCAAACACGCCCAGCGTGGCCCAGGCCAGCGCCGTCAGGGTGGCGCCGAGCGCCTCGTACGCCGAGAGGTCCCCGGTCCAGCCGCCGCGCACCAGCGTGATCACCGGGGTGAGCGGCAGCAGTTCGCACACCGAGGCCATCCGGTCGGGCAGCACCTCGAGCGGCACCGTGATGCCGGAGCCCAGCATCGAGATGAGCATCAGCGGCAGGCCGGTGACCTGCGCGCTCTCCACGGTCCGGGTGAAGCTCGCGGTGACGGCGGCCAGGGTCGCGCAGATCACCAGGCCGAGGAGCAGCCCCAGGACGGCGAGCGCCACCGCCTTCGGCGCCGCCACGTCGAGCAGGACCGAGCAGCCGGCCGCGAGGAGGATCGACTGGAGGAGGCTCGTGACGACGGCCGGCAGCGTGGCCCCGGCCAGGATCTCCACATCCCGCAGCTCCCCGGTGCGCAGCCGCTTGAGGACGAGTTCCTCGCGTCGCCCGACGAAGACGCCGATGAGCGCGGTGTAGACCGCGAAGAGCAGCGAGAAGCCGATGGCGGCGGGCAGCAGCACCAGGCCCACGGTCAGTCCCGACTCCCCGAGGTCCATGTCCTGGATGGCCGCCTTCACGCTGAACGGCAGCACCAGTGGCAGGAACATCGCGGAGAAGACCATTCCCCGGCTCCGCAGGAACAGCGTCAGCTCGGCCCGTCCGAGCGCCGAGATCCGCCCGGCCGGCGTGCTCAGAGTCGTCCCGCTCATGCCACCCGCTCCTTCGTCTGCACCTTCTCGGCGATCCCGAGGAACGCCTCCTCCAGCGAGGCCGACCGCACATCCAGCCCCCGTAGCTCGACCCCCGCCCCCGAGGCCCACACCAGCACCCCCGTCGCCGCCCGCTGCAACTCCCGCGTCCGCAGCCGTACGACCCGGCCGTCGACCTCGTGGGACAGCACCCCCAGCTCCCCGAGCGGCGGCAGATCGCCCACGAAGTACCCCTCGGGCAGCTCGAAGGAGATCCGCGAGGGCTGTCCCGCGGTCACCTCGGCCGGTGTCCCGGCGACCGCGATCCGCCCCTCGTGCAGGATCGCGAGCCGGTCGGCGAGGCCCTCGGCCTCCTCCAGGTAGTGCGTGGTCAGCAGCACGGTCGTACCGCCGTCGCGCAGTGCCCGCACCAGCTCCCAGGTGTCCCGTCGCCCTTCGGCGTCGAGCCCGGTCGTCGGCTCGTCCAGGAACAGCACCTCCGGGTCGCCGAGCAGCGCGAGTGCCAGGTCCAGCCGCCGCCGCTCACCCCCGGACAGCTGCTTCACCCGTACGCCGGCCCGCCGCGCGAGCCCGACGAGTTCCAGCGCCTCCAGCGGCGGCCGCGCCCCGCTGACGCACCCGGCCCACATCCGGGCGGTCTCGAGGACGGTCAGCTCGGACGGGAATCCGCCCTCCTGGAGCATCACGCCGGTCCGCGACCGTACGGCGGACCGCTCCTCGTAGGGATCGTGCCCGAGCACCCGCACCCGGCCCCCGGCCGGACGGGCGAGCCCCTCCAGCAGCTCCACCGTCGATGTCTTGCCGGCCCCGTTGGTGCCGAGCAGCGCGAAGACCTCGCCGCGTGCCACGGAGAAGCTGATCCCGCGGACCGCTTCGAACCCGCCCCCGTAGACGCGTCGCAGGTCGGTGACCTCAATCACGTTCGTGTTCATGGTTCAAGCATCTCGGCGCCCGCGGCCCGGAAGCAGTGCGCGCTGTCATCACTCGGCATGACAAATGTCAGACGCCACACAGCATGGCCGCACGCATGAAAAAGCCCCCCGGTTGAACCCGGGGGGCTTTGAATCAAGAGCGAACGACGAGGTTCGAACTCGCGACCTCAACCTTGGCAAGGTTGCGCTCTACCAACTGAGCTACGTTCGCACTGCATCCGACCGGCTCTCACCGATCGGCGCGAGCACCAGCCTACCTGATCCACAACAGTGGCCAGACCGGCGGTGCAGAGCGGGTGACAGGAATTGCACACTGCGCCTTCCCCCTGGAAGGGGGATGTTCTGCTACTGAACTACACCCGCATGTACTCCGTGGGCTGGGCTTTTCCGTCCCCGCCCCTCGGCGTGCTCCAGACTCTAGCTGACCGGGTGGGGTGCAACGCAAGTCGGTTGTCCTGAGGGGCGGGTGACCCGGCGTCGGCCAGGGCTACTGGGCCTCGGCGAACGCCTCGTAGACCTTCTTGGGGATCCGCCCGCGGGCCGGGACGTCCATCTTGTTCGCCTGGGCCCAGGCGCGGACCGCCGCCGGGTCGGGAGCGACCTCGGTCTGCTTGTACGCCTTGCCCGACCTCGACCGCTTGCGGCCGGCGTCCACGTAGGGCTCGAGCGCCTTACGCAGTTTCTTGGCATTCGCTTGATTCAGGTCGATCTCGTACGACTTGCCATCGAGTCCGAAGGCGATCGTTTCCGCCGCTTCCGAGCCGTCGATGTCGTCAAAGAGAGTGACCACGACCTTCTGCGCCACGAATATCGGTCCCTTCGTACGGCACTTGCCAATTCATTTGTACAGTGCCCGACAATGCAATGGGAAGCCCGACTAAATCCTTCCGCGTGTCCGAGCGCAATAGGTATCGGGTGTCGATCGCGGATCTTTCCCGGAAATTTTCGTGAACACGGCCGTCGATACCCGATCGTGACGGCGGTCACGTAGTTTCCTACAAGTCAACGCGCGTAGAAATTTTGTGCGGGTAGTCTGAAGACACCTGTTGGAAGAGACCCGCAGGAACCTTGCTCAGCACCACACACCGGGAGTGCCAGTGGCACGCGTCGTAGTCGACGTCATGCTCAAGCCGGAGATCCTCGACCCCCAGGGCCAGGCGGTGCAGCGCGCACTGCCGCGTCTGGGTTTCGAAGGCATCTCCGACGTACGTCAGGGAAAGCGATTCGAACTGGAAGTTGACGGGCCGGTCGACGAGGCCGCGCTCGCCCGCATCCACGATCTTGCGGAATCCTTCCTCGCCAACACCGTGATCGAGGACTTCACCGTGAAGGTGGAAGAAGTCGCGGAGGCCGCGAAGTGACCGCTCGTATTGGCGTCGTCACTTTCCCCGGCAGCCTCGACGACCGGGACACCCAGCGCGCGATCCGCCTCGCGGGCGCCGAACCGGTCGCCCTCTGGCACAAGGACAAGAACCTCCACCAGGTCGACGCGGTCGTCCTCCCGGGTGGTTTCTCCTACGGCGACTATCTGCGGGCCGGCGCCATCTCCCGCTTCTCGCCCGTGATGGAGACGGTCATCGAGCAGGCCAAGGCGGGACTCCCGGTCCTCGGTATCTGCAACGGCTTCCAGATCCTCACCGAGGCCCACCTCCTCCCGGGCGGGATGCTCGGCAACGACCACCTCCACTTCATCTGCCGCGACCAGAAGCTGCGGGTGGAGAACACCTCCAGCGCCTGGACGGTCGACTACAGCGCGGGCCAGGAGATCCACATCCCGCTGAAGAACATGGACGGCCGGTACGTCGCCGACGAGTACACCCTCGACAAGCTCGAGGCCGAGGGCCGCGTCGCCTTCCGGTACGTGGACTTCAACCCCAACGGCTCGCTCCGTGACATCGCCGGCATCACCAACGAGGCCGGGAACGTCGTAGGCCTCATGCCGCACCCGGAGCACGCCGTCGAGCCGCTCATCGGCTCCAGCCGCACCGACGGCCTCCCCTTCTTCACCTCGATCCTCAAGAAGCTGGTCAACGCATGAGCCGGACGCCTCTGGACACGGTCGAGCACGCGGCCGCGACCCCCGACGTCGAGCTGCCCTGGGCCGAACTCGGTCTGAAGAAGGACGAGTACGAGCGCGTGGTCGAGATCCTCGGCCGCCGGCCCACCGGTGCCGAGCTCGCCATGTACTCGGTCATGTGGTCCGAGCACTGCTCGTACAAGTCCTCCAAGGTCCACCTCCGCCAGTTCGGCGAGAAGGCCCCGCAGAGCGACGCCCTCCTCGTCGGCATCGGCGAGAACGCGGGTGTGGTGGACGTCGGTCAGGGCTACGCGGTCACCTTCAAGGTCGAGTCGCACAACCACCCGTCGTACGTCGAGCCCTACCAGGGCGCGGCCACCGGCGTCGGCGGCATCGTCCGCGACATCATCGCGATGGGCGCCCGCCCGGTCGCCGTCGTGGACCCGCTGCGGTTCGGCGCGGCCGACCACCCCGACACCAAGCGCGTGCTCCCGGGTGTCGTGGCCGGCATCGGCGGCTACGGCAACTGCCTGGGCCTGCCCAACATCGGCGGCGAGGTCGTCTTCGACTCCTGCTACCAGGGCAACCCGCTGGTCAACGCCGGTGCCATCGGCGTCATGCGGCACGAGGACATCCACCTCGCGAAGGCGTCCGGCGCGGGCAACAAGGTCATCCTGTACGGGGCCCGGACCGGCGGCGACGGCATCGGCGGCGCGTCGATCCTCGCGTCCGAGACCTTCGACGACGCCAAGCCCTCCAAGCGCCCCGCCGTCCAGGTCGGCGACCCCTTCCAGGAGAAGCTCCTCATCGAGTGCACCCTGGAGGCCTTCAAGGAGAAGCTGGTCGTCGGCATCCAGGACCTCGGCGCCGCCGGTCTCTCCTGCGCCACCTCCGAGCTGGCCTCGAACGGCTCCGGCGGCATGCGCGTCACGCTGGACGACGTACCGCTGCGCGACTCCACGCTCTCGCCCGAGGAAATCCTCATGAGCGAGTCGCAGGAACGCATGTGCGCGGTCGTGGAGCCGGCGAAGGTCGAGCGGTTCCTGGAGATCTGCGACAAGTGGGACGTCATCGCCACCGTCATCGGTGAGGTCACCGACGGCGACCGGCTGGAGATCTTCTGGCACGGCGGCAAGATCGTCGACGTCGACCCGCGCACGGTCGCGCACGACGGCCCGGTCTACGAGCGCCCCTACGCCCGCCCGTCCTGGCAGGACGAGCTCCAGGCCGATGACGCCAACAAGCTTCCCCGGCCCGCCACTTCGGACGAACTGAAGCAGCAGGTCCTGAAGCTCGTCGCGTCCCCCAACCAGGCCTCCAAGAAGTGGATCACGTCCCAGTACGACCACTTCGTACAGGGCAACACGGTGCTGGCCCAGCCCGAGGACTCGGGCATGATCCGCATCGACGAGGAGACCGGCCTCGGCGTCGCCATCGCCACGGACGGCAACGGCCGGTACGCCAAGCTGGACCCGTACGCGGGCGCCCAGTTGGCGCTCTCGGAGGCGTACCGCAACGTGGCGACAACCGGCGCAAAGCCGCTCGCCGTCTCGGACTGCCTGAACTTCGGTTCGCCCGAGGACCCGGCCGTCATGTGGCAGTTCGCGGAGGCCATCCGTGGACTGGCCGACGCCTGCCAGCAGTTGGGCACCCCGGTGACCGGCGGCAACGTCTCGCTCTACAACCAGACGGGCGAGGTCGCCATCCACCCGACCCCCGTGGTCGCGGTCCTGGGCGTCATCGACGATGTCGCCCGCCGCACCCCGGTCGCCTTCCAGGAGGAGGGCCAGCTGCTGTACCTCCTCGGCGACACGCGTGAGGAGTTCGGCGGTTCGGCCTGGTCCCAGGTCGTCCACGACCACCTCGGCGGTCTGCCGCCCAAGGTCGACCTGGAGCGCGAGCGCCTGCTCGCCGAGATCCTCATCTCGGCCTCCCGCGACGGCATGATCGACTCCGCGCACGACCTCTCCGACGGCGGTCTGATCCAGGCGGTCGTGGAGTCGGCGCTGCTCGGCGGCAAGGGCGCCCGCCTGATCGTCCCGGACGGTCTGGACGCCTTCACCCTCCTCTTCTCCGAGTCGGCGGGACGCGCGGTTGTCGCCGTGCCGCGCTCCGAGGAGGTCCGCTTCAACGACATGTGCGGCGCTCGGGGTCTGCCCGTCACCCGCATCGGTGTCGTGGACGGGGAGACGGTCGAGCTCCAGGGCGAGTTCGAGCTGTCCCTGGAGGAGCTGCGCAAGGCGCACGAGGAGACGATCCCGGCGCTGCTCGCGTAGTCGGTGACACACCTGTGAAGGCCCCGGCCGTCTCGACGGCCGGGGCCTTCACGCGTGCTAACTTCTGGCGATCATCGGTGAGTTCGGGGGAGTGGATCGGTGAAGGTCCCGGCGCGCATACGCCCGTCCGTCAACACCCTGCTCTGTCTGGCCGCGGTCGCCGGAGCCGGCTGGAGCGGGACGGTGCTGTGGGACGAGTGGCGGACGTACCGGGCCGTCGGAGCGGGCTGCGCCGACCTCGTGCCGGTCCGCGAGGTGCGCGGCATGGACCACGCCGACCCGGTGCTGCGCAACCGCGACTCCCTGGACCCGGACGCCCTGCCCTCCGGCTGCCTGATCCAGAACGCGGGCGCGGACGGCGAGAAGTACGGCCCCTGGCTGTTCCAGCTGCTGGTCGACGAGGCCCCCGAGACCGTGGTGGCCCGGCCCTCCGCCGAACTGCCCGAACGCTTCGCCCGGCTCGACGTCCCGATCGGCAACGGCGTGCCCGGGTTCGCGGGCCCCAACAGGACGACCGTCCGCCTCGACTGCCCCCAAGAGCGCAACGTCGACGTCACCGCCTCCGCCGCCTACACCGGCATGGCCTCGTACTACCCGAAGCCGGCCACCTCGGGCGACCGCGCCCGGATGGCGAGGATCGCGGTGACCGCGGCCAACCGCCTCGCCCCGAGGCTGGGTTGCTCGAAGGTGCCGGCCGCACCGGATCTCGCCGCCGCGCCCCGCTTCTCCGACGCCTCGCACACCGAGGGCACCTGCGCCTGGTACCGGCCACAGCGGCAGGCCCGACAGCACCTGGCCTGGCTGCCCGACGAGGCGATGGGCGCCCCGGTCGACCGGCACGTCCGGCAGGAGCGGTGCGCGCTGCGCCTGAGCACGGACAGCGCCCGCCGGCTCTTCGACGAGGCCTACACCGACACCGACGACGCCCCGCCCACCGCGGACGACCTGTGGTGGGCGGACGTACAGACCTTCTACGACCAGGACGTGTACATCGGCTCCACCGGCTCGACGAAGGCCACCGACACCCCCCTGGCCCCCGGCACCGCGGGCCGCTACCCGGACACCGCCCTGTGGTGGGCCACGTCCGTCTGCGACGCCCGCCCGGCGGTCCACGTCCTACGCGTCGACTACGGCTACGACTCCCTGCGCGCCGCCCCCCACGTCGAACAGCTCTTCCGGTCCTACGTCACCGACGTGGCCGCCCGCAGGGGCTGCACCGACCTGGAGTTCCCGACCGACTTCACCCGCTGACCGGCACCGGTGCCCGCGGGGTACGCCCGCGAGGCCGGCCTGGTCCTCGTCCTAGGCTGACCCCCATGCCCCCGGCCAAGAAGCGCGCCCGCACCTACGACCCCGCCAAGATCCGCACCGCGGTGCTCACCCAGTTCGGGCACGTGCGCCGGGCCGTGGGGACGCTGACCGACGAGCAGCTCGCGCGGCCCACGCGCCTCGGTGACTGGACCGTCCGCGACCTGGCCGCGCACATCACGATGGCCGTCGAGACCGTCAGCCGGAACATCGAACGGGACGAGCCGGCGAAGGCGGGGCTCACCCTCCTGGAGTGGCCCTTCGCCACCGCGGCCCGCGCCGAGGGCATCTCCGAGGACACCCTGGCCCTCGCCGGGGCCCACCCCGACCTGGACGCCCTCTACGCCCGCACCGAGGAACGCGTCACCCGCAAGCTCGCGGAGACCCCCGCCGACCGCCTCCTCGGCACCCGCACCGGCGCCATGACCCTCGCCGACTACCTGGTCACCCGTACCGTCGAACTCGTCGTCCACACCGACGACCTCAACGACGCCGTGCCCGGCCTCGACATCCCCTGCGACCGCCAGGCCCTGGCCGCCTGCACCCGCCTGCTGGCCGACGCCCTCGCCGCGAAGGCGCCGGGCGGCTCGACCGAGGTGCGGATCCCGCCGTACGCCGTGGTCCAGTGCGTCGAGGGCCCCCGGCACACCCGCGGCACCCCGCCCAACGTCGTCGAGACCGACCCGCTGACCTGGATCCGGCTCGCGACCGGGCGGCTGACCTGGGCGGACGCGGTCGAGGACGCCAAGGTCAGCGCGTCCGGCGAACGGGCCGATCTCGGCGGCCTGCTGCCACTCATGGGCTGACGGCACAACAGACCGGTAACGACACCGAACCCATCACCCGCCTCGTGCGTCGAAGAAGCATGAAGCCGACGACACGTATGCGGACGACACGGTTGAAGTACGCCGTCGCGGTCCTCACCGGTACCGCCGTCCTGGCCGCCTGCGGCACGGAGTCCGGGGACCACGGCCGGACGGTCGGAGACGGCGGTGCCAAGACCACGACCGACACCACCGACATCGCGGGCATCCGCTGGGTGCCGCAGAAGGTGACCGTCGACGGCAAGGAGTACACCCTGCCGACGGACGACGAGAACCCCCGGCTCGACGATGCCCACATCACGATCAGGCCCGGCAAGGCCGAACCGGACATCGCAGGCGATGACACCGGCGGCACGGTCGGCTGCAACCACTTCGGCGCCGCCGCGGCGCTCGACGGCGACACCCTGAAGATCACGGACCTCGCCTCGACGGCGATGGCCTGCCACGGCCCTGTGCAGAAGTTCGAGCAGCGCTTCCTGAGTGTCTTCGACGGCACCCTCAAGATCGCAGTCGAGGAGCGCGACGGCACCAAGACCCTCACCCTGACCAGCACCGACGGCGACAGCATCACCCTGAGCGAGGGCACCGCCGAACCGGCCCCGGCCCTCAAGGGCACCCACTGGATCATCGACACCCTGATCTCCGGCAAGGGCGACGACGGCACGGCCCGATCCCTGCCCAAGGGAGTCAAGGCCCACCTCACCCTGGCCGCCGACGGCACCGCGAGCGGCAGCCTCGGCTGCAACACCTTCCGCGGCAAGGCGACGGTCAAGGACGGCACGATCGCGTTCGGGCCGCTCGCCACCACCCGCAAAGTCTGCGCGGGCCCGGAGATGAAGACGGAGCGGGAACTGATCGACATCCTCGCCGGCAAGGTGTCCTACCAGCAGGAACAGCGGAATCTGACCCTGACGGCGGCTTCCGGGGAGGGGCTGGGCGCCCGCGCGAAGTAAGAAAGGCCACTCTCCGCGAATTCGGACCAGTGGACGACCTCGCCTACACTCGGAAACGTGCCACGTGGTGACGGTCGACTCAATCATGATCTGCTCCCCGGCGAGAAAGGCCCCCAGGACGCTTGTGGCGTCTTCGGTGTCTGGGCTCCGGGTGAAGAGGTCGCCAAGCTCACTTACTTCGGGCTCTACGCCCTCCAGCATCGGGGCCAGGAATCCGCGGGTATCGCGGTCAGCAACGGCTCCCAGATCCTCGTCTTCAAGGACATGGGCCTCGTGTCCCAGGTCTTCGACGAGACCTCTCTCGGTTCGCTCCAGGGTCATATCGCGGTCGGTCACGCCCGCTACTCGACCACCGGGGCCTCCGTGTGGGAGAACGCCCAGCCGACCTTCCGTGCCACCGCGCACGGCTCGATCGCGCTCGGCCACAACGGCAACCTGGTCAACACGGCGCAGCTCGCCGAGATGGTCGCCGACCTCCCCAAGGACACCAACGGCCGCTCGACGCGGGTGGCCGCCACCAACGACACCGACCTGCTCACCGCGCTCCTCGCGGCCCAGGTCGACGACGACGGCAAGCCGCTGACCATCGAGGAGGCCTCCCCGAAGGTCCTCCCGCAGGTCCGCGGCGCGTTCTCCCTCGTCTTCATGAACGAGCACACCCTCTACGCCGCCCGTGACCCGCAGGGCATCCGCCCGCTGGTCCTCGGCCGCCTGGAGCGCGGCTGGGTCGTCGCCTCCGAGGGCGCCGCCCTCGACATCTGCGGCGCGAGCTTCGTCCGCGAGATCGAGCCGGGCGAGTTCATCGCCATCGACGAGAACGGCCTGCGCAGCTCCCGATTCGCGGAAGCGAAGCCCAAGGGCTGTGTCTTCGAGTACGTGTATCTGGCCCGCCCCGACACCGACATCGCCGGCCGCAACGTCTACCTCTCCCGCGTGGAGATGGGCCGCAAGCTGGCGAAGGAAGCCCCCGTCGAGGCCGACCTGGTCATAGCGACCCCGGAGTCCGGCACCCCGGCGGCGATCGGCTACGCGGAAGCCTCCGGCATCCCGTTCGGCGCGGGTCTGGTGAAGAACGCCTACGTCGGCCGTACGTTCATCCAGCCCTCGCAGACGATCCGGCAGCTCGGTATCCGCCTCAAGCTGAACCCGCTGAAGGAAGTCATCAAGGGCAAGCGGCTGGTCGTCGTCGACGACTCGATCGTGCGCGGCAACACCCAGCGCGCCCTGGTCCGCATGCTCCGTGAGGCGGGCGCCGCCGAGGTCCACATCCGGATCTCCTCCCCGCCGGTCAAGTGGCCCTGCTTCTTCGGCATCGACTTCGCCACGCGCGCGGAGCTGATCGCCAACGGCATGACCATCGACGAGATCGGCACCTCGCTGGGCGCCGACTCCCTGGCGTACATCTCCATCGACGGCATGATCGAGGCGACCACCATCGCCAAGCCGAACCTGTGCCGCGCCTGCTTCGACGGCGAGTACCCGATGGAGCTCCCCGACCCGGAACTGCTCGGCAAGCAGCTTCTGGAGACCGAGCTGGCCGCGGGTCCCGCCGCCACGGCCGCGGCCGACGCGATCCGTCGCCCGTAAGCCCCGTAGAAAACGAACCGAAAGATCCCAGGCAATGTCTGAGACCACCCCTGTTTCCGGTGCTTCCTACGCGGCTGCCGGCGTCGACATCGAAGCGGGAGACCGCGCCGTAGAGCTCATGAAGGAGTGGGTGAAGAAGACCCAGCGCCCCGAGGTCCTCGGCGGCCTCGGCGGTTTCGCCGGCCTCTTCGACGCCTCCGCCCTCAAGAACTACGAGCGGCCCCTCCTCGCCTCCGCGACCGACGGCGTGGGCACGAAGGTCGACATCGCGCGCCAGTTGGGCGTCTACGACACGATCGGCCACGACCTGGTCGCGATGGTCATGGACGACATCGTGGTGTGCGGCGCCGAGCCGCTGTTCATGACCGACTACATCTGCGTCGGCAAGGTCCACCCCGAGCGCGTCGCCGCCATCGTCAAGGGCATCGCCGAGGGTTGTGTCCTCGCCGGCTGCGCCCTGGTCGGCGGCGAGACGGCCGAGCACCCCGGGCTGCTGGGCCCGGACGACTTCGACGTCGCCGGCGCCGGTACGGGCGTCGTGGAGGCCGACCGGCTGCTGGGCCCGGATCGTATCCGTACGGGTGACGCGGTCATCGCCATGGCGGCGTCCGGTCTTCACTCGAACGGGTACTCGCTCGTCCGGCACGTCCTGCTGAACCAGGCGGGCCTGTCCCTGGACGCCCGGATCGACGAGCTCGGCCGCACCCTCGGCGAGGAGCTCCTGGAGCCCACCAAGATCTACTCGCTGGACTGTCTGGCGCTGACCCGCACCACCGACGTGCACGCGTACAGCCATGTCACGGGAGGCGGTCTCGCGGCCAATCTGGCCCGCGTGATCCCGGACGGGCTGCATGCGATCGTCGACCGCTCCACCTGGACCCCGGCCCCGATCTTCGACCTCGTCGGCAGGACCGGTCAGGTCGAGCGTCTGGAGCTGGAGAAGACCCTGAACATGGGCGTCGGCATGATCGCCATCGTCCCCGAGGAGTCCGCCGACGTGGCCCTGACCACGCTGGCCGACCGTGGGGTCGAGGCATGGATCGCCGGTGAGATCACCGACCGCGGTGACCACACCACGGGTGCGGAGCTGGTCGGCGACTACAGCGCCTGACGTTCGCGAGGGCAGCGCAAAACCCGGTCCGGTGGTGTGGACCACAACCGGACCGGGTGAAGCACAGCTGGAGCGTCAAGCGCCGCGGCGTTGAGACGTGGGACCGGACTCGTCGTCCTCGTCCTCGTCGTCGTCGTTATAGAGATCCGCGTACTGCGAGTACGGGTCGTCTTCTTCGTCTTCGTCATCCTCGAACGGCTCGCCATTCGGCGGCTGGCTCGAAGTCGAAGCGCCCAGCTCATTGGCCAGACGCGACAGGTCAGTCCCGCCGCTGCTGTACTTCAGCTGGCGGGCGACCTTCGTCTGCTTGGCCTTTGCCCGGCCGCGCCCCATGGCTCGACCCCCTCGGATACGGGGCTCGGTGGCCCCAGAGTCTTGACACGCGTTCATGATCTGGAACGGGCTCTCCGCAGAGAGACCGGTCCGTAGGGCTTCCACGGTACCTGAGCCCACGCCCATACGGTACGTCGCCCACAGGACGTGCCTGGACCCAGAACCCTCGGGGTGCCCTGTCCCCGCTGGTCAACCGCGATTTTAACCACTTCTTGGCGGCCGACCCGCCGACGAACGTGAGAGTTCTCTCTAAGTGCCCGCCGACGGGTACCGGCCACGCCGCGCACCGGCGTCGGATCAGCGCGCCCTGCGGGCCTCCGCCGCCTCGTGCATCCGCTGCTCGGCGATCCGGTCGGCCGCCGCGGCCGGCGGGATTCCGTCCGACTTCGCACGTGCGAATATGGCGAGCGTGGTGTCGTAGATCTTCGCCGCCTTCGCCCGGCACCGCTCGAAGTCGAAGCCGTGCAGCTCGTCGGCGACCTGGATGACCCCGCCCGCGTTCACCACGTAGTCCGGCGCGTAGAGGATCCCGCGGTCGGCGAGGTCCTTCTCCACGCCCGGGTGGGCGAGCTGGTTGTTGGCGGCGCCGCAGACCACCTTGGCGGTCAGCGCCGGGACGGTGTCGTCGTTGAGGGCGCCGCCGAGCGCGCAGGGGGCGTAGATGTCGAGGCCCTCGGCGCGGATCAGGGTCGCGGTGTCGGCGACCGCCGTGACGCCCTGCGGGTGCGCCGCGAGGATCCGGCCTACGGCCTCCTCGCGGACGTCCGTGATGAGGACCTCGGCGCCCTCCGCGCGCAGGTGCTCCACCAGGTGGTGGCCGACCTTGCCGACGCCCGCGATGCCGACCTTCCGGCCGGCCAGCGAGGGGCTGCCCCACAGGTGCTGCGCGGAGGCGCGCATGCCCTGGTAGACGCCGAAGGACGTCAGCACGGAGGAGTCGCCGGCGCCGCCGTTCTCGGGGGAACGCCCGGTCGTCCAGCGGCACTCGCGCGCCACGACGTCCATGTCGGCGACGTACGTGCCGACGTCGCACGCGGTGACGTACCGCCCGCCGAGCGAGGCCACGAACCGCCCGTAGGCGAGCAGCAGCTCCTCGGTCTTGATCCGGTCCGGATCGCCGATGATCACGGCCTTGCCGCCGCCGTGGTCCAGTCCGGCCATGGCGTTCTTGTACGACATCCCGCGCGCGAGGTTCAGGGCGTCGGCGACGGCCTCCTCCTCGGTCGCGTACGGGTAGAAGCGGGTGCCGCCGAGGGCGGGGCCCAGCGCGGTGGAGTGGAGGGCGATGACGGCCTTGAGGCCACTGGCGCGGTCCTGGCAGAGCACGACTTGCTCATGACCACCCTGGTCCGAGTGGAACAGGGTGTGCAGGACGCCGGCTGATACGTCGGTCACTGTGGTGACTCCTGGGTAAGTAGCCGCTGTTGGGACCAGCTCCCGTAAGGGTGGCGGGCGCTGTGAGCACGAGATTAGAGCCTGGCTGCCCACGCCCACCTCGCCGTGCTCAGGATCACCCACTCGCGGAGTACGCCCGTGCGACGATTTGCATAGATTTCCGGTCCGTTTGTGAGCGGGTTCCGCAGGTTTTCCCGGCAGTGGGCGGGGGAGGGAGCAGGCGTGCCCAAGGTGTCCTCGGTGGTCGTCCCGTACGCGACCTATCTGCGCGTGTACGAGCCCCTGGCGGCCTTCCCGGAGCCGGAGCGCGGCCACTGGGACCGCTATGCCCGGCGCCCCGACCGTCCCTCGTACCAGGACGAACTGCGCCGCTCCCTGGCCGACTTGCTGCCCACCCCGCCGATCCCGGTGCCGGTGCACGAGAGCGCCGACGCGTTCGTGATCGACGTGGACGGGGTGGTCTGCGTCTGCCCCTGGCGCACCCGGCTGCGCGGCTGGCTGGCGCTCCAGGAGCTGGACGAGGAGCTGCCGAAGCCGGTCCTGGACGCGGTGCTGCCGGAGGTCGTACGGCGGCAGGCGGCGCAGGACCACGAGCGCTGGATGGTCCGCAACCCCGACGCCCGCCCCTGGATCCGCTCCGCGGCCTGGCAGGTGCCGCTGCACTGGTTCGTGCTGGTGGTGGACGAGGAGCGGGCCTTCGACAAGGGCTCCGGCGAGGTGCCGCCGACGCTGCGCTACCGGACGCCGATGGTGCAGGCGAGGCGGCGGGTGGCGCGGGCCCTGCGGACCCTGAAGGACACCATCGACGAGGGGCCGCTCAGCGACGGTCTGGTGGACGTGGGGCGTTGGCTGGAGGAGTTCCATCCGCGCTCGCATGTCGAGCTGGACTACGGCGGCCTGGTGCACACCCTGCCGGCCGGAGAGCTGGAGGACGACCACTCGGCGGCCGACGTCGCCGCGGGCATCGAGGCGTTGCGGCTGGGTGACGGGGCGGCCGCGGGGGAGGCGTACGGGCGGCTCGTGGAGCGGTGGCGGTCGGTTCGGGACCGGCGATCGGCGAACTGAGTGTGCCCCAGGTCACTTTGGTCACGGGGTGACGCGCCTTCGATCACGAACTGACGTTTGACGAGACGCCCGTTTTGGGGTTTCGTCCTCGGTCAAGGTGTCACCAAGTTTCCCCTGATGCTCAACCAACAAGGGACGTAGGTACCGATCCGGGCGTAGGCCTCACGGAGTGTCAAGCGTGACGGACCGCACGTACCCGGCCCTTGCGTCTCTTGCCCCTCCTCATGCCAAAATAGGACAAGGGGCCCGGGGGAGGTTCCGCTTTGGGGGGTCTGATGACTCCTGATCGCTCTGTGACTGATCGTCACAGTGGCGTGACTGTCCGCTATGGCATGGTCCATCGGCCTCTGTCGCCGATGAACACCTGGGGGGCAATTCCATCGGTTTGGCCGACGCGGCTGGACAGATGGTGTAGTTGTAGTGCCGAGGACAAGCCGTTCGTCCTATAACCGACTCGACTCGCGTCCGCCATTTCGGGCAACGCGGGTCAAGGTGCAGAATTTAGAGGAAAGAACCGAGAACGATCGGTTCTCCCGAGGAGGCCGCTCATGACCGCTCGCACCCCTGATGCCGAGCCGCTGCTGACCCCGGCTGAGGTCGCCACGATGTTCCGCGTCGACCCGAAGACGGTCACGCGGTGGGCGAAGGCTGGGAAGCTCACGTCCATCCGTACGCTCGGCGGGCACCGCCGCTACCGCGAGGCGGAGGTCCGCGCACTGCTCGCGGGCATCCCGCAGCAGCGCAGCGAGGCCTGAACCAACTGAATAACGGACAAACCGGCAGGTCCCCCAACGTGCCGAGGCGTCCGTGCCCAAGCTCCAAGCGACGCGGGTTCTGCCCCAACGGAACCCTCGCCCAAGCTCATCCCAGAACTTCACAGGGTGCGTCGTAGATCGCGCTGGACTCCGCCGGGTCCAGCGCGATCTTTTTTGTGCGCCGGGCGGGCCCTGGCATACGGCTCTGTGAGCGGGCTTGTCGGAGTCTGGGGAGGGGTGTCGGATCTCCTGTGGAGTGCCGCTGACGTACCGACGGGTCGGCCTGCGGACTGGTGCAATTGCACATATTAAATTGACCAGTTGTAGGCGAGGTGTAAGTACCGCGGTTTCAGAAACTCATGCGGTGACACCCGTCACATGCCAGGGTCCTTGTTGCCCCTGGCGAGGGTGCGCTAGGGGAGGCGCGCGTTCCACCGTCCCATGTCCGCACGGGCGTTGGGGCCGCCGATGGTCACGCGGTGGTGGGACTTTCGTCCTCGACGGCGTCCTCGGCCACCTCGCCGGCCCGTGGGGCGGAGGCCAGGGCGAGCCGCTGGAGCTGATGGCAGATCGGGCAGTGCCGCGTCAGATGGCGATAGGAGGTGGCGGCCGACAGATGCGCACGGAGCAACGCCCGCGTCTCGTGCCTGACCGAAGCCGCCATACGCCACCTCCAGAGGCCGCACGGGGAACGGGCCCTGGTTTCTGAGTACCGAGCGAATGTGACGCCGTCAAGACGCCGCGTAGCCCCGCCGACCCCGGGGCGCCCCCGGACCCCCATCGGCCTGAACGGCCTCGTCCTCAAGCGCCGGACGGGCTGAATCAGCGGGCCGGCGTCCAAGCGCTAGCTGCACATGAGGAAGGCCCGCAACCTTTGCCGGGTTGCAGGCCTTCCTCTTCGTGCGGTCCTGACGGGATTTGCTGTACCCGATTGCGGCTGTGCCGCGGGCGCGGCCTTCACCTTGACAGGGTGGCGAGCGGGTTGATGTGGGCGGGTGTGAAGAAGGCCCGCAACCTTTGCCGGTTGCGGGCCTTCTCGCTTCGCTGCGGTCCTGACGGGTTTTGCTGTACCCGATTGCGGCTGTGCCGCGGGCGCGGCCTTCACCTTGACAGGGTGGCGAGCGGGTCGGTGTGGGCGGGTACGAAGAAGGCCCGCAACCATTGCCGGGTACGGGCCTTCTTCTTGCTGCGGTCCTGACGGGATTTGAACCCGCGGCCTCCACCTTGACAGGGTGGCGAGCACTCCAAACTGCTCCACAGGACCAGGTTTCGCGGCGCTTATTGCTGCGTTGCGCTGCGAGAAGGACTGTACAGGAGGGTGAGCCTGCTGCGCGAACTCACTCGGTGTGCAGGGGCGGTTACGGGGCGGCCGAGTCGATCGCCTTCACGATCCGCTTGTCCGAGACGGGGTACGCCGTGCCCAGCGCGTGCGCGAAGTAGCTGACCCGGAGCTCCTCGATCATCCAGCGGATGTCCAGGACGGAGGAGGGCACCGGACGCCCGCGCGGCAGCTGCTCCAGGAGCCAGGCGTACTCGTCCTGCATCTCGTGGACCTTCTCCATGCGCGTGGTGTCCCGCTGGACGTTCGTCGCCATCTGCTGGAGCCGACGGTCCGCGGCCACCAGATACCGCATCAGGTCCGGCAGCCGACGCAGCCCCGTGTCCGTCACGAAGCCCGGCCGCACGAGGGCGTCCAGCTGCTTGCGCACGTCCGTGAGGTTCGCCAGCAGCGCGGGGCTCCGTACGGCCTTCAGACGGCGCTCACAGGCCTGCCAGGCGGCCAGCACCTGCTGCACCTGGCCCACCGTACGGACCGTCGTGTCGACGATCTCGGCGCGCACCTTGTCGTAGAGCTTCCGGTACGACTCCTCGTCCCAGGCCGGTCCCCCGAAGTCGGCGATCAGCCGGTCCGCCGCCGCCATCGCGCAGTCGTCGAAGAGGGCCTGGATCGTGCCGTGGGGGTTGGCCGAGAGCGCGAGCTTCTGCGGGTTCGTCAGCTTCTCCGAGGCGAACTTGGCGGGGTTCACCGGGATGTTGCGCAGGATGAGCCGCCGGGTGCCCTTCCACATCGCCTCCGCCTGCTCCGCCTCCGTGTCGAAGAGGCGGACGGAGACCGTGTCGCCGTCGTCGACCAGCGCCGGGTACGCCTTCACCGGGTGGCCGGCGCGGCGGGTCTCGAAGACGCGGGTGAGGGAGCCGATGGTCCAGTCCGTGAGGCCCTTGCGTTCCAGGGACTCCCCACCCTGGCGTTCGGCGGTGGCCGCGGCCGCCTGTGAGAGGGCCTGGCGTGCCTTCGGCTTCAGCTGGAGCTTCAGGGCCTCCAGGTCCTTGTCCTCGGCGACCTTGCGGCGCCGCTCGTCGACGATGCGGAAGGTGATGCGCAGATGCTCCGGGACCCTCGACCAGTCGAAGTCCTCGGCCTCGAAGGGCACCCCGACCATCCGCTTCAGCTCACGCGCCATCGTGATCGTCAACGGCTCCTGGAGGGGGACCGCCGCGGCGAGGAAGCGCTGCGCGAAGTTCGGCGCCGGTACGTAGTTGCGGCGGATCGGCTTGGGCAGGGAACGGATCAGCTCCGTGACCACCTCTTCCCGCAGCCCCGGGATCTGCCAGTCGAAGCCCTCGTCCGTGACCTGGTTCAGCACCTGGAGCGGGATGTGGACCGTCACGCCGTCCGCGTCCGCACCCGGCTCGAACTGGTAGGTCACCCGGAACTTCAGCTGCCCCTGCCGCCACGAGTCCGGATAGTCGGCCTTGGTGACCGCCTCCGCGGACTCCCGGATGAGCATCTCGCGCTCGAAGTCCAGGAAGTCCGGCTGCTCGTGCCGCTTCCGCTTCCACCAGGAGTCGAAGTGGGCGCCGGAGACGACGTGTTCGGGCACCCGCTGCTCGTAGAAGTCGAAGAGCGTGTCGTCGTCGACCACGATGTCCCGGCGCCGCGCCCGGTGCTCCAACTCCTCGACCTCGCTGAGGAGTTTGCGGTTGTCGGCGTAGAACTTGTGGTGGGTGCGCCAGTCGCCCTCGACGAGCGCGTTGCGGATGAAAAGCTCGCGGCTCGTCTCCGGGTCGATCCGGCCGTAGTTCACCTTCCGCTGGGCGACGATCGGTACGCCGTACAGCGTGACCTTCTCGTACGCCATCACGGCCGCCTGGTCCTTCTCCCAGTGCGGTTCGGAGTACGTCCGCTTCAGGAGGTGCTCGGCGAGCGGCTCGACCCACTCCGGCTCGATCTTGGCGTTGACGCGGGCCCAGAGCCGCGAGGTCTCCACCAGCTCCGCGGACATGACGAACCGCGGCTGCTTCTTGAAGAGCGCCGAGCCCGGGAAGATCGCGAACTTGGCGCTGCGGGCGCCCAGGTACTCGTTCTTGTTGCCGTCCTTCACGTCCTTCATGCCGACGTGGGAGAGCAGTCCGGCGAGAAGGGAGACATGGACGCTCTGGTCGGCCGCGTCCTCCTCGTTGAGATGGATGCCCATCTGCTTGGCGACCGTTCTCAACTGCGAGTAGATGTCCTGCCATTCGCGGATGCGCAGGAAGTTCAGGTACTCCTGCTTGCACATCCGGCGGAAGGACGACGAACCCCGCTCCTTCTGCTGCTCGCGGACGTACCGCCACAGGTTGAGATAGGCGAGGAAGTCGCTCGTCTCGTCCTTGAAGCGGGCGTGCTGCTGGTCGGCCTGGGTCTGCTTGTCCGCGGGGCGCTCGCGCGGGTCCTGGATGGAGAGCGCGGCGGCTATGACCATGACCTCGCGGACACAGCCGTTCTTGTCGGCCTCCAGGACCATCCGGGCCAGGCGCGGGTCGACCGGCAGCTGGGCGAGCTTGCGGCCGGTGTCGGTGAGCCGCTTGCGCGGGTCCTTCTGGGCCGGGTCGAGGGCGTTCAGCTCCTGGAGCAGCTGTACGCCGTCGCGGATGTTGCGGTGGTCCGGCGGGTCGATGAAGGGGAACTTCTCGATGTCGCCGAGGCCGGCCGCGGTCATCTGGAGGATGACGGAGGCCAGGTTGGTGCGGAGGATCTCCGCGTCCGTGAACTCGGGCCGGCCCTCGAAGTCCTCTTCGGTGTAGAGCCGGATGCAGATGCCGTCGGACGTACGACCGCAGCGGCCCTTGCGCTGGTTGGCGCTGGCCTGTGAGATCGCCTCGATGGGGAGCCGCTGGACCTTGGTGCGGTGGCTGTAGCGGCTGATCCGGGCGAAGCCGGGGTCGATGACGTACTTGATGCCCGGGACGGTCAGCGAGGTCTCGGCCACGTTGGTAGCCAGAACGATCCTGCGCCCCGTGTGCTGCTGGAACACGCGGTGTTGCTCGGCGTGCGAGAGCCGGGCATAGAGGGGGAGTACCTCGGTGAACCGGTAGTTCTTCTTGTTGAGCGCGTCGGCAGTGTCCCGGATCTCCCGCTCACCGGAGAGGAAGACCAGGATGTCGCCCTTGCCCTCGCCCTGGAGCTCCTCGACGGCGTCGCAGATCGCGGTGATCTGGTCGCGGTCGGAGTCTTCGGAGTCCTCTTCGAGAAGCGGGCGGTAGCGGACCTCGACCGGGTACGTGCGGCCGCTGACCTCGACGATCGGGGCGTCCCCGAAGTGCCGGGAGAACCGCTCGGGGTCGATGGTCGCCGAGGTGATGACGACCTTGAGGTCGGGGCGCTTCGGCAGCAGCTGGGCCAGGTAACCGAGCAGGAAGTCGATGTTGAGGGACCGCTCGTGGGCCTCGTCGATGATGATCGTGTCGTAGGCGCGCAGCTCGCGGTCGGTCTGGATCTCGGCGAGCAGGATGCCGTCCGTCATCAGCTTGACGAAGGTCCCCTCCTGGTTCACCTGGTCGGTGAACCGCACCTTCCAGCCGACGGCCTCACCGAGCGGGGTGTCCAGCTCCTCGGCGACCCGCTCGGCGACGGTACGGGCGGCGATCCGGCGGGGCTGGGTGTGCCCGATCATGCCGCGGACACCGCGTCCCAGTTCCAGACAGATCTTCGGGATCTGGGTCGTCTTGCCGGAGCCGGTCTCACCGGCGACGATCACGACCTGGTGATCACGGATGGCGTCCGCGATCTCGTCCTTCTTCTGGCTGACGGGCAGCTGCTCGGGATAGCTGACGGCGGGCACACGTGCGCGCCGTCGGGCCATGCGGTCCTCGGCCTTGGCGACCTCGCCCTCGATCTCGGCGAGCACGGCGGCGCGGGCCTCCGGCTTGCGGATCTTGCGCGCGCCTTCGAGCCTGCGCCCGAGCCGCTGCGCGTCGCGCAGGGAGAGCTCGGTCAGGCGGGGAGCGAGGGCCCCGAGGGCCGGGACACCGGGGGCAGGATGCGTAGACATACGCGATCCAGGATCTCATCCCGCACAAAGAAGGGGCGAACCCTTTTGGGCCCGCCCCTTCTCACAGCTCCCCGCGCACGTCACCGCACGTCGACGTAGTCCTCCGTGCCGCTGCCCACGAAGTGCTTGCCGTCGGGATACAGGTGGACGGCCACCCAGGTGCCGTCCTGCTGGGCGGTGAAGCCCTTGCTGAAGGAACCGCTCGCCTTGGTCGTGACGGTGCTCATCAGGTACCAGCCGCTCTCGCCCTTGGGCCGGAAGAGGATCTGGACCTTCTTGTCGCCGTACGCCGTCCAGGACGTCGAGCCGACCTTGCGCTCCTGGAGCACGCCCTTCACGGTGATCGTCCGGCCCTTGTAGACCGGTTCCGGAGAGGCGTTGCCGTCCTTGACCCGGGTCAGGGCGCGGTTGCGGCGCAGACTGTCGCTGACGGAGCCCTTCATGTCCTTGGCCGCGGAACCGGCGTAGCGCAGCCGCCAGTAGCCGTCGGTGTAGCCGGGCAGGTCCTCGACGATGAACTGCGAGTCCAGCTGGGTCCTCAGCGTCTTCTTCGTGGTCCAGCCGGTCCGGCCGTCGGCCGAGTACTGGACGTCGACGTTGACGCTGCCGCCGGTGTCCCGGCCGGCCGCCCGGAGGCTGCCGGTGATCTCCAGCCGGGCGTACTCGTCGATCCGCGCGGTGAACTCGGTGAAGTCGGTCGTCGCGGTGGTCCACACCGGGACCTCGACCTTCGCGGTGCGCTCGATCCAGGCGTTGTACGGGTACGCCGGGAAGCCGACCTCGTAGACGGTCTTACGGCCGTACGGGTACTTCTCCAGGGTGAAGCGGCCGTCGGCGTCGGTGGTGTCCTCGCTGGCGTCGGTGATGCTGCCGTCGCGGTAGTCCAGCTCGACGGGGATGCCGGCCAGCGGCTTCCACCGGTCGCCGCTGAGGTACTGGAGGGTGCCGGTGACGGCGATCTTCTGGCCCGAGGTGACGTGGAAGTTGCGCTTGTCCTTGTCGAGGACGAAGCGGGTCTTCGCGGGCTGGGTCCTGATGTCGAGCCACGGGTAGACGGTGGCGTAGCCGAGGTCTCCGTTGTAGGTGGCCCAGGCCCAGCCGCCGCCGTCGGTGAGCTCACGGGAGGCGGAGAAGTGTCCGGCCTCGTCGCTCGTCACGGTCAGGTCGCCGTTCTGGCCGAGCCGCAGGTCGACGCTCGCGCCGGGCAGCGGCACGGTCTCGCGGGTGCTGGGGTCGCGCAGGACGAGGTCGCCCTCGCCGGTGACCGTCCTGTGCTCGATGTCCGGGGTGAGCGGTGTGACGGTGAAGCCGCTGATCACGGGCTGCTTCTGGTACTTCAGCGTGCCCGCGTTCTTCTGGACCGTCGTCTCGCCCGCGGTGTTCGTGGCCTCGATGTCGATCGTGTAGTCGCCGAGGGTGTCGAGGTGGACGGGCTGGGAGGACCAGACGCCTTCCCACGAGCTCGTGTAGTACGTCTGCTTGAAGTCGGTGACCGTGGCCACCGGGGTGTCGGTCTCGCCGCTGCCGACGGGCCGCAGCGACGCGGTGATCTTGTCGATCTCGCCGCTGTAGTTGAGGCGTACGTCGATGACCGACCAGTCGGCCTGGTCGCTGTACGCGTCCTTCACGGTCGGGCCCGCGGCATGGGCCGTGCCGGGTATCGCGAGTGTGGAGACCAGCACGGCACCGGCCGTCACCAGTCCTCTGACCATGCGTCTCAAGAACCCCCCTAGGCTCTCTGTGAGCGACGAAAACCCCCTCCGGTCACCCGGAGGGGGTTTTCGTACTGAGTGGCTGGGGCCGGGGTCGAACCGGCGACCTATCGCTTTTCAGGCGATCGCTCGTACCAACTGAGCTACCCAGCCACGAGGTTTCCGAGGAAACCTCAGCGGTCCTGACGGGATTTGAACCCGCGGCCTCCACCTTGACAGGGTGGCGAGCACTCCAAACTGCTCCACAGGACCAAGCTGTTGCGTACGACAGTGTCGCACACGGTGATGCGTGCCCCCAACGGGATTCGAACCCGTGCTACCGCCTTGAAAGGGCGGCGTCCTAGGCCGCTAGACGATGAGGGCTATCGGCCCGCCTTGCGCTTCGCAGCGCGTCGGGGACGTGAGAAGCATATGGGATGCCGGGAGGTATCGCCAAAACGGTTTAGGGAGCGCTCGGGGAGGGGGTGGGCGGCGGGCTCGGGGTGGGGGTCGGCGTGGGTGTCGGAGTCGGGGTGGCTCCCGGCTGGTTCTCCTCCGGCAGGTGGCGGCTGACCTCGGCCGTCGTCAGGCCGAGCCCGCCGAGTTTGATCTCGTCCCAGGCCTGGAGGCGGCGGGAGTCGCGGTCGAAGTAGAGGATCGAGGCCTCGATGGGGTCCGGGTACTTCCCTTCCACCGCGCGCAGCCCGCTGCCGCCGGTGGAGCCCTCGACGCGCAGCCGGGTGCCGTTGCGCAGGACCTCCATCTCCTGGTGGTGCAGATGGCCGGAGAGCACCAGCGGCACCGACCCGTCGACCTCCCGCGCGGCCGACGGCTCGTGCGCGACGGCGACATCGACCGGTTTCCCGGCGGTCGTGTAGTCGCGCAGCGCGGCGGCGAGCCGGGCGCCCGCGGCCTCCTGGGACTCCTCGGCGCCCGGTTTCTCGCTGCGGTCGGGGGTGAACTGGGGGTCGCCGATGCCCGCGAACCGCAGTCCGGCGACGCTCTCGGCCCGCCCGCCGTCGAGGACGTGCACGTTCTTCAGACCCTCCAGATAGCGCTGGGTGATCTTGGAGTCGTGGTTGCCGCGCACCCACACATAGGGCGCCCCGAGGTCCTCGATCGGATCCAGGAAGCCGTTCTCGGCGGCCGTGCCGTGGTCCATGGTGTCGCCGGAGTCGACGATGACGTTGACCTGGTACTGCTCCACCAGCGAGGCGATGATCTTCCAGCTCGCCGGGTTGAGATGGATGTCGGAGACGTGCAGGACACGGATGGTGCTCGGGTCGGGCGCGTAGGCGGGGAGCGTGGAGGTGACGTCGTACAGCTTGGTCACGTTGGTGACGAGCCGGGCCAACTCCCGCTGGTAGACGTCGAACTCGGTGACGATGTTGCGCGCGTTGCCGACCAGGGAGGGGGCGGAGGAGAGCAGCCCGGAGAACTTCGGCTCCAGGACCGAGTCGGGGTTCCACGTGGCGTACGCCGTTCCGCCGGAGGCGGCCAGCAGGCCGAGGGCGAGGCCGCCGGCGGCGAGGGCGCGGCGGGGGCGGCGGTAGACGGCCAGACCGAGGGCGGTGGCTCCGCCGACGACGGCCACGCAGGACCGCAGGGCCAGGTCGAGGGTGCCGTGCTCGACGTCCTCGGCGACCTCCTCCTGGAGTCCGGAGATGCGCTCGGGGTGGTCGACCAGGGCCTGGGCGCGGGCCGGGTCCAACTGGTCGACGTTGACGTCCAGGCGGACGGGGGCGTGGTGGCTGTCCAGCTGGAGGGCGCCCAGCGGGGAGACGTTGATCTTCGTGCCGCCGGTGAAGGACGGACGCAGGGTCATCGTCGTGTTCATGGGTCCGACGGGGGTGCGGACGTTGCCCACGATCAGCAGGCCGAGCCACGCCCCGAGCAGCACGACGGCCACCAGCCCGAAGGCCCGGGTCCAGGGGTGCGGCTGGTGGACGAGCTCGAGCGTCGGCAGCGGGCGGCGGGTGCGGTAGTGCCGGGCGAGGGCGCGCGGCGAGCGGCGTACACGGATCAGGACGTTCAGGACTGCGGCGGGGACGCGGGCCATTGGTCCCGTATGCCCAAGTCCGGAGGTGGATATGCGAGGTGTCTACGGGGGCCGGTGACTCGCGTCCGAGGGGTGGGGTGCTTTGTGCGGGGCCGGGGCCGTCAGCCCCAGCCCAGTTCGTGGAGGCGTTCGTCGTCGATGCCGAAGTGGTGGGCGATCTCGTGGATCACGGTCACGGCGACCTCGTGGACCACGTCGTCCTCGGTCTCGCAGAAGCGCAGCGTCGGGCCCATGTAGATGGAGATGCGGTCGGGCAGTACGCCGGCGTACCACTCGCCGCGGTCGGTGAGGGGGGTGCCCTCGTAGAGGCCGAGGAGTTCGGGGTCGTCGGCGGGAGGCTCGTCCTCGACGAACACGGCGACGTTGTCCATGACCCGGGTGAGCTCGGGCGGGATCTGGTCCAGGGCCTGGCTCACGAGTTCTTCGAAGGCTTCGCGCGTCATCTCCAGCACAGGGCCATTGTCAGGGACGCCGCGCCCGGAGCGGAGGCGGCCGCGGACGAGGCTTGCGCGTGTCCTCTTGTGGGCGGCGGGAGTTGAACAGGTTGACTCCTTCACCCGCCCTCGGAGGTGGCTGCCCGTGCGCCCCTTGTACGTACCCGTCCGTCTGGCCGCCACGGTGATGGCGGTCGCGGCCGCCACCGGCTGTATGAGCGTGGGCGACGACGACGGAGGCAAGAGCGCCAAGCCCTCCCATTCCGCCGGTCAGCGGGGTGGCGAGGCGCCCGACGGCGGATCGGCGGTGTCGGGCGGGGGCGGCGGGTACGGGGCCGCCGGGACCGACGGCAAGCACGGGAAGAAGAAGGGCAAGGACAAGGCGGAGGAGTCGGCGTCGCCCTCCGCCTCGGCGTCCGACGGCACCGAGGCGTCCCCCTCCGCGGAACCCAGGCCCGGCAAGTCGGACAAGCCTCAGCCGACCCCGACCAAGGCGCCGCCGACCCCGACGAAGACCCCCGAGCCGGAGCCGACGCCGACCCCGACGCCGCCCTCTCCCACGCCCGAGCCCACCCCCGAGCCGTCCTCGTCCGCGCACCAGGAGACCGGGCCCCAGCTGGCTCAACGGGAGCCGGCCCCGGCGGCGGGGACGCCCGCGTGAGGGCCCCGTGCCGGTGTGACGTACGTCAATGGGGTTCGGTTTGCCTTCGGGGGTGATGGGTGCGTATGGTTATAGATCGTTTGATTCATTTGCCCGGCGCCAACGCAGAAGCGCGCCGTGTGGCGCGTTCTCTCCCTTGCCGTGGCTGACCGCATAGAGGCGGTCGTATTGCGAATCACGGAGTTGACGGGCGCGTGCCGACGAGACTCCGGAAGGTTTCGCATACGCATGTCCATTTCCAGTTCTGATCACGCCGTCATGCCCGAGAACGGCGAGAACGAGATCGTCGAGGAGACCCCCGAGGTCACCTTCGCCGACCTCGGTCTCCCCGAGGGCGTCGTGCGCAAGCTCGCGCAGAACGGCGTGACCACCCCCTTCCCGATCCAGGCCGCGACCATCCCGGACGCCCTGGCCGGCAAGGACATCCTCGGCCGTGGCCGCACCGGCTCCGGCAAGACCCTCTCCTTCGGTCTGCCGGTCCTGGCGCGTCTCGCCGGCGGCCGCACCGAGAAGCACAAGCCCCGCGCGGTCATCCTCACCCCGACCCGCGAGCTCGCGATGCAGGTCGCGGACGCCCTCCAGCCCTACGGCGACGTCGTGGGCCTGAAGATGAAGGTCGTCTGCGGCGGTACGTCGATGGGCAACCAGATCTACGCCCTGGAGCGCGGCGTCGACATCCTCGTCGCCACCCCGGGCCGGCTGCGCGACATCATCAACCGCGGCGCCTGCTCCCTGGAGAACGTCGAGGTCGCCGTCCTCGACGAGGCCGACCAGATGTCCGACCTGGGCTTCCTGCCCGAGGTCACCGAGCTGCTCGACCAGGTCCCGGCCGGCGGCCAGCGCATGCTGTTCTCGGCCACCATGGAGAACGAGATCTCCACGCTGGTCAAGCGCTACCTGGTCGACCCGGTCAGCCACGAGGTCGACGCCGCCCAGGGCGCGGTGACGACCATGTCGCACCACATCCTCATCGTGAAGCCCAAGGACAAGGCGCCGGTCACCGCCGCGATCGCCTCCCGCAAGGGCCGCACCATCATCTTCGTCCGCACCCAGCTGGGTGCGGACCGTATCGCCGAGCAGCTGCGCGAGTCGGGCGTGAAGGCCGACGCGCTGCACGGCGGCATGACCCAGGGTGCCCGCACCCGGACGCTGGCCGACTTCAAGGAGGGCTACGTCAACGCGCTCGTCGCGACCGACGTCGCCGCCCGCGGTATCCACGTCGACGGCATCGACCTGGTCCTGAACGTGGACCCGGCCGGTGACCACAAGGACTACCTGCACCGCGCCGGCCGTACGGCCCGTGCGGGCCGCACCGGCACGGTGGTCTCCCTCTCGCTGCCGCACCAGCGCCGCCAGATCTTCCGCCTGATGGAGGACGCGGGCGTCGACGCCGGGCGTCACATCATCCAGGGCGCCGGCGCCTTCGACCCCGAGGTCGCCGAGATCACCGGTGCCCGGTCGATGACCGAGGTCCAGGCCGAGTCCGCGGGCAACGCCGCGCAGCAGGCCGAGCGCGAGGTGTCCTCCCTCACCAAGCAGCTGGAGCGGGCGCAGCGCCGCGCGACCGAGCTGCGCGAGGAGGCCGACCGCCTCGTCGCCCGGGCCGCCCGCGACCGCGGTGAGGACCCGGAGGCCGCGGTGGCCGAGGCGCAGGCCGCGGCGATCGTCGAGGCCGCCGAGGTGTCCGTGCCCGAGCAGCCCGATGCGCAGGACGTCGACCGTGGCGGGTTCCGCCGTGACGACCGCCGTGACGACCGCGGTGGCCGTTCCTTCGAGCGTCGCGACGACCGAGGTGGCCGTGGCTTCGAGCGTCGGGACAACGACCGTGGCGGGTTCCGTCGCGACGACCGTCGGGACGACCGCGGTGGCCGTTCCTTCGAGCGCCGTGACGACCGCGGTGGGTTCAACCGTGACCGTGACGACCGTGGTGGGCGTTCCTTCGAGCGTCGGGACAACGACCGTGGTGGCTTCCGCCGCGACGACCGTCCCTCCGACCGTCCGGCGGGCCGTTCCTTCGAGCGTCGGGACGACCGCGGTGGGTTCAACCGTGACCGTGACGACCGTGGTGGGCGTTCCTTCGAGCGTCGGGACAACGACCGTGGCGGGTTCCGCCGCGACGACCGTCCCTCCGACCGTCCGGCGGGCCGTTCCTTCGAGCGTCGGGACGACCGCGGTGGGCACCGTGGCAGCGACCGTCCGTTCAACCGTGACCGCCGTGACGACCGCCCGGGCTTCCGCTCCGGTGGTCACGACCGCCCCTACGGCCGTCGTGACGACCACCGTGGCACCGGCTCCGGTTCCGGCTCCTCCTCCTTCGGCCGTCGTGACGACAAGCCGCGCTGGAAGCGCAACGGCTGACGCCGACTGAAGTCACCGGCTCCGGCCGGTCCATGAGAAGGGCCCCTTCCTCGAAGGGGCCCTTTTTGGCCATCTGTGATGCATGTCACGGCCCCGGCAGGGGAATCGCTGGGGACATGACAGATGACGACATAGCGAGTGGGCAGTCGAAGGTCTCCGGACTCTCCGACGAGGAACGGCTTGCCCAGCTCGGCTACACGCAGGTCCTGGCCCGCCGGATGTCGGCGTTCTCCAACTACGCGGTCTCCTTCACGATCATCTCGGTCCTGTCAGGCTGCCTGACGCTGTATCTGTTCGGCATGAACACCGGCGGCCCCGCGGTGATGATGTGGGGCTGGGTCGCGGTCGGTCTGATGACGTTGTTCGTCGGACTGTCGATGGCCGAGATCTGTTCGGCCTATCCGACGTCGGCAGGCCTGTACTTCTGGGCGCACAAGCTCGCCCCCAGCCGGTCCGCGGCCGCCTGGGCGTGGTTCACGGGCTGGTTCAACGTGCTCGGCCAGGTCGCGGTGACCGCCGGCATCGACTTCGGCGCGGCGTCCTTCCTCGGCGCCTATCTGAACCTCCAGTTCGACTTCGAGGTGACCCCGGGCCGCACGATCCTGCTCTTCGCGGGCATCCTCGTGCTGCACGGCCTGCTGAACACCTTCGGCGTGCGGATCGTCGCCATCCTCAACAGCGTGAGCGTGTGGTGGCACGTGATCGGCGTGGCGGTCATCGTCGGCGCGCTGACCTTCGTACCCGACCACCACCAGTCCGCGTCCTTCGTGTTCACCGAGTTCGTCAACAACACGGGCTGGGGGAGCGGGGTCTACGTCGTCGCCCTGGGTCTGCTGATGGCCCAGTACACCTTCACCGGCTACGACGCCTCCGCCCATATGACCGAGGAGACCCACGACGCCTCGACGGCCGGCCCGAAGGGGATCGTGCAGTCGATCTGGACGTCGTGGATCGCGGGCTTCGTCCTCCTCCTCGGCTTCACCTTCGCCATCCAGTCCTACGACGGCGCGCTGAACTCCTCGACGGGCGCACCCCCGGCGCAGATCCTCCTGGACGCCCTCGGCGCGACCGCCGGCAAGCTGCTGCTGCTCGTCGTGATCGGGGCGCAGCTGTTCTGCGGGATGGCGTCGGTGACCGCCAACAGCCGCATGATCTACGCCTTCTCGCGCGACGGCGCGCTGCCCTTCTCGCACATCTGGCACACCGTCAGCCCGCGCACCCGCACCCCCGTCGCGGCGGTGTGGCTGGCGGCGATGGGCGCGCTGGTACTGGGCCTGCCGTATCTGATCAACGTGACGGCGTACGCGGCCGTCACCTCGATCGCCGTGATCGGGCTCTACATCGCCTACGTCATCCCGACCCTGCTGCGGTTGCGCAAGGGCGAGGCGTTCCAGCGCGGGCCGTGGCATCTGGGCCGCTGGTCCACGGCGATCGGCGCGGTGTCGGTGGTGTGGGTCGGTGTGATCACGATCCTCTTCATGCTGCCGCAGCTCTCCCCCGTCACCTGGGAGACCTTCAACTACGCCCCGGTGGCCGTCCTGGTGGTGCTCGGCTCCGCGGCGGCCTGGTGGTTCGCCTCGGCCCGGCACTGGTTCCTCAACCCGGAGCACGCGCGGACCCGGGCCCGCGAGGCGGCCCGCAAGGGGGCGCCCGAACCGGTCGATCCGTGACCTTTGCGCCCCCTCCCACCCACCCGGCGCGGCCGTGTCCCCGATACCCGATCGGAGACACGGCCACGTCCGGCTATGCTCGGGGAGGCAACATCGCCTGGGCCCTTAGCTCAATTGGCAGAGCAGTGGACTTTTAATCCATTGGTTGTGGGTTCGAGTCCCACAGGGCCTACGGTGCGGGTGGCGGAGGTAACCCCTCTGACCTGCTGTGCAGCGCTCGGGTCGACTTCGGTCGGCTCGGGCGCTGACTCGTTTCTTGGGCCGTGCGTGAGCGATGCGTGAGCGGATGTGCCCATGGCCTCGAGTTTTGCTCGTCGGGCCGACGCCGTGTCGCTGAACAGTCTCCAAGGAGCCGCGGGCGGATCTGGGGATCGCGGCCAGCTTTGGCGAGATGACCGCACGTCGGTCCTTCCGTGCGTGACGCCGCTCGCGCGTGACGCTGCCGGGGCAACCGGATCGTCGTTGGCGTGCACTGGTCTTGTGTCCCAAAGGTGATCAGTCTCGGGGCCACCGAGGAGGCTGCCCCGAGACCAAGGGGTGGAGCTACGAGGTGAGCCAGGTGATTGCAGCTTCCGTGGCTCCGGAAACGAGGCCGCCCAGGACAGCGCAGATCAACGTCAGGCACACGTGGCGTGTCAGGCGCTTGCGGGACATGGAACCTCCGTGGGTCGCGGTCAACAGAAGGCAGTCGGCCGACTGACGCCTACCTTGGCGGCTGCGCGGAGGCTGTCTCCCAGTTGCGACGAGCACGGTGTCTCGCGGGGAGTTTGTGCAGTTCAGGGAGTTCCCGGAACTAAGCAACGGGATGATGGTGCGATGAGTCGCGACAGAATGGGTGGACCGGCGAAGCGGCCTCGAATGCTTGAACGCGCGTCGGTGGGCTGGCCGCCTCCGCTGCGAGATCTGAAGGATCTTCTCTTCAGGGCATACGTGGAGGCGAGCACACCGAGTCTCGATGAGATCGCCGAGGACATCTCCGCGGACGATGAACTGCCCGGGGCCCCGGGACGGGACACCATTCGCCGATGTATCAGTTCCCCGGATGTCCCAGCCAGCCAGGCCGACACCGTTGCTGTCGCTGTCGTACTTGCCCGCCGCGCGCGATGGGACGCGGGGGACGTGGCTGCGCGCGTGCGCGAGTTGTGGGTCGAGGCACGGATGCATACCCCGGTCGGCCGGTTGCTCACCGCGTACGACGAGCGGCTCGTCTTGGACGACTTGGAAGTGCACCCCGCCGTCATCCCTCAACGTGGTCTTGGCGCACTAGGGTTGCTCCCGGCCTACATTCCGCGAGAGGCCGATCGAGTACTGGCCGAGGCAACCACATCGGCAGCGGACGGACGCAGCAACCTCGTGATCTTGGTTGGCGGATCCTCCACGGGCAAGACCCGGTCCTGCTGGGAAGCCGTCAGGAAGCTGCCTGACGGCTGGCGGCTGTGGCATCCGATCGAACCTGACCGTACGACGGCTTTCATCGCGGAGGTGGACCAGGTTGGGCCACAGACTGTGGTGTGGATCAACGAAGCCCAGCACTACCTCCTCCCGGAGGAGCACAGTGCGCAGGTCTCCTCTAGCCTCCGGGCCCTCCTCAATGACCCCGACCGGGCGCCAGTGCTGGTGGTCGGCACCCTATGGCGCGAGCACTGGGACACGCTGACCCGTGTGCCGGATCCTCGGATGCCGGACCCGTATGCGCAGGCCCGCCAACTACTCAAGGGCAAGAGCATCGAGGCCCCTGAGGCTTTCTCTGAGCACGAGTTGGGGGCCGTACGGGGGACAGCTGCAAACGACCCCCGCTTGACGGAGGCGCTGCACCATGCGGAAGCAGGGCGGATCGCTCAGTACCTGGCTGGCGGGCCAGCCCTAATCGAGCGTTACAACCACGCGCCCCCAGGCGCGAAGGCTCTGATCAAGGCTGCCTTGGATGTACTTCGCCTCGGCCATGGTGAGGACCTTCCTCGCGCCCTCCTGGAGGCAGCTGCTCCCGGATATCTCAGCGATGCCGAGTGGGACGCTCTACCTGATGACTGGCCGGCGGTCGCCTGGGACTACGTCACGGACACGCGAGCTTGCCGCGGGGCCCGTAGTCCGCTCTACCGCCGTCGGCCTCAGCGGGCGGTGTCTCAGCAGCAATCGCACTACTGTCTCGCCGATTTCCTCAAGCAACGCGTGCCCCGCAGCACCGCTGTGGGGCTGAGCCTCGGTGCCCAGGATGACGGACCAACGGTTCCTGGACACCTGTGGAACGCTTTGACTGAGCACAGCGCAGTCCAGGCACGTGTGTCACTCGCTGGTGCTGCGCAGGCCCGCGGCTATTTCCGTGTAGCCATGCGCCTCTACTACGGAGCCGCTGAGGCGGGTGATAGCAAGGCGCTGCGACCAGCAGCTGACCTCTTGCGCGCCGCGGGCCGCACCCACGAAGCCATCACGTGGTACATGCGGGGTGCTGAGGGTGGCGATGTTCTCGCCCTTGGCTGGGCGGTGCTACTGCTCACAAGGTCTGGCAGGACAGACGAAGCCGTGGTGTGTCACCAGCGGACATGCGAAGCGAGCGACGCCGACTTGCTTGAGATGGAGCCCCTGCTGGAGAGAATGAAGGAAATCGAAGACGCCGATGCCTGGGTTCAACACAATGCCGTGAACACAGCCAGGGTGTCCCTGGCGTGGGCACCGCTCATGCTCAGGGATGGTTACGCCTGGCTGCTGCAGGAGCCGGACCGTGTGAGCGGCGCCCTTCGGCGACTACGGGCCCACGCCGAGGCGGGCAACGCTGGCGCCTTGATCATCGCCGCCGAACTACTGGGCACCGCTGGCCGAAAGGCAGAGGGCAGGAGCTTGCGGGCGTACGGCTGGGAACCGGGAGAAGGCGTCGCAGAGCCATGGGAGGTACTACCGCCACGCAACGAATAGTGGAGATCGGTTTTGTGTCTCTCGCAGATCGCCGTGAGAAATGCGTCTCGGTGGATCATCTGGACGAGCGCCTTGCCAACTTGCGGATCTGAACGATCCGTTTAGCCGCGGAGCTCTACTCGGCCGCCGGTGCTTCCAACTCCGGAAGCCCAGTACCTGTGTGTTGAAGAAGATGGTCACTGACACGCTTCGCACTCTGCCCTGCTAGCCGTTGGGCCAGATCAAGACCGTCGGTGGCATGCCGCTTCAGTACGCCGCCCTTTGGCGAGCCGCGATGGGCAATGGACCCTCGTAGGATCACGAAATCTGTTAGTCGCTGTCGTGTTCGGCTGGGTTCGTTCTTATGCCACCGCCAGGAGGCAGTGATGTCGCTGATTCCGACGTTCTTAGTGAAAAACTCCTTGACTTGAGTGGGTTTAGGGGTGTTCAGGGTGCGATCTTCATCTCGGGAGAGCATGTCAGCTCGCTCTCGGAGCGCGGTGCGCCAACCGTCATCCGAGAGATTCCAAATCGCCAGGTCGTCCTTTTCGTCAAGCAGGCTGTTCTTCAGGGTCTTCTTGATCTCCTTGGGTAGCTCGATGGCATTCGAAGCGTGGTCAGCCAGGTGACGGAGAGCCTCGGCGGCCAAGTCCTCACAGAACGCCTCCCAAGAAGCGCAGGTCAGTACCACAGCCGACCGGCTGACAACCTGGATCTCAGGACGTCGACGTCCTCTCTTCGCGCCTGTCTCCTTCTCGTGAAAGTCGATTAGTCTCTGGATGTCGGGTACGGCGTCATCGAGCAGGCTACGATGCGCCTTTCCATAAGCGATCGTCATGGATAGATCTTCTCCCCTGCCGAACCTGACGGCTACTTGGCTCGTTCGCGCTGGGGTCTGGCAGGTTTGATTCTGGTCTAAGTCGCGAATCGGGAAGCTCGTCGGTTGCACTTGGTGCTCTTCGTCGAGCTTGGAGCGGGGAACGAGCCGTCATCGCCGGTGGCCGGGAACTCGGCAGCTGAGCCATTAAGCACGATCACTGTGCTCGGAGGTCATCCTCGATCAGCCATACGTATTGGTCGACGCTGGGCGGCTGCGGGTTCTTCCACTGCTCAGGGATGCCGTCGGGGCAGTCGGAACACGTTACGGCGTAGAAGTTCAGCAGAGAGGTGCCGGCGCGCACCAAGTATCTGACGGGATTATCCGGGAGTCGCCCACAATTTCTGCATGGAATGTCAGTACGCACGAACAACTGTTCCTGGGCGCACTGCTCGCAATACAGGTGATTGGGTGCGTGGACGTCGACCACGATCTCCTCACCGCTGGGCCGATGGGGGCAATACTCCAACCACTGGAAACCGTGGATTGACACTCCCCGGCCGTGGGAGTCCCACGCGTCGACAAGCCAAGGGATGTCGCGGAAGATTTCTCGCGCACGGCGTCCTCTTGGACCGAGCTGGTCTGGAATGGATGGGATCTCCATGGTGGTCACGACCTTACGTGTGCCTCCACATAAGGGTAGGCCGCCACTGTGCGGTCGTCATGGTGGCAGCAACGGCAGGCGATCAGTATCCGCCCCCTGACCTTTGCTGTCCGTGGCCGTAGCCCTGCACGCAGTGGGAGGGCGACATCGCCGCGTCGTCCCAGACAGCCAGCCAGAGGGGCACGAAAGTTACCAGTCCCGGAGGCGCCCATTGATCACGCTGAAGCGGTTGAATCGGTGGCTGCCGGACGCGACCGAGGGATCAGATTCGCTGCCTTTTCGGCGATTTCACGGTCTAGCTCAGGGAGCAGGCTTGTGTAAGTGTCCGACGTGAGCGTGATCGTGGAGTGCCGAAGAGTTTCCTTCACAGCGTGGATGTCGCCGCCGCCTCCGTGCGTAAGAGTTGCGGCGACATGGCGTAGGTCCCGCAGAGTGATGGGCGGCAGACCGGTCGTGGCGAGGATGCGGCGGAAGGTCTCGGAGACCGTTCCGGGGTGGAGCCACGAGCCGTCTTCCTTAGTGAAGACCTTGCCGGTGTCCTGCCAGGCTTCGCCCCACTTCGCGCGCTCCTTGTCCTGGCGGGCTTTGTGGTCGCGCAGTTCGGAGATGGTCGTGCTGTCGAGCGCGATCGTGTTCGCGCTGCCGTCCGTCTTCGGCTCGGACTCGTAGGGGTCCCAGCCGTCCACCACGATCTCCTTGGCGGGCGTTATGAGGCCGGCGTCGAGGTCGATCTCGTGCCAGTCCTGGCCGACCGCCTCGCCGCGACGGAGGCCGCGGGTACCCATGAGGTGGAAGATCGCGTACAGGCGGTCGCCCTCGGCTGCGTCGAGGAAGGCGCCGAACTGCTGCGGGGTCCACACCATCACGGGGCCGGGGATGTCCCCCGTCTCGCGCCAGCGCCGGACTCGTTCATCGGTCCACAGAAGCGGCTTCGGGCGCTTGCCGGACTCCAACTCGACATGGGACGCCGAGTTGAAGGTAATGAGCTGCTGGGCGATCGCGGAGTTCAGGGCCGCGCGCAAGGTTCGGCGTATCGCCTGACGGGATGCCGGGCCGGTGATCTTCCGGAACGGCTTCATCTCTGCCAGCTTGGCCCGCTCGACCGCGAGCAGCTTCCGCTCGGCTCCTACGGGGCGGCCGGGCTTGCTCGGTTTGCAGCGGGCGATCTGTTCGCGGCGGGCCTCGTTCTCGGCTGCGATGACCTCGTTGTCGTCGGCTATCCCGTCGAACATCTCAACGAGGTGGCCGACGTTGAGGCGGTCGAGGCGTACGTGGCCGATGCGCGGCTTCAGGTGGACGCGGATGTGGGAGGCGTAGCCGTTGAGCGTGGTCTTGCGGCGCTTCTTCGCGGCGAACCACTGGTCGAGCCACTCGCCGACGGTGAGGCTGCCGCGGAGGGCCAGACCCGCCCTCAGGCGGCGTCGGGTCTCCTCGATGGCCGGGAGCGGAGCCTTCTCGACCGCGACCTCCTCCAGCATGTCGACAAGGCGCTGAAGACTGTCGGGGTCGTCCTTCTCCGCGAGGGCGAGCAGAGACCGGACGTGGTCGAGGTCGGCCTGCGCGTCCTTGAGGGACTCGTAGCCGGCGCGGCTGAAGGAACGGCGGGTGCCGTCTTCGCGGGGCGGGAGTTCCTGGCGTATGGAGTACGAGCCGTGCTTGCGGCTGGAGAGCTTGGGGCACTTCTTGCCGAGCGGCTTGCCGGTGTGGGGGTCGCGGCAGTAGCAGCGGCGGTGGGTAGAACCCTTCAAAGATCGTTCTCCTCGGTGGTACTGGGGTCGGTCTCGGGTGGGTCGACGTCGGCGAGTTCCGGTGGCAGGTGCGGTGGGGTGCCGCCGTCTTCGCGGATGAAGGCGCGGGCGCTGCGGAGCCGATACTTGGCTTCCAACGCCCTTTCTGCGTAGTCGGCTTGGGCGAGTACGGCTTCCTCGCGTTCTGCCCGGTTGGGTGCCGTCTCGGCCTTCCAGCGCTCGTGCTTCTCGCCCTTCAGGGCGGCCAGGGCGGCGCGCTGGTGGCGGACGTGGGCACGGAAGGAACGGAGCATGTCGTCTTCCAAGCCGAAGTCCTCGCTGTCACCGGTGAACCAGCGCATGGCATCCCAGGTCGGTTCGGAGTGCTGAAGGGGAAGGCGCTGGACTCGGTCGACGTAGCCGACGGGGTAGAGCAGGCAGATCGGGTAGGTTCGCAGGGCTTCGGCGAGGACGATGACGTCGACCAGGGGCAGGTTGGCTCGGCGGCCGGATTCCATGTTGGCGATCACGTTGCGTGGGATCGGGTGCCCGATCCCCTCACAGCGGTCCGCCAGGTCCTGGGCGCTCATCCCTAGCTCCTTCCTTCGTCTGCGGACTTCGGCGGCCACGGTGGCCATCACCTGGTCCACCCACTCCGGGACGTCGTCCTCGTCCCCTCCAGCATCCCAACCGTGTTGTGTCATGACGACACATTAACTTCCCTAACGTTGATTCCATGGCTTGGAGACGAGCGCGATTGCCGTGTTCGCCGAGGGCTCAGTCATGGATGGAGCGCGTATGCGCGAGAACGAACTCGCCGGCCGAGTGAAGGGCATGAGTCGAGAGGAGCTGCTGGAGCTTCCCGCCGCCGTTGACCTGGAGACAGGTAACCGGGCGCTGGGGCTTGGGCGGAGTAAGGGGTACGAGCTGGCGAAGCGCGGCCAGTACCCGTGCAAGGTGCTGCGGCTGGGCAACGCCTACCGGGTGGTGACCGCCGACCTGCTGGCTCTGCTGGGCCTGGCCGCGTGAGAGCGGGGAGTCATAGCAGCCCGTTCTGCGCTGAGCTGACACAGAAACGCTGGACTGTTGCCGGGTGTGGACGTACGGTCCGTGTTCCCTCGCGATGGCCTGGCGCCCGCGAGAAAGGGGTGGGCCCCCGGCGGTGCAACGCCGGAGGCCCGAGCAACCCCGAACGGCCCTGGAAGAACCAACCCGGCGGCAAGGGCGTGCGAGCCCGCCACCGCCAGACGAGGAGCTGCCGAGTGCAACCCGAGAACCCTGAGCCCTATTCCGCCCCAGCCCAGGCTGTCTGGCCCGCAGCGGCCATCCCCGGCCGACCCGGCGCCCACCTGCGCGCCGCGCAGGCTGACGGCGCCGACGAGGCGGAGACGCCGAGCGGCCTGGAGGCGATACCCGATGCGGAACCGACCCACGGCTCCAAGCTGCTGGATGAACTGCGGTCGCAGATCGCCCAGTTCGTGATCCCGCCCTCGCCGGAGGCCCTGGACGCGATCACCCTGTGGGTGGCGGCGACGCACCTACAGCCCGCGTGGCAGCACGCACCGCGCCTGGCGGTGGTGGGGCCGGCGAAGCGGTGCGGCAAGTCGCGTCTCCTCGACGTGCTGACCGAGACGGTCCACGAACCGATGCTCACCATCAACACCACACCGGCGGCCATCTTCCGGTCGATCACCGAAGAGAACCCGCCCACGCTCCTCGTGGACGAGGCCGACACCATCTTCGGCACACCGAAGATGGCCGAGAAGAACGAGGAGATGCGCGGCCTGCTCAACGCAGGCCACCAGCGCAACCGGTACGTCACCCGGGTCGTGGGCAACGACCACACCCCGCACCGCTTCGCTACGTTCGCCATGGCGGCCATCGCGGGGATCGGCGACCTGCCCGACACGGTCATGGACCGGGCAGTGGTGATCCGTATGCGGCGCCGGGCCGAGGGCGAGAAGGTCAAGCCGTTCCGGTCGCGGCGTGACATCCCGGCTCTGAATGAGCTGCGCGACCGTCTGCACGCGTGGGCCAGGCCGCTGCTGGACGAGGCCGCGGACCTGGAGCCGGACATGCCGGTCGAGGACCGCGCCGCGGACACCTGGGAACCTCTGGTCATCGTCGCCGACCTAGCCGGTGGCTACTGGCCCCGGCTGGCGCGGGTCGCCTGTGCGCGGATGGTCGCCGCCGAAGAGGCGGCCGAGGAGGACCACCCCAGCGGTGCGCGGATCCTCGCCGACATCCGCCGGGTCTTCGTCGCCCAGCGCGAGGTGGACAGCCTGTCCACCGAGGAACTCCTCCACCGCCTGCGCCAGGACCCCGAGGCACCGTGGGCGGAATGGGGACGCGGCGGGCTGGACGCCCGCGAACTGGGCAGGATGCTGCGCGCGTACGAGATCAAGTCCGGCAACGTGCGCATGGCCGACAGGACCCAGCGCAAGGGCTACATGCGCAACAAGTTCCTCGACGCCTGGCGCCGGTACTGCCCCGCCGTCCACCCCGTCGACGCCGACACCACGCGCGGCGAGGACTGAGGCCCTCCCCCAGTTGCCGTACCTGCCGTCCCTGCCGTGATCTCGCAGGTCAAAGGGCATGCAGCCAAGACGGGAACCGGGGCCAAGACGGCACCGCGATCGACCATCGCAGCCCGCCGCCAAGACGCCGCCCTTATCCGTCTTGCGCCGTCCCCCGCCGTCCTGCCGTATCACCGCAGGTCACAGCCCCGCCCGCTGGGACGGACGACGCACCGCCTCTGTCCCGACTCGGGACACGGTCCATCCGCAACCAAGCCCTGCAGGACGCCCCTGTGTCGTGTTCCGACTCGGAACACGACACAGGCGGCACCCGCCAGGACGGAGGGCCGAGGCGGTTGCCGTACCTGCTCTGACCTGCGCTTGCAACGGCCAAGACGGCAAAGACGCACCACACCACTACCCCAGGAGTACTCCGCTTGAGGATCCCTCTCATATTCCGTCGCCGAGACCGCCCGCCGCTGGACGACCAGCCCGGTCAGGAGCAGCCGGCGAAGACGAAGCTGACTGTGGAGCAGTTCGTGCTTCGCGCGGCCGGCATCGTCATCGTGGCCCTGACCGCCGGTGCGTTCTGGCTCTCCTACGCACACTTGGCCGAGGTTGCCGCCCACCATGGACTCCGTGACTCGCCGACCCGCCGCTGGGCGTGGCCCGCGACAGTGGACGCGTTCATCGTCGCGGGTGAGCTGCTCATGCTCCGTGCGGGCCTGCGCCGCGTCACCGACTTGTGGGCCATCGGCGTCACCGCCATCGGTTCAATCGGCTCCATCGGGCTCAACGTGGCCGGGGTGACCGGCACGCGGGACGTCGGCAGCGTGCCGTTGCTCGACTACGTGGTCGCCGCGGTTCCCCCGGCCGCCGCGATGGTGGCCTTCGGCGTGCTGATGAGGCAGATCCACGAACTCGTCGCACAGCCTGCTGCTGGCCATCCGGCCCCCGGTTCAGCGCACGTGCCGCAACCACCGGCCACCCCATCCGTCCACCCCGCCGAGGCGTCGGCGACCGCGGTCGGCCCGTCTGCCGAGGTTCCGGCCGAGGACGTCCGGCCTGCCGACCTACTGGTTCAGCCCGGTCGGACCACTGAGCCGCCGACCGCCGCATCCGTCCAGCCGCCGGAATCGCCCGCCGATACCGCAGCAGGCAAGCCGCGCGGTGGCCGTCCGCCCGGCGCCCCGCTTGAGGTACTCGTGGAGATCGGCCGGGCTGCAGCCGCTGAGCAGGGCAAGCTCACCCGGACTGTCGTCCGAACGGCAGTTGAGGACAAAGGGCTGACGATCGGCAGCAAGCGGCTGACCGACGTCATGGACCTCCTCCGGGCCGAACCCGAAGCCCCCGCCGAGACCGACCGGCCCGGCGACTGACCGGAACCGCCACCGGGTGACCGGAACCCTTCCGGTCACCCGGCCCGCCAGCCACCGCCCCGCGCAACGCGCGATCGTCCACACCTGTGGACGAGGCGGCAGCCGCCCGAACCGCGCTGACCTCCGCGTGACCCGCACGCCCTCCCACCTCTTCTCCGGAGAACCGTCCATGACGCACGACCCGCTCCAACCCGAGAACACGCCCGACGAGCTTCCGACGCTGACGAAGTCCCCTACGCCGATGGACCGTTGGCGCCGCGCGTTCGGACGGGCTGCCCCGGGCGGAGCCAGTAGTACCCCGAGTCCGACTCACAGCCGGTCTTCGGGGGTCTCCGCCCCGGGGGTGGCGGAGGAGGGCCAGCGCCAGGGGGCGACAGGCCAGGACGTCGGGACCGAGGGCAGCCCCGACGAGGACACGCTCCACACCGTCCAGCGCGAGACCCTGCGTCCCGTACGCGTCACCGACACCGCCGAGAGCGTCGGCGGTGAGCCCGTCGTGAAGATCGTCCAGCCCACGATCCGCCGCTTCACCGGAGTCAAACGCAAGGAGCGTGTCGGCCCCTTGCGCTTCACGACCGATCAGCTCGCCCTCCTCCAGGAGGCCACTGCCGAGCACGGCTACAAGGGCGAGGGCGGCTTCGCCGCCGACGTGGTCGTCGCCTTCATCACCGGCCGGTTCACCGCCAACCTGCCCCTGTCCGAGGACCGCCGCCGCACCCACCACTTCCGCGCCCAGGTCCTGCGCCAGCTCAACCGGATCGGCGTCAACGTCAACCAGATCGCCCGCGCCCTCAACAGCGACCACACCCCAACCGACATCCGCCAGCATCTGACCGAACTCCGCCAACTCCTGGAGCTGATCGCCGAGGCCCTGCGCCAGCCCACCGACCCGGACGCGGAGGCAGCCGCGTGATCGCCGCCATCAAACCGGCCGGGTCCAACACCCGCGGCCTGCTCGCCTACCTCTACGGCCCCGGCGACCACGACGAGCACCTCGACCCGCACATCGTCGCGGGCTTTGCGATGCTCGGCATGCCCGACCCCGGCCGCGACGAGAACGCCACCCTCACCGAACTCGCCCGCTACCTCGACGAGCCCGTGCGGCTGCGCAACAGTGAGTTCGGCAGGAAGGTCACCGATCATGTCTGGCACTGCCCGGTGCGCGCCGCCCCCGAGGACCGCTACCTCTCCGACACCGAGTGGGGCGAGATCGCCCAGCGCATCGTCCAGGCCGCCGGCATCGCCCCTGCCGGTGACGACCTCGCCTGCCGTTGGATCGCCGTGCGCCACGCCGATGACCACATCCACATCCTGGCCACCACCGTTCGCGAGGACGGCCGCCGCCCCAAACTCCATGACAGTGGCATCCGCGTCGGCGATGCCTGCCGCGAGATCGAAAAGGACTACGGGCTCAGGCAGTTGAAGAAGGGCGACCGCACCGGCGCCCGCCGCCTCACCCAGGCCGAGATGCACAAGGCCGAACGCCTTGGCTGGGAACAGCCCAGCCCTGCATGGCTCCAGGACCGTATCCGCGCTGCCATCCCGCACGTGACCAACGGCGAGGAATTCATCGCCTACCTCGAAGCCGGCGGCGTCGAGGTCCAGGTCCGGCGCGGCCCGTCAGGTGACCTCCTCGGTTACGCCGCCGGCCGACCTGGCGACGTCAACGAGGCCGGCGAGCAGATCTACCACCCCGGAAGCAAGATCTCCCCCGACCTCTCCCTGCCCAAGATCACGGCCCGCCTCGAATCCAGCCGCCCCGAGGAACACCCCACCGCCCGCCGCAACCACCCCAGCACCCCCTGGCACCAAGCGACCGACGCCCTCGACACCCTCCACAGCGACCTCGCCGACGACACCCACGCTCAGGCCCACATCACCGCCCTCGGTGAACTGCTCGAAGCCACCGCCCAGAAGGCACCCGCCAACCTGCGCACCGAACTCCAGGCCGCCGCCAAGGCGTTCGCCCGAGCCCAGCGCTCCCAGATCCGAGCTGAAGACCGTGCCGCCCACGCGTTGCGCAGCGCGGCCCGCGACATCGTCCACACCGCCACCGGTCCCGACGGCAGCGCACTGGTAGCCATGGTCGCAGCCCTCGTCTGGGCCGCCACCGTCGCCAGGCGCTGGCACGAAGCGAAGAACCACGCCCACCAGGCTGACGCCGCCCGCGAGGCCGTCCAGCACCTCCAGATGGCCGCCGACCGTGCCCTTGCTCCGACTATCGCCGAACTCACAGCCCGACCGCCCAGGGAGCAAACCCGCCGCGTTCTCGCGAACGACGTACGAGCAGCCGTCCCCGACCACGCCGAGCGGATCCTCGCCGACCCGGCCTGGCCGGCACTTGCCACCGTCCTCGCCGACGCCGAAGCCCGTGGCCATCAACCCCACCAGCTCCTCAAGGAGGCTGCTGCCCAACGCGAGTTGACCAGCGCCCGCCAACCTGCCCGGGTGCTGATCACCCGTATTCAGCACACCGGCCGGAACCCGGCCCCGAACCGCCGCGCTGAAGCTGCCCGCCGACGCTCGACTATCACACCCGCGGTCCGCGTCCAGCAGATCCAAAACGGTCAGACTCCATCGACCACTACGACGCCTGCCGAACAGCAGCACCGACGGCGCCGTTAGGCACCGTCAGAGCCGCAGGGTTGCGTTCCTCCGGGATCGGAGGAACGTGCGAGGCTTTCCCGGATCACGCGGTCGCTGGCACGCAGAGCCGCCGTCAGTTCTCCTCGCAGCTCGTTCGGGAGGGTCCCTGAGCCAAGGGCGCAGGCGCGTACCAGCGCGCGACAGTCCTGCACTTGCCGGTCCGTGGCGGTCTCGGTGAACAGAGGATGAGCCAAGCTCTCGCGAGCCGCATAGCCGTCTTCGGTGTCCGTCGTCCTGCGGTGGAGGTCCTCGACGATGCCGTGCGCGGCGAGCGCCTCGGCGGAACCGATCGCGTCGAGGACCGTAAGTCCGAGCCGGGTGTCGAAGACGATCATCCCGGGTTCGGCCTTCCGTCCGGAGTAGACCGTCACCAGGTCCGCCAGGTGACCGTCGGTCGGCTGCCCGGCGTCGCGGCGGCATAGGACGGTCAGGCATGTCGTGACGGCTTGTTCCCATGGGTCGCCGGGCATCGTGTCGGCAAGGAGGGCAGCGGCCCACGCGGTGTCACCCGCAACGAGAGCGGCGAGGACGGCGACCTGCCGACCGTCGAGCATCCGCTTTCCGATGCCATGGTGGGCCTCGATGTGCGCCAGGGCTTCGGCCCATCGCCCCTCGGTGGTGAGGGTGCGCGTGCCGTCTGCGAGGAGGACGCGCCACAGCCACGCGCGAACCTCCTGGCGGTCTTCGCCGGTCGCAGTGAGGCTCGCGGGTACGGTGACGCGCTCGAACCGGGCGGCTGCGCCCGCCTCGACGGCCTTGTACAGGTTGAGGATTCGCTGCCGACCCTCATCGGCGTGACCGGCGCGGATCTGGAGGCGAGCGAGGTTGACGACCGGTTCCAGTCCTCGGATCGCGCTCATGCCAGGCAGGGGGCAGGCATGAAGGTAGGCGGCGGCGTGCTGGTGGCACATCTCGCGGGCGAGGTCGGGGAGGCCGAGGTCGGAGGCGATGAGCGCGGCCTGGTTGTAGACGGCCGATGCGAGCCCCTGGTCAGTCTCTTTCACCGCGGTGTCGGCCAGGTCGACGAGTGCGCGTACGCGTTCAGGCAGGGGCAGGCAGGCAGGTCGGAATCGGGCGACGAGCGGGAAGCGCTGGGCTGTGGAGCCGTGTGGGTCCATGGATCCCCCTTGTCGAGAGTGAGGAATGCTGAGGCGGCGGTGCCCGCCAGCCATGTGTCGACGGGCACCGTCCGCTACGCGTGGGGCGTCACTGCCAGTCGACGACGATGCGGTTCAGCGGGGTGTCGAGAGCGAAGAGGCCGGGGCGCCGCTCGATGCTGGGGGCGTCGAGGGGCTGGATTTCGAACGTGGCTTCGCGGCTGCGGTATTCGCGGTCCCAGGTGCGGATGGCGTCGGCGACCTTCGCGGCCAGCTCGTCGCTGCCGGGACCGTGGCCGATAACGCCGAACTCCCAGAGCTTGCCGCCCTCGGGGGTCCTCTTCTCCGACAGCCGCCGCGCCAGGTAGGTGACGGCGCCCTTGTCGACGACGGCGGTCGACGAGGGGTAGGGATCCTCGGTGAGCAGAGTGCCCTTGGTGCTCTGAGGGAACAGCATCCGGATCAGGCCGGAGGGCAGGGAGCAGGTGAGGAACAGTTCCATCCACTCCGGCGATTCCATGGCGCGGACCGTCAAGCCGGTCCACTCCTCGGTGCGCGGCTGGTCGAGTACACCTGCGAGGGCGTCGGCGTCGATGTTGAGTCCGGCGGGGGCCTGGAGTCGTACGGTGCCGTCCGTGCTGAGCGGGATCACTCGGCGGTCGTCGTCGGCGATGCCCCGCCGAAGCGGCATGAAGGTGTTCATCTCGCTGCCGAGGGATACCCACCGGCCGTCATGCTGCTCGTAGGCAATGGAGCGGGACACCGTGCCCTTGAGACGCTGGGGGACGAGAAGCCGGCCGCCGGGGGCAAGCTGCTGCAGCCAGGCGTGCGGCACGCCGTGCGCGCCCACGGTGGCGATGATCCGGTCGTACGGCGCTGCTTCGGCATAGCCGAGCGCCCCGTCGCGGGTCACGGCCTGGACGTTGGTGATCCCGGCGGCGGCGAGGTGCGTGCGGGCGCCTTCCACGAGGTCGTCGTCGACGTCGAGGGTGGTCACGTGTCCGTTCTCGCCGACCAGGTGGGCGAGTAGACCGGCGTTGTAGCCGGTGCCGGCGCCGAGTTCGAGGATGCGCTCGCCGGGCTGCGCTTCGAGCTGGTCCAGCATGAGGGCGACGACGCCCGGCTGGGAGGCGCAGGAGATGGACGTGCCGTCAGTGTCGTACTTGATGTGCACGGGTGCGTTGGCGTAGGCGTCTTCGAGTGACGCGTCGGGCACGAACACGTGGCGGGGTACGGTCCGCAACGCGGTCTCGACGGCGGGCGTGCGGGCGTGTCCGTCCGCGCGGAGCTGGTCGACCAGGGCGTTGCGGAGGCGCTCGGCGTCCGCCGTGGGGGTAGTGATCGTGTCGGTGTTCACCGCGCTGAAGCTATCGGTGTCGGCCGTTGCCTCGGTGGGCGACTCGGTGTGGTCACTCGTTCCCATGACTACCTCTCGTGCGATGTGGGACAGGGCGCTCTGGTCGTCCCGGAGGAGACCGGCGCGGTTGGCGTGGAAGATCACGTGGTGGGCGATGACGGCTCGTAGGCCGCGGGTGAGGGCGCCGCGGCCTGCGAGGTCTGCGAGCGTGGCGCCGTCCTGTTCGAAGGCGGTCACCCATTCCTCGTGAGCGTGGAGTGGGCCATCCGGGCGGCAGAGGCTGTGGGCGTCGGCGGTCATGAGCTTGCGCATGGCCGGAGCCAGTGCGGCGGCTCGTTCGGGCGGTTGTGGAGCGGTGGCCGGTCGAAGGGCCGCGACCTTCGCCCATACGTCGCCCTGTTCGAACCAGTCGAGTCCCGCGCCGCGCATCATGGCGCTCGCCAGCAGGACGGCGGTCTCCCTGCGTCCCAAGTGCATCGGGCTCGGCTGGTAGGTGAGCAGGTGGCGGGAGTCCCTGTGGAACAGTTCGTGGGCTGCGTCCATGGCCTCCGGGCCGCCGAACGCGTCGGTCTCGGGCTCGTAGACGCAGGGCAGGCACGACACGGCCACGCCGTCGCCGACTAGATCGCTCAAGAGCGACTCAATGGCTGGTGAGGGTTTGTCCGCGAGGTAACGCAGCGGCCAGGGTTGCTTGTTCATGAACCACCAGCCGGTGAGCTGCCCGTCGGCCTCGGCCTCGATCAGGGTGGGGCCGAGGCGTTCGGCGATGGTGCGCCGGGCGATCTCGCGGTCGACGAAGGTGATGTTGTGCTGCTGCCAGCGGTCGGGAGGCATTGAGGTCCTTCGGTCGGTGGATCAAGCGATGAGGAGGCAGGCGTCCCAGGCGGACCGGGGTGGTGCGGCGGTGCTGGGTGCGAGGAGGGCCAGGGCTATGCCAGCGGCGCCGTCGAGTAGGCCGGGGCCGCTTTCCTCGTCCTGGATGAGCGCCATGGCCGTGAGTTCGGGGTCGGAGCCCGGTGGGATGACCGCAGCCAGGAGAGCCGGGATCGCGGCGCGGAGTTTCTCCGCGGTCGAGGGGCGGGCGTCGACGGCCGTACGCGCGGCGACGTGGGCGAGGCCGGCGAACCCGTGGCAGAGGCCGTTGTCCGTCGTGGCCTTCAGCTGCTCGGGGTCGGTAAGAGCGGCCACGAGTGCGTTCTCCGCGGCAATCTGGCGGCGGGTGTCGCCGAGGGTAAGCGCGGCAAGTTGCTCGGCGCGGGCGAGGCCGGCGGTGCCGTAGCACCAGGATGGCCGACGTGGCGCGGACGGGGCGAGACGACCGCTTCGCAGCTCTCCCTGAGTGACCCAGTACGGCCAGCCCGGTCCGCCGTCAGCCTCCCCCTTCCAGCGGTCCAGCCAGGCCAGGATGGTGCGTAGTGCTGCGTGGTGCCCATCGGTGACGGAGCCGTTCCGAGCGGCAAGGGCCAGGAGCGCGAGCACGCCGCCGATGCCGTGCGCCATACCGGTGTTGGCGTGCCCGCCGAGGAATCGGTCGTCCGGGCTGCCCGAGGGTCCGGTCTCCGCCCACCAGCCCGGCAGGGTCTCGCTGTGGTGGGTGATTGGTTCGGTGAGGCGTACGCAGTAGTCGAGAACGGCGCGCATCGTGGAGCTGCCGGGTTTTCGGCGTAGTAGGTAGACGCCGTATCCGGTGAGGCCCCGGATGGTGTCGAACTCGGCGAGTTGCGGCAGGCGTCCGGCGTCGATGCGGCGGTGTGCGGCGTCGAGACGGCGCTCGACGTCGACCGCGATCTGGGCTTCTATCGCGTCGAGGGCGCGCTGGTAGGAGCCGGGAAGGTGATCGGCCGCACAGGACAGGGTGTGGGCGAAGGCGGGCACTCCGTAGAAGGGGTGGCTGTCTGGGCCGCTGGTGAGCGGCTGCCGAGAGGCGGCGGCGAGCCAGTCGTGGGCGCGGTGCCACGGGCCGAGGCCGTTCGCGGCCAGCTCGATGTGCAGGAGCGCGATGCCGGGTGGGCCGTAGGCAAGGTGCTGCCGGTCCGAGGACAGCGTCCTCGGACCGAGGGCCACGGTGTCGGGGTTGGCGAGCTGGGCGGCGATGGCCCCGACCAGGCCGAGCGCGGGGTGGGCGGTCACGAGGCCCTCTCCCTGGTGCGAGCCGTCCAGGCCAGGGCGGCGGCACGTGCCAGGTAGAGGCATACCTCTTCCTCCGGGAAGTTCACGGCGACGTGACGTACGAAGTGGACGTGCACCAGGGAGGTCAGGACGTCGTCGAGGGCGATGCCTTGGGTGTCCGGGCCGGGCAGGTGCGGCCGGTACGCGGCGAGTGCCGCTTCCCGGTCGGCCCATCCGGACACGATGGCGTCTCCGCCTGGGACACTGCGCAGGGCCGACCAGTCGTCGCCCGGGTCGGCGAGCCGTACGGCCTGGGTGAACTGCGGGCGTGGAACGGGCACCGGTGCGGTCGGCGGGACATGGTTGATCAGCCACTGCATCCCAGCCTCGGTGGTGCCGAGGAAGGCGGAGGTGATGGCGACCGTGTGGGCCGCCACCAGCGTGCGCTGAGTGGGGCGCTGTGGCTGCGCGAGCTGGGCCAGGACGGCGCGCGAGTCCGCCCGGAACACCTCCTCGGCTGCCTCCCATGCGGTGCCGGAGCCCCAGCGGCCCATCTCGCGGTAGGAGGTGGGATAGCGCAGGTCGGCCAGCAGGCCGGTGCTTCGTAGCTCGTCGGCCCAAGCGCTCACCGTTCGGGCCGTGTCGGCGAAGGTTTGCGGGTCGGGGAGGGCGATGCGTACGCGGAGGTGTTGGTCCGGGTCGCGGAAGCGGATGAACCACCACGGCGGGTTGCCAAGCTGTTCGAGGAGGCGGGGCAAGTGCCGGGAGAGCAAGACGTCTTGGCGGCGGGGGTCGCCGTACAGGGCGGCCAGAAGTACCGAGGAAGCGGCAGGCGTCTGCCGCTGGGCCGCAGACAGGGCACGGGCCCGGCTGGGGGCTGGCAGTGGCGGCCATGCCGACGGCCCGGTTGCTTTGAGGGGCACCACGACCTCGTGGGCTCGCCCACCGCACCAGCCATACGCCTCGGGTTCCGGGGCCTCAACGAGCACGGCCAAGCGCGAATGGTCGAGGTGTCGACGCAGGAGTGCACAGTGGCCAGCCTCGTCGAGGTCGAGGAAGAGGCGCCGGTCGTCCTCTACGAGGAAGACGCGGCGCGGCAGCCTCCGCCGGGCACGCCAGTTGCTGAGCGCGGCGTCCCACTTGGCCCGAGGGCGGGCATGGCCGGGCAGTTCGGACGCTTCCAGCCGCCAGCGCGCCGGGGCCAGCACGATCCGGCCGTACCGCAGACGTGGCAGGAACGGCATCGCAGCTGCGGCGCCCCAGTCGAAGACGGTGACCTGCGCGCACTGGGCGCGGGACAGTTCGGTGAGGAACCGCACCAGCGGCGGGGTGTGCGTGCGCAGGTTCAGCGCGTGCATCCCGACGGCCTCCACCCGGTGTCCGCGCTCGGGGGCGGCGAGGTACATGCGGCGGCCGTCGCACCCCACAGCCAAGTCCTCCGGGGTGAGGACGGTGTCCTGCGGGACGCGGTGCTCCTGAAGGCTGATCAGGGCGGGTAGAACCTGTGGGGAGCGGGTGACGTGGGCGCTCTCGGAGAGCAGGGGCGGGAAAGAGAGCTGCGCGGGCACGGTGTTGCCGTCTGCGGCCGGGAGGTCGGCAAGCTCGGCGGCCAGAGCCTCCCGGTCGGCGGGGGCCAGCACGCTGAGGAACCGGCCCATCGAGACGCCGGCACCACGGGACACGCTCACGACCTCCAGCCGGAACCGCCCACGGTGCAACTCCTCCAGGCTGGCCGCATACACCCGCGCCCCGATCTCCAAGTGCGGCGGCAGCCGAGGCTCGTCAGGACCCACGTCCAGGGCCTCAATCTGTTCGTCCGTGAGGATCACTTCGTCACGGCCGTCGAGCGCGGCGGCCTGGGCCAGCCGTACGAGGACGTCATCCCGAGCGGAGACGCGGGGCCTGCGTGGGCTGGCCGGAGCGCCTGGGTAGCCGTCGGGATAGCCGGTGCCGCTGTCCGCGACGACCTCCGCGAGCGGCACCATCGTGCCGATGCCGTACCGCTCGTAGAACCGCTGGTGGTACTCGTTCCAGGCGGCGGTCCCGTACGGACGGCTGCTCAAGCGGGTCAGGATAAGAGCGGCGCGTTCGACCTCGCGGGCGACCGCTTCCGGCAGAACGATCTGCGCGTCCAGGCGGAGGTCGAGCGCGACGGGGTGGCGACGCAGGCCAGGGACGAGGTTTCGCATCCGCGCCGCGACGCTGTCCCGGCCGCCGTGCGTGGTGCACTCCTCCAAGCCCGCCCGGACCGCGTGGAGTTCGCGTACGGTCTCCGCGACTGGGGCGAGGCTTCCAGCGTCGATCACGTCGAGCTGGCTCACCAGATACCCGAGGGCATCGGTCTCGGTGCTCGGAGCCTGCAGGCCCGTGATCAGCACCCGCCGCCGGATCAGCTCCGCCAGCAGTTGACGCGCCTTCTCGGGACCGGCCTCGGGGAACTCCGCCTGGAGCTTTTCCACGAGGGTGCCGAACCGGATCGGTAGTCGGCCCGCGGCAAGGACGGCGCGCACCGGTTCGGTCAGGGCCAAGGACGCCTCGACCGCGCGAGTCCGGTCGTCATGGACGTCGGGCTGGAACGGCACGACGAGCCGGTCACCCCGGTACGTCACGGTGTTGTTGACGACGACGGGCAGCCGTTCGAGGAGGTCAGGACACAACTCCAACCGCTCGACCACAGCCGCTAGCCACTCTGCCCCCGCGCGGCCGACGGCCACGTGCTCCTTGCCCCAGTCGGCCCGCGCCTGCGGGCCGAACTCCGCGGCGGCCACGCCGGCGAACAGGCCGAAGGGTGTCGCCCGGTGCTGGGCGCGCAGCAGGTAGCGGGCCACGGACAGCGCGACGCGCTGCACATCCCGGAGGGCGGGATGCCCGGCCGTGCAAAGCGCCTCTACCTGCGCGGCCAGGACCGGGCTGGAGTGCTGGAGTGCCTCGGTGACGTCCTTGTCCGCCCAGACCGCGCGTAGCCACGCCACTCGGGCAGACGAACCACTGGGCGCGCGGTCATCAAGGTCAGGGCATGGAGGAGACGACAGCGAGGGCCGGGCCACGGCGCGCACGAGAGCAGTGGAACCGGCGCTGAACGCTGCGGTCGGAGCAACCACCAAGGACCTCCGTAGGCGAGGGGACGGGCGGCTGGTGCCGCCGCGCGGAGACGCGGCGGCACCAGACCAGGGTGATCTGAGGGCCGGGTCAGGCGACGTTGGTGGTGCAGGCGCCGCAGGTGGACCCGCAGTTGTCGTCGGTCAGGTTGACCAGGCCCGCCGGGTCGGCGACCTCGACGAGGGAGACGTCCAGGTCGAAGCCGTCCGATGCCCCGGGGATCTGCGGGCGTACTTCGGTGCGGCTGGGAACTACGGTGCTGCGCGTCATGCTTCAACTCCTCGTAATCGTTGTGGTGTTACTGGGCCGGATCGCCCACCAGGTGCCGTCACGGGAGCGTTGCCACACAGTTGCTCCGCGGACGGCTCCTGGCCGCCCGGCACGAGGGGCGCGCTCCGCGTAGGAGGTCCTTGCGGGCTGCCTGCCTCACGCCGGGAAGTCATGTGCCGGGATTCTGATCAAGCGGATGCCGGTCGCCGCTCCATGAAATAGGCGAGCGCCTGGGCCTTGAGGCGATCGAGGCACGGCTCGCACGCGTAGAAGGGGGCGTGCTGCCCGTCCCACTGCACCGGGCCGAGCCAGATCACCAGGACTCCGGTCCGGCCGCAGCCGAGCCAGCAATCACCGGTGATCCACGGCCACTCCTCCACGGAAGGACGTCCCCTTTCTCAGCTGGTCGGGATAGTCGATCTGGCGGCCTGGCAGTTGGGAGCGCAGGCCCAGAGCTGGAACGGCAGGCCCCGGTGGCGTATCTCGCCCAGCAGTCGACCGCTCGCTCCCAGTGGCCGAGCGCAGAGGGCGCAGTCCATGGCCATCTGCTGGCGGGGCCGGAGTCGGGTCAGCTCCGGAAGGGGCGAGGGTGCCGTGGCCGGGATGCTCACTTGCCACCCTCGGTTCGGAGTTCCGCCCAGACCTCTTTGCCCCACGCGCGTCTGCCTGGGCCGTGCAGGTCGTAGCCCCAGCGGTCGGCGACAGCATCGACGAGGAGCAGCCCGCGCCCCGACTCGTCGTCGTCAGCCGCCTGGCTGAGTATGGGAAGACGCGATGGCTCCCGGTCCACGACCCCGACACGCAGTCGAGTCGCACTCGGCCGCCCAACCGTGAGGCGAATCTCGGGACACGGAGTGTGCCTGGAGGCGTTCGCGATGAGCTCCGTGATGATTAGCGCGGCACGGTCGGCGAGGCCGTCGAGGTGCCACACGCCGAGGACGTCCCGGACGAGTTCACGACCGATCTCGGCCGTAGACGGCTTGCACGGGAAGGTCTGGCTGTACGTGGGGCGGCCGACGGAGAGGGCCTCAACTGTTGTTCTCAGACTCGTCATTGGGGTGGAGCCTTCGTGTCGTCTCGGCGCCCGGCCCGCCCCCGCGGGGGAACCCCAGGGGCGGGCCGGGCCGTCAACAGCCACCCGCACGGTGGGGCGCGGCGGGCGACCAGCACCCAGACAACTCCCTTTCACAGCACGTCGGTTAGGACGTTCAGGGACTCGGCCGACGGACCGACCTAGGGCGTTTTGACCTCTCCTTTACCTGGCGGGTGGGGGTCGCGCGGACTACCGTGCCCGCATGGACACCACCCGCAACACCGTTCTTGAGGCGTGGATGACCGAACACGGCTACAGCTCCAACAGCCTCGCCGAGGCCGTGAACAGGGCCATTGAACGGTTGACCGGGCGTCCTGGAGGGCTCGACGGCTCATCGGTCCGAGCGTGGAAGGCGGGCCGGGTCACGTGGCCAAAGTCAGCTGCCCGCAAGGCACTTGAGGGCATCACCGGACTGCCTGCCGTCGCTTTAGGGTTCGTGCCACGGGGCCGGCCTTCGTCCACCCCGGCTCCACCGCAGCAGGAGGACCCCGATATGAAGCGTCGTACCCTCGTCGGTGGGATCGCAGCGGCAGCCGCTGCGGCAGCAGCCGCTCCCGGCACCGCGTCACCGCGCCGTATCGGCATGAGCGACGTCAACCGCCTGAACAAGCGCTTCGCCGAGATCATCGCCAGCGACCACCGCCACGGGGGACAACTCGGCATCGAACAGCGGGCCGCCGCCCTCGCCGACGAAGCGCTCAACCTCCAGAACGCTGGCAGCGCCACTCAGCGGGTACGCAGCAACCTCTACGCCTCAGCAGCCGCTTTCCGCTCCTCCGCGATGTGGGCCGCCATCGACGGCCGGCGCTACGACGTCGCCAAGGCCCACATGCGCGAGGCCCAGGCCCTCGCCGAGATGTCCGGCGACCAGGCGATCAAGTTCCGCATCTGGAGCCACGCCGGCACCATGTACCGCCACATGGGCCGACCGGCGGACGCGTTCGCTGCCAACGACGTTGCCCGCAACCTGCACCTCACCCGCCGAGACCCCCTGTTCGCCTCCCTCGGCCTGGCCCGCCAGGGCGCCATCCACGGCGCGGCACAGGACCGCACCGGCACTCGCCGCGCCTTCGAGCAGGCACAGGACGCCATGCTGCGCGCCGACCCCGCCGACTACCGGCCGGTGTGGATGCTCGCCTTCTACGACCAGGCCGAGCTGGACTCCCTGGCCCTCTCCGCACACTTGGCGCTCGGCGACTACTCGACCGCCGAGTACCACGCCCACCGCTGCCTGTCCGCCCTCCGACCCCACATGATCCGGTCCCGCGCCATCACCACCACCCGGCTCGCCCACGCCCAACTCGCCCAGGGCGCCCCCGACGCCGGCACAGCCACCGCGATGAAGGTCCCCGCCGAAGCCGCCACCCAGCACGCCCGGGTCACGCGCATGCTGCAGGAGTTCGGGGCCGCACTGCGCGCCACTGCGCCGGGCAGCCCTACCGTGCAGACCTGGACCGAGCACACCGCCGTCTGGAGGATGGCCGCATGACCACGGCGCCCGCCATCGAACTGCGCACCTTCACCACCCTCGATACAGCCCGCGGCGACCTCCTCGACGTGTACGCCGACGTGCGCGCCCCACTCCTCCACCTGCCGAACTACGCCGTCACCGCATTCGGCGAGCGCCTGGACCGGCACGGCACCGAACCGGGGTTTACGGCCGTCCTCGCGTACGCGGACGGACATCCGATTGGCTACGCCTACGGCAACACCATCGAGCACGGCGACCGGTACTGGCAGCGCACCAGCCCGACGCCGGTTGAGAAGTACACCGAGCGCCCGGCGGTGGCCCTGAAGGAGATCGGGGTCCGGCCGACCTGGCGGAAGACGGGCACCGCCCGTCGTATCCATGACGCCCTCCTCGCCACGCGCGACGAGCCGTACGTCACGCTCATGGTCAACCCGGCGGCCGGGGAGGGAAAAGTCCACGCGCTCTACAGGTCGTGGGGGTATGAGGACATCGGGCAAAGCCAACCGTCACCAGCCTCGCCGGTTCTCAAGGTGATGGTTCGAGAAACCTGTTCTCCACCGCCGCTCAGCTCGTCAGCACCGGCCGCCGCCGCTACCTCCGCCTCGCCAGGCACTGGCCCTGGACCGATGTGATGACCGATGCCCTGGACCGGCTCCACGCCCTCCCGAACCCCGGCTGACCAGCACGTTCCCGTCCCTGCGAGCAGCACCAACCCGACCGGAGCCGTGGAACCCGGCGCCCACCCGACACGAGAGCCGGGCGCTCAAGCCCGGCCAGACTCCGAAACCCCCACCAGCACTTCACAAAGGGTCCGTCAAGCAAGCTGACGGACCCTCATGAACGATCGAGGTTAGTGGCGACGGTTTCGGTGGAGGGCTGCTGCCGACCTGATGTCACGATCCCTCTGCGCGGTTGAAGGCTGGGGAAAGTTCGTCGCAGGGCGCGGAATGTCAGACCCGGCTCTTACTCTCATACAAGGACAACTCGCGGCGCTCAGGTAGGGCGCCGAGAACACGGCATCTGGGGGAGTAATGGCAGCACTGACAGACCAGTTCGGCTCAGCCCTTAGCAACATCGAGCCGTCAGACGACGACAAGGACAACGCGCCGGAGGCTCATGCCGAAGTACGGGAGGTGTTGCAGGCAGACACCGAGCTGGCCGACTGGGGTATCGACCCAGCACTCATCGGTTCGTACGCGCGGCATGTTTCGATTCGTCGCGTTAACGATGTCGATGTCTTCTGCCGACTTATCTCCCTGCCTAGCGATATTACACGAGACGAGTTGGTGGAGAGATTCTTTGACGTCCTTACGGATGAGTACGGTGACGCGCGTGTGAAACGACAAGACCGGTCAGTACAAATTCTATTTCCCTCGTATGACGGTCTCTACGTGGATGCGGTGCCCGCCAGGCCCACAGATGATGGCATGTGGGAGATTCCGGAACGTGGCGATGAAGGACAGTGGCAGAAGACCAATCCTCTCGTCCTTGGCGACCTCACCACGGAGATGAACGAGCATCACAAGTGCCTGTACGTGCCGACTGTGAAGCTTGTCCGCCAGACACGGCGTGCTCTACTCAGTAAGCGCCCTGGTGGCCTCTGGTTTGAGATGGCCACCTACGAAGCGTGCAAACGAGGAGTCGTGCCAGCCACAGGCAATCAGGCCGAGCAGTACACCACAGCGTTGGAGGGAATTGCGGACCTCTTGGACGAGAAGGTGGATCAGGGAATTGATCTCCCCAACCCGTCGATGCCTGAAGAAGTGATCACCGTGCGAGCCACAGATACACAGTGGCGAACCGCTCAGAGAAGGGTTCGTGACGCAGCGACAAGCGCCCGCGAAGCCTTTGAGTCGACCAACCGCTGCTGGGCGGCCCTTCGATTTCAACGCCTACTCGGAGGCAATGATGACTTTGATCGGGTTTTCCCTATGCCTGCTGACTGTAATGCCGATGGCACCAAGAAATCTGCTTCCCTCATCGCTGGTGATCGCACCGTACCGGCTGGTGATAGGCGCTTCGGATGAGTAGCTGGGGTGAGCGCCTTGCGTCAGCGCGTGCTGATTACCGGGATCTTTTGGAGCAGCGTGGATTCACCGCTATCGGACCTGAAGGAAATATTCTAAAGGGTCATGTAGATACGGCTAACGGGAAGCGCTTGGTGCTGGTCGGTCTTGGTGAAAGATTTCCGTATGCGCCGCCAGACGTTACGCCTGGGGCGGATACGAAAAGTGTCGAAGTCACATGGCATACGGACTGCTTAGGCCAACTCTGCCTTTATACAGAGAATGACCGCAACATGAAACCTTGGATGAGTGTCGACGCCTTCCTGGGGCGAATCACGGCATGGTTCGACCAGGCGCAGCAGGATTGGCCGGATGACGTTCCCATTTTGGACGCTGACCGCTACGTTAATCCTGATAAGTCTGGCATCATGATCGTGTACGGCGACCTGGAATCAAGAGTTGGCCAGTACGTCCGATTTCATGAAGGAGCTGGCAAGGTCGTCACACTTCGACTTGGCGAAACGCCACCGCACCGCCCAAAGGGGAGGAAGCGTCGTCGCTATGCTGCGATTAGGGACGTTGGTGAGATCTCCCGCCCGATTCGATCATGGAAAGATGTCCGAATTCTTGTTGAAGACGTCGATTCCCTCGAACAGGAGATCAGGGACAGGCGTATCATCGGGGTCTTTTTGATCTACTCGCGTAGTGGCCGTTCTGCGATGCTTCCCTTGCGAGTGACTCCCGTTGGCGAGGAATTCTCAATCAGTGTTTACGCTTCCGCAAGCGACGCGGTTGAGGTGCGCGCATATCGTAGTGGTCCCGATCGCGAAACGCTGGCTACCAAAAGCGTTTTGGTCGTCGGGGTTGGGGCAGTCGGGTCTTTCTTGGCTGACCTTCTTGCCCGGGATGGAGTTGGAAGCATCACTGTTAAGGATGGCGACCGCTTGACGCCTGGGAATACTATCCGGCACTTGTGTGATCGCGGAAGCATCGGACAATTTAAGTCTGATGCCGTTGCGGAACGGCTTTGTAACGGATATGGTGTGGATGTTTTGTCTGACCCGACGCCTCTGCTGCATACTCGCGATGTCGCCAGTGTGATCGAAAAGTACGATCTTGTTGTCGACGCCACCGCCGATGGAATTGTCACCGCTATGCTGCATGAATGCGCAAATATAATTGGCCGGACAGTGCTGAGCGTCTGTGTTCAGAACGACGGAGAGGTTTGTCGAGTTGATCTCCTCCCGCCCCTGACGGGCGAACCCTTGGAGCCGACTATACTGAAGGATTCGCCGCATCCAGCGTTCTATGAAGCTGGATGCGGAGACCCCATCTCTCCGACACCGCCTCATGCAGTCGTAAAGGCTGCGGCGCTCGCAGCAACTCATGCGATCGGCCTGCTGACAGGAACGCCCCTGACACCCGCCGGGGAGATTATTCAGCAGACGACAGTGTGCCCAAATGGCTGAGCCGCAAATCAGGCTGGGCCGCGCGGCCTTCGCGTCCATGTATGAGACGCTGCGCACGGCGTTACCCAAGGAGGCTGGAGGGGTCCTCGTAGGTTGGCGTGACGGCGCTCATATCGTTGTTGTAGCCGCGCTACCTGTTGCTGACGTCGGGGCACGGACAGCACACTATGTTCGCCGGCATGCCGCAGCGAGCGAAGCGCTTAATTCTTACCTTGAAACTGCGACGGATCCGCTCGCAGGCTACGTTGGAGAATGGCACACCCATCCAGTGTCAGCACCGCCTAGCCAAACAGACAAAGAATCCATCGTCGCAGTAGCCAGCCAAATCGACGCCCCTATAGCCCTCGTCGTTCTGGCATGGGACCGTACGCGAGGTGATGTTGACCTGCATGGTGTCTCCGCTCGGCGGATGGAAGAAAGGGTCATCCTCGCACTCGCACACTGCGTTCGGTTGGAAGTAAACTGCGTGGATGGCTGACGACGCTCGCACCGTACCTCAAGACAAAGACGACGCTCCAAAATTCGACTTGGCAGTGGCTTACAGGCAGCGTCAGGAGGCGCTCGCAGCGAAGCTGCGCATCCCGGCCACATTTACCAATCACGGGACGACCATTGGTGACGCCACCGAGGCCGACTGGTCGGGCATGCTCAGCTCTTTCTTGCCAGCCCGCTACGGTGTGGGGCCAATCTTCGCCGTTGATAGCCGTGGTGGGCAAAGCAAACAGATTGACCTTGCCATCTACGATCGGCAATACTCGCCGCTATTTTTTCAGACTCCTGGTAGTTCCTCGGTTCTCTTCGTTCCGGCTGAGTGTGTCTACGCGGTATTTGAGATTAAACAGGAGCTCAACAAAAATTACGTGGAGTATGCCGCTGATCATATCGCCAGTGTCCGTCAGTTGTATCGCACATCCGCCGACGTATATCATCTGAATGGAGTGAGTCCCGGGAAAGACCCAGACGATCAGCCGATCCTGGGTGGCGTCATCACGCAACGTTCTGGTTGGACCGACATGGGAGGAGGAGTTGCCCGCTCAAACCTCCTTGCTGAACGAGGTGAAGGCCGTATTGACCTCGGCCTCGTGCTCGACGTAACAGCCTTCGATATCACGGAGGGGTCGATCGAGTACAGCCCCGAAGGTATGCAGCTAGTTTTCTTTGCGATGCATCTCTTCAAGCGGCTGCGACCGCTTGCAACAGCGCTCGCTCCCGATATTGATGCTTACGAAACTGTTCTATCTTCTGATCAGCCCTAGCCAGTTGTGCACTGCATCATCTGGGCTTTAAGCCACCAGTCGGTGGTGCATCAGAATTGGAGAGCGTATAGGTTCTATACTAATCGTTGTGTGTCTGAGGAACGAGGCGGCGGCCCTCTCTGCGGCCTCTCGGGCCAACTTGTGAAGAGGGCTCGCGCATGTGTTCAATATCAATGCGATCGTGGAACGGCGCAGGAACTTCCTTTACCCTATGGGTATCGCTGCCCCCGCGTGGGTGAAGGTGGCTGCGAAGTATTGGAGGTCGCGGAAGATGTTGGGCGAAAGGTTGGTGGCCACGCAGATGGGGCGGAAGGTTTCGGATATCGGCTGCGGCAGCAGCAGCCGCGCCTGGCAACGCCTCTCCTCGCTGTATCGGCATGAGCGACGTCGACCGACTGCAGGAGCGCTTCGCTAAGCCCATCGTCAGTGACCACCGCCACGGCGGACAACTGACATCGAGCACCGGGCCGCCGCACTCGCCGACGAAGCGCTCACTCCCCAGAACGCCGACAGCGCCACCCAATGCGTACGCAGCAACTTCTAGGGATAGCGTCTCCTCCACGAGGGGAGCAGCAAGCGACAGCTGTACTCGGTCCGCGATGCGCCACAAGGAGCGAACGCACTGGTCAACAGCCCCTTCTGCGTGAGCGATGCGTGAGCGGACGGTGTGGCAGGAGCCGTCCTGACGTGGACTGCGTCCCACAACGAACCTGTCCTGACCTGGTGGTTCCGGACACCGAGTCAGCGTCCGGAACCACTCCACAAGATCGCTCCAGGACTTTTAATCCATTGGTTGTGGGTTCGAGTCCCACAGGGCCTACCCGAAAAGCCCCCGCGTCGGATCGTTCCGAGGCGGGGGCTTCGGTGTTCCTACGGCCCCCACGGGGGTGGGCCGGTGTGGGTGGCCCAGGCGGCGAGGGCGGACTGGTCGAAGAGGCGGATGCCGGTGCCGGAGGCGTACTGGGCGGCCGGCTTGGTGAACACGGACGTGGTGACGACGGCGGCGACATGGGCGCCGTGGACGCTGAAGCAGGTGCCGCCGAACCGCTGGAGGTCCGGGCTGCCCACCTTGGTCGTCGGGCCGTAGCGCTTGCACTGAATGACGACGCGGCGCCCGTCGGGGGCGTCGGCGACCACGTCGGCCCCGAGGTCCCCGGCGCCTCCCACGACCCGGACCGAGAGACAGCCGTCGCGTTCGCAGAGGAAGGCGACGGCGTGCTCGAACTCCCTTGGGTCCATGGCGTGATAGCGCGCCACCTCCGTGGAGCGCAGGGTGCGCACGCGATGGCGTTCGGCGGCCTGGCGGGCCCGGCGCTTGCCGAGTGCGACGCCGCCGCCGGCGAGGACCAGCAGGAGGACGAGGGCGCCCGTGCCGTTGCCGTCGGCCCAGACCAGGAGCGCGGCCGGGAGCAGGACGACGGCGGCGGCCGCGTAGAGACAGCCGGCGGCTCCGATCGGTTCGGACGGTCTGGCCAGATCGCGTGTGGGCGCGCGCATGGATCCCCCCAAGGTGTGTCAGATGCAGAGATCTACCACCGGGACGCGGGGCGGGCGGCCCGAATGCTCTGAACCGCCGGTTCCGCCGTTTTCCCGCGCCCGGGGCGTGCGCCTCCCGGGCGCCGGTCCGGGTGGAGCGGGCTACACCCTCGAAGGGGAGCCTGCTCCACCGTGTTCCGGCATTCCGGTCATCTAGCCTTCCCCCATGTGGAAGACCGTGCGGCGGGCCGCGAGGGCCACCGGGCACCTCCTGCTGGCCGCGGTGATGGCGTTCGGGATGTACATCTTCGTCACCGTCCTGCTGATCACCGCCGTCGGTACGCTCGCGGTGGTCGGTGCCTGGCTGCTGCCCGAGACGGTGCTGTTGATACGGCGGATCGCCGGGGCCAAACGGCAGCTGACGGCCGCCTGGACGGGGGTCCGGATCCCGGAGGCGTACCAGCCGCTCACCGGGACGGTCCGGGAGCGGTTCCGGACGGCGGTCGGGGACCCCGGCACGCTGACCGACTTCCGGTGGATGGTGGCGTACTACCTCTACGGCGCTCTCGTCGTCCTCGCCCTGCCGCTGTGGCCGGTCGGGCTCGTCGTCGACGGGGTGTGGGCCGGGCTGCTGCGGCAGAAGCCCCTGGTCCTGCCGCTGATCGTGCGGATCGCGGACCTGGAGGCCGACTGGTCGACCGCCCTGCTCAAGCCGTCCCCGAAGGCACAGCTCGCGCGCCGGGTGGCGGAGCTGGCCGCCACCCGCGCCGACGCGATCGCCGCCCACGGGGCCGAACTGCGCCGTATCGAGCGGGACTTGCACGACGGCGCCCAGGCCAACCTGGTCGCGCTGTCCATGCGGATCGGGCTCGCCAAGCGAGCCTACGAGCGGGACCCGGAGACCGCCCGCAGACTGCTGGACGAGGCGCAGGACCAGGCCGAGCAGGCGCTGACCGAGCTGCGCAACGTCGTACGCGGCATCCACCCGCCGATCCTCACCGACCGGGGGCTCGTGGGCGCGGTGCGGGCCCTGGCCGCGAGCAGTGGGCTCCAGGTCGTCGTCGACGACGCGGGGATGGGGGAGGAGGTGCGGGCGCCCGCCGCCGTGGAGGCCGCCGCGTACTTCGTGGTCGCCGAAGCCCTCACCAACGCCGCGAAATACAGTGGTTCGCCCCGGGCCGAGGTCGCGCTGACCAGGACGCGGCGCGGACTGCGCGTGCGGGTCGGTGACGTCGAGGGGCGGGGCGGTGCCGAGGAGGGCTCCGGTTCCGGGCTGCTCGGCATGCGGCGCCGGGTCGCCGCGCTCGACGGGACCGTGGAGGTGTCCAGCCCTGTCGGGGGGCCGACCGTGATCGAAGTGGAGCTGCCGTGCGTGTGGTGATCGCCGAGGACAACGCCCTGCTCAGAGAGGGGCTGGTGCTGCTCCTGACGTCCTCCGGGCACGAGGTCGTGGCCGTCGTCGGCACCGGGCCCGAGATCCTGCCCGCCCTGCGCGAGCAGCGGCCGGACGTCGCCGTCCTCGACGTACGGATGCCGCCCGGCTTCCGCGACGAGGGGCTCAGGGCCGCGCTGGAGGCCCGGAAGGAGATCCCGGGGCTGCCGGTGCTGGTGCTCTCGCAGTACGTCGAGGAGTCGTACGCCGCCGAGTTGCTGGGCGGCGGCAGCAGCGGGGTCGGTTATCTGCTCAAGGACCGGGTGGGCCGGGTCGACGAGTTCCTGGACGCCCTGGAGCGGGTCGCGGCCGGCGGTACGGCCCTGGACCCCGAGGTCGTCACCGAGCTGCTGACCCGCCGCAAGGACACCCCGCTGGACTCGCTCACCCCGCGTGAACGGGAGACGCTCGAGCTGATGGCCGAGGGCCACGACAACGCGACCATCGCCAAGACCCTCGTCGTCACCGAGCGCGCCGTCCACAAACACATCGGCAACGTCTTCCTGAAGCTGGGCCTGCCGCCGAGCGACAGCGGCCACCGCCGGGTGCTGGCGGTGCTCGCCTATCTGGCGCACACGCCCAGGTGACTAGCCGGCGATGGTCTCCGTCAGCTCGGCCAGCGGCAGTGTGTGCTGGGTCTGGAGGACCTTGGCGCGCAGGTAGCGGACGTTGTGGGCGGTGGTGAACACGCCCGTGGGGACCCGGTCGCGGACGTCGATGCCGAGGTCGCGCAACTGGCCCGCCTTGTCGGGGTTGTTGGAGAGCAGGTCCAGCTCGCCGATCCCGAGGGCGTTCAGCATCTGGGCCGCGGCCGTGTAGTCGCGGTCGTCCTCGGGCAGGCCCAGCGCGGTGTTCGCGGCGTAGGTGTCGAGGCCCTGGTCCTGGAGGGCGTAGGCGTCGAGCTTGTTGTAGAGGCCGATGCCGCGGCCCTCCTGGCGCAGGTACAGCAGGACGCCGCCGCGCTCGGCTATCCGCTCGACCGCCTCGCGCAGCTGCGGGCCGCAGTCGCAGCGGGCCGAGCCGAAGACGTCGCCGGTCAGGCACTCGGAGTGCAGGCGCACCAGGGGGACGGTGCCGGGAGCCGGGTCGCCGAGGACGACGGCGAGGTGCTCCTGGCCGTCGGTCAGGCCGTGGAAGGTGACGAGCTCGGTGTCGACGCTGTAGCCGTCTCCGAAGCGAAGCGGCACGCGGACACGGGAGCGCTGGGTCGCGGCGGGGAAGTCGGTCATGCGGGTACTCCGGTCCCTAGGGTCCGTAGGCACGGTTCTGCTTCAGATTTGAAGCATGTCTACGGATCGAGACCCTACCCCATGCTTTAAATTTGAAGCAACAGGGTTATGGCGCTCGTCACGAACAGGACGGGGACGACCGTCGCCGCCACGGAACCTCGTCCCCCGTGTCCTCCTGGAGCCCGTCCGCGATCGCCCTGGAGATCTCCTCCAGCTGCCCCACCTGCTCCGGGGTGAGTCGGTCGAAGAGGGCGGAGCGCACCGTCTCGACATGTCCCGGCGCCGTCCGCTCCACCTCTGCCAGGCCCGCGTCGGTCAGTACGGCGATGCTGCCGCGCTTGTCCCAGCGACAGCTCTCCCGCCCGACCAGCCCGTCCTTCTCCAGCCGGGTCACGGCGTACGTGAGCCGCGGCCGGGTGATCTTCAGCCCCTCGGCGAGATCGGTCATCCGCAGCTTCCGCTCCGGCGCCTCGGAGAGGGTGGACAGAATGGAGTAGTACAGGTGCGGCATGCCGGCGTCCTGCTGGAGCTGCCGGTCGATCGCGTCCTCCAGGAGGTGCGACGCGGCGATGTACGCGCGCCAGGCGCGTTGCTCCTTGGGCGTGAGCCAGCGAGTCGTCATGCCGCCAGTGTAGGTTTGTTTCAAACTTGAACCAAGAGCCGCACGTCACAGTGAGAGGGACCGCTCCGATGCCGCACCCGTACGTCCTCCTCTCCGCCGCCGTCTCCCTCGACGGCTACCTCGACGACACCGGCCCCGACCGCCTGCTGCTGTCCAGCCCCGCGGACTTCGACCGCGTCGACGAGGTCCGCGCCTCGGTCGACGCGATCCTGATCGGCGCCGGCACCATCCGCGCCGACAACCCGCGCCTGCTGGTCAACTCCGCCGAGCGGCGCGCGGCCCGGGTGGCGGCGGGCAAGCCGGAGTACCCCCTCAAGGTCACCGTCAGCGGCTCGGGCGACCTGGACCCCGGCGCGCAGTTCTGGCACACGGGCGGCGACAAGGTCGTCTATACGACGGAGAAGGGCGCGGAGCGGGCCCGCGAGGCGGGTCTCGCCGCCGACGTGGTCTCCCTCGGCGCCGACCTGGACTGGTCCCGGCTGCTGACGGACCTGTCCGCCCGGGGTGTGGAGCGCCTCATGGTCGAGGGCGGCGGCAAGATCCACACCCAGCTCCTCCAGCAGGGCCTGGCCGACGAGCTCCAACTGGTGCTGGCCCCCCTCTTCGTCGGCGACGCCGTCGCCCCCCGCCTCTTCGGCCCCGGCGCCTACCAGGGCGGACGCCTGCGCCTGGTCGAGTCCCGGCGGATCGAGGACGTCGTCCTCATGCGCTACGAGCCCACCGCACCCGGCGGCCCCGCCGCCGACCGCCACTGGCTCCGCCTCGCCTGCGAACTGGCCGCCCTGTGCCCGCCCTCGAGCACCGCCTTCAGCGTCGGCGCGGTGGTCGTCGCCGCCGACGGCACCGAACTCGCGCGCGGCCACTCCCGGGAGGGCGGCGACGAGGCGGTGCACGCCGAGGAGGCGGCCCTCGCCAAGATCCCCGCGGACGACCCCCGACTGGCCTCGGCGACCGTCTACAGCAGCCTGGAACCCTGCGCCCGCAGAGCCTCCCGCCCCGCCCCCTGCGCCCGGCTCATCCTCGACGCCGGGGTACGCCGCGTGGTGACGGCCTGGCAGGAGCCCGACACCTTCGTGACGTCCGCCGACGGCAACGGGCTGCTCACGGCCAAGGGCGTCGAGGTGGTCCTGCTCACCGAGTTCGAGCACCAGGCCAAGGCACCCAACCGTCACCTGCTGCCCTGACCGACACGCGGCCGGAAGGGGGGAACCCTGGGGGCTCCCTCGAAAGGGCCCGCCCGGGTGCCGGCGGCCGACCGCTCGGCCGTGCTCGATCTCGGCTGGCCTCCTTCTGCGGGCCGGCCCGGGCGGTTCGCGAAGGCGGGGTCCGCAGGCTGTGGCGGAGCCGGCTGTCAGGGCGGCCGTGGTGTCGTCGGGGGTGCGGCCGGCATCCAGGGCCCAGCGGACACCTCCGGCGCTGAAGCCCCGTACCGACGCCGTGCCACTGGTCTCCCGGTCGGGCGCCGAATCCAGCGGCGCCGCGAGTCACCCGGACGGGGAGCCGACGGCGTGCGGCAGCCTCACGGAAGGCCCGACCGGGGCCGGGCGACCGACCGATCAGCCCAACATCTCCTGCGCGGCGCCCCCCGGAGGGTGACGCTGCCTGCATGAGGTCAGTTCGAATGCGTGCCGTCGCCGTGCTGCTGGTCGCCCCGCTGCTCGCCACCGCCTGCGCGGGCAGCGACGAGGGCACCCGCACCATGGCTCGCGCCCTGCCCCCGGACGCGGCGTTCACGCACCCCGGAGTGCTCGTCAGCGACGGTCAGTTGGACGTCGTACGGAAGAACGTCACCGCGGGGAAGCAGCCGTGGCTGAAGGCCTACCTCGACATGCGGGACAGCAAGTACGGGGCGTACAAGTACCGGGCGGAGCCGTACGCGAGCGTGGACTGTCCCGGTGGGGACCATGCCGAGCGGCCCGCGCACGGGTGTGTCCAGGAGCGTGAGGACGCCATCGCCGCCTATACGCAGGCGCTGCTCTTCCGGGTCACCGGCAAGCAGCGGCATGCCGTCAAGGCGCGGGAGATCATGGACGCCTGGTCGGCGAGGATGCGGAAGCACACCGAGGAGGACGCCGGGCTCCAGACCGGGTGGGCCGGGGCGACCTGGGCGCGGGCCGCGGAGATCGTGCGGCACAGCGCGGGAGCGGGGTGGCCGAAGGACCGGGTCGCGCGGTTCGAGACCATGCTGCGCAGCGCGTATCTGCCGACCGTCACCCGCAAGGTCCCCGACTACAACGGCAACTGGGACCTCGTCATGACCGACGCGGCCATCGGCATCGCCGTCTTCCTCGACGACCACAAGGCCTTCGACCACGCCGTCCAGCGGTTCCGGGAGCGTGTGCCCGCCTACTTCTACCTGGAGAAGGACGGCCGGGTGCCGCTCACCCCGGCCGGTTCGGGTGTGAACACACCGGCCAAGCTGACGACGTACTGGTTCGGGCAGAAGACGTACAAGGACGGCGTCTCCCAGGAGACCTGCCGCAACTTCAAGCACGTCGGCTACTCCATCGCCGCGACCGCCCACATCGCCGAGACCGCCTGGCACCAGGGCGTCGACCTGTACGGCGAGGTGAAGGACCGGCTGGAGGCGGCGCTCACGTTCCACTCCCGGTACCAGGCCGGCGAGCCCGCGCCCGGATGGCTGTGCGGCGGCAAGGTGCAGCGGAACATGGGACCGGACCTGGAGGTCGCCCTCAACCACCTGGAGGGCCGGCTCGACATCTCCGTCCCGGCCGCCCACCGGCTCGCCGAGGAGACCCGCCCCGCCGGCACCGACAACCTCTTCGTCTCCTGGGAGACCCTCACCCACGCGGACAACCCCGCCGGCTGAAAGAGCAGGTCAGCGGCGCCGCGCATAAACCGTGGTGCTGAGCGTCCCGCGGATGGCGTATGCTGGTTTCACCGACGCGGGGTGGAGCAGCTCGGTAGCTCGCTGGGCTCATAACCCAGAGGTCGCAGGTTCAAATCCTGTCCCCGCTACTCACGGCTCAGGGCCGGAGTCCAGTCACTGGACTCCGGCCCTGAGTGTTTCCCCCGGTCGGGCCACACCGCTCGCCGCCCCGCCCGGGTCCGGGAAGCCTGGAGAGGTGGATCGGAAGGCGGAGGAGGGGCGACGCATCTCCGCCCTTCTGCGAGTGCTGCCCGTCGTACTGATCGTCGGCGGGATCGTCTACGACGTCCTGACCCCGCGCGCGTTCACCGCGATCCCCTTCTTCACCGCCGCCCCGCTGGTCGCCGCTCCCCTCTATCCGCTGGCCGGCACCGTGGTCACCGGGGCCGTGGCGCTGGCCGCCGCCTTCGCCGTCCACTTGCGGTTCGGCCTCCAGGTGGACGCCGATGCCCTCACCGAGGTGCTCACCGTGGCCACCGTCGCCGTGCTGGCCGCCCTCCTCAACCGGGTCGTGCGCCGCGGCGACCAGCGGCTCGCCTCCCAGCGCGTGATCGCCGAGGCCGCCCAGCGCGCGGTGCTGCCCGAGCCCGACGACCGGATCGGCGGCTTCGACATCGCGGTGCGCTACGAGGCGGCGCAGCAGGACGCCTTCATCGGCGGGGACCTGTACGCCGTGCAGGACAGCCCGCACGGGGTGCGCCTTGTGGTGGGGGACGTGCGCGGCAAGGGCATGGGCGCGGTGGCCGCCGTCGCCGTCGTCATCGGGGCGTTCCGGGAGGCCGCCGAGCAGGAGGCGAGCCTGGAGGCGGTCGCGGGGCGGCTGGAGCGGGCGCTGGCGCGGGAGGGCACGCGGCGCGAGGGGCCGGACGCCATCGAGGGGTTCACCACCGTCGTACTCGCCGAACTGCCGCACGGCGACGGGGTCGTACGGATCGTCAACCGGGGCCATCCGCCGCCGCTGCTGCTGTGTCCCGACGGCACCGTGCGGTCGTTGCCCGCCGCCGAGGCCGCGCTGCCGCTCGGCATGGGGGAGTTGGGGAACTGGCCCGACCGTGCCGAGGAGGCCGGCTTCCCGGGCGGGGCCACGCTGCTGCTGTACACCGACGGGCTCTCCGAGGCACGGGACCGGCACGGGGAGTTCTACGACCCGGCGGCGCGGCTCGCGGGACGCGCCTTCCGTGATCCGGGGGGACTGCTGTCCGCGCTCGCCGCGGAGGTACGGCGGCACACCGGGGGCGGCATGACGGACGACATGGCGCTGCTCGCCGTACGCCGACCGTGACATTGTCACGTGGGGTGATCGGGCGACCGCCCTCCGCATAACAACTGACATACCGTCAATACCTGTGGGGTCGCTGTGGCGGGGTCAACTCGCCCGTTTTTCACCGCTCATGGACCCGTACGTCCAGGCGAGAAAGGTTAATGATCAAGCGGAACAGCTTGGAATCCACACCCCGGGTCTATTAACGTTCGATAACGCAGCGCGGTCGTCCCAGCCGTCACAAGAGACGGCTCCGTGCTCACGCGCTTAATCCCGCAAGGGAGCCGGGGAACCATCAACCCTGGGGTGAATCGCGCCAATGCCGCCGTGGCAGCACGGTCGTTATACGCGCGTAGGAGACCTTCCTGCTCCGAACCCGTCAGCTAACCCGGTAGGCGAGAAGGAAGGAAAGGAGCACGCCCACGTGGCGTCAAACCGGCCTGCCCCCGAGGCCCCGTACGTGCCGAGCCAGCGCAGCACCGATGCCTTCGGCTACGGCAGCTACCACCACGACGAGGGCCCGCAGGAGGTCTGGAATCCCACCGAGGACTCCGTCCGACCGGCACGCGGCAAGCACCGGGTCGCCAAGCAGCGCAACGGTGGCTTCGCCCGCAGCTCCACTGTTCTGGGCGTCGGTGTCATAGCCGCCGTCGGCGGGGCCGGCATGGCCAGCGCCAACACCGGCAAGCCGCCGGTCTCCATCTCGATGCCCGACATGCCCTCCGTGGGCGGTGTCTTCGGCGGTGACGACGAGGCCCCCCAGGGCTCCACCACCCCGCTGAGCAGCCTCGCCACCGTCTCCACTGCTACGGAGACCGTCGAGAGCGGCACCTCGGGCGCCGGTGAGTCGCTGCGCAACCGGATCATGGCGCAGGCCGAGAGCCAGCAGACCCAGGTCGACAGCAAGGCGCGGCTCGCCACCCAGACCGCCGTCGCCGACGAGGCCGCGAAGGCCGAGGCCGCCGCGCTGAAGAAGGCCGCGGACGACGCCGCCGAGGCGAAGAAGAAGGCGGAGGCGGAGGCCGAGAAGGCCGCCGAGGCCAAGCGCCTCGCCGAGCTGGCCAAGCAGTACACGCTGCCGACCTCCTCGTACACGATCACCTCCACGTTCATGCAGGCCGGCTCCCTGTGGTCCTCCGGCTACCACACGGGTCTCGACTTCGCCGCTCCCACGGGCACGCTCATCAAGGCGGTCCACAGCGGCACCATCACGCAGGCGGGCTGGGACGGCTCGTACGGCTACAAGACCGTCCTCACCCTCGACGACGGCACGGAGCTGTGGTTCGCCCACCAGTCGTCGATCAGCGTGAGCGTGGGTCAGAAGGTCGGCACCGGCGATGTGATCGGGCGCGTGGGCGCGACCGGCAACGTCACGGGCGCGCACCTGCACCTGGAGGTCCACCCCGACGGCTCGTCCAGCGGGATCGACCCGATGGCGTGGCTGCGGAGCAAGGGGCTCACGCCCTGAGGTTTCTTGATCCACCGGCGGCCCTGACGCACACCCCCCGACGTCAGGGCCGCCGGTTTTGCGTTTCCGGCACTTCCCGCGTTTACAAGAACTTTGCGGCCGTTCCGGAAGAGCGCCCTCCGTGCGGGCGTTGGCCCCGTACATGACTTCTCTTCGCAAGCTGGGCACGTCCGACCTCGAGGTCTTCCCGCTCTCCCTCGGCGGCAACGTCTTCGGCTGGACCGCCGACGAGGCGCAGTCCTTCGCCGTCCTCGACGCCTACGCGGCCGCGGGCGGCAACTTCGTCGACACCGCCGACTCCTACTCGGCCTGGGTCGAGGGCAACGCCGGCGGCGAGTCCGAGACCATCATCGGCAGGTGGGTGAAGGCGCGGGGCAACCGCGACGACGTCGTGATCGCCACGAAGGTCAGCCAGCACCCCGACTTCCCCGGCCTGACGGCCGCGAACATCAAGGCGGCGGCGGACGCCTCCCTGCGCCGCCTCGACACCGACCACATCGACCTCTACTACACCCACTTCGACAAGCCCGAGGTGCCGGTCGAGGAGATCATCGGCGCGCTCGACGAGCTGGTGAAGGCGGGCAAGGTCCGGCACATCGCCGCCTCCAACATCTCCGCCGAGCGCCTGGAGGCCTCCCTCGCCTTCTCCGAGCGCGAGGGACTGGCCCGGTACGTGGCGCTCCAGCCGCACTACAACCTGGTCTCGCGCGAGACGTACGAGGGTGAGCTCCAGGACCTGGCCGAGCGGACCGGCCTGGCCGCGGTGCCGTACTTCGCGCTGGCCTCCGGGTTCCTCACCGGCAAGTACCGCGACGGCGAGGTGGTGGAGGGCGCCCGGGCCGCCGCCGGCGCCGGCAAGCACCTCCAGACCGAACGCGGTCGCGCGGTCCTCGCCGCCCTCGACGACATCGCCGAGGCACACCGGGTGCCGGTCGCCACGGTCGCCCTCGCGTGGCTGGCGGCCCAGCCGACCGTGGCGGCGCCGATAGCGTCCGCGCGGACGGTGGAGCAGCTGCCGGCGCTGGTGAAGGTCGCGGAGGTGCGCCTGACGGACGACGAGGTGACACGACTGACGGAGGCGTCGGCCTAGAACAGGGGTCCCGAGGCGCGCCTTTGCGGGCCCTGAGCGGGCCGGGGGAAGTCCACTGCGGTTCGGCAGCGCCCAGAAGAGGCGCGGGGCCGTGTCACTTCGGGGCTGCCGCCGCGTGGGTGCGACCGGCCACGACGGTGCCGTAGACGAACGACGACCTGTCCACCGCACGTCCAGCGCAGCGCTCAGGTGCGGTACGGGTTGTAGCCGGGGTACTGCACCGCCGGGTACCCGTGCATCGGCCAGTGCGTCGGCGGGATCAGCACCGGCACCGGCGGTGCCGTCACGCGGGCCGCGTGGTCCAGGGCGGGGCGCGCCGCCTCCCGGCGTACCCACAGTTCGTGCAGCAGCTCCCGCTCCCGTACGACGAAGTCGGCGTTGGCCCGGCCGCGGCGCCCCCGGTGCCGTAGGAAGGCCAGGGACGTCGCGTACGCCTCGTACTGCGCCACCGCGCGGGCGGCCGGCTTGCCGGCGTGGGTGCGGGCGTACTGGCGGGCGATCCGGCGGGCCCGCATCGAGCCGAGGGCGAAGGGTTCGGCGGGGGTGAGCCAGCCGGCGACGGCGTAGGCGGGGAGCTCCTCGCGGACGGTCCGCAGTTCGCGCTGCCGGGTCCAGATGACGAGCCAGGTCAGCAGGCCGAACGCGGGGACCATGAAGGCCGCGTACACGGCGAAGAAGCCGTACTCGCCGAAGGTCGAGGAGCCGTTCCAGACGGCGTGCATGCCCATCGCGAGCAGCAGGCCGGAGAGCGGGAGCAGCACGCGCCGTATGTGATGGCGGTCCGGCGACAGCGCGGCGATGCCGAAGCCGATGCCGGTGAGCACGGTGAACAGCGGATGCGCGAACGGCGACATGATGACGCGGACGAAGAACGTGGCCGCGGTGACCGAGGCGATGCCGGAGTCGCCGGTGAGCTGGTCGGTGCCGAAGGCGGTGCCGAGGTAGAGGATGTTCTCGGTGAAGGCGAAGCCGGTGGCTGTGACGCCGGCTATCACCACACCGTCCACGATCCCGGTGAAGTCCCGTCTGCGGAACAGGAAGACGAGCAGGACGGCCGTCGCCTTGGCGGTCTCCTCGACGATCGGCGCTATGACGGTCGCGCCGAGGGTGTCGGCGCTGGACGGATCCGCGGTCGCCGTCGCTATCCACCGGGTCGCGAAGCTGTTGGCGACGATCGCTATCAGCGCCGCCGCGCAGGCGCCCCAGGAGAACGCGAACAGCAGATTGCGCCAGGGGCCCGGCTCGACCCGGTCGAGCCAGCGGAAGGCGGCTATCAGCAGCGGTACGGGCAGGATGCCGAGCCCGAGCCCGACCAGGAAACCCTGGGTGCCGGTCTGTTCGCGCACCAGGGCGAGGATGACCAGCCCGGAGAGCGCGAGCAGCGTGATCAGCGCGCCATATCGAACCCACTTGCGCTGCCACCAGTGCGCGTGCCGGAGCGCACCGCCGCCGGGTGGACCGGTGGGGTGGTGCGTCGGGTACGGGGGAAAGGTGGCCACGGCATCGACCCTAACGAGTCAGGGGCGCCGCCCGCAGCGGGGCGAGGTGGTCTCAGGCGCCGGTGGGGGGTTGGTCGTTGTGGGGTTCTTCCCGCTGTACGCGCCGGAACAACAGGTCGTTCACGACATGTCCCTTGTCCAGTCCCTGGCCCTCGAAACGGGTCAGCGGCCGGTAGTCCGGACGCGGCGCGAAACCGCCGTCGGCCTGGGTGTTCTCGAAGTCCGGGTGCGCCGTGAGCACCTCGAGCATCTGTTCGGCGTACGGTTCCCAGTCGGTCGCGCAGTGCACGATCGCCCCCGGCTTCAGCCGGGTCGCCGCGAGCGTCAGGAACTCCGGCTGGATCAGCCGCCGCTTGTGGTGCCGCTTCTTGGGCCAGGGGTCGGGGAAGTAGACGCGCAGCCCGTCGAGCGAGTCCGGGGCGAGCATCTCGCGCAGCAGGATGATGGCGTCGCCGTTGCCGACGCGGACGTTGGTGAGCCCGCTCTGGTCGGCGAGGTTGAGCAGGTTGCCCTGACCGGGGGTGTGGACGTCGACGGCGAGGATGTTGGTCCCCGGGTCGGAGGCCGCCATCCGCACGGTGGCCTCGCCCATGCCGAACCCGATCTCCAGCACGACGGGGTTGTCGTTCCCGAACAGCTCGGCGGGGTCGAGCACCCGCTGCCCGTCGATGTCCAGCCCCCACTTGGGCCACAGCCGCTGCAACGCGTCCGCCTGCCCCGCCGTCACCCGGCTCCGACGCGGCTGGAAACTCCGGATCCGCCGCTCGAAGTGCGACCCGGCGGGATCGGCTTTCGGCCCGTCGGGGAACCGCGGCTCCCCCTTGTCCCGGGTGTGCCGAACGGACACACCGGGGGTGTGGGAGGGCTGGGACGCGTCGGGGGCGTTGTGGGAGTCAGACACAGTGGGGTCGATTTTACGGGGCGATGGGCGCCCTTCGGCCCGTCCGGGGCCGTCCGGGGCCCCCTCTGGGGGAGTTTGCGGACGAGGCCCCAACGAGCCGCACCCCCACACCCCGGCCCTCAAACCCCGGCCCCACACCCGGTCACCCCGCCTCCAGCACCGCCAGCGCCCGCCGAGCCACCTCGCGCCCGATCGGCAGCGAGGCCGTCGCCGCCGGAGAAGGCGCGTTCAGCACATGCACGGTCCGCGGACCCTCCTTGATCAGGAAGTCGTCGACCAGCGTCCCGTCCCGCAGCACCGCCTGCGCCCGCACCCCGGCCGCCGACGGCACCAGATCGTCCTCCCGCACGGCCGGCAGCAGCCTGCGCACCGCGTCCGTGAAGGCGCCCTTGGACACCGACCGCCGCAGCTCACCGGCCCCGTACCGCCAGTGCCGCCGCGCTATCCGCCACGACCCCGGCCAGGCCAGCGTCGCCCCGAGCTCCCGCGGCCGTACGACACCCCACCCGTACCCCTCGCGGGCCAGCGCCGGCACCGCGTTGGGTCCGATGTGCACGCTTCCGTCGATCCCGCGCGTGAGATGCACCCCGAGGAACGGGAACGCCGGATCGGGCACCGGATACACCAGCCCCTTCACCAGCTCGGGCCGCGCGAGCGTGAAGTACTCGCCCCGGAACGGCACGATCCGCATCCCGGGGTCGTCCCCGGTCAGCCGTGCCACCTCGTCACAGTGCAGCCCGGCACAGTTCACCAGCACCCGGGCCCGGACGACGTCTCCCGCGGTCGTCCGGACGGCGACGCCGAGGTCCGGCCGCCGGTCGACGCGCTCGACCCGGGCGCCGTACCGGATCTCCGCCCCCGACGCCTCCGCCAGCTGCCGGGCGACCCCCACGAAGTCGCAGATGCCGGTCGTGCCCACGTGTATGGCCGCGAGACCGCGCACCTCCGGCTCGTACTCCGTGATCTGGGCGGGGCCCATCTCGCGCACCGGAATTCCGTTCTCCCGGCCTCGCTGCACGAGCCCGTGCAGTCGCGGCAGCTCGGAGCGCTCGGTGGCGACGATCAGCTTCCCGGTCACGGCGTGCGCGATCCCGTACTCGGCGCAGAACTTCACCATCTCGGCGGCGCCCTTGACCGCGTACCGGGCCTTCAGCGACCCCGGCCGGTAGTAGATCCCGCTGTGGATCACCCCGCTGTTCCGCCCGGTCTGATGCCGGGCGGGCCCCGCCTCCTTCTCCAGCACGGTCACCCGCGTCCCCGGAACGGCACGCGTGATCGCATACGCCGTCGACAACCCGACGATCCCGCCCCCGACCACGAGCACGTCGCAGTCATAAGCGATCTCCGGCCGCACCTGCACCACCTCCCGCTCTAGATAGTGCACTGCGCCACTGACAATGCCTTCAAACGCGGGGAACGGGAGGAGGTGCCCACGCCCAGGGCCTGTCGTTCGGATCAGCTCGGCCTCGCGGGGTCTGGCACGCACTCCCCCAGAGGGGGCACCCCCAGCCGCGTTGTCGTCGGTCGCCGACGCTCCGCGTCGCCCGCCGCGGCAGCGGCTGATGTCACAGCCTCCTCCGCCTTGCAGCTGCCCGCACCAGACCCCGCTCGGGTCAGCCCCGAAGTGCTGTTTCTCACGGCCGACCTGATCCAAACGACAGACCCTAGGCCGGGGCCATCAGCAGGGGCCGTGCGCGCTCCCGTAGCTCGACCACGCGCGGCTCGTCGCCGTACGGCTCCAGCCGATGGAGAAGGTCCTTCACGTACTCGGTGGTGCGGGCCGACGAAATGCGCCCCGCGACCTCCACCGCCCGTACGCCCTGCTCGCACGCGGCATCGAGGTTGCCCGACTCCAGCTCCGCCACCGCCGACACGACCAGCCGCAGCCCGTGCGAGCGTACGAACTCCTCCGTCGGCTTCGACAGCGCCTGCTCGGTGAACCTGCGCACCTGGCGCGGCGCCTTGAGGTCCCGGTAGCACTCGGCGGCGTCCGCGGCGAAACGGTCGTAGGAGTAGAAGCCCAGCCACGACGGATCCTGGTCCCCGTCCCGGGACCGCTCCAGCCATCCCTCGGCCGCCTTCAGCGCAGCCCCGGCCGCCTGCGCGTCACCCGCGCGGGCGTGCGCGCGTGCCTCGACGAGCCGGAAGAAGCTCATCGTGCGGGCCGTGGCCAGACCACGGTTGCGCTCCAGCGCGGCCTGGGCGAGGTCGACACCCTCGTCGCCGAAGCCTCGGTAGGTCGCCTGCAAGGACATCGACGCCAGCACGTACCCACCGAGGGGTACGTCGGCGGCCGCGCGGGCCAGTCGCAACGCCTGGATGTAGTACCTCTGCGCGGCCTCCTGCTGACCGGTGTCGAAGGCCATCCAGCCCGCGAGACGCGTCAGCTCGGCGGAGGCGCCGAACAGGGCCCGGCCCACCTCATCGGAGTACGAGCCGAGCAGCAGCGGAGCCGCCTCCACCCGTAAGCACTCCGGCACCATGGACGAACGCCAGTCGCCGCCTCCGTACTTGGAGTCCCAGCGCCTGGCGTCCTCGGCGGCCTCCCGCAGCTTCTGCACATCGCTGTGGCCGACTTTGAGCGGTCCGCCGGAACCCTCCGCGGAGTTCACCTCACGCGCGACCGAGCTGTCGGCCGGGGTTATCAGCCACCGTGAGGCGGGCGTTGCGTATGCGCTCACTGCGAACGACCCGGCGAGCGACTGCCAGATGCCGCCGGTGCCGGCGCGGCGCCCGGCGAGGTCCAGCCGGTACAGCTCGGTCGCCGAGCGGACGGCCTGACCGACGTCCCTGGGGAAGGCGAGGCCCACTTCGGGTGCGGGATCCGCGTCCGCCAGACCGATCTCGTGGAGCGGTACCGGGCGGCCGAGCTTCTGGCCGATGGCGGCCGCGATGAGGTGCGGCGCGGCGCCCTGCGGCACCATGCCCTTCGACACCCAGCGCGCCACCGACGTCTTGTCGTAGCGAAGAGTCAACCCGCGTTGAGCGCCAAGATCGTTGACGCGACGCGCGAGTCCTGCGTTGCTGATTCCCGCGAGGGCGAGAACGGCGCCGAGTTTTTCGTTCGGCCCGCGTTGCTCCCTGGACATGCGCCACCCCTCGACACAGACGGCTGCCGCGCTGGCATAACCACGCGGCATTCGTAAACCCAGCGTAGTTCGCCGCATCCCAAGCGTTAAGAGGCATTGTTCCGGATGGCGGGATTGTGGTCCGTACGCACGTACGGGCTCCCATACGTACCGTTGCGTCGTGCTCCCGCTGTGTGGCCGTGCGCCTGTGTGTGCGCTCTTCTCCGGCCATCGGGGGAGCGGTTCCATGGATCGTGCGTGGGTCGGCCCGCTGTACTGGATCCAGTGGGCTGGGGGATTCCGCCACCTACATCCCCGCGGGTGGCGGAACGGTCCGGGGGGCGAACTCCGTTCCCCGGACTGCGCGTTGCCGATGCGGTGCGCAGAGCCTGTACGGAGCGTGCGCGAGCCTGTCCCCGCTCCGCCAACTTGGCCGAAAACCGACCCCGCATCTCCTGGGCAATTACCGCTCCCACCATGGAAATTGACGGCGCGAAGGGCGTTCTGGGGGAGCGTATCGGGGGCGCATTCGCGTCGCAGGCCCCCTGCCCTGTACGGGCGTTCGCTTCCGTACCGTCTCGCCCCGGACACGCGCGCGACGGCGCATTCCCCGGAGCACAAGCGGCTCCACCGCCTCTCCGGTGCGCCTCCTTCATGGCAGCATGGTGAACCGTTCGTGCGGTGCACTGGTGGTCCACAGCCTGTGGAGGCGTCGATGCGGTGGTTGGTGGGGTGGAGCAGCACCGCAGCGGGAGCAGCCGAGATCGGCTCCGCGGGGGCGACCGGCGGCGACGGCGAGACCGTGCACCCGGTGGGTTCCCAACTCCTTTGGGGAGACCCCGATCCGCTGTGGGCGGTCGGTGACTGGCGTCCCGACGAGGTACGGGTGGTCAAGGCCGACGCGCAGAACCGGATCGCCGTCCTGGGCACCTGCGGGGCGACGGACGAACAACTGAGAGTCGGCCTCTTCGCCGCGCGCGGAGGCGCCCTTCGGCATCTGACGGCCTGGCCCGGCAGCTACACGGCCGTCGTCCAGGTGGGCCGCCGCATCACCGTCTGCGGCGATCTCGCGGGCGCCCGCCCGGTGTTCTACACCCCCTGGGCCGGCGGCACGGCCTACGCCACCGCCGCCCTCCCGCTGGCCGACCTCATCGAGGCCAACCTCGACTTCGGACACCTGGCGGCCCTCCTGGCGGCCCCCGACGTCCCGGCCGCGCTCCACGACTCCACCCCGTACGACGGCGTGCGCCGCATTCCGCCGGGGCACGCGCTGATCCTGCGCAACGGAGCACGCGAGATCGCCGGGTACGAGGCGGTCGCCTCCCTCGCGGTGGCGGCGCCCTCGGCCGACCCGGACAGCGCGGTGGACGCCGTACGGGACGCGCTGGTGGAAGCGGTACGCGCGCGTCTGTCGGCGCCCCGGCACGTTCCCGGCGCGGACATCGACCCGGGGCCGGTCCCGGGCATGGGTCCCGCCGAACGGCGTGCCGCGCGCGGGACGCCGGTTCCGGGGATCGGGGCGGATCTGTCGGGCGGCCCCGCGTCGGGCACCCTCGCGCTGCTGGCGGCGGGCCTGCCGGGGATGCCGGGCACGGTCCTCGGGCACGGCACGGGCGCCGGCGAGCGGCTGCTGGCGGTCACCTTCAACGACCTGGCCGTCCGCGGCCGGGAGGCCGAGGTGGAACGGGCGGGATCGCTCGCGGCCAACCCGCGCCTGCACCACGTGGTGGTGGCCGGCGGCGAGGAGACACTGCCGTACGCCGATCTGGACGGCCCGCTGACGGACGAGCCGGGCCCCTCCCTGGTGACGGCCGCCCGGCACCGGGCGCGCCTGGCGGCGGGCAGCGCGGACCACTTCACGGGATACGGCGCCCGCCAGGTCCTGGACGCGCACCCGGCCCGCCTGGCCGACCTCCTGATGGACCGCAAGCGCCGCCACCTGGTCCGTCCGGTCGCCGCGCTGGCGAAGGCGGACGGCTCGGTGATGGTCCCCGCGCGCGTGTACGGAGCGGCACGCCGCCTCGCCCGCACGCCCTACCGGACCGGCCTGGAAGTCCTCGCCGACCGGCTCATGGACCGCCGCTTCGACGAGCCGGGCGGTGCCGTGGGCGCTTCGCTGGCCGCCCTCGCCTGGGCCAGACCCGGCCCCGCGGCGCGCTGGCTGACCGGCGAGGCGCTGGCTGAAGTATCGGTTCGCCTCCAGGGCGCGACGAGCCGCTCCTCGGTCGGTCCGGGCCAACGCCCCGGCGACTACCGCGCGCGGGCGGCCCTGGCGAGGACCGCCGCGGACGTGCGCATCCTGGAACAGGCCGCCGAGGTCCGCTTCCAGCGCCTGCACGCCCCGTTCCTCGACAACCAGGTCGTCCGGGCCTGCCGGGCCCTCCCGGAGGCGCTCCGGGTCCAGCCGGGCGCCAGGGCGGCGATCCTCCGCACGGTCCTGCAGGGCGCGGGCGTCGCCGACCTCCCCCCGGGCTGGGGCGCCCCCTCCCACGCCTCGGCCGCGGTGGCCGCCCGCACGGGCCTGCGCGTGGCCGCGGACTCCCTGATGTCCCTCTTCGGCACGCCCCTCCTCGCGGAGGCGGGCCTGGTGGAGGCCCGAGTGGTCCGCAAGGCCCTCCGCGCGGCCGCGGAAGGCGAACCCCTCCCCCTGGACGGCCTCGCCGACCTCGTCTCCCTAGAACTCTGGCTCCGCCGCCTCCTCTCCCGCCGAGGCACCTGCTGGACCGGCACCCCGGCCCGCGCGCGTGCGGTACCGGCGGGGATCACGCCGCAGAGGGGGGCGCTGGGGGCGGGGGCGCGGAGGGGGTAGGGGGCCGCACTTCATTTTCCAACGCCGGACCGTGTCGTGTTTGTGTTTCTCAGCCCGTCCGGCGTTTGAGGCCGGGGCCTTGCCGTCCCGATCCCCCACCCACCCAGGAGGGGGCTGCGCATCTATAGGCCGGCCCAGGCAATCTCAGCCCGTCCGGCGTTTGAGGACGAGGTCTTGCCGTCCCGATCCCCCACCCACCCGGGAGGGGCTGCGCCTTTCGACGCCGGACCGTGTCGTGTTTTGCAGCCTGTCCGGCGTTTGAGGACAAGGCCCTTTCAGGGCCGTCGGGGGTCCAGGGGGCGGAGCCCCCTGGAGGGCGGGGTCGAAGGGGCGGCAGCCCCTGGTGGATGGGAACGGGTAGGGGCGGCGGGGGCGAGAAAAACCCGTCGCGCACCCCCACGACGCCGCACCCGCCCACCCCGCTCCCGCCCACCCCGCACCCACCCACCGCCCTCACCCCCGCACCGCCCCTCACCCCGCCCCCACACACGCCACGCCCCCAAAACCCGCACCCCCCCCAGCCACCCCGGCGACAATGACCCGGTGCGGTACAGAATCCTGGGCATCACCCAGGCGGAGGACGACCAGGGCACCCCCATACCCCTCACCGGCCCCCGCCTCCGAGCCCTGCTCACCGCCCTGGCCCTCCGCCCAGGGACCGTCACCGCCCCCCACACCCTGATCGACGACGTCTGGGACGGCGCCCCGCCCCAGGACGCCCCGGCCGCCCTCCAGGCCCTCGTCGGCCGCCTCCGCCGCACCCTCGGCAAGGAGGCGATCACCTCCACAGCCGGCGGCTACCGCCTCACCGCGACCCGCGACGACGTGGACCTCTTCGTCTTCGAACGCCTCACCCACGAGGGCACCGAAGCCCTCCACCGAGGCGACCCCCGCACCGCCGCCCACACCCTGGACGAGGCCCTCGCCCTGTGGCGCGGCCCCGCCCTCGCCGACCTCCCCGACCGCACCCCCGCGACCCGCCTCGAGTCCCGACGCCTGGAGGCGACCCGCACCCGAGCCGAGGCCGCGCTGCGACTCGGCCGCGCCCAGGACGTCGTACCGGAGCTGACGGAACTGACCGCGGCCCGCCCGTACGACGAACCGCTGCACGCCCTCCTCATCCGCGCCCTGCGCGACACCGGCCGCAACGCCGACGCACTCGCCGCGTACGAGTCGGCCCGCCGCACTCTGTCGGACGGCCTCGGCACGGACCCGGGCCCGCAACTCCAGTCCCTGCACGCCGAACTGCTCAGCCCGACGCCGGCCCCGACGCCCGCCCCGGCACCCACCCCGCCCCCCACACCGACGCCCGCCCCGCCCTCCACGCCGCCCCACCCAAACCCCGCACACCCACACCCCCGCACCCCGCGCCCCGGCAACCTCCGTCCGCGCCTTACCTCTTTCGTGGGGCGGGAACCCGAGCTCGACGCCATCCGTTCCGAATTGCACAGGGCCCGCCTGGTCACCCTCACCGGACCGGGCGGCTCGGGGAAGACCCGTCTCGCCGAGGAGGCCGCCGCCGGGCGGCCGGAGGCGTGGCTCGTCGAGCTGGCGCCGCTCGACCGGCCGGAGGCGGTGCCAGGGGCGGTGGTCAGCGCGCTCGGTCTGCGGGAGACCAAGCTGATCACCACCGAGCTGACGGACCGGCAGGACGACCCGCTCGCCCTGCTCGTCGAGTACTGCGCCGCGCGCAGCCAACTCCTGATCCTTGACAACTGCGAACATGTCATCGAAGCGGCGGCCCACCTCGCCGAAACCCTCCTCACCCGCTCCCCGGGCCTCACGATCCTCGCCACCAGCCGTGAACCCCTGGGCGTCCCCGGCGAGACCGTGCGCCCGGTCGAGCCCCTCCTCCCCGACCAGGCGCACCGGCTCTTCACCGAGCGCGCGACGGCGGTCCGCCCCGACGCGGACGTCGTCCTCCGCGACACCGAGGCCGTCACCGAGATCTGCCGCCGCCTCGACGGACTGCCGCTCGCCATCGAACTGGCGGCGGCGCGGCTGCGCCTGCTCACCCCGCGCCAGATCGCCGACCGCCTCGACGACCGCTTCCGCCTGCTCACCTCCGGCAGCCGCACGGTCCTGCCCCGCCAGCAGACCCTGCGCGCGGTCGTCGACTGGTCCTGGGACCTGCTCGACGAGCGGGAGCGGACGGTGCTGATCGAGGTGGCCGTGTTCGCGGGCGGCTGGGACCTCGCCGCCGCGGAGGCCGTGTGCACCGGTCCCGCCGCCGAGCTGATCGGGGCGCTCGTCGACAAGTCCCTGATCGTCGCCGCCCCGTGCGAGCGGTCCGGCGGCGACTCCATGCGCTACCGCATGCTGGAGACGATCCACGAGTACGCCGTCGAACGCGCCGAAGAGGCCCCCCACGCGCGCGTCACCGCCGAGGTCCGCCACCGTGCCTGGGCGCGCGCCCTGGCCGAGGAGGCCGAGCCCGAACTGCGCTCCGCCGGTCAACTCCCGTGGATCTCCCGCCTGGAGACGGAGCTGGACAACATCCGCGCTGCCCTCCACCGCGCGGTCGAGGCCGGTGCGGAGGGGGAGGCCGGCGCCCTGGCCGTCGCCATGACCTGGTTCTGGTGGCTGCGGAACTACCGCAGGGAGGGCGCGGACTGGACCGACCAGGTGCTGCGGCTGGGAGCGGCCCTGGACGCGGCCGGGGGCGCTCTCCCGGCGGAGTGGGACGCGCGGTGCTCCCTGATGACGTCCATGGACCCCGTCGACACCTTCCTCGCCGAACCCGAGGGTGAGAGCAGCCATCCGTTGCACGCCCTGCGGATGGACCTGAGGATGCTGCATCTCTTCCTCATGGCCGAGGTCGAGCCGCCGCTGGACGGCCGGGACGAGCGGATGCGCCGGTATGTCGACCGGATCCGGGGCCACTTCGGCGCCGGCGGACCACAGGCGGCCCGGCTGCCGGGTCTGGCCTGGCCGGTGACGGTCTTCCTGCCCCCGGGCCCGGTGGACGACGCCCGGCCGGTTTTGGAGCGGGCGGTCGCCAACTGCCGTGCCCACGGCGGCGACTGGGAGGTCGGCATCCTGCTGATGTTCCGCGCGCACCTGGTGGTCGACTCCCCGGGCGGTATGCCCGGCATCGACGGCGACCTGGCGGAACTGCGGGTACTGAGCCGACGGGTCGGCGACCGCTGGCTGCGGGCCCAGGTGTGCAGCGCCGCGGGCGAGGCGGCCATGGCGCGCGGCCGCTTCGACGAGGCCAAGGGGGAGTACGAGGAGGCTCTGCGGCTCGCCCACGAGGTGGGTGCCCACACCGAGAAGCCGTTCCTCCTCGCCCGGCTCGCCGAGATCGCCTACCGCGCGGGCGACCGTACGGTGGCCCTGGCCACGCTGGACGAGGCGAGCGCCACCGCCGACCGGTACGCCGTGGCGGACTCCCGGGCGTTCGTGCTGCTCCAGCGCGCCCAGATCGCGCTGGACGAGAAGGACGTGGAGTACGCGCGCGACCTGTACGAAGGGGCCCGCGAGGCCATTGGACAGGCCACACCGCCACCGCAGTTCAGGGTGCTGCTGCTGGCGGTCGACGCCATGGTGTCGGCGGCTGTGACCGGCCCCGGGACCGCCCTGCCCAAGCTGACGGAGGCCCTGCGCACGGCGATCGAGACGCGCTGCTCCGACGCGCTCAAGGCGGAACTGGCCGACGGTACGGCGGTCCTGGCGGCCCGGCTCGGCGACCATCCACGCGCCGCCCGCCTGCTCGCCGCCGGTGACCGCTGGCGCGGCGGCCACCCGCGCCCCCGCGCGGGGTTCGCCGACGTCGAACGGGCCGAGGCCGAGACCCGCGCGGCCCTCGGCACCGAACGGCACACGGCGGAGTACGCCCAGGGCTCGGCCCTCACCCCGGACGACGTTCTCGGCGAACTCGCCGAGGCCCAGCGCGCCTACTCCGCTACGAACACCTGAACTTCGACTCCGCCCAGTCCGCGAGCATGAGGTCGTCGTAGGGGCTGTGCGGCTCCACCACCAGCCGTACGGTCTCGCGCCCGGCGAGGTTCACATGCACCGGCACCGCCGCGTCCCCGCCCTCGACCAGCCCGGACTTCCACAGCCGGACCCCGTCCGCGTAGACGGAGAAGTACATCTTGCCGAGCCCCAGCGCCATGTCGTCCACGCCGACCAGCGCGTCGTAGGCGGTGCACTCGCGGTTGAGGTCGATGGTGACGGAGGAGCGGCCGTGAACGGTGACGCCGTGCTCGTAACGCGTGCCGCCGACCGAGACGCCGTACCGCTGCCACACCCAGCTGCTCTCGCCGATCCGCATCTCGGGCTCGGTGCCGTCGCCGTTGACGTCGTAGACCAGCTCGCTCCACTGGTAGACGGCCGGCGCGGGCGGGGGAGGCGGGGTGGGCGCGGGCGTGGGGGTCGGCTTGGGCTTCGGCTTCGGGGCCGGCGTCGGAGTAGGGGTGGGCGTGGGGGTCGGCTTGGGTTTCGGCGTCGGCGTGGGGGTGGGCGTCGGGGTCGGGGTGGGGGCGATGACCGGGGGCGCGGCGGCGGGCTCCTTCTTCGGGGGCTTGGGAGAGTTCTCGGCCGGCTTCACCACGGGCGTGGTGGCGGGCGGGTGCGCCTCCGGCTTGTTGTCCACCGGCTTGTCGTTGTTGGCCAGCGCGAGCGCCACCACGACACCCGCCGCGACCATCGCACCGGCCGCGAGACCGATTTTCACCGGCATGCCCACGCCCTCCGAGGCCGCTGCACCACCGCCCGCGCCGGCAGCGCCCGCGACACCCGCCGCCCCCGCGCCCGTGCCGCCGGCGATGAGCGCCGCGACCTTGGCGTACCCGGCGGCACCGAACCAGCCGATGACCGCGACCGGCACCACGGCCGGGATGCTGCTCGCGACCTCCGAGATCTGGGCGGCCGCGAGCCGGCACTTGGCGCACTCCTCCAGATGCTTGCGCAGGCCCCGTTCGGCACGGGTGCGCAGTCGGCCGCGGGCGTAGGTGCCGAGCTGGTCGGCGTAGCGGGCGCACTCCTCGTCGTCGGCGAGGCTGGCGCTGACGTGGGCCTGGAGATAGGCCTGCTTGAGGCCCTCGCGGGCGCGGCTGGCGAGCACGCGCGTGCCGTTGGCGTCGAGCCCGAAGAGCGTGGCGACCTCGCTCGGCGACTCGTCCTCGACCTCGGTGTGCCACAGCACGGCCTGCCAGCGCTCGGGCAGTGACCGGAAGGCCTGCATGGCCATGGACTGCTCGGCCTCGTGCATCGCGCGCACGTCGGCGCCGAGGTCCAGTGTGTCGTCGTCGGACACCTCGGTCATCCGCGCGGACTGCGCGGCGAACACCGCGAAGTCGTCGACCAGTTGCTCCCGTTTCGCCGACTTCGTCCAGTTCGCGGCCACGCGTCGGACGGTCGTCAGGAGATACGCGCGTACGGCGTGCTCGGGGCCGGAGCCGCCGCGTACCGCCTGGAGCATGCGGGCGAACACCTCGGCGGTGAGGTCGTCCGCGGTGTGGGCGTCACGGCAGCAGGTGCGGGCGTAGCGGCGCACGGCGTCCGCGTGGCGGCGGTAGAGCTCCTCGTAGGCGGTGTCGTCGCCGGAGCGCATCCGGCCGATCAGGTCGGCGTCGCCGGGCGGCAGCTCGATCGGTGGGGGCAGGACGCTGTCCTCGCGCCGGTCGCGCTGGGTCGGGACGCCGCCCTCGGCCGGGTCGCCGCCGACCGGCCGACGGCCCGCCCGGCCCCCCTGGCTGGGCACCTGGGGCGACGCCAGGCCACCGGCCTCCGGGTCGCCGTCACCCTGTGACTCGTCCCGCCCGTCAACGCTCATCGCGGAAAGCCCCCGCCGCCTGCCCAACCAGTCACGAACACCGGGTCAGCGTGCCATATTGGCTTTTGGTCAGGACCCGTCAGTGCGGCGCATCCACTCGTCCGTGGGGATTCGCCGCACCGCAGTACTAGCCGTCACCCGTCCGGGGAAGGCTCAACCGACGTGTCTTGAGCAGGAGTTGGGGACGTGCCGGAAAAGCCGGGCATGCGAACGAGGCGCGGGCGGCGCAGCACCCACACCCCGTCGTCACCTGATCGAGGCACCGCGTCAAGCGGCCTTTACGAGGGACGCGACCGCAGGCCCTCCAGCAGGATGTCCAGCAACCGCGCCGAGGCCGCCGCCTGCTGCGCCGCGTCCGGCAGCGAGGGCGCCGCCGTCGCGATCACCAGCAGGACGTCCGACACCGACACATCGGCCCGCAGCTCACCCGCCGCGCGCGCCCGCTCCACGAGCCGGCCCACCACGTCGAGCAGCGCCGCCGCACCCGAGTCGTCCTCGACCCCGTTCCCCGGGTCCTCCGACACCAGCCGCAGCTCACCCGAGCCCGGCTGCGACCGCTGCTGCGGCACTCGCGCCTCGTCGAACCCCGCACCGTCGGCCTCGTCGGCCACCCCGACCCGCAGCACCTGCGGCGGCAGCAGCCGCCCGGCACCCGAGGCCACCGACGTCCGCAGGAAGCGCGACAGCGCCGACCACGGCTCGTCCTCCTGGCCGAGCGCCGCCCGCGCCTGGTCGGTCAGCCGGGAGGTCTCCTCCTCGGCTATCCGCCGCACCAGGACGTCCTTGCTCGGGAAGCGCCGGTACACCGTGCCCACACCGACCCGCGCGCGCCGCGCCACGTCCTCCATCGGCGCGCCGTACCCCAGCTCGCCGAAGACCTCGCGCGCCGCACGCAGTACGTGCTCCAGATTGCGCTGTGCGTCCACACGCAGCGGCGTCGAACGCGAACCGTCGCGCCCGTTCCCCGCCGCCGCGCTCATCGCCCCGCCACCGGGTGCGATGGCAGACGCGGAAGACCAATGAGAGTCCTGAACATGCATAAGCGTTCCCCCGGTAATGACGTCTCCCCCCGGAGACTCTCCCCGCCACTGAAAGCCGGAGCGCACATGGGGAACGAACCCGCGACACGGGCCGCCCGTCGCGAACCCGATGAGTGCATCCCCCTACACCCCGTCGACACACGAACATAGTTGAGAGGGGGTCAATTCAGAAGGGGCAGGTTCCGCACGGAGCGCCCCCCGATCGGAGTACGGGTCGTATACGTCCCGATTGCACCCCCTCAAGACCCCCGGCGCACACCCGTTGACCTGCAAATCTTCCCCGCACGCCGTCGATTCGGCCAACCCGGCGCACGCAAAACGCGCGGTCACACAAATTGTCGGGGCTGTGGACAAACTCAAGCGCCGGGTGCGTCATGGGGTGGTGAAGGAACGCGCGCGCATTCTCGTTGTCGGTGGCGGCTACGTCGGGATGTACACGGCCCTGCGCCTCCAACGGAGGCTGAAACAGGAACTGAGGCGCGGCGACGTGGAGATCACGGTCGTCACCCCCGACCCGTACATGACCTACCAGCCGTTCCTTCCCGAAGCGGCCGCCGGCTCCATCTCCCCCCGCCACGTGGTCGTCCCGCTGCGCCGCGTCCTCGACGCCTGCCATGTCATCGTCGGCGAGGTCACCGCCATCGACCACGCCAAACGCACCGCGACCCTGACCACCCTCGCCACCGAGGAAGAGGGCACCGGCGCGCAGCGCCTCACCTACGACGAACTGGTCCTCGCCCCCGGCTCGGTCTCACGCACGCTCCCCATCCCCGGCCTCGCCGACCACGCCATCGGCTTCAAGACCGTCGAGGAGGCCATCGGACTGCGCAACCACGTCATCGAACAGATGGACATCGCCTCCTCCACCCGCGACCCCGCGATCCGCGACGCGGCCCTGACGTTCGTGTTCGTCGGGGGCGGCTACGCGGGCGTCGAGGCGCTCGGCGAACTCGAGGACATGGCCCGCTACACCACCCGCTACTACCACAACGTCCAGCCCGAGGACATGAAGTGGATCCTCGTGGAGGCCTCCGACCACATCCTCCCCGAGGTCGGCGCCGAACTGGGCCGCTACACCGTCACCGAACTGCGCCGCCGCAACATCGACGTACGCCTGGACACCCGCCTCGAATCCTGCGCCGACCGCGTCGCCGTCCTCAGCGACGGCGCCCGCTTCCCGACCCGTACGGTCGTGTGGACCGCCGGCGTCAAACCCCACCCGATCCTCGCCGCCAGCGACCTCCCGCTCACGGACCGAGGTCGGCTGAAATGCACCCCTCAGCTGACCGTCGAGGGCACCACGCACGCGTGGGCGGCCGGAGACGCCGCCGCGGTACCCGACGTCACGGCCCAGGAACCCGGCAGGGAAACCGCCCCCAACGCCCAGCACGCGGTACGCCAGGCCAAGCTCCTCGGCGACAACATCGCGCACGCGCTACGCGGCGAGGACCTGGAGACGTACTCCCACAAATACGTCGGCTCGGTCGCCTCCCTCGGCCTCCACAAAGGCGTCGCCCACGTCTACGGACGCAAGCTGAAGGGCTACCCTGCCTGGTTCATGCACCGCGCCTACCACCTCAGCAGGGTGCCCACCTTCAACCGCAAGGCCCGCGTCCTGGCCGAATGGACCCTGTCCGGGCTCTTCAAGAGGGAGATCGTCTCGTTGGGTTCCCTCGAACACCCCCGAGCGGAGTTCGAACTCGCGGCCGGTGGAAAGCCTCCTCAGGACCCCTCGAACGACCCGAAGGGGTCGTCCTGACCGGACCGAGGAACTCCACCGGCAAGGTAGGCGTCTGACGGATGTCGACCCGGTCGGTCACACTGCCACACTGATCCCCGACCCAAGGACGGGTGGACGCCCGCCCTCCGCACCCGCGAGGACCCAGGCCGGGTCCGGAGCCGGCCGAAGACGACGACACGAGGCAAGGATTCGTGAACTTCACGCGCTGGAGCGCCCGGCTCCCCGGAACACAGCGCCGCGCAGCAGCGCGGACCGACCACGAGGTCACCCCCGACCGACTCGGGGAGGGCTCCGTACCCGCGGCCCGCGCCGAACAGCTCACCGACGAAGCGCCGCCCGTGCCCGCCGTCGACGAACTCCCCGTACGCGAGGTACTCGACCGCGTGCCGGCCCTCGTCGCCCTCGTCCACGGCCCCGACCACCGCCTCGCCTACGTCAACGACGCCTATGTGACGGCCTTCGGCCTGCGCGACCCCGGCGCACCCGCCCGCGAGGCCCTCCCCGAACTCGACGAGATCGGCCTCCTCCCGCTCCTCGACCAGGTCCTGCGCAGCGGCAAGCCCCGCACGGTCAAGTCCCGCAAGGCCCCCGACGGCCGCTCCTACACCTTCACCTGCACCCCGGTGACGGAAGGCGACACCGGCGGAGTCCTCGTCTTCGCGACGGACGTGACCGACCACGCCGAGGCCGCCGAACGCCTGAGAGCCAGCGAACGCCGCCAGCGCGAAACCGCGGTCACCCTCCAGCGCTCCCTCCTCCCCCAGGTCCTGGAGGAACCCGACGACCTCCGCATCGCCGCCACGTACCAGCCCGGCGGCACCGAGGCCGCGGTCGGCGGCGACTGGTACGACGTCATCACCCTCGGCGGCGGCCGCACCGCCCTCGTCATCGGCGACGTCATGGGCCGAGGCGTCCGCGCGGCAGCGGTCATGGGCCAACTGCGTACGGCGGTCAGGGCGTACGCCCGCCTCGACCTCCCCCCGCACGAGGTGCTCCAGCTCCTCGACGGCCTCGCCACCGAGATCGACGCCAACCAGATCGCCACCTGCGTGTACGCCATCCACGACCCCAACGAGGGCAAGCTGGTGTACGCCTCCGCCGGCCACCTCCCGATCCTGGTCCGCGACGAGAGCGGCACGGTGCTCCGAGCCGACGAACCGACCGGCCCACCCCTGGGCACCGGCGGCTGGATGCACACCTCGGGTTCCATCCCCCTCACCCCCGGCTCCACGGCCGTCCTCTACACGGACGGCCTGGTGGAACGCCGTAACGAGGACCTGGACGAGGGCATCGAGGCGCTTCAGCGGGCATTGTCCGGCGCGACCGGCACACCCCAGGTCGTCTGCGACCGACTGGTCCGCTCGGCCGGCGTCACCGCCGACCACGACGACGACGTGGCGGTCCTCGTCCTCCAGCACCCCGCCCGCACCGGCCCGGACAGCGACCTCTTCCGCAACGCCGCGCTGGAGCTCCTCGGCGGCATCGAGGCGGCCCCACGCGCGCGTGCGTTCGCCTCCGGCGTGCTCACCAGCTGGCGGTTCCCGGCGGAGCTGCACGACCTCGGCGTGCTGGCGGCGAGCGAGCTGGTCGCGAACTCGTTGCAGCACGGGACACCACCGATGCGGCTGCGGCTGCGCCGGACGGACCGACGGCTGATCATCGAGGTCACGGACGGAGACGACCACCTGCCGCGCCGCCGCCGCGCCGAACCCGGAGACGAGTCCGGCCGCGGCATCGCCATCGTGGCGACCATCGCTTCCAACTGGGGGTCGCGTCGGACACCCGGGGGCGGGAAGGCCGTCTGGTGCGAGTTCGTGCTGCCCAAGGGGTAGGGGCCTGGGGCACGTGGGCGACTGCGGGTCCGACGTAGCTGATCGCGCAGTTCCCCGCGCCCCCAAAGGGGTGCCCCGTTTACGCGGCGACGGACTCCACCGGTACTCCACCCTTCGCCACCACTCGGCTCCTCGCGCGCCACGGGTGGTCCTGTACGGCGGTGAGCTGCCGTCCGAGCCTCAGGGCCAGGAACGTGATGCCGATCGAGAACAGGAAGAACGTCACGATGTACGGCCCGTGCAGCGCGGCGCCCATCGGGCCGCCCACCGCCGGACCCACGGCCAGGGCGAGCTGCTTCACCAGGGCGAACGCCGAGTTGTACTGACCGGCCATCCCGCTCGGTGCCAGGTCGGCGACCAGCGGGGCGACGGTCGGCGACAGCATCGCCTCACCGAGCCCGAAGAGGGCGTACGTGGAGACGAAGGCGGCCGTGGCCATCTCCTGGCTGCCGTGGCCGAGGCCCGCGTAACCGGCGACGACCCAGGCGAACGCCCAGATGACACCGACCGCCGCGATGACCCTGGACCGCCGGCGCCGCTCCACGAACCTCAGTACGGCGAACTGCGCCACGACGATCATCGCGGTGTTGGCGGCCAGCGCCGTCCCCAGCGCGGAGGTGGAGATCCCGGCGGCCTCGACCCCGTACGCGGCCAGACCCGACTCGAACTGGCCGTAGCAGGCGAAGAACAGTACGAAGCCCAAGACGGACAGCTGCACCATGGCCCGGTTGCCCAGCAGCTGCTTCCAGCTGCCCTTCGTCGAACCGGCCGGCGCATCCCCGACCTGCGGGGAGTGCGGCATCCGTACGGTCACCATCACGACGGCCAGCAGCAGGAACATCGCCGCCTCGATCGCGAAGAGGACGGTGAAAGAGGAGACCTTCGTCGTGTCGACGAGGTGACCACCGATGAGACCGCCGACGCCCAGCCCGAGGTTCTGCAGGAAGAACTGCATCGCGAAGGCACGCGAGCGGGTCTCGGACGTGGAGCAGTCCACGATCATCGTGGCGAGCGCCGGCTGCATCACTGCCTGCCCGGCGCCGAGCGCGGCCGCCGACAGCAGCACGGTGGGCGCATTGCTCGCGAGCCCCAGGCTCAGCGCACCGATCGCGGCGGTGACCAGGGCGACGAGCAACACCGGAAGCGGGCCCCGCCGCACGATCGCTCGACCGGCGAACGGCAGCACGATCAGCGCGGCCACGGCGAAGACGGCGAGGACGAGCCCCGCCGTCATGGCTCCCAGTCCCCGTACCTGCGCCACATAGACGTACAGGTAGGGGACGGTGAAGCCGAGCCCGAACGCGCTGAGTGCGTTACCCACGTGGATCCGGCGCATCGCTGCGCCCATCTGCCTGGTCACGTTCACCTCTCTCACTAGTTAGGAGTGAAGACTTCAAAGCTAAAGTTCGAAGCTAAAGAGTACAGAATGAAGGACTTAGAGGCAAAGTGACGTGGGATACTGCCGTCATGGCCGAGACTCCTGGCATCCCCGAGCCCACGCTCGACGAGCAGATCGCCGCCTACCAGCGCGAGTTCCAGGACCTCGATCCCCAGGTCGAGAAGATCGTCTCGGCGCTGTCCCGACTGAACCGCCGTATGAACGTCGCCTACGGCCGTCAGACCTCCGCCCTCGGCATCAGCAACGCGGAGTGGGAGGTCCTCAAGGCCCTCGTGCTCTCCGGCGCCCCCTATCGGATGGGCCCCAGCGACATCGCCAAGCGCCTTGGCCTGACGCCGGCCGCGATGACGCACCGCATCGACCGGATGGTCGCGGAGGGACTGGTCTTCCGGGAGCGGGACGAGAGCAACCGCGTCCGGGTCATCGTGGAGCTAACTGACGAGGGTCGCGAGAAGTGGCTGGAGGCCATGCGCCTCGCCAGCGTCTTCGAGGAGGACCTCCTCCAGGACCTCTCCGCCGAGGAGCGGACCAGCCTCGGCGACGTCCTCACCCGTCTTCTGCGTCGCGTGGAGCACGCGCAGCCGGACGCCGGTGGCCGCCTCACTGACCTGGACTGACACGTCACCCGAAAAGATCTTGACAGGGGTGCTTGACACGCCCCCTCGGCGGTCCGTAGAGTTCTTCGGGTTGCCGCAGAGCCGTAACGGTTCTTCGACAACACCTCCCGCCGCATCAGCGGCACACAAACCATCAGCACGACCTCCCAACGGGATTGAATTCGGCGTGCCCGAATTCAATTCGATTTGGGTTCGGCAGCTCGATTAGGAACTGCCGAGAGGATCCGCTAAGGTTTGAGACGTCGGAACGGCCCAACAGCCGGGAAGACAAACCCCGCTGACTGGGAGTCAGGCCCGAAAGGATCTGATAGAGTCGGAACCGCCGGAAAGGGAAACGCGAAAGCGAGAACCTGGAAAGCACCGAGGAAATCGGAACCGGAAACGGTCTGATAGAGTCGGAAACGCAAGACCGAAGGGAAAAGCCCGGAGGAAAGCCCGAGAGGGTGAGT